>JAJEJA010000005.1 GCA_022828145.1 Candidatus Poribacteria bacterium | reverse complement strand
GCTTCTCCAAAACGTTTCAACTGAAATGCTCCGCACAGCTTTCTCTGCAAATAACCACCTTGAAGACCCGGTTATCCATTTCTACGAAACATTTCTGAAAGAATATAATTCAGAACTCCGCTTTGATCGTGGCGTTTTTTATACGCCGCCACAGGTTATCTCCTATATTGTTCGCTCAGTAGATTCCCTGCTCAAAACAGAACTCAATAGACCCGATGGACTTGCAGATGACAATACGTTAATCCTTGATCCTGCTACAGGTACAGGTGGATTCCTGCTGTCCGTGCTTGACCATATCCGAGAATACGTTACAACGAATTACGGTACGGGAGATTGGAATCGGTATATCAACGCGCAACTTGTCAAACGGATTTTCGGATTTGAACTGCTTGTCGCGCCGTATACGATTGCACATCTGAAGTTAAGCCTATATCTGAAAGCCCAAGGATGGCGTGATGATGAACGTCTCGGTATCTATCTCACCAACGCTTTGGAACAACCGGACGAAATGCAGCCTCCTTTACCCTTTGCTGCATTTATCTCTGATGAAGCGAATGCCGCACTCTCTGTAAAACGGGACGAACCTATTCTCGTTATTCTCGGCAATCCGCCATATAAGCAACATTCTGCCAATCCAAACCGAGTCGCTGGAAGGTTAACTTTTATCGGTGAACTCATGGAGGATTATAGTCAGGTAGATGGAGAACCACTCGATGAAATAAACCCAAGGGCACTTCAAGATGACTATGTGAAGTTTATCCGATGGGCACAGTGGAGGATTGATAAAAACGGCGAAGGCGTTATCGGTTATATTGTCAACAATAATTTCATTAAAGCTCCTACTGCTCGCGGCATACGTCAAAGTCTAATAACGAGTTTCAACACTATCTACATACTTAATTTACACGGTAGTATCAGGATACAGGAAGCGGTTCCAGAGGGAGAGAAAAATGAAAATGTCTTTGACATTTCACAAGGAGTCTCTATTCTCTTATGTGTCAAAGAACGGGACAATCCTACACCCGCAAAAGTTTATCACGCAGATATGTGGGGAAGTAGAGAAGAAAAATACAGAAAACTTGCGGAGAGCGATATTCAGTCCACACAGTGGTCCAAACTGCAACCGATATCCCCCTATTATCTATTGGTACCGCAAGCAACAGATTACAATAGCGAATATGAAGATGGATGGCAAATTACTGACATCTTTCAAACTAGTTCAATTGGTATTGTCACCGCACGAGATAAATTGACAATTCATCGAACTGCTGAAGCAGTGCGTGAAACAGTAACCGATTTTGTTTCGCTTTCTGTGGAAGAGGCACGGGAACGGTATAGTTTGGGGCGGGATACCAGAGATTGGCAGGTTCACCTTGCTCAGGCGGATCTCCGTAACCATCCCGATATAGACCAGCATACAGCGCGAATTTACTACCGTCCGTTTGATGCACGTTGGACTTACTATACTGGACAATCACGCGGATTTCACTGCATGCCGCGCCCAACAAATATGCCCAATCTTCGGAAAAAAATACCGCCATCTGCGTCTGCCGCATTGTCACAAGTGCCAATTGGCAACACGTCATAATTTCAAATATAATCACTGACAATTGTTATATCTCAAACAGAGGTAGTGAATCCTCCCACGTATTCCCGCTCTACCTGTATCCAAAGTCAGAAGGATTATTTGATTCAACAGAACCTAAACTCAATTTTAAACCTGCATTTCTTACTACACTATCGGAGTCGTTGGGATTACCGCAGACTCCACCTTTTGGACTCCCCGAAGACGTTACACCAGAGGAGATCCTCGCCTATATCTATGCTGTGCTTTATAGTCCAACCTATCGCGAACGGTATTATGAGTTTCTAAAATACGATTTTCCACGTATTCCTTTGCCGCAGGATATTAATTACTTCCGTAAACTCGCAGCATTAGGGCAGGAATTGATTAATTGGTATCTGCTAAAGGATGTGCAAATTCCTATTCGTCATCGCTTTGAAGGTGATGGTGATAGTGTTGTCTCAAAACCTCGCTATGAAGACGGTAAGGTGTGGATTAACACCACGCAACATTTCACGGACGTGCCTGCTGAGGTATGGGAATATGAGATCGGTGCATATCCGGTATGTGAAAAGTGGCTAAAAGATCGGAAGAACATAGAGCTAAGTCATGATGATATTAAACAGTATCGTTCCATTTTGGTTGCTATTGCAGAGACGTTACGGGTTGTGAGGGAAATTGATGGGGTGCTTGAGTTCAATTCTTCATAGGTTTAACTTAAGACTAACGTGAGTTTGATAATTAAATGCAATGTTCGTTGTAGGTCGGGTAGAGGAACGAAACCCGACACGTATTCCTCTATAATCGGGCAAAATGTTGGGTTTCGTGCCTCTACCCAACCTACGTAAGTTGTTTGTTCTGATTTATCAAACTCATGTTAAGACTACAATAACAATCTGCATTTCTATACACCTTTCGCACCGCTGGTGCTCGGTTTTCTGTTTCAACTCTGTTTAAATATATTGATACTTTTTCTGTCTTTTGTTAGAATATGTATCATATTGACCCATTCATCAGATTTATAGTAAATTATGTAAATAAGTTTACATATATTCTGTAGGAGCGATCTCCGAATCGCGACGCAACCCCTAATAGTCGGGAATCGGAGTTCCCTCCTACAACTCAGATGTAAAGTTAATTGTAGAATCCACTATAAGAAAACGCATAATAGTTTTAAGGAGTATGTTTTGCTAATATGTCTGTTTAAATCCAATCTTCTTTCTTCTACTGCTACATTTCTACAGAGGCAAGTTCTAACATCACTACTAATTCTTGCTATTGCTATATTTACACTGTCTGTTTTCTCAGTAAACAAAGCTGAAGCGAGACCTGAATTCGCAGCAGAATTAGACAAAGACTGCACTTTTTGTCACATTGACCCCGCTGGTGGGGGACCCAGAAATCGCATTGGTGAGATATTTGAGGAAAACTATTTTGAATTCCCTGAAGATTTTGATCCTGATGCTGTCCCTGAAGAGATAAAAGATGCCATCAAACAGTTCACAACATCGTTAGAGCTGCAGACAGCATTCATCAATACCATGCATCCTGACACCAGTGAAGGTACGATAGCAAACTGTAACGCATGTCATACATCTGTAGATAGGTTTCTGTTGATGCAGGCAGAGGCGACATTCAATGCACAAGCCTCTGAACGAATCCGGCTTACATTTTCAAACAACTTAGGTACTACTCTGAATGCTTTCGCAACTGTAGACGCAATACCGAAACATCTCTACTTCAAAGTAGGACAATTCCGTTTACCCTATGGTATAAAGCAAAAAGATCATAATATCCTTGTCAGAGAAGGTTACAATCTGGGGTCAAATAAACGGGATGTAGGGATCGAGCTTGGTGGAAGCGCAGGGAGAGTGTTTTACAATGCAGCATTCTTTAACACCGATAATGCAAAGGCACAAGGACTACTCGGTACAATTGGGGGACAACTCGGTGCTGTACGCGCAGGCGTTTCCTGTATCTATGAAAAACCAGGGGATGATTGGGAACGACTTATCAGCACATTCATTACTGCATCTTACAGAGGGATAAGTTTAGAGGGGGAATTCAACTTTAAAGACGCGTCAGCTAATGACATGCAGGCATCTATTGCACCCGAATCGGATTTAGATTTTGCTGAAATTGATTCTAAAGGTTATTATGTGGGGGCAAAATATCGCATTATACCACAATTGACGGTTGCAGGTAGATACGGACTCTTCGATCCCGATAGAACTGTCTTGGGCGATGCAAGTAGACGTATCACATTCATCACACAATACAACTTTATGGAAAATGGCGCAATCTCCTTGTTCTATTGGGCAAATTTACCGAATGCAGACCGAAAACCCGATGACGAAATCAACGACAAAGGTATGTTAAGACAACTCAAAGGATATAATCAGTTCATTTTGATGTCGCGATTCTGGTTTTAGATTAACGTGAGTTTGATAAATCAGAACAAATAACTTACGTAGGTTGGGTAGAGGAACGAAACCCAACATCTTGACCCATTATAGAGCAATACATGTTGCCAGTTAATATTTGATTGGCGTGCCTCAACCCAACCTACAATGAATATTGCATTTAATTATCAAACTCACGTTAGATTAAATATGTGTCTTTTTTTACACATGCTTACATGTTTTCCAATTCCTTCCAACTAATTTACATTCAGATTGTACCTGTAAAACACGGAGAATGCCATTATGAAGTTAAAAAAATAAATTAGGTAATTAGGACCCAGGCACGGTAGGTTCGGTTTCCTAACCGAACTATAGGTGTCAATTTAAGGGATAAGTCCGTTGAGGTAATGTCTTCAGTCCCGTAGGGACGCTATGTTTATAGAAAACGTGTCCTGCCCCCTCTTTAGTCCCGACAAATGCCAAACGCGCATTTGGCGTTGATTTGGTAGGGACGATATGTTATGCGACGGTATTTATAAACATATCGTCCCTACGGGACTAAAGAGGGACAATCTCAATAATCATGCGCCCTTAGAGGTGTTAACAGTAACCCAGACATTTTCTAAAATTGACGCCTATAGTTCGGTTAGGAAACCGAACCTACCGGGTCTGGGAAAAATAAAATATTACCCAATTTAATACTTTAACGTGAGTTTGATAAATCAGAACAAATAACTGCGTAGGTTGGGTTGAGGAACGAAACCCAACATCTTGACCATAGAGCAATACGTGTCGGGTTTCGTGCCTCTACCCAACCTACAACGCATATTGCATTTAATTATCAAACTCACGTTACTTTAACTTCATTAAGGCATTCATACCGTTGATTTACTAACAGTTTAGGCTACAAATTGAGATGTAGGAGGCCAGTTAAAATAGACATGGCCGATTCTCGATTGTCACTTCCTTAAGTTGCGATGACATGAAATTTGGCACGGAAATTGCTAAAAACACCTTATAAAATGACCCCTTCAAAGTGTAAATACTTTTAGGAGACGTAAAAATGATAGACTTAAGAAAAATCTTCTCTGTAGAATCCAATAAGTTATTAATAGGTATTGTTGCAGTACTTTCATTACTTGTCTTAATTATCGGTTCGCTTTATATCCATAGTCTTATATCAGGTGAAAAGACGCGTGTCACCGTAAAATCTTTTGAACCAAAAGGAGAAAAGGTGCCGCTATGGGCAGATTTCACGATAACATTTTCAGAACCCGTCGTTGATAATTCTGTAATTAACACAGAATTGCCTAAGCGGGCAATCCAATTTACACCAACTGTTAAAGGTGTTGCACGTTGGATAACCACTGACACTATTCGCTTCTTCTTAGATTCCGCATTATCCCCTTCCGCAAATTACACCGTTGAACTTTCTCCTAAATTACATCAGAGTACTCTTGGGTTTGTTATCACAGGCGACAGAAAATTCACATTCTCAACAGAGACTTTTAATGTGCAGAGTAAAAACCTTGAGTTTAAGTATACAAAAACAGACGCAATGGCAGTCGGAAAACTCACTTTTAACTATCCGGTCAATATTGCTGATCTGCGCGCAAATATGTCAGCACGACTCCAAGAAGATTTAGATATACCCTTTACGCTAAATCCCCAAAATGGTATCGCAAGAGAGATACAAATAGAAACCGAAAAGATTCCACGACTCATCGGAGACCAAACCCTTAAGTTCAAAATAGAGAAAGGATTCAAACCTACAGGGGGGAAAATAGGATTGAAAAATCCTTATGTGAGAACACTGACCTTAACAGGACGCGAAACACTCGGTGTGACTTATGCCAATGTTCACGAAGGATCAGGAAGACCCTATTTCGCTGTCCGCTTTAGCTCACGTATACCAACTGATACAGTGGAACCTTATATACAGATAAATCCTGATATTGAAACACAGGTTATTACACGATACGGACAGGTAGAAATATACGGTAATTTTGAACGACGTAACAGATATGAGCTCACCATTCAGGAGGGTTTGACTGCTATTGACGGTTCAGTACTAAAGAAGCCTTATACTGTCCGTCTTGCAATTCCCGATGTTCCACCTCAGGTACGTTTCGTCGGAAGTGGGTTCTTTCTCACCAGAAACCAGAATATGAACCTCGGTTTAGCGACAATAAACGTAAATAAGGTATCACTTCAGATAGAAAAGATTTTCGGTAATAATCTTGTTTATGCTGCCAAACAGAACAACTGGAGCAATTGGACATATAATTTAGGTAAACATATTCATTCTGAAACGCTCAACATTTCCTCAAAGTTGAACGATGAAGTCCAAAACTATATTAATCTGGGACAATATTTGGATGACAAACGTATCGGTATTTTCAAAGTCTTTGCACGAGACCCAAATAGCTACCGAGCCCGCGCTACGCAATGGGTGATGCTAACGGACCTTGGCATTATTTCTAAACAGACTGGAGATGAACTATGGGTCTGGATCAATTCGCTTGCAACCACAAGACCTGTCGCAAGAGCAAACGTTAGGTTAGTAAGTGATAACAATCAGACACTACTTTCCGGACAAACGAATTGGGAAGGTTTCATTAAGTTCACTTCCGTTGCACAGAAAACCGAAGGATTTACACCTTTTATGTTAATAGCAGAGAAGGGAAAAGACCTCTCCTTTATTCAATTAAACCGGCATCAACTCTCTACAGGTGACTTCAATGTTGGCGGCTCTCCCTATTTGGACTCAGGATATGACGCATTCCTTTATACAAGCAGAGGTGTCTACCGCCCTGGCGAAAAAGTTGATCTTGCAGCAGTAGTACGCGGAAAACAGAACATTACGCCTCCTACATTACCCGTCAATATTGATATTTTAGCACCAGATGGCAGAATAATAAACGAGTTTCGTAAAACAACGGATAGACGCGGAGGGTGCGAGATTACAGTACCACTTACCGCGTATGCACAGACCGGTAATTACATTGCAAAGATGAGTGTTGCTGGCAAAGAAATTGGGCGAAGAGGTTTTCAAGTTGAGGAATTCATGCCCGACCGAATGAAGGTCAATATCGCAACAAATAAGAACGTGTATGACTTAGCGGAAGAGGTCAGCATGGACGTTTCCGCTGTTAATCTGTTCGGGCCACCCGCAGCAAACCGTAAAGTTACCGCATCTTATATACTTGAAACTGTTCCTTATGTGCCAACAGAGAAATGGAATTCATTCCATTTCTCCAGCTCTATTCCATTCGATAAACAACGTATCACTTTGGGAGACTCAAAGACGGATGCTGAAGGGATAGCACAGTATAAATTCAAACTACCCGAGAGAGTCAAATCCCCATCTCAGTTAAGTGGCATTCTAACTGCATCTGTGAACGAACCGGGGGGTAGAGCTGTTTCCGCTTCATATCGTGTCACTATTCATCCATATTCACACTATGTTGGCATCAGACAATCAAATACAAGAGCTGTCAAACCTAATGAGAATGTGAATATAGAATATATCTCATTGGATAAAACTGGCAATATTGCTTCAGAACGTGCCCTAACACTCACAGTTCACAAAGTGCATTGGAATTCTATCCTGCGGCGAAATGCACGCGGACGATACGAGTATGTCTCGGATAAGCAATTAACGAAATTAGAAACCCATCAGGTGATTACAACAGAAGAAATCGGAATATTCCAATATACACCTACTGAATATGGTGAATACCGTATACATCTTGAAGATGTAGAATCTGGCGCGAAGACTGAACTCAAAATAGAGACTTATGGGTGGGGCAGTGTGCCTGTGTCAATGGAAAATCCAACATTGCTTGAAATGACATTAGACAAAAAGGCGTATCAACCCGGTGAGACAGCAAAAGTAAACATCAAAGCACCTTTCGCTGGTAAACTCCTATTGACGATTGAGCGCGAAAAGATCATCAGCTACCGCACCGTTAGACTAAATGGCAACACTGCCAGTCTGGATATTCCTGTTAAATCAAGTTATAGACCAAATGTATTCATTTCCGGTACGCTCATCCGTTCAACGAAGTCACTAAAAGAACATTCACCCGCACGCGCTTACGGCGTAATCCCATTAAAGTTAGATACTGAAGCCAACCGATTCAGTGTTGAAATAGATGCACCTGAAGAGATACGACCGAATACAGATTTAACCGTCAAATTTCGGGTGAACGGGACACATAGTCCATACTCACATGTGACTATCGCTGCCGTTGATGAAGGCATACTCCAGTTAACCAATTTCAGTGTGCCCGATCCTCACAGTTATTTTTATCGTCAACGCGGACTGAAAACAGCAGCGTATGACCTCTATTCAGCTATTTTACCCGAACTGGAAGCAGGGCAGGGAGACTCCAGCACTGGCGGAGATGGCGCTGAGGGCTTAGATGGACGGTCAAAACGACTTAACGCATCAAGCGTCATGCGCGTCAAACCTGTTTCACTCTGGTCAGGAATAATAAAGACAGACCGATACGGAAACGGGACAGCGAGCTTCCATATTCCACAATTTAACGGCACGTTGAGATTGATGGCTGTTGCATACTCAAATACAAACTTCGGTTCCGCAGAGAAATTCACGAGAGTGGTGGAACCCATTGTTTTGACACCAACATTTCCCCGATTCCTCTCTGGTGGTGACCACATCCAATTCCCTGTCAGTGTTCACAACGGCACAGGTACTGATGGAGAATTTGAAGTAGAGATACAAGCGGCGGGTGATGTGCAATTCATCTCTAACGATATAGAGGTAGAGAACCAAATTAAGGACAATAGGTTGCGTAAAAATATACAGATCGCTGCGGATAAAGAAGCACAACTGTTGTTCGAACTACTTGCACTTGACTCAATAGGTAAAGCATCCTTTGAAGTAACCGCTTCAGGGAACAATGAAAATACACAGATGTCTGTAGAACTGCCGCTTCGATCTGCTGCACCCCCCATCACTGAGACAGGAAACGGTCTGATTACTGCAGAAGAACCCGCAGAGATCATATTCCCTTCAAACCTAATACCGAATTCCTCCGACTTTACGCTGACGGTATCACCTTTTCCTGCAATTGGGTTCGCCGGTGGACTACGCTATCTGATCAAATACCCCTACGGTTGCCTTGAACAGACGACAAGTAAAGTCTTTCCACTGCTCTATTTTAGCGATATAGCAAAGACTGTTGATCCTGAACTTGCTTCAGACGAAAACGTTGATCACTTCCTAACCCAAGGAATCGCAAAACTTGAGGGTATGCTCACATCTCAGAATCACTTCTCATATTGGCCAGGGGGGCATTACATCAACCACTGGAGCAGTGTCTATGCGTCTCACTTTCTGATTGAAGCGCGCAAAGCCGGTTACGAAGTTTCTGATCGTGTCTACGATGGACTGATTGATGGATTAAAGCAACAGGCAAAAGAAATTTCAGGCACACAAAAGTCTGTTAATAATTCCAATAGATATAAAACGCAACGGGCAGTATATGCTTGTTACGTCTTAGCGGCAGCGGGACAGCCAGAAAAAGGCGTCATGCACTACCTTAAGAATAACCTACTTAGCGGACTTTCAGAATATAGTCAGTTCCAATTGGCTGGTGCTTTTGCACTGAGTGGTGAATTGGAAACCGCACTTTCAATGTTACCCGCTTCTGTCTCGGCTCAGACTAATGGAAGTCGGGATACCGGTAGAAACTTCGATTCCCCAGTACGCTCACAGGCAATTATGCTTGACGTATTATCAGAAGTAAACGAAAATCACCCATCTATTCCAATGCTTGTTAGTAATCTTAGCAAAGCAGCATCAAAAAGAAATAGATGGGGCACGACACAAGAGAACGCATTTGCATTCCTTGCCCTCGGGAAAATCATGAAAAAACAGATGGATGGGGACTACATCGGAAATGTTACACTAAATGGTGAACATCTTGCTGATTTCGATGCTACGACACCATCATTTCGTCTGGATGATGCCGATTGGGACGGTGCACAAGTCAAGATCGCTATTGAAGGTACAGGGAACTGCTACTACTATTGGTCAGCATTCGGCATAAGACGGGACTCACATATTGAAGAGTATGATCGCGATATAGAAGTCCGACGACGTTATCTCAATCAAGAGGGAATCCCTTATGAAAACGAATTCCAGCACGGCGACATGATAATCGCTGAGGTTACAGTCAAAGCTCTTACATCAAACCTTGAGAATGTCGTAGTCGTTGATATGCTCCCCGCAGGTTTCGAAATTGAAAATGCAAGGTTAGCATCACGCGCAGGAATACCCTGGTTAAAACAACAAGACTTCAATCCCGACTATGTAGACATTCGGGACGATAGGTTGATATTCTTCGGTACATTCCCACGACAAAGACAACGCAAATTTCACTACGCACTTAGAGCAGTAACCCGCGGAAACTTTACCTTACCACCAGTTACAGCGGAAGCTATGTATGACCCAGTGAAGTCATCTGTTGCAGGTAGTGGAAATATAAAAGTTGGAGAGTAGTCTGAAAAAAGTACAGGAGTTTGTTCTATGCCCAAACTCATAGGGCAATATGCGGAAGAGATGGAGGGTTTATTCCTCTTCCCTCCATCTCTTCATCCACCCTACTAACCATGAAAATGATTAAACCCCTCACACCCTCTTTGAGAAAACTTCATAACACCAGAATCGTTAGATTCTTATTGAGAAGATGGTATATTGTTGCTATACCCATAACACCTTTCCTGTTATTTCTAATTGCCAATTGGTGTTTCCCACTTCCGTTAGAAAAACTGCAACCTTCACCATCAACAGTTATACTTGATAGAAACGGTGAGTGGCTGCGTGCGTTCACATCACCCGATGAAATGTGGAGATTTCCCGAGACCTCTCTTGATGAAATATCACCCCTATTTCAATCCGCTATGCTAACGTATGAGGACAAATACTTTTACCAGCATTGGGGTGTCAATCCGGTTTCACTTTTTAATGCCACCATTGACAATATCAGATCGGGTAAAGTCGTGCGCGGCGGTTCAACTATCACCATGCAATTAGCAAGACTCATAGAACCGAAAGACCGCACGATACCTAATAAAATCATAGAGATGTTCCGTGCACTTCAACTTGAATTGACATTCACAAAAACTGAAATACTGACACACTACTTCAATATGTTACCTTACGGTGGGAACATAGTCGGTTCAGGTGCAGCTGCACGACTCTACTTCAACAAACCGCAAAGCGCACTCAGCCTGGGAGAAGCAGCTCTATTAGCAGCAATTCCAAACTCACCGGAATACCTACGTCCTGATCGTTATCCTGACAGTGCCCGAAAAGCTCGAGAGAAGGTCTTATACCGTATGCAGGATGCAGGAAAAATATCAAAGCAACGACTTCAAGAAGCACTAAAAGAACCGATTCCAGAAACCCGATATACATTACCATTCAAAGCACCGCATCTATCACGGCTTCTTGTGAAGGAACAACCCGCCTTAGCATCCAAATCTGCAAATGACTATAAGATTCCTACGACAGTAGATATGCATTATCAGGACACTGCTGAGCGAATCCTACGTGAACGTTTGCGTCCATTACAACGGCAAGGTATATCTACAGGTGCTGTCGTCATCATGGATACGCAGAGTCGTCAAGTGCTTGCGATGGTTGGCTCGCACGACTTTTTTGACAAATCCGCACAAGGACAAGTCAACGGCACGCTTGCAGTACGATCCCCAGGATCAACGCTCAAACCTTTTGTCTATGCACTTGCCATAGATAGAGGATCTATAACCCCAAAGACAATTCTGTTTGATGTACCGGTGGACTATGTGGGGTATTCTCCCGTGAACTTTGATGGAAAATTCACAGGATATTTGACCGCTGAGGAAGCATTAGCACGGTCCCTTAATGTCCCCGCTGTTAACCTCTATGCACAGATGGGACAGAGCCAACTATACGGATTCCTAAAACAGGCAGGTATCACGACATTCTCTGATCAGGAGGACTATGGACTTTCCCTTATTCTGGGTGGATGTGGTGTCAATTTACTTGAACTCACAAATCTCTATGCAGGTTTAGCAAATATGGGTGAATTCGCACAGTATCAGTTAGTTCGAAACGTTGACGCAGAAAACAATGCTAAGAAAAAGCAAGGTACATCGTTTTCAACAGCAACACGTTTGCTAAGACCTCAGACCAGTTGGATCATCACCGAAATGCTCACAACACTTGTCCGACCAGATTACCCCGATTCATTTGAACAAACAGGAACGATGCCGAAGGTCGCTTGGAAGACTGGAACATCTTACGGTCATAGAGATGCCTGGAGTATCGGTTATTCACCAGAACTCACCATAGGCGTATGGGTTGGAAACTTCAATGGTACAGGTTCTCCACTGCTCAGCGGTTCTCAAGCAGCAGCACCTATCCTTTTCAATCTATTCACTGCCCTATCAGGAGAAAAAACAGTTCATTGGTACAACAGACCATTCCAATTAAAGACCCGTCCTGTCTGTGCATTGACAGGCCTACCCGTTTCAATCCACTGTCCAACTTCAACGACAGATGTTTATATCCCCGGTGTATCTTCCGTTCGCGAATGTCACATACACAAAACCGTTCAGATTGATACGGAAACAGGTGAAGGACTCTGTTCAGCATGTCGCACTGGAAGAGAGTTTCGTCATGAAACCATAGCGGTATTCCCCGCAGAAGTGGCAACATGGCTAAATGGGCACGGGTTCGGTATCTCAAAATTACCAAAACACAATGAGGACTGTACCCGTCTCCTGGCAGGTACGCGTCCTGTGATTCTTTCCCCCGCACGGGATGCAGTATATCATATCCGTCCTAACATCCCGGTTGCGTATCAGAAGATACGTTTAGCTGCTTCGGTTTCTGGTGATACACAAGATATTTTTTGGTTCCTCAACGGTGACCTAATCTTCAGTGGTCAAGCAATAGAACCCTCCTTCCTAACCCCTATCGTTGGCAAACATGAATTAACCTGCATAGATGGTGTTGGCAGGTCAACAAGCCTTTCCTTAACGATAGAAGAATAGCAACCGTATACAAATTGATACTGCTGTAGCACATTCTGTTAGATTGTACTTCTTCCTCCAACCCCTTCCATCCATCATTCACTTTTCTCTACCCCATCCATCTTGATATATCTGTAGCACATTCATCCTTGATTGTGCTATCTTCCTCCAACCCCTTCCATCCATCATTCACTTTTCCCTATCCCATCCATCTTGATATATCTAATGCAGAATACCAAACGCGTATTCTGCCACATTCATCCTTGATTGTGCTTCTTTCTACAAACACATCCCTCTTTAGTCCCGTAGGGACGATATGTTTATAGATCATGATT
Organism: Candidatus Poribacteria bacterium; assembly: GCA_022828145.1. Classification (GTDB taxonomy): domain Bacteria; phylum Poribacteria; class WGA-4E; order WGA-4E; family WGA-3G; genus MSPOR6. The sequence continues at coordinate 5,037 of JAJEJA010000005.1, read as the reverse complement.
GAACATCATTCTTTAGTCCCGTAGGGACGATATGTTTATAGACTGAAAACAATAGAAAAGAGAACCGTTTTGTGCTAAACTATTGGATAGTTTCGTAACCGAGGAACCAGGCATGAAAAAATCTCGTATCATCTTCATATTATCTACAATCATCTTCGGCATTATTGCTGTCACTGTTCTCCTACGACTGATAGCAAATAAGAACTCGACAGAAATATTCCAAGTACCAACAAATAGTGAATATACCCGATGGGAATTGCCTGATGGTGCGAAAATGCGTTTGGGAAAGGGCAGGATAAACAACATCAAGTTTGCACCGGATGGCAATCGATTTGCAGTCGCGACATCTATCGGTGTGTGGATTTACGATGCACAGTCTGGAAGCATCATATCACTGCTAAAAGGGAAAAGACAGAATATCCTTGATGTTGCTTTTACAGAGAACGGAGATACCGTGATCGGTGTAAATGCTATTGGAGAGATACTGAAATGGGATATGGAAAACGGTGAATTAATATTCACTCTCAGCAATGAAAAAGCATTCTACTTAACATCAGCAGTTTTCACAGTGGATGGATCAAGGCTTTACGGTATTAGTAGAGTAGGTGATGAAAAGATCTATGTATGGGATCTTAATGACGATCTTAACACCCATGTCCTTGCACCTATTCTTACTGAATTAAAATTGGACGTAGAGTTTAAAGGAGGCTACGGCAAGATCATCGCTATTTCACCTGATGTGCGTTTTCTTGCTACACCACGGCAAAATGATAATCATAACGAAGTTTTCCCTATTCAGATACTTGATGCACATACAGGTAAGCTTCTTTTTGAACGATCAGCAGAGTCAAATGAATGGGTAAGAGTATTAGCATTTTCCCCTGATAGTAAGACATTAGCCGCCTGTGCAGATTCAATCTATTTATGGAATACTGATGCTACAGATGTTAAAGCAACATTCAAAGCATTGGACACAAGTTTCTATGCCTTAGCTTTTTCGCCCAATGGTAGACTACTCGCCAGTGGATGTTCTGACGGTAGTGTCCGTCTATGGAATGCTACCGCACAGAAGGAAGGACTTGGCGGGAAAATTGGACAATATATGCCAACACTAAAGTTAAAAGGACATAAAGATGCAATCAATATATTAGCTTTTTCACCAGATGGAAAAACACTTCTTTCTGGCAGTGAGGACGGAACAATTAGGGCATGGGATACTACCACTGGAAGACAGATATACACATGTCCTGGACACATGGAGGGAATTAGATCTATAGCGGTATCTGAACAGATAAATATTCTAACCAGTTCGGATTCTTATCCTACACAGGTACGACTTTGGGATATCGAGAACGGTCACCAACTTTCTGCATCCTATTTCGGATTTACTTATTCCGTGACAATATCACCAAACGCAACAACTATCACAATGGATGATCTTTCAGATAGAAACCTAAGGTTGTGGGATATACAAAACAGACGTTATCGCATCTACTTGAAAGGACATGGGTACCCATCAGAGTCCATATTGCATACTGAAATCGCATTTTCTAAGGATGAAAAGATGTTAGCAACTTCCCCATCCAGAGGAAGAATTGGTGAGATTCATCTGTGGGATATCGGGAGTCAGTCTAATTCTATCTTTAGTAGATTCTTCTTCAACGCAAAAACTATTCGTCCAAAACACACGCTAAAAGGACATCGGGGAGTAGTAAGTTCTTTAGTTTTCTCACCAGATGGAAAAATACTTGCAAGCGGTGGGGATGGTGACAAAATCAACCTTTGGGATTTGGAGACATTGAACATCCATCAAAAACTCGCCGTAGATAGAAATTACACCAGATCAATCGCATTCTCAACAGATGGTAAAATTCTTGCCAGCAGAGGAGCGGAAAAAATCATCTGTTGGGAAGCTGCAACTGGTAAACAGATCAGTACTTGGTCAGGAAAGTCTACTTTCATGGCAATACATTTCTCACCGGATGACAGAATCCTTGTAAGCGGGAATAGTAATGGAGAGGTTAAATTGTGGGATGTCAACTCAGGGAACCTCTTGTCAACACACAAATGCCATACACGGCAGATTTATGATTTACGGTTCTTAAGGAACGGAAAAACCTTAGTCACCGCAAGCGCAGATGGTACAATCCTCCTTTGGAATTGGGAAAAGATGAAAAATGTAAATAAATAGACTTAGCTTTACTAACGTGAGTTTGATAAATCAGAACAAATAATTTACGTAGGTTGGGTTGAGGCACGAAACCCAACATTTTGACCCGTTATAGAGCAATACATGTCAGGTTTCGTGCCTCAACCCAACCTACAACGCATATTGCATTTAATTATCAAACTCACGTTTACTAACACGACTACACAAGGAAATAATAATTATGAAAGTTTTACGACACCCTATTGCGTTAATGTATCTCGTCTTTATCGTACTGGTAGTGGTTGGAATCTTGTTCGTAAGTAAGGTATCTGATGTTTTCGTTCGAGATTCAACGGAACTGATACCTCAGCCAACAAGTACTGAATATACTCGATGGGAATTACCAAAAGATGCGAAAGCTCGGTTCGGCAAAGGTGGAATAAGAGACATCAAGTTTTCGCCAGATGGTGCCCAGTTTGCTGTAGCAACTGCTATCGGTGTCTGGATGTATGATGCAAAGACAGGAGCAGAGATCACACTGTTGACAGGAGACAGACATTATTTCTTAGGTATAGCATTCTCCTCGGATGGAAACACACTGTCCGGGGTCAATTTAGATGGAGAAATTTCACGATGGGATGTAGGTAAAGGTGAACTTCATACTCTTCTCAAAGGTGAGACAGCTGAAAACTTGTACAAAGTAGATTTCTCAGAAGATAGCACAAAACTGGCGAGCGTAAGTATTCACAGAGGAATTGAAAAAGTTCAGGTATCAAACCTTGACACAGGCATACCACCGACTATTACAAATATAAACGTAGGTGAGAAAGAGGGAATTAGTCCAACTATTGCACTGTCACCAGATAACCGCCTTCTTGCAACCTCAAAAGAAGAAAAGGGTGAAAGATATCCAATTCATGTTTGGAATGCAGATACTGGAGAAAGGCTGTTCACACTGGAAAGAGAAGATCATGAATCAATCAGAGGGTTAGTGTTCTCACCTGATGGAAAGACATTAGCGAGTTGTGATTTTGATACTATTCTGTTGTGGGACCTTGACGCCAAAACGGTTCGTGCGGTTTTCAACACTGATCTGTTCTTAAGTGCGTTAGCCTTTTCACCAAATAGTAAACTCCTTGCAAGTGGATATTATGATGGTAATGTCAACTTGTGGAACGCTACTGTACAACAGGAAGAATTAGCAGGAGAAAATAGTCAAACTCTACCCACCTTGAAACTCAGAAAGCACAAAGCAGATATAGTAGCTTTTGCATTCTCGCCGGATGGGAAAATGCTGCTTTCAGGGAGTAAGGATGGTACAATCCGTGCGTGGGACACGACCACGGGTCGTCAGCAATATATTTGTCCGGGGCATGTAAACAATGTGACAGATATTGCGGCTTCTGCAGATGGGAACACCCTAATTTACGTGCATAATGGCGAGAATATACTGATAAAATGGGACATCAATACAGGACATCCGTTTTCAAGTTCCTTTTTCAGCTTAAAGAGCCCTCTGACAGTCTCACAAAATGCAAATAAATTTGTTGTTAAGCAATTCGGTTTTAAACAAAAAATACAATTGTGGGATTCTGCCAAGATTCGGCTGCGATACAACTTGGATGGACATGGATACCCATCAGAATATTTGAGTTTAGTTAACGCTTTTTCTGCAGATGAAAAGATGGTAGCGATCACGACTACAAAGTATCAAATTGGCACAATTCATTTGTGGGATACTGCAAATCCATCTAAAACGTTTTGGGAAAGAATCTTTAATCCGAAGTCAATTCATCCGAGATATACGTTTCAAGGTAACCAACGAAGAGTGAAAGCATTAGCCTTTTCACCAAACGGAAAGATACTGGCAAGTAGTGGTGAAGGTCTCAAAATAAATTTATGGAGTACAGAGACAGGTGATAAACTCATTACATTTGATAAACTCTTTACATTGACGACAGGGGATCAAAGGTCCATTGATAGTTTGGCATTCTCTCCGGATGGAAATATGCTTGCCAGCTCACACATTTCAACAGTCTATCTATGGGATTTAACAGATCTAACAACTGCCAAACCTATAAGAATGATCAATACGCGTAACTCCGTTCAGGTATTACTATTTTCACCTGATGGCAGAATACTTTTGAGTGGGGGAGAGGATGGCAGTATTCGACTGATAGACTCGGATAGTGGACAAATTCTATCTATACACACAGGACATTCGGATGGGACTAATAGCGAGTTTAAGAAACTAATATTCTTACAAGATGGGAAAACCTTAGCCAGTGTAGGTCGAAATGGAACAATCCTTCTATGGGATTGGGAGAGAATAGTAAATAGAGATAATTAGTTCCTTCATTTCTGAAAAACCGCTATCACCAGACACCCCCACCCAGCGATAAACGCCAGACCACCAATAGGCGTAATAGCACCAAGCCAACGCACACCCGTCAAACTCAAGATATAGAGGCTACCGGAAAAGATAAAAATTCCAGCGAAGAAACACCACCCCGCAGCAGTTGTCAATGTGTTCTGCCATTGAGAAAGTGCCCACGCAACTATAATTAATCCTATGCCGTGATACATCTGATACCGTACACCGACCTCAAAAATATCCAACATTTCCGGTGTCAATTTCTTTTTCAATGTGTGTGCACCAAAAGCACCAAGCAAAACACCGAGTAGACTGAAGATAGAACCGAGTGCAAAGAAAACGCTCTTCATTTGTGTTACCTTCCATACTATCGTAACGTGAGTTTGATAAATGTAGCGCAAACTTTCCAGTTTGCGAAAATGTGCCACAAACTGAAAGTTTGTGCTACAATGCACGCCTATCGGATACGAAATGGTGTGAGTGAACGCAACCGAAATGATTTATCAAACTCACG
>JAJEJA010000018.1 GCA_022828145.1 Candidatus Poribacteria bacterium | reverse complement strand
TGATAGAGATGTTAATGCTGCTATTAATATCCTACAGGTGGGGGCATCCACCTATTCAGTAGGAGACGTAACTCTTGCAATTGCAAGCTGTCTCTGACGATAGAAGAATCACCGAAGCTTTAGCTCGGTGAGTATGTCAATGCTGTTTCTCAATCAGTCTGCCGACAAAGAAAACAATGATGCCGAGTGCTAAGAAACCCATCTCAACACCCATCGCCTGAGCCTCACTATAGTCATAGGGATTTACAAGTCCTAAAAAGAGGGCAGCTCCCAAACACACTATACCCATGAGTTCTAAGGTTTTTCCGATATAATACACAGATTTCTCATTGTTGTAGGACAATCCCAAAGACATTGGTGTTTGCCGATGATGGAATTGCCCTGATATTTATTTGTAAAGTCGCTTAATCTGTCCCCAACGTATGAGTTTTTGTTGTTCATTCGGGTTAATACTGGCAGAAAAGACAAGATCAGGAAGCATCTCCTCCTGTTCAATATAACCTATAGGTCCCCAAGCGATTTTATTCTGCAGATGTTCATTGTCAACATCATGATATGCGATGCTAAAACCGATGGCGTTATCCTTTTCAGCGATGTCTCCCAATCGGAATCTAATTTCACACGATTGTCCATCACTTCCCCAAGCGATTGATGTTAACGGAGCCTTCCACGGACCGGCATCCACTCCCACCGGTATTGCATAACTGTTTACATCTGCCTTGCGTTGGAAATGATACTCGTCTATATGGAGAACAAGTTGATCTTCCCTGAACGGTTTAGAATGATATTTTGAGAAGTGATCATCTTGTATTTTTACGGCAACGTAGAGGAAGCCACCACGCCAGACTGCTTTAAAAGACCCTGTGAAATCATCTGATTCTAACCATTGCGTTCCACTCATGATCTCCTGATTGAGTTTGCCTGGTAGTGCTTCTTCCCAGACTGGATCATCAAGGTAACCATCAACAATTGGAGCAACCGTTACGAGTTCAGCATTATATTGGAAATTTTGCAGCTTCTCATCGGTGAGGTGTCCTAAAGCAAAAGATGCACCTATCAGAAACAATAGACCAACTAAGAGAATCTGTATTCTCATCTATTTTACCCCCTACGGGCAGGAATTAAAATTAGTGTACCATAGTGAAATAAACTTTGTCAACTAAATCTGTTAAAGTAAACGACGCACATCAGCGAAACCGTCAATCGCTTTGTGTATTTCAACGTCTGTGTGTGTTGCCATGACGGTAACACGCAGCCGACTTGATCCCGTTGGCACTGCGGGGGGGCGGATTGCAGGGGCATATACACCCTTTAACAGTAATGCTTCAGTGATCTTTGTAGCGCGTTGTGGTTCCCCTAACAAAACCGGTAGAATCTGTGTCTGACTCGGTAGTAATGTATACCCGAAGTCAATTAGTGCTATTTTTAAGGTTTCAGCATTCTTCAGTAGCCGTTGTCGTAATTCCGGTGTAGAACGCATGATATTAAGGGCCGCATCTGCCGCCGCTAAAGTCGCGGGTGGCAGTCCTGTGGTAAAGATAAAACCGCGCGCTCGGTTGATTAGCAATTCAATCAACCTACGACTACCCGCAACATATCCCCCCAATCCACCGATTGCCTTGCTGAGAGTTCCCATCTGGATAATATCCTCTCCTTGAAGTCCGAAATGTGCAACAGTACCGCTTCCATCTTTTCCCAGAACCCCGAATCCGTGTGCATCATCTACCAGCAACATTGCATCATGATCAGTAGCAACCTTGTAAATATCAGATAGTGGTGCGATATCTCCATCCATACTGAAAACGCCATCTGTTATTATCAGTCGCCGTCTAAAATCTGACGATTCGGTCAAAAGGTTCTGTAAGTGCTCCACACTGCAATGTCTATATATCTTCTTTGTAGCACGGCTCAGGCGACAGCCATCAATGATACTCGCGTGATTAAGTTCATCACTTAAGATAAGGTCATTTTCTCCAGCAAGCACAGGAATGATGCTTGTATTCGCTGCATAACCTGAACTGAACACCAGCGCGGATTCTGTTCCTTTTGTTTTCGCTAAGTTGGCTTCCAGATTTGTGTAAAGTTCGCTATTTCCTGAAATCAGACGTGAACCACTTGAACCTGTACCAAATTCTTGTGTCGCTGCGACGGCAGCAGCAATGACCTGTGGGTGAGTGCTTAATCCCAGATAGTTGTTTGATCCAAGGAGTACAACTTTGTGTCCATCAAGACGAATTGTACCTGATGGTGCACTCATCACAGTCCGGAGATGACGCAACAAACCCGCATCTTTAAGTTCGGTGTATTCTGTTTGCAGCCAGTCGTCCGTGTGCATCATCTCACCCGATGAACTGTCGTAGGAAAAGATGGCTCTGCCTTAGGGCGCGTTGACGGGTCTCCAAAGTTGCTTCATAAGCACGATCCTCTACCTCAACACAGACAGACCCCTCATAACCGGTATCGCTCAACACAGAGAAGAAACGTCCCCAATCCACATCACCGAGCCCCGGTAACTTAGGCGTATGGTATTGGAGCGGCGTTGCCAGAATCCCAACTTCGTTAAGTCGTTCTCTATCCAAACGGACATCTTTTGCATGCACATGAAATATGCGATCAGCAAAGGTAGTCAGTGGTTTCAGGTAGTCCATTTGAAGCCATATAAAATGGGATGGGTCAAAATTGAGACCGAAATTATCTGATGGAATCTCTGTAAACATCCGTTCCCAAATGGCAGGTGAATATGCGAGGTTTTGTCCGGAGGGCCATTCATCTTCAGTGAAAAACATCGGACAATTCTCAATTCCAATTCGGATATCGTTGTCTTCAGCAAATTGGATTAGGGGTTTCCATACATCTTTAAAACGATCCCAATTTGCATCTATCGTGCGTGTCTGATCCCTTCCGATGAATGTATTCACTATATCAACCGACAATCGTTTTGCTGCCAATATGAGCTGCTTGAGATGTTCACTATAGATATATGCTTCTGTTTCATTCGGTGTGAGTGGATTCGGATAGTAACCTAAACCACTTATCGTAACCCCAGCATCCGACATACATCGTAGGATATTGTCTACATCCGCATCTGATAGGTTTAGAACATCAATATGTGTAACCCCTGCGTAACGTCGTTCCGCTTTCCCTTTGGGCCAACACATCAATTCCACACAATCGTAACCTGTCTCTGCAGCAAATTGAACGACCTCCTCAAGTGTTTGGTCAGGCAATATCGCGCTTACAAATCCAAGTTTCATACACGACCTCCATGTCATTTTTCAAACATTATACAATACATTTCACAATTATTGGAGATTAATCCATCAAACGGAATAGGGTTTTGGTTAGAACTGTATCGTTTCCTTGACAAACTGCCCGAAAAGATTTAAAATATAAACAAAAGAAATCTTATGGGGTAAAGGAAATGGCATATACGACTACAACTGATCTTATAAATAACGATGAAACTGTTTTAGATGGAATGGTACTAATTCCTGCAGGTGAATTCCAAATGGGGAGGCTCGATGTAGATCCAAGATTTACGCAACATCGAGTACACACTGTTTATACGGATGCATTTTATATGGATGTGCACGAAGTGACAAATGCAGCATATAAAGCGTTCGTAGATGCAAACCCACAGTGGAGAAAGGAGCGTATCTACCAAGCATTCTGCCAAGGATACTTAACACATTGGAATGGCAACGATTATCCCGAAGGATTAGAAGATCATCCCGTTGTTTTTGTAAACTGGCATGCAGCGATGGCTTATGCAGCATGGGTGGGGAAACGGCTACCTACGGAAGCAGAATGGGAAAAAGCAGCCCGTGGCGGTCTGGAAGGTCATAAGTACTCTTGGGGTGATACTGAACCGAATGGAACACAGTGTAATTTCGCAGATAAGAACTTAAACGAAAAGTATTCAAATATGAACGCAGATGATGGGTATCAATACACTGCCCCTGTAGGAAGTTACCCGCCTAATGGATACGGTTTATACGATATGACAGGTAACGTGTGGGAGTGGTGTCTGGATGCATTTGATTATCAGATGAATAACAATGCGCCGAGACGTAATCCAATTGGGGGTCCTAAAAGTATTACAGAATTGGTAGAATACAATAGGGATCAAGGGTATGAACAAGTGAAGCGGGAAGGAGCACGGGATGTAGATCCAGATACAATACTTCCTGAACGTGTTTTGCGCGGTGGAGGGTGGGACGCTGATGCCGTTCTTTTGGATATAACATTTCGCTCTAACTATCCTCCTGTGAACACAGAGAATTGTAGCGGTTTTCGATGTGTGAAAGATGTAATACCTTAAACCGCTACCCTTTGATTTAATTTTATTGATACAATTCACAACATAAGACAAAAAATTGGATATTTATGACACCAGAACAACGCTATTTATTTGACGTCACAGGTTATCTACATATTAAAAACGCTGTTACAGGAGAAGCACTAAAAGCAGCGCAAGCGGCAGTTGATAGATATATCCACATGCCTCTTGATGAACGTCCAGAAGGATTTACAACGCGTCCGCGTGATTTAGAACCCGGTAGAGGTGGAAGATATGAACACGGTTACGCGTTTGCTCGATCTCTTGAAACGATGACTGTACATCCAGCTATTTGGCACCTCATAAGAGAATTTACTTTTGATATGCCACGGTTTGTATCGGGGACGTTGACGTTGGAACAACACAACCCCGACAGACAACCGATGGGAACAAATCCCGCTGGTTTGCATTGCGCACGAGAGGGACGACACTGGCTGACCCGCTACGAGATTAAGGATAATCGTATCTATTGCAACGACTTTGTCGCATTCTTTTATCTTACCGATGTCCATCCTGGTGATGGTGGACTTATTGTTATACCGGGTTCACATAAAAGCCAATTTGAGAGACCTGAAGACCTACTAACACCTGGACTAGATGGAATTGATCCAGAACCAGACGATGTATTCACCAATATCACACCCAAAGCAGGCGATTTTGTTGTCATCTCTGAACTGTTAACACACGGTGTACTACAGTGGAAACCAAAGGATAGAGATAGACGATTCCTTATTCTCCGGTATCGTCCGCAATATGAAGGTAGATCAGGAATACCGGAACCTATTTTCAATCGCTTGTCCCCAGAGGTACAGGAATTGACAAAAACCGCTTCGTATGGACATATAAAGGATATTGTAAAACAGGATGTTGTCGAATTAACGGCATAACACAAGACATTATGGAGGATCACCAATGAAAACCACACAATACCGCGCATGTATTGTCGGATGTGGACGCATGGGTGGCACGATTGATGAAGAGGTAAAGGGAACACCACACGGTAAACTGCCCTATTCACACGCTGCAAGTTATACTGCATGTGAGCAAACAACAATCGTCGCTGCTGCAGATGTAGTTGAAGGAAAAGCGCAGCATGTCTGTGACAAATGGAATATCCCTAAGTATTACCTTGACTATGAAGAGATGATTGATCAGGAAAAACCAGATATTGTCAGCATTGCCACGCGACCTGGTAACCATGCAGAGATCACAAAATTCGCCGCAGAAAACGGTGTGAAAGGTATCTATTGTGATAAACCGCTTTGTGCTTCTATGGAAGAAGCGGATGCAATGCTTGCCGTATGTGAACAGTACGGTATTAAATTCAATCTTGGCACACAACGTCGCTTCACACCCGGTTATATGAAGATGCGTGAAATCCTTGAAAGCGGAGAGTTGGGTGAACGTCGTTCCATCATCTCGTATACGGGTGGATCCGCGCTATGGGGATACACACACGCTGCTGATCTTATCCTCTTTTTAGCAAGTGATTCACCAATAGAATATGTGCAAGGCAACGTCGCTGTTGATGATGCAGACTTTGAAGATAATCGTACCGATGCTGATCCTGGAATCGTGATGGGATTTATCAAATTTCAGAACGGTATCAACGGTATCAGCATTCCCGGCACTGCTTATGAATTTGAAGTGAACTGTAGTGAAGGCACTGTGCGTTCCCTCAACAACGGTCTCGGTTTCCAACTCCGCAAACGACAGGGACAGTACAATGAGATTTTAGATGTAGAATTCCCAGAATATGAGCGAAAGAGTGGCACTGTTGGATGCATTGAGGACATCATTGAAGCTATAGAAACCGATACTGAAACAATGGGAAACATTCAACTTGCACATCGCAGTACTGAAATGGTCTTTGCCATTGTCGACTCACAACGTCAGAAAGGTATGCGTGTCAATATACCGATGGAGAACCGAGGACTTTATCTCGGAAGGTGGTGAACTGTTGGCTGTTTCTTATATATATAACGTGAGTTGATAAATCAGATTTTCCCAGGCCGGTAGGTTCGGTTTCCTAACCGAACCGGATCCTACGCGAAAACCTTTATGAACACAAGTGGCACAAAGCCGGTTCGGTTAGGAAACCGAACCTACCGGGTCTATGCAAGTGATATTTTGGGCAAAATGAAGTCCATATACCTATTATCAAACTCACGTTATATACTATTGACATATCTTCTCACGCGGATATCAAGATATCTACGATAGATCCCAATCGGGGATTACTTATGTTTCTGCCACCTCTTTAAACCTCAAAGTATCAAACTAATATTAGATAGGAGATCAAATCTATGTGTAAAAGACTTTCTGTATTCGTAAGTATTATCGGTATGGTTCTTCTGTTAGGTTATGTCACAACTGCTGAGAACCCGCAACGTCCAACGAGTACACGCTATGAACAACGCACGCCAAGTCGAGATGGTATCGGCAAAATCTATATGGGACGCGAAATATCACAAGTGATGGGACATCTCGCCGCAGGATGGTTGGAACGTCCCGCACGTGAACGTCAAGAGCTGCCAAATAAACTCATTGAGATGCTAAAACTCAAAGAGGGTGATGTTGTTGCGGATATCGGAGTCGGAACAGGATACATCGCCAGACGTATCTCACCGAAAATTGGAGATAAAGGCATCATTTACGGCGTTGAAATTCAACAGGAGATGCTTGATATCCTTGACAAAACAACGAAGGAAGAAGGCATAACCAATATCAAAGGCGTGTTAGGCACAATTACGGACCCGAAACTGCCCCCAAATTCAGTAGACCTCGCCATTATGGTAGATGTTTACCATGAATTTTCACACCCGTATGAGATGATGCAAAACATCTGTCGGGCACTCAAAGTAGGGGGTAAAGTGGCTCTCATAGAATATCGCTTGGAAGATGATAGTGTGCCAATCAAAAGGTTGCATAAAATGAGCGAATTACAAGTGGTTAAGGAGATGACACCGCATCCGTTGTCTTGGATAGAAACGCTTGATGGTCTGCCGTGGCAGCATGTTATTATTTTTGAGAAGGTGGCAGGGGAGTAAGTAGATATCACGTATCTTTTAGTCTATCGGTACTTGCCGCTTTGAACACAGAATCAATAGCACCAAAGAGATCAGGTAAATTATCCACGCTAAAACTTGTGCGATTTTGGGTGAAGGTCTCACCGACAAGGTGTCCAATTTGCCAGAGTGTTCCATCGCTGACAATACCGTACACTGGATGTTCCATATTCTCGTTAATCTTTTGCGCAGCGACTAACTCCGCTAAACATTGTCCCCAACCTATCTCAAAATCGTTTTTCTTTGCTTCAACTAACATAATCAATGGCGTGCCGACAACGAGTTTACCTAACTCAGATCGTGTTGAAATGAAATAATCTGGAGTCCCGCTCAAAACATCATCATAAGTGAGCGGCTTTTTTATCCAAAGCGCGTAATAATCAGCATATCCTTTATAGATTTCACGCAAGACAGGGAAGATAAATGCTTCACTTCGCGCGCCTTCAGAAGTCAGAATATTAATATATTCTCGGTTAAAATCAAATTCTTGTAGAAATTGTACTGAGGGGACCGTGCTGTTACCAGTCTCTATAAAGTCATTCTCCACATGCCGTATTCTAAATCTTTCCTGCACTTCAGGGATCGATTTGAAATCACCAAATGTCATCTTGTTATTCCTTAACAATGCATCTACTCATCAAGAACTATGATTCGTTCCTGGCTATGATTCTACTATATATTCGTTATACCCTCAATAAAAACTACATACCGATTCAAAAAAGTATTGACAATAAAACCTTAAACACCTTAAAATGGCATAACTCAATTTTTAAACTTTATGATTGCCGTTACGTTACATAACATAATATTTCACCATTACAAACTTGTGCATCTCAACTATTGTTTTGTCAAGTGCTATATTGTAGGTCGGGTAGAGCGGAGCGAAACCCGACAAATGCCAAAAGCGCATTTGGCGTTGATTTGGACACGGTAAACAGGATCAATACGTGTCGCCAGTTAATATTTTAATGGCGCTCCGCTCTACCCGACCTACTGAAGAAAACTATACCTTCATTTAGAAGTTGACAGAACACTATATTGAAAAGGGAGTATTCCAGTGAAGAGTGATAAAAGTTCAGTGCCACTAATGGTAACGATTGTATTTGTGTGCATAATTATGATAGGGATTCCTATCGCTTCTGCCGACCATCATGAAAATCCTAAAGCATCCATCAGTTATAGTCAAGACATCCGTCCCATTATAGCTGACAACTGTTTTGCCTGCCACGGACCAGATGAAAAGACCCGACAAGGAAACCTGCGACTTGACACAAAAGAAGGCGCGTTTTCTGATCCCAGTGGATACCCGATTCTCACTCCCAATAAACCTGATGAGAGTGAACTCTACCTTAGAATCGCCTCTGATGACGATAACTATAAGATGCCACCCGCTGACTTCAACAAGACATTAACACCAGAACAGATAAACACTATAAAACAGTGGATTAACCAAGGAGCGAAATGGGAAGAACATTGGGCATTTACAGCACCTAATCGTCCAACACCACCCGATGTCAAAAATGCAAATTGGGTGAAAAATCCGATTGATGCGTTCATCCTTGCCCGCCTTGAAAAAGAAGGTTTAAAACCCGCACAAAAAGCAGATAAACGTTCTCTTATCCGTAGACTAAGTTTTGATCTAACCGGCTTACCACCAACGCTTGAAGAGATCCATAACTTCCTTAATGACGATACACCGAATGCTTATGAAACACTCATAAAAACCTATATGAAAAAACCAGAATACGGAGAACACATGGCACGTTTCTGGTTGGATGTGGCGCGTTATGGAGATACACACGGATTACATTTAGATAACTATCGCGAAATGTGGCCCTATAGGGATTGGGTCATTAAAGCGTTCAATAAAAATATGCCCTTCGATCAGTTCACGATTGAACAGTTAGCAGGGGATCTCCTGCCAGAACCGACACTTGATCAACGCGTTGCTACCGGTTTCAACAGATGTCATGTTACAACAAGTGAAGGCGGTTCAATCGCGGAGGAATACTACGTCCGGTATGCCGTTGACAGAGTTAATACAACATCTACTGTCTGGATGGGTTTAACCGCTGGCTGCGCACAATGCCACGACCATAAATACGATCCGATTTCACAAAAAGAATACTATCAACTTTTCGCCTATTTCAACAATATCACAGAAAATGCCATGGACGGTAACCGTAAGGACTCTCCCCCTGTCGTGAAGTTACCAACACCTGAACAGGCAGCACAACTTGCAAAATACGATGATCAGATTAAAGACTTAGATGCACAGAGTAAGGGATCACTACCAAATATTGATGCTGCTCAGACCGCTTGGGAAAATAGGATGCCGCGATGGACATTTATCAAGCCGAGTGTCGCCCTCTCGCAAGGGGGTGCAACCCTTACAATCAATGAGGACAACTCTGTATTAGCAGGTGGTGCAAACCCAGATAAAGAGGTATATGAGATCGTTGCAGAACTACCGGCAGGAAAATGGAGTGCTTTACGGTTAGAAGCTCTTCCAGACAAATCTTTGCCCGGGAGCGGTATTGGTCGCAGCGATAATAGCAATGTGGTTATGACAGGATTCTCTGTTGATGTCGTCCCTCCATCAGACGCAGAAAAGGTGCTTAATGACGCTAAGGCAGCAGCACAAAAGGCTAAAGAAGCAATTGAGAAAGCTGCAGAAGAAGCAAAGAAGGCTGCAGAAGAAGCAAAAGCTGCTGAAGAGGCAAAGAAGGCTGCTGAGGAAGCAAAAGCTGCCGAAGAAGCAGAATCTGCTGAAGAAGTGGAACCGACTGAAGAAACAGGTGAACAGAAAGATACTGCTGAACCTGTTGATGATGCTTCACCAGAAAATGAAGAAGAGAAAGATATTGAGGACGAGTTAGATCCGACTGAGAAGGCAGAAACGGATGAAAAGGTTGATACTGAAGCATCAGCTGAGCAGACCGAACCTGAAGCATCAGCTGAGCAGACGGAACCTGAAACAGGTGAAGCAAAAAATACAGATGAAGCTGCTGAACCTGTTGAGGAAAAATCCCCTTGGACATCCGTTCCTGTCGTGAAAGCATGGGCAGACAAGGAGCAAGCAAACGGAGATTTTGCCATTGCTAATGTCATTGATCATAATCCTGAAACGGGATGGGGGCTGGAGAGCAATAATAATCGTGGCAATAGTCGACAAGCAATCTTCCTGGTTGCAAACCCATTCGGCACAGAAGGCGGATTGGTAAGGATACGTCTCAATCATGAATCTCAACATGCAAAGCACCATTTCGGCAGGTTTAGGATTGCGGTCACAAATGCGCCAACAATCTATCCTATCGGTTCTAAAGTCTCCCTTGGTAACTGGCATTCTGTCGGTCCTTTCACTGCTGAACACGGTAACATCGCATTCTATAATGTCTATGAACCGGAAACCAAACCTGTAGATACGAAGGCTAAATTCACTATCGGTTCACAAGAATTGACGTGGAAACAGCAGACACATTGGCAGGACGGTCAGGTGCACAATGACATCGTTGGTGAAAACAGCGCAACATACCTCTATAGAAACATCACATCCGAAACCAAGCAGAAGGCAACACTCTATCTGAGTAGCAATGATGCGGTGAAGGTATGGGTAAATCAGATAGAGATGCTTGCCAGTAATGTCCAACGTGATGCTGCACCAGATTCAGAGAAAGTCCAAATTCAGCTTAATCCGGGGAATAATGCGCTCCTGCTAAAAGTCGTTAACTATTCCGGTCCGTCAGGTTTCTATTTCCGAATGGAATCTGATGAACCGATGGTAACTGCCAATGTCGTTGACACTATCGCGATTGATAGAGGAAAACGCAACGGAGACCAACAGACACAGATTCGGGAATACTACCGACGAAATGTGTCAACGGATGAAACGTTGAAAAAGCTTTACGCGGATTTATCGGATACACAGAACAAAAGGAACTCACTCAACAATTCGCTTACGACAACATTGGTCATGCAAGAAAGGTCTGATCCGCGTGGTGCTTATATTCTGGAACGTGGTGCCTATCAGCATCGTGGCGATCAGGTATATCCGAGGGTTCCCGAAGTTTTACCACAAATGGTTAAAGGTGCGCCGCCAAATAGGCTTTCATTAGCGAAGTGGTTGGTATCTCGTCAACATCCGTTGACTGCCCGTGTTACAGTCAACCGTATCTGGCAAAATGTGTTTGGGGCAGGTATTGTCCGAACTTCAGAAGACTTCGGAACGCAAGGTACACCACCTACGCATCCTGAACTTCTTGATTGGCTTGCAACCGAGTTTGTGGATTCTGGATGGGACGTTCAATCCATGCTGACGCTCATGTTGACTTCAGCAACCTATCAACAGAGTCCACACGTCACCTCTGAAAAGTTGGAACGGGATGCAGACAACCTCCTGTTATCCCGTGCCCCAAGGTACCGTTTTGATGCAGAAATCGTCCGTGATAATGTCCTTACACTTAGCGGATTGCTATATACACGTATCGGCGGACCGAGTGTCAAACCCCCACAACCGGGTGGATTATGGAAGGCTGTCGGGTTTACTGGATCTAACACAGATACCTTCAGGAAAGATTCCGGTTCAGATAAGGTACATCGTCGGAGCCTGTATACGTTCTGGAAACGTACCGCACCGCCGCCTCAGATGAACATCCTTGATGCTCCGTCACGAGAAGCATGCACAATTCGCCGTGAACGGACGAACACGCCGATGCAAGCACTCATGTTAATGAACGATCCACAGTTCTTTGAAGCAGCCCGCGTTTTTGCCGAAAGAACGATTAGAGAGGGTGGTAATACACCTGAGGAACGGTTAACTTATATGTTTGAGTTGGCAACCGCCCGCGAACCAAAACCTGCGGAAACTGCACTGATATTAGAAACACTGCAGGCACACACTGAAGAGATGAAAGCAGACCCTGAAGCAGCCAAAGAACTCATTGCTGTCGGCGAATCGAAACCTGATGAAAAATTAGACGCAGTTGAAGTTGCCACATGGACGATGATTGCAAACCTTATCCTTAATCTGGACGAAGTCCTGAATAAGGGATAATTGTAGTGAATTATAAAAGTATGTGGACACCTATTTTGTAGGAGCGATCTCTGAATCGCGATGAAACTCTGTAGGAGCGATCTCCGAATCGCGATGAAACTCTGATAGTCGGGAATCGGCCAGTGTTATAAAACTGGCCTCCTACCACTCAGTGATGTCCATGCCAAAACATTATGAATAATGATACTTGTGTGACAATACCAGATACCAACTTAGCCGCCGCAGTGCGCGATGCACTCGGTCTGCGTCCAAACGATCCTATCCAGCTAAAGCAGTTGGGAGAATTAGATGAACTACATGCTGGAAAAAAAGGCATAAAAGACTTAGCTGGATTGGAAAAAGCGATAGGACTAACGGATTTAAAACTTTACGATAATCAAATTAGTGACATAAAACCAATCTCCAGATTGAAACGGTTAACTGAGTTAATTCTCTACGACAATCAGATAAGTGACATCACACCAATCGCAAACTTAACACAAATCACGAAGTTATACCTTGCGGGCAATCAGATAAGTGACATCACACCACTTGCTAAATTAAGCAAGTTGAAAGAGTTAAACATCGGTGAGAACCAGATCAGTGACATCACACCACTTGCTATATTAAACAAGTTGACAGAATTACACCTCTACGAGAACCAAATAAGCAACGTAGAACCACTTAAAACATTGACACATTTGGAAAAGTTAAACCTTGGAAAGAATCAAATCAGTGATTTTATACCAGTTACTCACTTGACGCAACTAAAGAGTTTATATCTTTATAACAATCAAATTAAGGACCTTCCAACACTTGTTAGATTAACGAATCTTAGATCTTTATTGCTTGGTCATAATCAGATTAGTGATGTAAAACCTATCGCGGAATTGCCACAATTGACATATCTCACGTTTCAAGATAACCAACTTAGCGATGTGACACCGCTCGCCGGGTTGTCACAGTTGACAGGTTTACTTCTTGATAGGAATCAATTAAGGGACATTACCGTTTTCTCAAGATTGACGCAGATAAAAGAATTATACCTCAGCAAAAATTACATCAGCGACATTACACCACTTGCTGGATTGACACAATTAACAGACTTATGGATTAAAGACAATCCAATTAAGGATATGGAATCACTCCGAAAACTCATTGAACAACTTCCAGATTTGGTTCTGGACATAGAAGTCACAGAAGCAGATGAGTAAAATTTTTCTATGAGTAAGTGACAAAAGGATTTCATTTTTATGGAGAATTTGACAGTAATAATCCCCGATGTAAACTTAGCTACATCGGTCCGAGATACACTCAATTTGAGTTCAAACGAACCTATTCCATTAAAGAAGTTACAAAAATTAGAGAAACTGCATGCCGAAGAAAAAGCCATAAAAGACCTAACAGGATTGGAGAAAGCAATGGGTTTAAAAGTCTTAGAACTTGAAAAGAATCAGATTAGTGACATCACACATATTGCTGGATTGAAACAGTTAGCTTATGTAGAGTTCTGGGACAATCAGATCAGCGATATTTCTCCGCTTTCAAATTTAACACAATTGACAAAAATAGGACTCGGTGAAAACAGAATCTCCGACATTACACCCCTTGCAGGATTGACAAAACTGACAGAAATGGGACTTTGGGATAATCAGATCAGCGACCTTAGTCCGCTTAATAACTTAAAACAGATGCAGATATTGAACATCAGAAGAAATCAACTGAGTGACCTTACACCACTTTCAAACTTAACTGAATTAACACATTTATGGCTTAGTGGAAACCAAATCAGCGGTATATCATCGCTTACGGGTTTGAAGCAATTGACACACTTGGCACTGGACCAGAATCAGATCACGGATATTAGCATAGTAGGGAACTTGACGAAACTAAAACAACTAAATATCAGAAACAACCCTATCCAAGACTTGAATTCGCTCAACAGACTGACAATACAGTTGCCTGATTTAGCACTAGTGGACAGTCCAAGTTAAGTGGGTATAAGTAATAGTCGGGAATCGGAGTTCCCTCCTACAGAACAGAGTATTGGTAGGAGCGATCTCCGAATCGCGACCTGCATATTTAGTCTGGACTGTCCACTAGATACAAGAGAATAGAGGTACACAAAATGAAGAAAACCTTTCTCATGTTAACGTTACTTGTAGCTTTCCATATTCTTATGCCTACACACGCTGTGACAATTCCTGATGATAACTTAGCCAACGCTGTTCGGGCAGCACTCGGTTTGGGAAGCAACGACACTATTCCACCAGAAAAATTGGCAGCATTAGAGCAGCTGCATGGTTACAACAGCAACATAAAAGACTTAACAGGTTTGGAAAAAGCAACGGGTTTAATCACTTTACAACTTCGTAAGAATCAGGTCAGTGATCTCACTCCGATCAGTGGATTGAAACACTTAACAAAGTTATACCTCAAGGATAATCGAATCAGCGATCTCACACCGATCAGTGGATTAACAAAGTTAACTGTACTATCCCTCGGTGGAAATCGGATCAATGACATAAAACCACTTGCTAACTTGAAACAGTTAACAAAGTTATGGCTTTGGGGAAATCAGATTAGTGATATTATGCCAATCGGTGAACTGGCGCAATTGTCAGAGTTGTGGCTGAGTAATAATCAGATCACCGACATTACACCGCTCACAAACTTAACACAACTAACAGAATTACATCTTCATAGGAACAGAATTGATGATATAATACCACTCAATGAATTAACCCTGTTAGAAAAATTAAATCTGGCTGGAAATAAAATCAACGACATTACACCCCTAACAGGATTGACAGAGATGAGAGAACTGTGGCTTTGGGGGAATCATATCTACAACATCACATCACTCAAAGAACTAACAAACTTAGAAGGGTTAAACCTTCAAGACACGCAAATTCGAGACATAACTATTCTTGGTGGTATGACAGAACTGACATGGCTACGACTTGATAATAATGCAATTATTGACATTACACCACTCAAAAACTTGATACATCTTACAGACTTGCGATTACAGGAGAATCAGATCACCGATATTAGACCGCTAACGGGTTTGATAAAACTGGAGAAACTACGACTTCATAACAACCAAATTAATGACATCACGCCACTTAGAGATTTAACTCGGTTAAGAGAGTTAAATCTGGGTAGGAACCAAATTAAAGACATCACAGTTCTTCAAAATCTGCGGTATTTGACAGCATTATGGGTATGGAAAAATCAGATTAGCGACATCACACCCCTAACCAAATTAACAAGAATGCAGCAGTTATGGCTTTGGGGGAATCAGATTGATGATATCACACCACTAAGACTTATGAGGTATTTAGAAGAACTGAGTCTTGGTCAAAACAGAATCAGCGATCTCACACCGATAGCTAAAGCTACACGGTTAAAAACACTGCATTTTGACAGAAACCAGATCACTGACATCAGTCTAATTGAAAAGTTTCCACGCTTAACAAGTTTATATGTCAGTGGAAATCCAATTGAGGATATGGGACCGTATGAAAAGTTCCTTAAACAGAATGCAGATTTACAATCGGATATCCCAGCAGAAGAGGAATTTAATATTCAACCGCCACCTGCCAACAGATAGCAGAAAACTTTGAAATGATAGATCACTCATGAGAATTCATATACTACTGTTTACAATTTCTCTTGTATTTCTCAGTAATGCATATAGTCAGAACGTATCAATACCCGATGCTAACTTAGCTGAAGCTGTGCGTGAAGCACTCGATTTAGATCCAACGGATCCTATTCTGCAAAAGGAATTGGGAGAATTGGAGCAGCTGCGTGCCTCTAAAAAAGAGATAAAAGACCTAACGGGCCTGGAAGAAGCAACAGGATTAACGACGTTATTCCTCATGGATAATCAGATTAGTGACATCACACCAATCGGATTCTTGCCGCACTTGACAGAATTAAACCTCACGAGGAATCAAATCAGTGACATCACGCCACTTGTATTCTTACCGCAGCTAACGAAACTATACCTC
>JAJEJA010000075.1 GCA_022828145.1 Candidatus Poribacteria bacterium | reverse complement strand
TATATAGTGAATTATAGAGATATGTTGACACTTTTTTGTAGGAGCGATCTCCGAATCGCGACTTAACTGAAAAACAGTCGGGAATCGGAGTTCCCTCCTACATCTCAAAATGTCAAGTTAATTGTAAAATCCACTATAATTTCAATACCTGCACCATTTTTTTTTGCTTCAGTGGAATAAGAAAATTGTGTTGTTTTTCCACTGATATGTGATATTATAGGATTACATGAGTATTAATTGTTTGAGATTATTGCTGAAGCGTTTGTTATCATAGATCCTGATTTGACATTAAATGGAATGACTTTCAGCAGACTGACAATAAAGGCACTATGCACAATCAAGGATGATTGTGTCAGATGATAACTTAGGTGCAGATAGGGGGAACTAACCATGAAATTCAGAGTGTTTTCTATTTTGGCAGCACTTATTATAGTTTTTACATTCATAACCAACAGTTTCACTCAAAATATACCGCAACGGAATGTCTCTGGCAGCAGAAACGCGAGCATAGGGAAAGGTAAACCTGGAATCTATGATATAAGGTATTCCCCCGATGGTAAACGACTCGCGGTGGTGATTGAAATGGGTATATTGATCTTCAATACACAGACAGATAGCAAACCTGAAGTGTTTGTGGAGGATATAGGTAGATCTTGGCGTGTAGCGTTTAGTTCGGACGGAAAGACCCTCACAAGTGTCAATTCATTCGGTACCATTCAATTGCGAGATGCAAAAACGAAGGAACACATACGAACACTCAATAATTTTCCACCAGACGGGTCAGAAATAATGCTTAGTCCGGATGGAAGGACTATCGCATATAATACACACAGGAATAATACTGTCAGTTTGTGGGATGCGAATACGGAACAACGCCTCAAAACATTTATAGGACATTCAGAACATGTTAGATGTATAGCATTCAGTTTGATCGGTGATAAGTTAGCTACTGGAAGTGATGACAAGACAGTTCGTCTGTGGGATATAAAAACGGGAAAACATCTACTAACACTCACAGAACACGCTCATGCAGTCCAGAGTATAGCATTCAGTCAAGATGGTAAGTATATCCTCAGTGGAGATATGAGAAACAGTATCCGTTTGTGGAATGCCAATACAGGAAAACTCATACGAATACTCTCAGATTCACAACGTGAAGACACATATATGGGTGCTGTTTCAAGCGTTGCGTTCAGTCCTGATGGAAAATTAATCGCTGGTGCTGGTGGTTTTTCTTCACATCTGTGGGATGCGCAAACAGGAGAACATCTTCAAATTCTCTCAGGACCGCGTAATAGCTATAGAGGACATGGCGGTCCCTGGGTGATGTTCAGCCCGGATCCTGATGAAAGAATCGTCGCAAGTGCTTGTATGGGAGTAATTCAACTGTGGAATGTGGACACGGGAAAGCTCATACGAACATTCAGTACTGATTTTTGACACCACCGTCCCCATTCATCTTGAAAATGCTGTAGCACATTCATCCCTGATTGTGCTTCCTACTACAACCCTATTCATCTTTCCGGGTGTGTAAATATTTTGTCACTCTATTTGTCTGAATCTCGGATTACGCGGATTTCGCGCCAGTTAACATAGCTGGCACGGAAGGACTTTCTGGCTCATTATATGACTTAGATCGGCTATAAAGAAGCACAATCTGGAAGAATGTGCTACAACTGGCACAATCTAAGAGAATGTCTCTTGTTGGTGAAGGTTATCTACTGGTGAAGATTCTGACTATGAATTCACATTTGTCCGTTTGAAATATAATGGTAGTTATCAATATCGGAGTTTGTGGCATATAGACCATCCTACTGCAGATAAAAACTTATTGTTCCAACTTCGCAAACATACAGGCATTAATGTTAATCCTCACAACTCAATTTCTTCCTTTTTTATACTTACTTTTTCATTCTTTTTCAAGAAAAATCATTTTCTTCCTTTAAAAAATTGCAAATATTCAGAAAAAGTGCAATTTTTAACCTCAGAATTGTGTCTATATATTTAAAAAGTTCAATTTGTTTTTGAGGTGTACTAATGAAATACAGTGATGCTGACATGATTCGACGAACCCTTGAGGGTGATCAACACGCTTTTACTGCGCTTGTGGAAAAGTACCAAAAACAGGTCCACGCATTGGCGTGGCAAAAGATCGGAGATTTTCATATTGCACAAGAAATCGCGCAGGATACCTTTCTCACAGTGTATGAAAAGCTCGAAACACTCACACATCACAGTCAGCTTGCTGGATGGCTCTATGTCGTTACTAACAATAAATGCAAGAATTGGCACCGGAAAAAACGTTTAGCACTCCAATCGTTAGAAGAGACAGACCCTGTTGAAATAGAGGAGGCGTATTATTCAGAATTTATGATGAAAGAACGAGAAAACGCAGCAAACCAGAAACGTCGAGCAATAGTGCAGAAGCTTCTTAGCCAACTCAAAGAGAGTGAACGAACAATCGTAAACCTGTTCTACATTGCAGAAATGCCTTGTGAAGAGATTGGTAGGTTTTTAGGAATGTCTCCCAACACGGTTCGGAGTAAACTTCATCGCGCACGTAACCGATTGAAAAAGGAGGAAGCAATGATTAAAGAAAACCTTAGCAGTTTCCAACTACCAACACAAATGACAGAAAACATTATGAAAAAGGTCTCGCGTATCAAACCCGCTGCTCCGACCAGTAGCAAACCCATAGTGCCATGGGCAATTGCAGCTTCCACATTAGCAGTTGTGTTGCTCATACTCGGTTTTGGAAACCACCAGTACTTGACGCGTTTTCAGAAACCGTATAGTTTTGATGCTACCACTGAGATGACGGTTGATATCATTGATACACCAATTGTCGCGAACCTGGATACCAAACCTGATGTACAAACACAAATTGAAAGTACCAATGCAATCGGTAAAGACAATAACCCTGAACAGCAACCAAATATCGCTTCTGCAGAAATATCGGAAGCACAAGGAGACGAAATAGTGAAAGATTATACACAATGGGAATTACCAGAAAAAGCAAAAGCACGTTTTGGAAAAGGTGGCATCAATGTGATTCAGTTCTCACCAGATGGCAGGCAACTCGCGGTAGGTAGTAGTATCGGAGTTTGGCTCTATGATGTAGAGACAGAGAAAGAACTGTCTATGTTCCCCGGTAAATGCAAATTCATCACATTTTCTCCAGATGGTCGTTTTCTGGCAAGTATTGTTTCCGGGCAGGTAACCCAGTTGTGGGAAGTCGCTACAGGGCAGAAAGTATTGTACAATGATAGTTTACCGAAAGCATCAGTACTCCGATTCTCTGAAGATGGCAAAACACTGTTTGCTTTGAGTAGAAAGGGAGACTCAATCAGTCAGTTAGATGTTATAACAGGAAAAATGAATGTGCAGCATATTGAGGGACGAACAGGATGGGATTATCGGGATGTTTTTGCGATTACACATGATAAACTTGCCGTTGGAACAGAAAACAAAACTGAGTTGTGGGACACAACGACCGGAGAAATACTGTCTACACTTGAGGGAAACAGGCATGTTTTAGACTTGAAATTCTCATCTGATGGTACACAACTCGCGTGTGCCGGTGAGGTCGGATATAAAACAGTCAAATTACAACTATGGGATACCGAAAGCAAGGAATCAATCACTCTTGAGAATCACACGGGATGGGTCCACGCGTTAGCATTCTCCCCAGATGGAAAAATGGTGGCAAGCGGAGGGAGCGATATGACAGTGCAGTTGTGGGATATCACCACGGGAGAACCTCTTACCGCTTTCACAGGGCACAACAGTGGTATCAATGCGCTAACGTTTTCACCAGATAACCGTACGCTGGCAAGTGGAAGTGCAGATGGTACAGTCCAATTTTGGGATGTCAAGACTGGAAATTCAATACCAACACGAATCACCGAACACACAATGCGTGTGAAAACAGCGACTTTCTTTAAAGATAGTACCACGCTTGCAACTGTCGCGCATGATGGGATCGTTAGTCTATGGGATGTCGAAACATCACAAAGAATCGATACCAGAACATTACGAACAACTGATTTCTACCATAAAGGAGATCAAGATAGAGATTTCCAAGTTTGGTTAACGTCCTCTGCCTTCTCACCTGATGGAACAAAGATCGTTACTGCTGAGGCAAAAGGTAATAGCCTCCCAGACTCATCAAGGTCTGAATATACAAGTGGTAGACTGATTCGTCTGAGTGATGTTAAGTCAGGGCATGAATTGCAGACTTTAGCTACGCATGACGGTCCTGCATGCCTAACGTTTTCACCTGATGGAAACACAGTAGCATTCGGAGAATATCGTAAGATTCGTCTGTGGAATACCGAGACAGGAGAGACTCTTGATATAGCTCTTGAATTACTATCTGCTGATACATCTCACTTTGATCAGGACGAAATTGACAAGATACCTGACGAGTTTAAGACACACTTCAACGAACTTGCACCTACAATTAGTGCTTTGGTTTTTTCACCAGATGGGAAAAAGCTTGTGAGTGCAACCCTTGGCGGGAAGGTCGAGATGTGGGATACGAAAACTGGAGCTTCGTTAGCACGCCTCTTTGAAGGCAAAGGTCCGATAGTAGAAGGCACTCCACCTGATGTAAGTATCTCATATCAGATATATATTGATTCAATGGCATTCTCACCAGATGGCAATTTGATTGCTATGGCAAGTTCCGAAAAAGTTGATGTATTGACACTCCAGAACCGTACCCTTCTTAGGGAAATATTCACCAATAGTGCAAGTCCCAATGTGTTAGTGTTTTCACCAGATAATGCTATGCTTGTTATCGGTCTGTATGGTGGTAAAATTGAGTTATGGAACTTGGAAACAGAAGACAGACCCATTACACTTAAAGGACACACTGAAACAGTGCAAACGTTGGTATTTTCACCCGATGGCAAAACACTTGTGAGTACAGGGAACGATGGCACAATTCTATTGCGGGATTGGGATGAAGTCCTCAAAAGTTCTAACCGAGAGGAAAATAGATAGATACGTGAATAGGTTCGGGATTTCATAAGCTCTTAATAGTAGTAGGTACTCTCCGAGTGCCGTCTCTTATGAAAAATGGTGAGAAAAACTTTACACACCCATAGGTTCACACACCCTTGACAAATCAATCCGTTTCTGGAATAATATTTACAAGATATTGAACAAATTCAAAATTGCTCCAAAATTCCATTTTTTTGTCAAAATAAGGAGATATGATGACAAGTGATCTAAAAAGAAGATACAAAGAGTGGGAAGAGTGGGCGATCACGGCAGACCAAAGTGATGATGGTTGGCAAGAGGATTATCCTATGCCTAAGTGGAAACTCTTGATGGATGCCGCTATTTACGAGATGACCCGCCAATTCCCAAGCCAAGAGAATATCCAGTTCATTGACAAATGCTGGGCTATTTCACAAGAAGGACAACATCTTGCTGATTATGCAAGAACCCACATTGATCAGTGTTGGGACGTATTGCTTTTACTGACAGAATCGGAATATTCGGATACTCGGTGGCAAGTGTATGATGTTCTCAGCAGTGCTGGTCAGAAGGCGGAAAATGTCTTGAAAAAAGGGCTGCAAGATCCCGACGACTACTGCAAGCGGCGAGCACTCCTCAGCTTGGCACGTCTTTGTCCAAATGATGCCAAAGAAATCGCTGACGAATTTTGTCGACACGAGGACCCTTACATGAGACAAGCTGCCTTTAATATGGTAATTGCCTCAAAAGACACAGCCTTCATCGAGAGTATAAGACAACTGTTGCTTCAGGATCCTGCTTGGCATGTACGGAGGGCGGTATCCATCCAACAATAGAGCTTATATGAAGATTTGGAATTCATCAGACCTCAAAAAAAGTTGTTCTTTCGTTAAATCTACTGGGATACCTCGGAATCCCACATAGGAGGTATATTTCAATGACGCGTTCAAAAATGTTTTTCTTCGTAATCATTTACGTGTTAATCACGACTAATACTTTCATAACTGGCATTGCGGCACAAGAGAACCAAAAAGATAGCGCGCCAGTACAAGAATTCGTCAAAAAAGCACAGGAATTCGTGAAACTCAACCAATTTGAGGAAGCGATTGAAATCTACGAACAAATTGTGAAAGCGGTACCTGAAGATTTAGAATCTCGCGCACAACTTGCAACACTCTACTCAGCGACAGGACAGCACGAAAAAGCTTCAGAAATCTACAGAAAACTGCTTGAAACTGACACCGAAAACACCAAGTATCTTGATGCGCTTGTTGATAGCTTACAGAATGCTGGCAAAGTCAATGAAGCACTTGAACTTGCACAGACTTATGTTCAAACGGAGCCGGAAGTTGGTATCCATTACGAACGACTCGCAAGAATACATGAAACGCAGGACAATGTGGATGTAGCCATCGCCAACTATGAAAAGGCAATTGAATTAACACCCGATGGTGTAAAAACACAAACCTATTTCAAACTTGCTGCACATTATATTCTTAATGAGGACATAGCAGCCGCTGAAAAAACATTGAAGAATGCCTTGCTATACACACCATCGGAATTCGAACGAGGAGATATCGAACTGCAGTTGATCAGACTTTATCTTGTTCATGCGAATTTAGTAGAGGTGTTACAAAAGGCTGAAACTGAAGGTATGCCGCTCTCTTATGAGATGTCAAATTCAGAAGAACGGGCACAACACTTTCGCAATACGGGTGAATTGGAAAAGTCTGCCGCTTATTTTAAAATATCGCTCGTAATGACCGATAGTTATCATGAACGAGAGAGAATCACTAATGAATTGCTCAATATATACATGGAACAGGACAGAATGGACTTGGCATTAGAACTTTATGAATATGAAGTCAAGTATCAGAAAAAGAGTTCAGATCAAAAATCCACAAGAACTTCAATACTATTCGGTCCATCTTCTATAGAACTCAAATTCAGCGGTGATGACACACGGAAAATCTTGATTGATGCCTATAAAATTCGAGGGAAGCTTGATGAATTAAGGAACATTTTGGAAGGGAAACTTGAGAAAGACGTTGACAATCCTGCTATCATTGAAATACTCGCTGATGTTTATTGGAATGCCAAAGATTATCAGAAAGCCGCCGAGACCTACCACGCACATGGCGAAGTGGAAAAGCGTTCTGTCCGCAGCTTTTATCGCGCTGCCATCGCCTTTGAAGTAAACAACCAGCCTGATATGGCACAAAAACTTTTCAACCAAGCCGAATCTCTACTGCCATTTTACACCAATGAAACGGATGGATCATTTCTCGGTGCACTTGCCACGATCTGTCTTAAAAATGAGTTATACGCCTTAGCTATTAAATTCTGTGTTAATGCTATTACTGAAGCAGAAAATTCCGATCAACCTTTTGTGTTGCAGTCTTTATCTTGGATCCTTCTGGAAAGTCGCTTCGGTCTTGCTGAATATTATAGCAAGAATGACATACCCGACAAAGCAATGGAACAGTTGCTACAAACCGGGATTGTTCATGAAAAGGCATGGATGACCCTCGGACCTTTTGACAATACTGCGGGAATCGGATATGATACAGAGTACATACCGGAAGACACTGGGGAGATCGACCTAACTGAAAAATATGAAGGCGTTGATGAACAGATAAATTGGAAAGAACTTACCGATGATGTTTTGGATGGATTTATTGATCTCGGTTATAATGTCAATTGGCGTGTTTCCTACGCTTATGCAACCGTAACGTCTTCTGATAAGCGAGAAGTGTTTATCCGATTTAGTAGTGATGACCAAGGAAAAGTGTGGCTAAATGGCAAAGAGGTATACGCGGATGCTACCGCTCAACAAGCAATACTTGACAGAAACACCATTCCAGTAACGTTGAGGGCAGGTAAAAACACCATCCTCGTAAAGGTTTGTAATGAAGAAATAGCATGGGGATTCTATCTACGCATTACGGATGCTGACGGAAAACCAATCGTGAAAATTAACGATGCACAAGGTAATTGAGGGGTGTGTATGCGTAAAGAAGACTTAACAGACTTCAAAAATAGTGATTCAATTGTTCGCGTAGAAAGGAAGCGCATCGCTTCATTTGGTTTAGTGGGGGCATGTAGTGGATTCTTTGTGGAACCCGACAAGGTTGTGACCAACATCCATGGTATCACAGGTCGGAAGCCGATTTTAGTAAGTTCGTCGGATGGAAAAACGGCTTGGAAAGTAAAAGGCGTTGCTGCGTTTGATCTTAATAACGATCTTGTAATTCTACAAGTTGCAGGTGAAGGCTCACCACTGCCACTCGCCAACAGTGACGTAGTACAGAATGGTGACCCTATTACCGTTGTAGGATTTCCTTACGGAAAATATAAGGTCACAGAAGGGAGTGTCCAGAATCGTCAGAACAGTGAAGAACGGATTCGTATGAAGGCTGATATATCTTATGGAAACAGCGGGAGCCCTATACTAAACGAAAAAAGACAAGTGGTAGGGATCGCTTCTTATGTTACAGACGATTCTTACAGTTGGGCTATTACCTCAAACCTGATCAAAGCATTGATAGAACGGTTAGAGCCAGCGGAACCTTTGAGGACTTGGCGCAAACGAAAAAATATTCGTTCCATTATCATATACGATCAAGGAGAACGCAACCAAAGCAAGAAACGTTTTCGAAAGGCAATAGTTGACTACGATAAAGCACTCAAACTAAATCCCAAACTTACGGATGCCTACCAAGGCCGAATCATCGCAAAGACTGAACTCGGGGATCACGAAGGGGCATTGCTCGATCTTAATGAACTCATTAAACTTAATCCCAACGATTTTGGGGCATACCTCCATCGGGGAAATATCAAGCGAGACTCCGGTGATTTTGAAGGTGCAATAGATGACTATGATTACGCTATCCAATTGAATCCTGAAAATACCAGTTTATACAATAACCGTGGGATAGCAAAGTCTAAACTCGGTGATGTTGAAGGTGCAATAGCAGATTATGACAAAATCATAGAACTAAAACCGAAGGACGACGGTGCTTACAATAATCGGGGACTCGCAAAGTCTAAACTCGGTGACAAGAAAGGTGCAATATCCGATTATGATAAAGCCATACAGATAAATCCTAAAGGGGCAGGTTATTATAGTAATAGAGGTCTTGCGAAGGTGGATCTTGGGAACTATGAAGAGGCAATAACTGACCATGACCAAGCCGTAAAACTATCACCTAAGAAGGCAGGTTATTACAATAATCGGGGTGTTGCGAAGTCATGGCTTGGAGATGTTGATGGCGCAATTGCCGATTACGAAAAAGTCATAAAACTAAATCCTAAGGACACTTCTCCATACAGAAATCGGGTTAAACTACGGACTAACCTTGCAAAGTCAGAATCCGACAAAGGAAATCTGGAGAGGGCAGAAAACTTGTATCAAGCAGCAATTGAAGACTGCACTGCTGCAATCAAAATAGTTCCGGAACAAGTTCAAAATTATTTCAGTAGAGGGGATGCTCAATCCAAAATGGGTAGCCTAAAAGAGGACCAAGGTAATGCAGTAGAAGCACAGCAACGCTATGAAAAATCAATTGAGGATTATTCGCAAGTCATCAAACGAAACCCGAAGGACGTTACTGCTTATAACAACCGCGCATGGGTGAAGCACTTATTAGGGAAATCTATTGCCGCAGCAGGAGATACAGAAGCAGCTCAAAAAATATACCACGCAGCGATAAACGACAGCGACGAAGCCATAAAACTTGTCCCTGAGGAACCTGGCATCTATCACACACGCGGCACAGTGAAAGCAGCTATGGGTGATGCAATTGGAGCGATAGAAGATTTTGACATTACTATCAAAAATGACCCTAATGATGCCATAGCCTACTTTGACAGGGGTCTTGCAAAAGAGGTACTCGGACAACAGGATGCAGCAAAAGCAGATTTTCAGAAAGCAAAGGAATTAGACCCTGATGTTGAAAAGAATCAATAGGAAGGAGAAATTTGATGGCAAAACGAAAACACTTCATCCCAGAATTAAAAAAGGTAATTAACACATGAAAGTCAAATATCTGCTTATTACAGTTCTATTGATGGTCGTAACATACTCTACCGGATTTTGCCAAGACAATACACAAGTCGGTCTACCCGAAGGAGCAATCGCACGGATTGGTAAAGGTGGCATTAATGTCATGCGGTTTTCACCCGATGGCACGCGCCTTGCCGTAGGAACAGATGTTGGCGTATGGTTATATGAAGTGCAAACTGGTAAAGAAACGTATATCCCAAGCATTATCGCATCACAATCGAAACCGTTTCGCGATGTTCTTGATGATGAAGAACCTGTTTCATTCAGAGAGGGAGCTGGACAAGTCAATGCATTGGCATTTTCACAAGATGGGAAAACCCTCGCAAGTGGTGGAGCTGGAAACCCAATTGTTCAATTGTGGTATGTGGACACTAATACTAAACATGCAATCACTGACTTATCACTGAACAAATTGGAGGTGATGGCATTCTCAGAAGATAGTACAACACTTGTCAGTTTGAATGGTAATACACTCGTACATTGGAATGTGAAAACCGGTGGTATAGAGACTATAGATAGAGGTCTTAGTGGGTACGAAGGATACGAGTCGGTCGTATTTTCACACGACAGGAGCAGTATGGCAGGCAGTAATAAAGAAGGCAGAATCCGTATATGGGATGCAATAACGGGAGCAGAACGTAAGATTCTAACGGGACATGCAATAGTCAGTTTTTTAAAGAAAGATGATAAAGATGTAGACGTTTGGGCACTGGCGTTTTCACCCGATGGGAAAATCATTGCCAGCGGAAGTCAGGACAAAACGGTCCAGTTGTGGGATATAGAAAAAGGCAGAAAACTTGCTACTTTGGACGCACATGAAGGATGGGTTACCGCTTTGGCATTCTCAGCAGATGGGAAGACACTTGCCAGTGGGGATGCTAATAAAGTCATAAAACTTTGGGATGTAGATACGTACAAAGAACGCGCGACCCTTTTAGGACACAATAACACCATCAGTACTTTAACATTTGTACCCGATGGGAATCGCAATATAGTGGCGCAATATAGGGGTTGTCTCGCAAGTGGCAGCTACGATGGTACAATCCGATTCTGGGATCCAGATAGTGGAAAGGAACTTGTCACATTTACAAATGGACATACAGAATCCGTGAAAGCCGTTGCATTTTCTGAAGATAACCTTAACCTCACAGTAGCTGCGCATAACAGCACTGTCGCCGTATGGAGTCTACAAACTGGGAATAAACTGAATACCTTTGACGATCATCCCAATGATACTGCCACTGTCACATTGTCACCTGATGCTACACGTTTCGTTTTTCAGGGAAGTAAGGGACTTCGCTATTGGACTGCTAACAGTGACAGAGGTTCTTATAGAACTGGTGGCAGCATTCAATTATGGGACATATTAAATGAAAAAGAACTTCCTGGTCCATGGCAGGATGTTGGACATACAGATGCACTCACAATCTCACCTGATAATCACATTCTTGTTGCCGGTTATGGTCGTAATGGTATTCTTGGATGGCATGTCAACACCGGTGTTGAGTTGTTCCGTTTTAATTCAGATTCACCATTCTCAGACATGTTAGTTTTCTCACCCAATGGAAAACTCCTTTCCTTGAACGGGACGCATGTGAGAACACGGATATGGGATATTACGGTACAGCGCGAGCTTACGCCACCCAACTCGGGAAAGCATAGTGCATTGGCATTTTCGCCTGACAGTAAGACCATCGCCCTTGGTGATACAAGAGGGATAGTTCTATGGAACGTAACACCTACAGGTATACAAAAACGTGGTAAAATTACGGATGAATTCCGCGGTTTTAGCAGTGTATTAATATTTTCGCCTGATGGAGAGATACTGCTTGATACGAGAAGGTCTGAAATCATATTGTGGGAGACAAACGGTGTCAACTTAGGAACCCTATCTGGACATACGCAAACGGTCGCTACGCTGGTGTTTTCGCATGATGGAAAGACTCTTGCAAGTGGGAGCGACGATGGCACAGTACTGTTATGGGATTGGAAAGAAGTTACTGCTACGCGTAAGACAGACAGAAATGACAATGAATAACGCAAACAAAGAATACATCCATTTTTCCGATCCAAAAATCGCTGACTTGATAAGATGGAAACTCGGAATAGATTCAGATAAACCTATACCAGTTCAGAACCTTACAAGTATAGAGATACTGACTGCAGTTTACATCTATATTCGTGATCTATCCGGGATAGAACATTTGACGGAGTTGAAGAATTTAAATCTATATTCCAATAATGAAATTGAGGACATCGGTCCGTTAGCGAATTTGAAAAAGTTGACGCACTTAACGCTCTATGACAATAAAATTAAGGATATTACACCTCTTGCAGGTTTGACGCAGCTTCAGACACTGTTTCTGAACATTAATGAAATCAGCGACTTTACACCGATTGCAGATTTGACGCAGCTTCGGTCACTATGGCTTGGCTCGAATCCTATACAAGATTTATCTCACATTTATAGATTGCTCAAGCGATTCCCCTTACTGACTTCATTGTCAATGAACCGACTACATATTAGTAGTGTTGCACCTTTTGCGGAATACGAGCAACTTACCGTCTTATGGCTTGAAGGCAACGATATCAGTGACATCACACCACTCGCAAAACTAACAAACCTTGAGTCTCTAAAACTTTGTAACAATAAAATCAAAGATATTTCACCACTGAAAGGATTAGCAAAAATCCGGAGATTAAATCTTATAGATAATGACTTAAGGGATATCACACCAGTCTCAGAATTGAGACAACTTAGCTGGTTAGACCTTTATAATAACTACATTAGTGACATTACGCCACTCACCAATTTAACACAACTTACGGGTTTATACCTTCATAACAATAAAATCTGTGACATCAAACCCCTCACGAACTGTTTCCAACTTAAAAGGTTATCTCTTGACAACAATAAAATCTGTGACATCAAACCCCTCACGAACTGTTCCCAGCTACTAAATTTGTTTCTTGATAACAATAGCATCAAGGACATTTCACCACTAAGGGGTATGACACATCTCAGACGGTTATCGCTTAGGAATTTAGAAATCAGTGACATCTCAATATTGACGAACTTAACTGAGCTAAAAATCTTGTCTCTCAATCACAACCCTATTATTGACATTACACCCATATTTGAGTTGAAGGATCTGTGGCATCTATCTCTCAACGGCATAGCGGTCAAAGATATAAGTCCACTATCAGAGTTTACACAACTCAATAAGTTGAGTATTGAGGGGTGTAATATCAATGATATAACACCTCTTACCGGATTAGAAACATTAAGCGAGTTACGCATTGCAGACAATGACATCAGAGATGTTAGCATTATTGAGAACTTGCCGCACTTATCCTCCTTGACTATCAAAGGGAACCCAATTCAGGACATGACACCAATTTACAAATTCCGTCAACAGAATCCGAAATTGAAACTTGACATTGATCTACCGGCTTAATTTGTTCTGTATGGTGTTGAAACCCCGTTTAACTTTACATCTCAAAAAACCCGTTTTTTCACAGAAAATTATTTTTTTTCAAAATATGCAATTCTACGACACAAAATCGCGTCTATACATTAAAAGATCAATTTCCTATTGAGGTATCAGATGATATACGATGATGCTGACCTGATTCAACACACTATAGAAGGCGATCAACAAGCGTTTGCTGCCCTTGTAGAAAAATACCAACAACAGATACACGCTTTGGTATGGCAAAAGATTGGTGATTTTCATATTGCCCAGGAGATTACCCAGGACGTTTTCCTCACTGCATATCATAAACTCACAATGCTCAAAAACCCTAATCGTTTATCCGGATGGCTCTATGTGATTGCCAACCGCAAATGTATCGCGTGGCACCGAAAGAAAAAACCAGAACCCCAATCATTAGAAACGACAGACCCTGTTGAGATAGAGGAGGCGTATTATTCTGCACATATCACCCAACAACGCGAAGCAGCTGCACATCAGAAACGCCGAGAATTGGTTCAGAAGCTGCTAAACAAGCTGCAAGAGAGTGAGCGGACAGTCGTCAATCTCTACTATATCGCTGAAATGACATGTGAAGATATTGGAAAGTTCTTAGGTGTATCACCAAATACTGTGCGGAGCAGACTTCACCGAGCACGCAACAGATTAAGAAAGGAAGAAATGATGATAAGAGAGAACATAAACAGTTTTCAACTACCTGCACAACTCACTGAGAACATTATGAGAAAGATTTCGCGTATCAAACCTGCTGCTCCAACCAGTAGCAAACCCATAATGCCATGGGCAATTGCAGCTTCCACATTAGCAGTTGTGTTGCTCATGCTCGGTTTTGGAAACCTTCAGCACTTAACGCGTTTTCAGAAACCTTATAATTTTGATGCTACTACTGAAATAACAGTTGACATCATTGACATACCAATAGTCGCGAACCTGGAATCGAAACCTGATGTGCAGACGCAAATCGGAAGTGTTATTGCATTAGATAAGCGCAATAATCAGAATCAGCAACCTAATAATGCTTCTGAAACAATTGCCGAAGCACAAGGAGACGAAATAGTGGAAGATTATACAAAATGGAAACTGCCTAAAGGTGCAAAAGCGCGTTTTGGCAAAGGTCATATAACAGGGAATATCGCTTACTCACCAGATGGCAATCGACTGGCGGTGGCGACTGCCATCGGTATTTGGATTTACGATGTACGTACCGGTAAAGAAAAGGAAGTAGATCTGTTCACTGGACACATAGGTGATGTTTTTGCCCTTGCATTTTCTCCTGATGGAAATATGATCGCTACTGCGTCTGAGGACAAAACAGTGCGGTTGTGGGATACACATTTAGGAACACACTCGGCTGTATTCAATGGACATACAAAGGATGTCACCTCTGTAATATTCGCTCCTGATGGAAATATGATTGCTACTGTGTCTATGGACAATACAGTGCGGTTGTGGGATACTCAGACAGGTGAACAGAAAAATATGTTTACAGGAGGATCAGATTTTACTGTATCCACAGGAGGACCACCAGACTATCGCACTTCTGTAAAATCTTCTCCTCGTGTTGTTTCTATAGCATTTTCTCCTGATGGAAACATACTTGCTACTGGGGGTGAGGACAAAACTGTCCGCTTGTGGGATCCCAAGGAAGGTATACAGAAAAATACACTCATTGGACATACAGACACTGTCCTTGCTCTCACGTTTTCTCCAGATGGGAATACAATCGCTACTGGAAGTAAGGATAACACTGTTCGCTTGTGGGACACAAACAGTGGAGAATACAAAAATAGACTGAATACACTAAAAGGTCTCACAGATGGTGTCCGATCAGTGGTGTTTTCTCCAGATGGGAATACAATCGCTACCGGTCATCTGAATAAAAGTACCTACTTGTGGGATGCACACTCAGGACAACGCATAACCACACTCTCAGGACACTCAGGTACTGTTACTTCAGTAGTGTATTCTCCGGATGGAAATACCATAGCTACTGGAAGTTGGGACAATAAAGTGCATTTATGGGACGCACATACAGGACAGCATAAAACCGCATTAAAAGAACATACGTGGTCGATTAAATCCACAGCGTTTTCACCAGATGGAAAATCTATCGTCACTGGTCATCATGATGGAACAGTGCATTTATGGGACGCACTTACAGGACAGCATAAAACTACCACATACGCAGGACATGAAGGTGATGTTGATGTCGTGGTGTTTTCTCCAGATGGTGCTACTATTGCTACGGGTTGCCAGTTTGATAATACTGCTCGGTTGTGGGACGCAGATTCATTAAAACATATTAAAACTTTCAAAGGACATACAAATGGGGGTATCCATTCCATAGCATTTTCTGCGAGCGGGGAAACTATTGTTACTGGGAGTTTCGACAACACAGCACGAATATGGGATATACAAACAGGAAAAAACATTACGACTTTTAAAGGACATACAGACGGGATCTATTCCGTAGCATTTTCTCGGGATGGTAAAACTGTAGCTACTGGAAGTATAGACAAGACAGCGCGGTTGTGGGACGCACAAACTGGTGTACACAAAACCACATTACAACACAGCAGCGCAGTAAGTTCCATAGCATTTTCTCCAGATGGAAAAACTATCACTACTGGAAGTTTGGGAGAAAACAACAACCCAATTTTGGCAAATTTCAGTGGCATAGAGATAAGATACGAATATGGCAAAATTAGAGACATTAACATTGACACCCCTCTGCAGGTATGGGATGCAAGCACTGGGAAACATATAGATACACTCAGTGGGCATACAAATAGGATTGTCTCCATAGCATATTCTCCAGATGGAAGCATAATTGCAACTGGCAGTGATGATAAGACGGTGCGACTGTGGGACGCATATACAAACGAACATATAAAAACATTCACAGGACATACGGATGATGTTAACACTGTGGCGTTTAGTCCGGTTGGGAAAACACTCATGAGTGGCAGTCATGATGGCACGGTGCTGCTGTGGGATTGGGAAAATGTTTCTGCAAAGAGTAAGACAGACAGAAACGACAGGGAAGACTAAAGGAAACCGATAGACAGGAAACATTTTATGGAGGCGAAATGTTTATCACGCTTTCGTCACAAGACCCGCTGCTTTAGCACGGGGATGTAGTGGCGATGCTTTGCTTTATTCTATCAAAAAATTGCATAGTGTCGTCTTGACATAAAACCCTAACACTGCTAAATTGAGAAACATAAAAAACAGATCGAAGGATCCATAATGAAAATTTATAGGATACCTAAGACCGCAAAACTCATCAGCATATTATTTCTATTGATAGCCCTTTCTACTGTCACAGGATGTATGCCAGGCGATGGAAAACACTCTGCCGAAAAACCCGCAGGATTCTTCTGGGGACTTTGGCACGGCTTGATTGCGCTGATTTCGTTAATCTGGGGTATATTTGCTGATATTCACATCTATGAAATTCATAACACAGGATGGTGGTATGATTTTGGGTTTTGTCTCACAGTTGGACTTGGCGTTTATATAGGGATTGCTATAATATTGTCTATAATAGTTACTATCTTGGCAATCTTTTGCGCGATCGTTGATGCTCTATTTGGTTAGATGATCGCGCGACTCTGGAAAACGAAGTATGAAACAGATTTAGCACAAACACACGATACCACTATTGCGATCAGAAGTACCGGTGAAATACACCGCACGCTCAAAGGACATACTGCTTATGTTAGTGGTGTATCGTTTAGTCCTGATAGTCAGGTGCTTGCATGTGGCAGTGACGATAAAACAATCAGCCTATGGGATATCAAATCTGGTAGATTCTTGTTCACTTTGAGTGGACATACGCATAGTGTTTATAGTGTGATGTATTCTCCTAAAGGTGAGTCTATTGCCAGCGGTACCAGGGATGGCACTGTACTGTTATGAGATGTCACAATCACAGAATAAAAAACCACACTTTTTTCCAAATATGCAATTCTACCACACAAAATCGCGTCTATACGAATCAGAAGACCAATATGCGTATTGAGGCATTAGTACGAGGGCACGATGCTGTTGT
The DNA here is from genome assembly GCA_022828145.1 of Candidatus Poribacteria bacterium. Taxonomy (GTDB): domain Bacteria; phylum Poribacteria; class WGA-4E; order WGA-4E; family WGA-3G; genus MSPOR6. The sequence goes on along the minus strand of JAJEJA010000075.1, from coordinate 502 downwards.
GGAATTCCGATAGCAAACAATACCACTTCTAATAATTAGTGTCCCTTTAATGTAGCATGAACTTTTTTGTTTGTGCTTTAATGTAAAGGTATAATTATTAAACCTGACTTTCCAATGAGGTGACATTATGAAAAACTATTGTCTTATGTTCATCATATTCATCGCTTCCGGTACTTATTCATATAGCAATACCGTGACAATACCGGACGCTAACTTAGCCGCCGCAGTGCGTAAGGCGCTCGATTTAGAGCTAACGGATCCTATTCCACAAAAGGAATTGGGAGAATTGAAGCATCTGGACGCATCTAAAAAAGAGATAAAAGACCTAACGGGACTGGAAAAAGCAACAGGACTAACGACATTATTCCTCATGGATAATCAGATTAGTGACATCACACCAATCGGATTCTTGCCGCACTTGACAGAATTAAACCTCACGAGGAATCAAATCAGTGACATCACGCCACTTGTATTCTTACCGCAGCTAACGAAACTATACCTC
>JAJEJA010000104.1 GCA_022828145.1 Candidatus Poribacteria bacterium | reverse complement strand
ACTTCTGAGAAGATACAGACCTGCAACAAAGTAGCACATTCTGTTAGATTGTGCTTCTCTTTGTAGCACATTCTGTTAGATTGTGCTTCTCTTTGTAGCACATTCATCCTTGATTGTGCTTCTTTGTAGCACATTCATCCTTGATTGTGCTTCTTTGTAGCACATTCATCCTTGATTGTGCTTCTTTGTTGCCGATCAAAGTCATATAATGTTCCAGACACCCTTCCGTGCCAGCTATGTTAACTGGCGCGGAATCCGCGTAATCCGCGATTCAGATAAATAAAATGACAAAATATTTACACACCCGTTACACCCCAGGCACTTGCACAAATTGGTCGTATCTGTTAAAATACAGCGAAAATTACTATGAGAAATTAAGGAATACCAGTCTATGCCCAGAATCTTTGACAATATCAACCAACCGCTCCTTCAAGCACTACAACAAACCCTTGAAGCCTCTACCCATGCAGATTTTTGCGTGGGTTATTTTAACCTCAGAGGCTGGAGAAGACTCGCAAATTACATTGAAAATTGGCACGGTGGAGATGAAGCATGCTGCCGTTTACTCGTCGGAAGGCATCAAAACCCCAATGAAAAACTACGACAGGCCATGCACGTTATTAAAGAGACAAACAGATTAGATAATCAAACTGCACTCCGCATCAAAAAGAAGTTAGCAGAGGAATTTCGTGAACAATTAACCATCGGAATTCCTACCCGTGAAGACGAAATCGGTCTACGCCAATTAGCACATCAAATTCGGAACGAAAAGGTAAAGGTAAAACTATTTCTACAACACCCACTGCATGCCAAACTTTACCTACTACACAGACAAGACCCTATATCACCAATTGTGGGTTACCTCGGCAGTAGTAACCTAACACTCGCTGGACTCTCAAAACAGGGAGAACTCAACATTGATGTGCTTGATGCTGACGCTTGTCAGAAATTACAAAACTGGTTCGAAGATAGATGGAACGATAGGTGGTGCATAGATATATCTAAGGAATTAGCCGAAATCATTGAGCAAAGTTGGGCACGTGAGGAGTTGATTCCACCCTATCATATCTACATAAAAATGGCATATCACCTTTCACATGAAGCACGCGCAGGCTTGAATGAATTCAGTATACCAAGCGATTTTGAAGACAAACTTTTTGACTTTCAAACAGCTGCTGTCAAAATCGCAGCACACCATCTAAACAAACGTGACGGTGTACTTATCGGTGATGTTGTCGGTCTGGGTAAAACACTTATGGGAACAGCACTCGCAAGGATAATGGAAGACAAGGATGATCTTGAAACACTTATCATTTGCCCAAAGAACCTTGTCCAGATGTGGGAATATTATCGTGAAGAATACCGTTTACGTGGAAAAGTGCTTTCAATAAGTCAAGTGCAAAACGAACTCCCCGATCTCAGACGTTACAGATTAGTCATGATTGATGAAAGCCACAATCTCAGAAACCGAGAAGGCAAACGTTACCGTGCAATTCAGGACTATATTCAACAAAATGAGAGTAAAGTGATTTTACTCACAGCAACACCGTATAACAAATCGTTCCTTGATCTCTCAAATCAACTCCGCCTTTTCGTTGATGAAACTGAAAACCTCGGCATCCGTCCAGACCATTGCATCAATAAAGTTGGTGAGCTAAAATTCCTTAGCGATCATCAATGCGGAACAAACACCCTCGCAGCGTTTGAAAAAAGCGAAGAAATTGACGATTGGCGAGAACTGATGCGGCGATACCTTGTCCGAAGAACACGCAGCTTCATCATGCAAAACTATGCCAAAGAAGATACCGACTCAAAAAGAAAATACCTACTGTTTCCAGATGGAACACGATCCTACTTCCCAACACGCGCACCCAAAACAGTTCCGTTCACAATTGACGACAAAAACCCTGACGACACTTATGCACAATTATATTCAGAAAATGTAGTGAATATCATAAACAGACTTAATTTGGCACGTTATGGACTTGCAAATTACATTGATGAGGCACCAACAGAACCACCTACCGAAACTGAAAAAGAACGATTACAAGACCTATCCCGTGGCGGAAAACGGTTGATGGGATTTTGCCGAACTAATCTATTCAAACGGCTTGAAAGTAGTGGAAAAGCATTTTTACAGTCTGTTGATCGACACATTCTACGAAATTATATCTTTTTATATGCAATTGAAAACGGCGAACCATTTCCAATCGGTGGACTTGATGCATCTATGCTTGATACACGATTTAGCGATACAGACACCGATAATGTCAATCTTATTTCAGCTGCTTCAGATGATGAGGATGACGAATTAATTGATACAACCGATTCCCATTCCAATTTGTATACAATTGAAAAGTACAAAGAACGCGCTGCTGCTATTTATAAAATCTATTTGACAAAGTACAGCACCCGTTTTAAGTGGATCCGTTCTGATCTATTCTTACCGATCCTAAAGAAACAACTTACGCAAGACGCAGAAGCACTGATCCAGATTCTACAACTATACGGTGATTGGGATGAGTCAAAAGATGCCAAACTTAACGCCCTTGAGCACCTATTAACGCAAACACATCCCGATACAAAGGTTTTAGTTTTCACACAATTTGCGGATACTGTACATTATCTAAAAGCTGCATTAGACAAACGCGGCTTGACTCACTTAGCAGCAGCTACCGGTGACTCTGCTAATCCTACGTGGTTGGCAACCCGATTCAGTCCTATTAGCAATAACAAAAAAGGTGCTTTCAGAAAAGAAGATGAATTGCGCCTCCTCATCAGCACGGATGTTTTGAGTGAAGGTCAGAATCTACAGGACTGTGCAATAGTCGTAAACTACGACCTCCCATGGGCAATTATACGGTTAGTCCAACGCGCTGGACGCGTTGACAGAATCGGTCAAACTGCAGAAGAAATACTGTGCTACTCCTTTTTACCCGCACAAGGTGTTGAACGTATCATACATCTACGCGGACGCGTACGTGCACGTCTACAAGAAAACGCTGAGGTTGTCGGAACAGACGAAGCTTTTTTTGAAGATGACGGTGAAAATGGAAACCAAGCAATCGTTAACTTGTATCATGAAAACGCTGGACTACTTGATGACGATATGGATAATGACGTAGACCTTGCATCTCACGCCTACCAGATATGGAAAAACGCTATTACCGAAAACCCAGATTTAGAGAAAATCATCACCAAACTCCCACCTGTTGTTTATTCAACTAAACCACATTCACCCACAGATACACAGCCTGAAGGTGCATTGGTATATATCAGAACCGGAGATGATAACGACGCGCTGGCATGGATAAACAAAAATGGAGAGAGTGTAACAGAATCACAGTTCACTATTCTACAAGCAGCAGAATGCAAACTTGATACAGAAGCACTACAACCTTTGGAGGAACACCATCACCTTGTAGAGGAAGCAGCGAAACTCATTGTCTCTGAGGGCAGATCAATTGGTGGACAACTCGGACGCTCAACTGGAGCACGTTTCCGCACTTATGAACGATTAAAAGATTATGCATCAGAAGTAGAAGGGACTCTCTTCGCAATACCAGAACTCAAACAAGTAATAGAAAATATCTATCGTTACCCGCTACGTCCAGTGGCAAAGGATATTCTTAATCCACAACTTCGCTCTGGTATTTCCAACGAAAAACTTGCTGAATTAGTGATCGGTTTATGGGACGATGGACGACTCTGCATTGTTGAAGAAGAAATCCAAACGCAAGAACCCAAAATCGTGTGTTCATTAGGTCTTTCTGTAAAATAAAGGAAAAGTTACTATATCAAATAAACGAGTAGTTAAACCTTGTAATCCTTGTCTAAATCAGGTATAATTGACATTAACATAATCCCTTTTGTCAGAGGTCTTATATGAAAAAGCCAAAACTTGTTGTTGGACATCTCATGAACGATCAATTACTCGTCAAATCTGTTAGGATCTCAAACTCCTTTGATTGGGTCAAGTGGTTAGACACAGAAGAGCTTGTTGAGTTTTTCACTGAACTATTCGAACTACTAACGCACATTTCGGATGGCAAAAAAGATGCTGAAACACTTTCTATTTTTCTCTCCGAGTGGCGCGAAACCGCGTTGATTAATTCAGAACCAGATGTCTTAGCAGACATGGCTGAGGCAGAACGGGAATTGGACGCAGGCGGTGGCAGACCCTGGGAACAGATCAAAAAGGAAATTGGACTGTGAAATCCTACAAATTGACAATCGTGGCGATATCTATTAACCATGACTTACTGTACCTTAATGTGTACGTTTTGAAAAGTCCCAACTCACTATAAACACCTATGCAATTTACCCCTCAAGAAACACGCCAATACCTCAAAGAATCTGAATTTGAGGATCTCTTTACACAAGTTCTCGGTTGGGACAATCATTCTCAAACACTCCCGGTTATCGTAGATGAAACCAAATATGTTCTCACAGCACTTGCTGAAAAACGCGGTATGGTAGTCTATGAATGTCCACAGATGACAGAAGAACAACCCTTTCCAGATTATGCAACCCGTCGTAAAATTCAAAGACAGGTCGCAAAAGCCTCACATGAAAACTTTATCATCTATACGAATGCTGACAAATCCATCCAAATATGGCAGTGGGTCAAACGTCAACGGGGGAGACCGGACGCATGCCGTGAACACCGCTACGAAACTTGGCAGTCCGGCGATTCGCTGATCCAAAAGCTGCAAAACATAGCCTTCAGCTTAGATGAGGAAGAGGACATTGGACTTTTTGGCGTGATTGAACGCGTCGGGACCGCCTTTTACGCTGAAAGGGTCACCAAAAAGTTTTATGACCGTTTCAAAAAGGAACACGATGCATTCCTCGAATTCCTCAGCGGCATTCCCGATGAAGAGATGCAAAAATGGTATGTATCAGTGATGCTCAACCGCCTCATGTTCATCTACTTCATCCAAAAGAAAAGCTTTCTGAACAAAAACGATAAATATTTGCAAACCAAACTTACTGAGACCAAAAGAAACGGCACGGATCTATACTACAAAGAATTCCTTTGTCCGCTTTTCTTTGAAGGATTTGCCAAACCAGAGGATGAACGTACTCCTGAAATAAGAAGATTACTCGGTAAAATCCCTTACCTCAACGGCGGCATCTTTCAAAAACACGAAATTGAGACACTTCACGGTCAGAACATTGAAATCCCTGACACAGCATTTGAGAAACTTTTTGCCTTCTTTGAACAATACGATTGGCATCTTGATGACCGACCCCTCAAAAACGATAAAGAGATTAACCCTGATGTGCTTGGCTACATCTTTGAAAAATACATCAACCAGAAACAGATGGGAGCATACTATACCAAAGAGGACATCACGGAATACATCAGCAAGAATACCATAATTCCGTTTTTGTTTGACAGGGCACGCAAGGAATGCAAAATCGCTTTTGAAGGTAACGCTTCCGTTTGGAAATTGCTGCAAGAAGACCCTGATAAGTATATCTACAAGGCAGTCAAAAAAGGCGTTGAATTACCTTTACCAACGGAAATTGCTGCCGGAATTGACGATATCTCCAAACGTGACGAATGTGGTTGGAACACACTCGCGTCCGAAGAATATGCCCTATCCACAGAAATTTGGCGAGAGGTAGTTGCACGCAGACAACGTCACGATACCGTCCGCAGCAAACTTGCAAACGGAGAGATTGACAACATCAACGATCTAATAACCTATAATCTGGATATCCGCCAATTCGCGCAGGATGTCATAGAAAACTGTGAGGGACCGGAACTACTCCGGGCCTTCTGGAAAGCCATCACGCAAGTGACAGTGCTTGATCCGACATGCGGATCCGGCGCATTCCTCTTTGCCGCGCTGAACATCCTTGAACCGCTTTACGAGGCGTGCCTTGACCGAATGCAAGTCTTCCTTGACGAGGTAGGAGCGATCTCCGAATCGCGACCAAATCAGGTAGGAGCGATCTCCGAATCGCGACCCTCCCGTAAATACAAAGACTTCCGCGAAACCCTTGACCGTATCGCCCAGCATCCTAACCGAGAATATTTTGTGCTTAAATCTATCATCATCAACAATCTCTACGGTGTAGATATTATGGAGGAGGCGATAGAGATTTGCAAGCTGCGACTCTTCCTTAAAATGGTGGCACAGATTGAGGATGTCCAACAGATTGAACCTTTACCCGATATTGACTTTAACATTCAGGCAGGCAATACGCTTGTAGGTTTTGCAACATACAACGAGATAGAAGAATCGATTTCTGGCAGGCTTGACTTTGACAATACAATGGAACGCATCAAAGAAAAGGCAGAAGACGTTGAGCAACTATTTGTAGAGTTTCGCAGACAACAAACAACGTTAGGCGGTGATGTGAAACCTGCCGACAAACAAAACTTGCAAACTAGGCTTCAGGTATTAGAAGATGAACTCAACGAATACTTGGCAGGCGTACACGACGTTGATCCGAACAAACAACCTGATTACGAAAAGTGGCTAAATTCACACAAACCTTTCCACTGGTTTATCGCGTTTTACGGAATTCTGCAAGAGGATGGGTTTGATGTGATTATAGGTAATCCGCCTTATGTTGAGTATAGCAAGGTTAAGAAACAGTACACATTAAAAGGATACATGACCGAAAAATGCGGAAATTTGTATGCAATGACTGTTGAGAGATCTATTGATTTAAGCAAGGGACCAGTTGGAATGATCGTTCAACTACCTCTGGTTTGTACTGATCGCATGATACCAGCACAGTCCCTTTTCAAATCACCAAATAGGATAAGTTGGTTTGCTAATTTTGATGATAGACCGGGAAAACTCTTTGACGATCTGCAACATATACGTGCTACTATTTTTATCACTACACAAGAAGAAGATTCGGATATGGCTACACTATATTCCACCAAATATAATAGATGGTTCACGGAAGTCCGCTCAATGTTGTTTGAGGGCATAGTTTTCAAAGAAATTACAGATATTTGCGCTGAAGGGGCATTTCCTAAAATAGCAAATTCTTTGGGCAAACGAGTTGCTTACAAACTCAGGAATACCAAAAAATCTATATTGACTTTTAAATTAGGGAAATTCGTCTGCCATTTTCACAATTCCCCTCAATATTGGATTCGTTCAACTGATTTCGTTCCTTATTTCTGGAACGAACAGGATGGAGAAAAAACCTCAACGCATGTTAAACCCTTATGTCTAACAACTGAATTAGATGCGTCCATAGTCGCAGCAACTTTAAACAGTTCGCTTTTTTATTGGTGGTTTGTTGTTCATTCTAATTGCCGTGACTTGACTATGCGTGAAGTTAGGAGTTTTCCAATTGGTGTTGATCAAATGGATGATACTATCAAATACACACTTTTTGAACTATCTGCTGATTTAATGCAAGATTTAAAACATCATGCACAACGGAAGGAAACCAATTATAAAACTACTGGCAAAGTAGTTTATGATGAGTTTTTTCCGCGTCACTCCAAGCACATCATAGACAAAATTGACCGTGTGCTTGCGGAACACTACGGGTTTACAGACGAGGAATTAGACTTTATCATCAACTACGACATCAAGTATCGTATGGGTTTGGGAAATTGAGGTGGCAAGTGAACGGGTATATTAGCTTTAATCTGATCAGGACTTACGCATTCCCCGCTTGCGGGGGTTAAGGGGGTAAATGGTGCGGTACTTCACTGTTTTTAGTCTTTGTAACCCCTAAATCCCCCTTATCAAGGAGACTTTAAGAGAAAATGCGTAAGTCCTGCTGATAATACCAAATCTAATTGATCAATTGCCATTATTGTCTTTCCGTAGGTCGGGTTGAGTTTGCGAAACCCGACATGGAAATGTTACACACCCGCAACGGATTCACAATTGGCATGCACTCTAAATGTGTGCTATAATTTATTAGAAAGGAAGCAAATGGCAAGTTTTGATACTGCCTCTAAGAAACAGGCTGAGACAAACCCCCAAGATTTTGTCAAGCTCTGTTTTAAGTTCGGAATGGAAAATATTACAGTGCTGGAGGTTATTACACCTGAACAACCAAAAGTTGAAATGCATCAAGCAGACACGCTTATCAAAGTGCTTTACGAAGATAGAGAAGTACTTGTGCATTTCGAGTTTCAAACCGCTGATAGTTATGATCCGGAGATGTCGCTACGGATGGCAGGTTACATCATTAGAGCGATTGAAACCTACCGTTTACCAGTGTATTCCAATGTCCTCTACTTGGGACCTAACGCGGGGAGAAACGACCCAGGAAAGTTCACACAGAATCTGGAAAATCACAATATTTCTATTGAATACCAAGTTTTCCGACTAAGTGAAATAGATGGACAAGCGATTCTGGATTTAAAACTTGCGGGATTGATCCCTTTTACACCACTCATGCAGCATCCGGCAGACATAGATGCTGAACAATGGCTTCGTCGGTGCATTCAAACAGCAGATAGTATGGATGTTCCAAACAAGCCTGAATATCTCGGAAGTCTGGTTGTTTTAGGGAATTTAATTTACGATGTACAAACAATTTTAGATATGATTGCGGAGGAAACCATGCAAAACCCACCAATTGTTGATTACGTGGCACCACAAGCATACGAAAGAGGTATGAAAAAAAACGCGCGTGAGAATATACTTGAGGCACTCGTCTTACGATTAAAGACCGAAGACGCGCAGAACTTGAAACCAACTTTAGAAGCGATTGATGACATCCAACGCCTTAAACAGCTGTTTCAGGCTGCAATGCAAGTAGAAACTCTGGAAGAGTTTACGCAAGCGTTAAACGACAACAGCGAATAACCGATACGCGTCTTCTTGTCTGAACATAAATTGCCGAACAAGGAATGACACAAAAGAACGCTGCGAATTGCTTGGAAATCAACCGCTACAAAATGACGCAACTGAGAAACGGAAGATTAAATAGTTTTACAGTTGACGATTTAGGTTTTCTGATGAAAAAACTTGAGAAACAGATCCAACTTTATTCTTCCGTAGGAAAAGGTAGAGGAACTAAATACATCCGAGAATTAAGCGATTAGGTAAGCGATTAGGTAAGCGATTAAGTAAGCGATTATCCTTGAGATGTGTGCTAAATAGCCGTTTTTTTGCTCGCAACACGAAGAACAGAAACCCATTTAATGAAAAAGTAGCTGATTAAGTAGCTGATTAGGTAACTGATTAACACATTATTTCAGTACAAACTGAACATACCACCCAGCATTTACAAGTGACACAACCAATCCAACGCATTTCGCAAACAGACGATAACTTTCCATCATACATACAGGCATACCTGAAGAATGATACACCAGAAACGATATGGACGCGTGGAAATATAGATTTACTACCTAACGGAACAAACGACGCTAAAAAAGAAGATTTGTGGGCAATCTTCTGTTCCAGCAAATGTCCCGGTGAGATAATCCTAAACGCACACGACTCAGCACACCATTTTAGAAATAATGGTGTTGCAACAGTTGGCGGATTTCATTCACCTATTGAAAAGGAATGCTTGCGTGTCCTCCTACGCGGTTCACAACCGATTATTAATTGCCCTGCTCGGAGTATTGAAACTATGCGAATTAAGCCAGAATGGAAAGAATCCTTATCTCAAGATAGACTCTTAATCTTATCCATATTCCATAATGCACCTCGGCAGAATGCAACAAAGGCTGAAAAACGTAATCATTTCGTCGCCGCATTGGCAAATAAGATATTAATCGCGCATGCCGCAGAAGGTAGTAAAACATTAGAATTTGCACAGACACTATTGAAATGGGGAAAACCCGTTTACACCTTTGACTCATCCTATAACAAACCACTGTTACAACTCGGAACACAACTTTACCAATTTGGATCATAATCCCAATTGACACGTTGTCTGCCGTAGCGAGTACCATCTATCTCTGTTTGATGACACACGAGACATCTATGAAAATCAAGCACACCATGCAATTCGTGCGCTAATTGGAGCTCCGGTGTATTATGTTCATGGCAGGTAATACATGTGTAACTGCGATATACGTTATCAGCATAGAATGCCATCTTGTCATCTTCTCGCTTGATATGATAATCACGACGATTATCAACGTCCTTAACTTTCCACCTTCTATCTTGACCTTTAGTAAAAACTCTTGCTGATTGAGATAACTTGGTATCGTGTTGTTCAAACCACCACCCAATATCTTCGGGAATAGTTCCCACTGTAAACAATTCTGACTGAACAGACGTTGAATCAAGACGAAACAGTAACGGATCAGATGGATGACATTTTGCACAGGGAATAGCGTGAACTTCCGTGAGAGGAAAGAACGCATCATGCTCAAGTTTGGCTTGTCCGTGAAAAACGATACTTATTAACAAAACAGGTGCAAGGAATAGATGACAACGGAGCAGTATCTGACGAGTCTGCTTCGCAGTAAGACTAACAGCTATGCCAGTTCCTAAATTGGACAACGCAAGCAGAAACGTTAACCAGGAATGCCAAGTAAGCGGTTGAAATGCGGAGTGAAGCAGTACAAGACATAACCCCATTGACGCTAACCGCTGATGATATTTTAACCAGAGCTGCCGACTACCCCAACGTATCCAACGACTTCTGAGAAGATATAGACCTGCAACAAAAATCGCGATTGCACCGATGATGCTGATAGTATGACGGGCTTCACCGAAACTCCCAATATGCCAGATACAACCAACTGAAACAATAAGCGCAACGATGACACCATAACTAATTTGAATGAATACTCTCATAGTGTCAGTTTAGCATGTCCATATACTGCAGACAAGTAAAATCAAAATATATGGAAATTCAAGAATGGATTGTGTTAAAATATTCAACAGTATCCTTCGTTTTAAGGAGATTGAAAAATGAAGTTAAAACCTATATTGATTCTACCTTTACTCTTGGCAGTACTAACGATTGTTGGATGTTATACAAAACTCAGTTATTTTGAACCCATGCCTGTCAATAAGAAACATAGCCAACAGGTTAAGGAAACTGAGGAGAGTATAGAACATGATTCCCATTCAGATGTGAAAAAGGCAGAGGTGAAAAAGGACGCTGGCGAATCAAATGGTTATTATGGACGGCGAAAATCAAGCTACGGATATGCCAGCAGAGATACCTACAGGTCTTACACGATCCCTTATGCCTCGTATCCATATTATCATTATCCCTATGCATACTATCACCCGAATCCCTGGTACTACGGATATGGGTATTATTCACCATATTACCCTTATTATAGAAGTTATTCCCCTTATCGTTACGCTGGCGGGTATTACGGTAGAACATATTATCCCGCTTACCGTGGGGGTACTTACAATAGAGGCGCAGTCTTAAAAGGCAATCGAACTGAGTACCGGCGTTCACGTGCTTCACGGAGTGTAACATCATCTAATCCCCGTTCTGAACGACTCAGACGACGTTCTCAAAACTGAAAACAGATAAAGTGAAAACTTAGAAAAACAAAGGAGAACTACAAAATGCGACGATCTATTTATATCTTATTTCTCTCTATCCTTTTCACCGGTCTAATCACGGGTGTGTGTTTAGGGCAGTCAGAGGAATTGGTGGTTGGTAATACTTTTGGAATAGGTGCACGGTCTATGGGAATGGGGGGTGCCTCCCTCGGTATCGCAGATGACTTCACCGCATTATACTGGAATCCAGCGGGAATAGCACAGATACAGAAGTTTGAACTTTTCACGAGCTTTTCACATAACACTGCAATTACAGACAGTTCATTCACAAACGAAGCAGTAATCGGTACAAGTCGTTCCCGGGTACGCCCCAATTCTGTTGGGATTGTATATCCTTTCTATACGGAACAGGGGGGACTTGCGATCGCTTTCGGGTATAATCGTCCTCAAAACTTTGACTTCCAGACACTGATTCAAGGTGTTGACCCAAGTAGAGGCAATAATTTCAGCGGTCTATATGTCAATGAAAGCAATATCAATTCGGGTGGCATAGGTATCTGGAGTTTTGGCGGAAGTGTATATGTCAGTAGAAACTTCTTAATCGGTGGTTCAATAGACTACTGGACTGGCGACATTCAAAATGACTTGGTTGCAACAGCAACAGATACACTGAATGCAGACAGCCAATTATCACGGTTCAGTTTTGACGATGAAATTGAACGAAACTTTTCAGGGGTTGGGGGTAGGATTGGAATACTGGCAACCTTTGAGGAAATCGTCAACCTCGGTATAACCTTAGTCGCACCGACAGAAATAACCGTCGATGAATTTTGGCGTGAGTATACGACAGTCTTATATGATGATGGTGAGGAGGCATCTGATCCAGAAAATGGTGCTTATTCTTACGACATTGAGAGACCTTTTGAGATTGGTACAGGTATCGCGCTGAAACTGTTTGAAAAGCGGTTAGTGTTAGCAGGTGATGTGCAGTTAACAGACTGGCGGCAGACGCGATACGATCCTGCAGCCGCAGGTGACATTGACGTTAATTACTTTGAGGAATATTATACGACAACTATACAAACAAGGTTAGGTGCTGAATTCCTGATTCCAGAGGTCGCTACATATCTGCGTCTGGGTTATTTTCGAGACGAAATTCCATTTGCTGATTCAGAAATTGAAAACGAGCGAGATTTCTTCACATTCGGTGTCGGTAAAATTTTTGAAGAATCTGTAAAATTTGACATCGCATATATGTGGGGTAATTGGCAGCAGTATCGAAACGAATTGACAACTACACGCAATACACACCGCTTTTTCGTGTCTGCTGCATATCGGTTTTAGTCAGGGCAGCTTAGAAAGGTTCTCAGGCCGGTAGGTTCGGTTAGGAAACCGAACCTACCGGCCTGGGAAAATCACTAATGTGTACCTAATTAAACAAGCTGAATATAAGCCATCTGTGCACCGTCCCCGCGTCTGAGTTCACCCCGTATAATTCGGGTATAACCACCGTTGCGGTCAAGATAACGAGGTGCAATATCCTCAAAAAGTTTCTGAAGCACAGCGTGTTTTTGAATAGCAGCAGATTCACCACGTGGCGGTTTATAGTGCAATTTTGTACCATATAACATTCGAGCTGCACGACGACGACTATGTACAGAATCTTCCTTAGCAAGCGTAATAAGTTTTTCTGCTACGCGGCGAAGTTCTTTACATTTGTGAAGCGTCGTCCGGATCTGCTCGTGTTCAAACAGCGCAGTGGCTTGATTACGGAAAAGTGCCTTTCTATGGCTTGTGGTACGGCCCAGTTTTCTGCCGCGTTTTCTGTGACGCATTATTCTGTTTCCTCCTCATCCGTGTCACTCTCTTCGTCATCCAAATCCATATTGAGAGTCAAACCCATGTTAGCAAGTTGATCTTTGATTTCATTCAGAGATGTCTTGCCAAAATTCTTATACTCCAACATCTCTTTTTCAGTTTTGACGACAAGTTCACGGATTGTTTTTATCTTAGCAGTTTCAAGACAGTTCCCCGCACGGACAGAGAGTTCAAGGTCAGCAACGGGTTTAGACAAGTATCTGTTTCTCAACTCTTTCGCTTCATCAAATTCAATTTCTGGTTCAACGTAACTTTCATCGAATTCTGTGAAAATATCAAGCTGACTTCTAATAATTTCTGCAGCTTGTGTCAGTGCGAGTTTTGGTGTAATACTCCCATCTGTCCAGATTTCAAGGTTGAGTTGATCGAAATTTGTCATATCACCGACTCGTGTTTCTTGCACCGCAAAGTTAACTTTTTCAACAGGTGAAAACTTCGCATCAACAGGAATCCAGCCGATAGGTTGCTTAGGATCACGATGTTCTTCTGCCAATGAGAACCCGCGTCCTGCCTGCACCTCTATTTTCATATCAATCCCTTGACACTTATCTAAAGTTGCCACGTGTTGGTCAGGGTTAATTATTTCTACAAGTGAATTAGGTCGAATATCTGCTGCAGTCAATTCTCCAGAACCATCCGCGGTCAATTCCAGAATCAACGAATCTTCATCATGAACTCGAAAACGAATCGCCTTGAGGTTTAGAATAATTTGCACTACATCTTCAACGATTCCTGGTATAGTGGAATATTCATGTTTCACCTGATCAATCTGAATCGCGGTGATGGCAGCTCCCTTTATTGAGGAGAGAAGTACTCGACGAAGCGAATTACCAAGAGTCGTACCGAACCCGCGTTCCAGCGGTTCAGCAGTGTATTTTGCATAGTTAGGCAGTAATGTTTCTGTATCAGCTACCAGACGTTCGGGCATTGTTAAATGCAACCTATTCATCAATTTCCTCCTATAGGCATAAGTTGTTTTTCATTACAGAGTCAAACTATCTGTGTCCAGTAACGTTTCAAGGACAGTAAGGAACTAAGAGAACAATTCAAATGCCTCTTAAAGTTTCGATCTTAAAAGATCGAAATTTCAGTCAAGAGGCATAGTCTGGTCAGAATTACTTAGAGCCAAGTACTATTTTGTAGGTCGGGTAGAGCGAAGCGAAACCCGACATGATAGTTCCAACCAATACATGTCGGGTTTCGCTTCGCTCTACCCGACCTACACGTAGGAATTGCAAGTCTAATAGTCCAGTCAGAATTACTTAGAGTATAATTCAATAATGAGTTGTGTGTCTAACTCTGCAGCGATCTGCTCAACGACAGGGGCTCCTTGCACTCGTCCTTCAGGTTTCTCAGAATCAATTTCGAGCCACTCCGGGGCACCGCGTTGTTTGGAAAATTCTAATGCTTCCTGAATCGTTATATTTTCACGACTCTTTTCCCGTGGTGTAATCACATCTCCGACGTCAACCAAATACGAAGGAATATTGACACGTTTCCCATTGACAGTAAAGTGATTATGTTTCACCAATTGTCTGGCTTGTTTACGTGAAGTTGCAAACCCGAGCCGATACACAACATTATCTAACCTGCGTTCAAGCAAGGCAATTAGATTTTCGCCGGTAATACCAGTTTGACGTGCTGCTTTAAAATAGTAGTTTCGGAACTGTTTCTCATAAACACCGTAAGTTCTTTTTGCTTTCTGTTTAGTGCGTAATTGCCGTCTGAATTCACTCCGGACGCGTGTTGGCGGTTTCTGTCCATGGTCACCAGGAGGATAACTTCTCCGTTCAAAGGAACATTTCGGTCCAAGACACCTACGTCCCTTGAGAAAAAGCTTCTCGCCCTCTCTGCGGCACAACTTACAGACAGACCCTAAATACCTACTCATATTCCTCCTTGTTTACACCCGTCGCCTTTTGGGTGGACGACATCCATTGTGTGGAATGGGTGTCATATCTTTCATTAAAGTGATTTCTAATCCCGCAGCAGCGAGTGCACGAATTGACGACTCTCTGCCTGAACCGGGACCTTTAACTCTCACCTCAACCCTTTTCATACCGTGTTCCATCGCTTTTCTTGCACATGCTTCAGCTGTCTGCTGAGCAGCGAAAGGTGTCGACTTCCGAGAACCGGGGAACGTCATCCCCGCACTCGCCCACGCTATCGTATTGCCGTTAAGATCGGTAATCGTCACTATTGTATTATTGAAAGTTGCCTGGATATGTGCAATACCTTCAGGCACATTCTTTCGTTCCCGTCTTCGTGAACGCAATCTTTATCTCCTTTATATACTCGTAAGCACCTCTGTGGCTATCGGTGTATCAACCACCTTTACGTGCTGCTTCTTTTGCTTTTCTACCGACAGAAATCGTGCGTGCTTTACCTTTCCTTGTACGAGCATTGGTATTTGTCCGCTGTCCTCGCACGGGTAACTGCCGCCGGTGCCGTAATCCGCGATAACTGTTTATATCCATAAGACGTTTTATGTTTTGATCAACTTCACGCCGCAGATCACCTTCAACTTTATAATCTTCATTGATCATATCTCTGAGCTGACTGACTTCGTTTTCAGCTAAAGCATCAACCTTCGTAGCAGGATCGATGTTCAGGTCGTTTACAATCTTAGATGCAGTATAACGACCAATGCCGTAAATTGCAGTCAAAGCAATATCAATCCGTTTCGTACGGGGTAGATCCACCCCTGCTATACGTGCCATACGAATCTCCTTGTATGCGGTAGATGGTTATCCTTGTCGCTGTTTGTGCTTCGGATTTGAAGGACAAATAACGCGGACAACACCTTTTCTCTTAATCACTTTACATCGGTTACACATTTTCTTGACAGAGGGTCGAACTTTCATAATGAGCCTTCCAAATTCTTTACTTCGGTATCGCTTATTTTTAATATTTTATACGACATTGTTAGGGTCTATAAACTGATTATCTTCCTCTACGTCCCTTGAGTCGTCTATCCTTCAAGAATCCATCATAGTGCCGCATTGTCAAGTAAGATTCAATTTGTGAAACTGTATCCAACACAACACCTACAACAATCAAAATAGACGCGCCTTCCACCATGCCCCCGAATTCACCTCTTCCCAGGCGACTGGTAATAAAAATTGGGATCACAGAAATCCCCGCAAGAAATAGAGCACCCGGAAGGGTTATCCGAGTCAATGTTGTATTAATATAGTCGGCTGTCTGTTTACCGGGTCGTAGCCCAGGTATGAAACCGCCATTTTTCTGTAAGTTCTCAGCCATATCAACCGGGTTGATCTGTACAGCAGTGTAGAAATAGGTAAATCCTATAATCAACAACGCATAAATGGTAAGATACATTATGGATGGGTTACTCGGATCCATGAGACCTGCCAAAGTTTGTACCCATTCCCAATCTGCTGGTAAGATTCCAATCAGAAATCCCGGAAACATCATTATGTAGATAGCAAAGATAATAGGGATCATGCCTGCGGTGTTAACCCGTAAAGGTAGATGCATTGCACGTCCCCCATATACTTTTCCACCTCGAATTTGCCTTCCATATTGAACCGGAATTTTGCGTACTGACAGGTGTATGAAAATAGTACCCCCCACAGCAACGACAATGAGTGCGATTAATATCACGAGATGCAAAAGTCCAACATTTGTATCATTTATCAGACTATTACCGACTGTATATACACCACTCGGGAAACCTGCCATAATACCGACAGTGATAATAATTGATATGCCTTGACCAATACCGCGTTCGGTAATCTGTTCACCAAGCCACATCACGAAGGCAGTACCTGCGGTTAAGGTTATGACAGTCAATATGTGCCACCAGACGGTCGGATTATGGACAATTGTATGCTCACCAACACCTAAATTTCCCGGATTTCTCAACAAAACAGTAATCGTAATCCCTTGCACAATACTGAGTAACACAGTGCCGTAACGCGTATATTGTGTAATCTTTTTTCTGCCATCCGGTTCCTTAGAGAGCCTTTCAAGTGAGGGGATAAGCATGGGAAGCAGCTGCATAATAATAGCAGCACTGATATAAGGTTGAATACCCAGAGCGAAGATCGTCATCTGACTAAATGCACCACCCGAGAAAATATTAATCAGAGCAAGCACATCCCCGGTTCGCTTCGTGAGTTCATCAAAAAATATTGCTAAGGCAGCATCATCAATCCCCGGTAATGTAATATGGGCACCAAGTCTATAAACGATTAGGAGTAAAACAGAAAAAATAATCCGTTTACGCAATTCAGGAATCTTAAAAGCGTTTTGTATAGGCTTAATCACTTATATCACCTCAACTGTGCCACCTTTTGCTTCAATTTTCTCAATTGCGGATTTTGAGAACTTGTGTGCACGCACTTTTAATTGTTTATCTAACTCACCATCCCCGAGTATTTTAATACGGGCATTTTTCTTTTTTATAATACCGACTTTGCGAAGCAGCTCAGGATTCACCTCTGCCGCTTCATCAAATAAGTTTAACGTTTTTATATTAACAACATCGTAGACCAAACGTTTATGTCCAAGTCTCCGGGGGCCCCGCTTCGGTACCCTTCTGACTAAAGGCATCTGTCCACCTTCAAACCAAGCAGGTATTGACCCGCCAGAGCGAGATTTCTGTCCTTTATGACCCCGTCCACAAGTACCGCCATATCCTGACCCCCGGCCGCGTCCAACACGTTTTCGTTTCCGTTTTGACCCTGGAGCAGGTTTGAGTTCGTTAAGTTTCATCGATTCTATTGTTCCTTAAGGTATGATTGCGTAAGCTCAACTATCAGAATTGTTGGTGTGTTTATGAAATAGTTCATCTACCGTTTTGCCGCGAATTCGCGCGACTTCATTAACATCTTTGAGACTCTTCAGACCGATCATCGTTGCCTCTGCTATATTCTTGACATTTCTTGAAGACAAGCATTTGGTCAGCGCATCACGGACACCCGCATGTTCTAATATCGCACGCGTTGCATGACCAGCAATGATGCCTGTACCAGGACGAGCTGGTTTTAGCAAAACCTTCGCTGACTTAAACTCACAAATGATTTCATGGGGAAGTGTACCACCGGTCAAGGGCACCCGAATCAGGTTTTTCCGGGCATCAGCAAAACTCTTACGCAGGGCACCAGAAATTTCACTCGCACTCCCAAATCCGATCCCAACAATACCATCACGATTGCCTACAACAGAAAGTGTATTGAAACTCGGTGTTCTTCTTCCCTTCCCAACACGCATTACCCGATTAACATGTATAGGTCTTTCTTCAAATTCATAATCGTCAGGATTAATTCTTTCTTTTTGCAAAAATATCTCCTCTCAAGAACTTTAGGGCAGTTTTAAAACTTAAGCCCGCCTTCTCTTGCAGCTTCTGCGAGAGCTTTAATTCGTCCGTGATATAGATAACCAGCCCGGTCGAAAATGACTCCCTTAATGTTTCGTTCTTTTGCCTTCTGAGCGATGAGTTGACCGACGTTCTGGGCAATTTCTATCTTCCCACTGTCTGTAGTATTATCCTTTACTTCTGGGGACAAACTTGAGGCATGAACCAATGTTTCGCCGTTCTCATCATCAATTATTTGTGCATATATATGCTTTAAACTTCTATTTACAGCAAGCCTAGGACGTTCTATTGTCCCATTAATCTTGCGACGCACTCTCTTCTTTCGTCGTAGATAACTGAACTGTTTTCTCTTCGCCTTATCCAACGGAAAACCTCCCCTAACTAACATTCAACGTTATATTTAGCACAACGACCTGTCTATTTTCAGATAAATTAACCAGCAACTTTGCCCTCTTTATCTCTTACACGTTCACCTTCGTACCGTATCCCTTTGCAAGGTTTATAGGTTTCAGGTTTCTTTATTTGACGGATAGAAGCAGCAACCTGTCCGACAACCTGTTTATCAATACCGCTAACTACAATTGGAATATGTGTCTGACCATCAATATTTTCCGATTGGTCAACAGTCAACGTAATGCCTTCAGGAGGCGTGTATGTCACAGTGTGTGAATACCCTACATCAAGCGTAAGTACATTCTGACGATTGACTTCAGCTCGGTACCCTGTTCCTACAACGCGTAGTTTCTTCTCAAAACCTTCAGATACACCCTCAACCATATTTGCGATAAGACTACGTGCCAAACCGTGTAATGCTTTCTGTTGTTTCCTATCACTCTGGCGGGTTAATGTGATAACATTGTCTTCTATATTCGCACCAATTCCATCCGGGATCACCCAATTCAATTTGCCTTTGGGTCCTTCTACCTCAACTCCACTATCGTTCAAATCAACTTTCACCGAACTCGGAATTGGAATTGGTATCTGTCCAATGCGTGACATTCTATATCTCCAATCTACAATTTCAACTTGCAGGTATGCTTGTTTTCTTATACGTATGATTACCAGACATAGCAGAGGACTTCGCCGCCGACTTTGGCACGTCGACATTCCAGTGAGGTCTTTACCCCCTCTGATGTCGATAGGATAGCTATCCCGAGGTCACCAAAGACTCTCGGCAATTTGTCTGATTTTGCGTAAACGCGCCTCCCAGGCTTGCTGATACGTTTCAGATCGGTAATAGCTTTTTCTTTGTTACTTGCCCCGTATTTCAGATACATACGGATGATCCCTTGCTTCCCATCATCAATGAGACGGTAGTTTCTGACGAAACCTTCTTCTGACAAAATACGTGCTATCTCCAATTTAACCTTTGACGCAGACACCTCAACACGCTCATGTCCTGCCATATTAGCATTCCGTATCCGAGTTAACATATCTGCGATTGGGTCAGTCATTGACATGAATAATCTCCTTCTTACCAACTCGCCTTTCTGACACCAGGTATTTTGCCTGCTCGCGCAAAAAGACGAAAGCAAATTCGACATAATTCAAACTTACGCAGATACCCTCTCGCTCGGCCACAATGCTTACAGCGACTATATTTTCTTGTGCGAAATCGAGGTGTTCTTTTATTTCTGGCAATCCATGATTTACTCGCCAACTTTAATACTCCTTTAATCGTTAAGTGCACTTCGCAATTATTCAATCAGAACGGGGATCACTGTCTAAACGGCATACCGAACTCGCGCAACAATGCCCGCGCTTCTGCATCAGTTTTTGAAGTTGTCCCGATCGTTACGTTCATACCGCGGATATCGTTCACATCGTCATAATCAATTTCCGGGAAAATGAGCTGTTCGGTTAATCCTAATGAGTAGTTCCCGCGACCATCAAAAGCATCCGGTGAAACACCACGAAAGTCTCGAATTTGCGGCAGGACAACATTAATCAGGCGGTTAAGAAACTCATACATCCGAGTCTGACGAAGCGTAACTTTACATCCAATTGCAGAACCCGGGGTCCGTGCCTTTTTTGACGGACCTCTAATTTTGAAAGCAGAGATAGACCTTCTCGCACGTGTTATGACCGCTCGCTGTCCAGCGATACGTGTCAATTCTTCAACAGCATCTTCAAGTGCCTTCGGGTTTTCCAATGCCTCACCAACACCAATATTCAATGTAATTTTTTCTAATTTCGGTATTTGCATCACATTCTTATAACTAAACTCTTTTTGCAATGCAGGAACGACTTCTGTTTGATAAAATTCTTTAAATTGACTCATTAACCTTATATCCTATGATCTAACGCTTATCTTAATCTTGTTTACAAGATTACAACAAATCTAATAACTAATACCTACAAAGTAACGATACAATTTATCCGTCAACCTTCTTTAAGTTTGAGATGTGAATGGTTCCTTCCCGTTCAACAATCCCGCCTTGTCCCATCTGATTAGGACGCAAGTGGCGTTTGATAAAATGGACCCCTTCAACAACTGCTCTCTCTTTTTTCGGGTATATTTCCAACACAACGCCTTGTCTGCCTCGATCTTTACCACTCAAGACCAACACTAAATCATCTTTTTTTATATGCAGCTTTTTCTTTTTCGGCATAATCTGCACCTCCTAAATCACCTCTGGTGCAAGAGAAACGATTCTGGTGAAAGATTTTTCGCGTAGTTCACGAGCAACCGGTCCGAAAATGCGTGTACCCCTCGGTTCATTTTCCGCATTAACGAGGACTGCTGCATTCTGATCAAATTTGATATAGGAACCATCTGGACGCCTATATTCTTTTGCCGTCCGAACAACTACAGCGCGGACCACTTCACCCGCTTTGACCTGTGTATTCGGAGCTGCTTCTTTAATACTTGCGACTATTATATCACCAACGCGTGCATAACGCCTTCGGGTACCCCCAAGGACGCTAATACACATGAGATTTCTGGCACCAGAATTATCAGCGCAGGTTAATCGTGTATAAGATTGAACCATTGCGGTACCTTCCTTCCAAGTTAATCAGTAGCAGATTGTGCCGCTGATATTATAGATTGCACCCGCCACCGTTTATGACGACTAAGCGGTCGACTCTCAACCACTTGAACAACATCACCAACATTGCATTGATTCTGTTCGTCATGTGCCAAGATCTTTTTGGTAGATCGCACAACTTTTTTGTATAGCGGATGTTGATAACTCCGAACAATTGCAACGCTAACAGTTTTCGCCATGCGATTACTGACAACAGTACCTGTACGGATTTTACGGTGTCTACGTTTTTCCACTTCCAATTCGTCCTTTATAGTCTACTATCTATGTATGCGTTTGACTTTCGCCCTCTAATTCACGAGCACGGAGTATAGTTTTTACACGGGCAATATCTTTTCTGAGCTTGCCAAGAATCGTCGTATCTTCTAACTGACCTAAAATACCCCTGGCTTTCTGATTGAATAGATTCTCTTTTAAATCTTCCAATTCTGTTACCAGTTCTTCAGTGGATCTACCTCTTAATTCATGTGCTTTCATTACTATACCTCATTACGAGCAACAAATTTTGTCTTAATTGGAAACTTATATGCAGCCCGTTCCATAGCGTCTTTTGCGACTTCACGAGGAACACCACTCAATTCATAGATTATCCTACCGGGTTTTACAACAGCAACCCAGAATTCAGGAGCACCTTTGCCACCCCCCATGCGTGTTTCAGCGGGTTTCTTGGTAATAGGTTTATGTGGGAATATCTTTATCCACATTTTACCACCACGGCGAACAGCACGAGTAATTGCAACCCTGCCAGATTCTATCTGGTTGCTCGTTATCCATCCTGCTTCCATCGCTTGTAAACCGTATTCACCGAAGCTAATTTGTGACCCACGTCGCGGTTTTCCTCTGCGTTTTCCGCGGTGTACTTTTCGATGCATTACGCGTTTCGGCATCAACATCTGAATATGACTCCTTTATACAATTCGTCAGCGGATGGTAAACGAAACATCATTATGATATTACCCATCTCGCTGGTTAGTAGTTCTTTGCTGTCTTTGTCTGTTATTGCGTTGGTTTCTTTGACCACGTGGATTATTGCGGTTCCCAGATTGTCTATTCCCAGATTGTCTGTTCCCACCTTGACTGCCTCCAGACCGTGGTTCCCCTGTATTACTCCGTCTACCGCTCTGCTGTTTTCGTTTAGCGTCGAATTCTCCACTTAATTCTTCAGGAACACCCAATATTTCACCTTTGAAAATCCATGTTTTGACACCGATTTTCCCATAAGTCGTATTCGCTTCGGTAAACCCATAATCGACATTAGCTCTAAGGGTATGTAAAGGCACTCGTCCTTCCAGGCTGGATTCTGATCGTGCAATTTCTTTACCGTCTAATCTACCACTCACCATGACTTTAACACCTTGTGCACCAGCTTGCATTGAAACAGCGATGTTTCGCCGCATCGCCTGCTTAAAACTAGTACGGCGTTCAATCTGTGTCGCAACAGCTTCAGCGAGGAGTTGGGCATCAAGTTCTGGCACTTTTATCTCCTCTACCTCAACTTTTACCGGACGGCCAACGAGTTTATGAAGCTCCTCTTGTAATTTCTCTGTTTCAGCACCCCGCCGTCCGATCACAATACCAGGACGAGCGGTATGAATGAATACACTACATTTTTCAGCAACTCGTTCAACTTCTATTTTAGAGATGCCTGCGCGAACCAATTTCGTCTTGATGTGTTGCTGAATCTGTAAATCTTCATGCAACCATTTAGCATAATCTCGGTCGCTGTACCACTTGGAATCCCAAGTCTCAATTATTCCTAAGCGTAACCCGCGCGGGTGAGTTTTTTGTCCCACACAAACCTCCTGTTGGACACTGGCACATCTGTTTTTGAGAAGACGTTGGTGCTACAGTAGCAGCTTCTATTCAACATCATCATCGATCTCCTCATCCACAACAACAGTGATATGACTTTGACGCTTAAATATACGGTTAGCCATACCTCTCGCACGGTGCCGTATCCATTTTCGTGTAATTCCTTCATCAACACGTATCTCTTTGACGTACAAATTAGCGGCATCAATTGTAGGGTCTTGATACTGAACATTTGCTGCTGCAGATTGAATCAGCTTGTAAATCACAGGGGCTGCCGCTTTATGTGTAAAGAGTAGTTGATTTAGGGCATCATCAACGTACTGATTCTTGACCAAGTCGGCAACAAGCCGCGCTTTACGCGGTGCTACCGAAACGTTCCGAATCTTTGCCCTTCCTTCCATTAGTATCTCCTAAAACTTTATACACACTATCTTGCTGAGAGTATCTTTCAAAACTCCCATTATAGCCCATTATAGACTTAATATCTCAAAATAGAGAAACACTATAACCTAATATTACTACATTTACACATGCATCCTGAACGCGATTATCGCCTCGATGCTCCGCCAGCGTGTGAACGGAAAGTCCGTGTTGGAGCGAATTCACCAAGTTTATGACCAACCATGTTTTCTGTTATATAAACCGGAAAGAACTTCTTACCATTATGAATCGCTACGGTATGTCCAACAAATTCCGGTGTAATAGTTGAACTGCGAGCCCACGTACGGATAACGCGTTTACTCCCTGATTGTTCCATCTCTGCTATATGTTTGGCAAGTTTTGCGTCAACGTAGGGACCTTTTTTAATTGAACGCGGCATTCAAGTCTCCTTTTACACATGTCATGCATAACCGAAAATGACATCTTACTTACGTCTACTCATAATATGACGACTGGATCTTTTCTTAGGATTCCTTGTCCGATACCCTTTTGTCGGTACTCCCCAAGGTGTCACCGGGTGTCTACCCCCAGAACTTTTCCCTTCACCACCACCATGAGGATGATCCACAGGATTCATTGCGACGCCTCTAACTTTTGGTCGTTTACCTAACCACCGCGAACGCCCCGCTTTACCGACGACTATCGTTGTCACATTTCCAACTTGTCCGATGGTTGCCATGCACTTTACAAGCACAAGACGTATTTCACCGGAAGGTAATCGTATACGCGCATATTTACCCTCACGATCTACTAACTGGGCAGATACACCCGCACTACGCACCAACTGTCCACCTTTACCCGGTTGCATCTCTATATTATGGATAGAAGAACCTAAAGGAATCTTTTCAAGCGGTAATGCATTTCCAACACTTATTTCTGATTCTGGACCAGAGGTAACTGTATCACCAACACGTAAACCGACTGGGGCAAGGATGTAACGTTTCTCCCCATCCGCATAATGCAGTAACGCAATATGTGCGGAACGATTCGGATCATACTCAATAGAGGCTACCTTGGCTGGAATATCAAACTTATCCCGTTTAAAATCAATAATACGATATCTGCGTTTGTGTCCACCACCTCGTCTGCGTACTGTTATACGACCTTTACTATTACGACCAGCATTCTTCTTCAACCCCTTAACAAGCGATTTTTCAGGTTTCTGCCGTGTAATCTCTTCAAAGGTATACCCAGTCATGAAACGACGACTCGGTGTGACAGGTTTATATGTCTTAGCCACTTTCTAATTCCTCTGATTAATACATTATATACTCTCGAAAACCGATATTCGAGTTCCTTCTGTTACAGTAATAATAGCCTTTTTCCAATGAGGCCTACGTCCCTTCTGATAACGATTCATTCTGCCTTTAACTTTTCCACGAACTTGCATCGTGTGAACGTCTATAATATTCCCTTTAATATCAAACATTTCTTCAGCTGCTCTTCGGATATCTTTCTTCGTTGCGTCCCGACTTACAACGAAGGAATACTTATTATCCTCACGGAGAAGTGTGCTTTTTTCTGTGATATGAGGT
This sequence comes from Candidatus Poribacteria bacterium, assembly GCA_022828145.1. GTDB lineage: Bacteria > Poribacteria > WGA-4E > WGA-4E > WGA-3G > MSPOR6. The sequence goes on along the minus strand of JAJEJA010000104.1, from coordinate 83,711 downwards.
CTTAAAATAACTTGGTATTTATCCTTCATCATGTTCCCCTTCTAAATCTGCAAACTTTGCTTCTAATTTCTCTGACGCCCGCTCCGTAATCACCAACTTATCATGCCACAATACTTGATATATATTGAGCGTATCCCAGGTGCAGCTATTTACTTTAGGAATATTACGTAGAGAAAGAAAGATATTCGGGTTATGCTCATCAAGAACGAACAACACTTTTCCCTCTAAGTTAAGAGCATCCAACAGAGAAACTATCTCCTTTGTTCTCGGTCGTTCAAGCGTGAAATCTTCAATAAGCACACACTGTTCATTTTGGAAACGATCAGCAATAGCACATTTTAATCCGAGCCTGCGGACCTGTTTAGGCGTATTCTGACGGTAACTACGCGGTTTTGGACCGAACGCAACACCTCCGCTTACGCGTATCGGCGACCTTGCATCACCAACACGTGCTCTGCCAGTCCCCTTCTGTCGGTATAACTTCTTACCACTTCCCCGAACTTCACTTCTACTTTTCGTTGAAGCAGTACCAGTTCGCTGGTTAGCAAGATATGCTACAACACATTGATGTATAACATCAGTGTTGACTTCAGCATGTGTGAATGAATCCGATAGTTCCTTTTCGTGAAGGACTTCTCCTGAACGATTATGAACATTTAACGTTGCCATATTCTTTTTCTCTTTCTCCGATATGCAAGACTTGACATGAATTACCCCGGCTCTCTTATTGAGGGTGCTGGGGTTGGAGGGTTTATATCTATATCAAGCTAACTTCCTTTATTGTCCGTTTCAGACGATTTTATAGCCTTTTTAATGAGGAGGATACCGTTAGGTGGACCTGGAATTGACCCCTTAACAACTAACAAATTCCTTTCAGCATCGGCTTGAATAACCTGTAAATTCTGCACGGTGTGTCGTTTCGCACCGTATCGTCCTGGCATTTTCTTTCCTTTAAACACACGCGATGGTGTAGCACTGGCACCGATAGACCCCGGACGACGTAAGTCTTGTTCACCGCCATGGCTTTTTCTACCACCCTTAAATCCGTATCGTTTAACAACCCCAGTAAACCCGTGCCCTTTTGATGTCCCTGTTATATCAACAAATTCACCTTCAGAGAATAGACTTGCATCAACAGTTTCACCTACATTAACATCTTCAAGACTCTCCACACGGAATTCCCGAAGTACACGGGTCGGTGCAACATCAGCCTTTGCAAAGTGTCCGCGTTTAGGACTGTTGAACTTGTTTTCCTTGCGTTTACCAAAACCTAACTGAACAGCTTGGTATCCATCCCGTTCCTGCGTCTTTACTTGAACAATTGGACAAGGACCTGCTTCAATCACAGTAACCGGAATAACTTTCCCCGTATCTTCAAAGATTTGTGTCATTCCAACTTTTCTACCTATAATACCGTTAACCATTTCCTCGTCCTTATAGTAATGTAATTTTGACATCAACACCAGCGGGAAGGTCAAGCCGCATCAGCGCATCCACTGTTTTGGGTGCAGTTTCAAGGATATCCAATAACCGTTTATGTATACGCATTTCAAATTGTTCTCTTGACTTCTTGTCCTTAAAGGTTGACCGTTGAACTGTATAGATATGCTTCTTAGTAGGCAACGGGATTGGACCTGATACCCTCGCCTGAGTCTTTTTAGCCGTTTCGGCAATTTGCCTAGCCGACTGGTCAAGCAGTCTGTGATCATAAGCTTTTAACCGAATGCGTATTTTCTGATTGTTCATCACTTCTTTACCTCTTCAAAAGTAACGATGCGCTCCCTTGTAAACCTATCTTTATCGCATGTATCTTGCCAGAACCCATCAAGTTATATCCACTATTGTGCTTTTTACCTTGACCATCCTGACAAGATACCTACACACGTTATATGCCAGATTTACGAGGAACGAACCCTACAAATACCTCACTCGTTACTCAAGAATCTTAGAGACAACACCCGCGCCGATAGTGTGTCCGCCTTCACGGATAGCGAAACGCAGTTGTTCTTCCAAGGCAATCGGTTTAGAGAGTTGGACAGTAATCTGTGCGTTGTCCCCAGGCATAATCATCTCAACGCCTTCCTCCAGATTCATTTCACCCGTGACATCAGTTGTACGGAAATAGAACTGTGGACGATATCCACTAAAGAACGGATTCCAACGCCCGCCTTCCTCTTTTGTCAAAATATAGGCTTCCGCTTCAAACTTCGTGTGGGGTGTAACAGTACCAGGAACAGCTAATACTTGTCCGCGTTCAACATCATCTCTGTCAATACCACGCAGCAGTGCACCGATATTGTCACCCGCTCTGCCTTCATCAAGGAACTTATTGAACATTTCAACACCGGTAACAACTGTATCTGTTGTGTCACGTAAGCCGACGATCTCTACAGTATTACCAACTTCAACGATGCCGCGTTCAACACGTCCCGTAACAACTGTACCACGTCCACTGATTGTAAAAATGTCTTCAATTGGCATCAAGAAAGGTTTTTCAGTGTCGCGAATCGGTTCTGGAATGAAATCGTCAACTGATTCCATCAGATCGCGAATCGGTTTACATGCATCACTTGTCGGGTCCCCAGCAGATTCCATCGCTTGCAGTGCAGAACCAGCAATAATAGGCGTATCGTCCCCAGGAAATTCATATTCGCTCAATAACTCGCGAACTTCCAATTCAACGAGTTCCAGCAGTTCTTCGTCATCCACCATGTCTGCCTTATTAAGGAAAACGACCAAAGAAGGTACGTTCACCTGTCTGGCAAGTAGCACGTGTTCACGCGTCTGCGGCATAGGACCATCTGCAGCCGAAACAACCAGAATAGCACCATCCATCTGGGCAGCACCGGTAATCATATTCTTGATGTAGTCAGCGTGTCCAGGGCAGTCAACGTGCGCATAATGACGGTTTTCTGTCTCATACTCAACGTGAGCAGTGTTAATCGTAATGCCACGCTCTTTTTCCTCGGGCGCTTTGTCAATGTCCTCGTATGTCATGACATAGTCTTTGTCAGCGAGTTGTGATAAGACCATCGTAATTGCTGCTGTAAGCGTTGTTTTACCATGATCAACGTGGCCGATAGTACCAATATTAACGTGAGGTTTTGTCCTTTCAAAAGCTTGCTTTGCCATTTGTGTCCAAACTCCAAATTATAGGTTAGGTATTATGGGTTTTAAATTTCGCTAAACCCGAGTTGCATTCAAATTCTCATCAGCCTACATAATAGGCACACAAAGTGTTTCAATTATGTCCGAACTTTTCAGACGTTTAAATAACAATAGATAAATTGTGTTCTTTAGTAAATACCACAATACGTCAATTCTATGAAGAAGATGCTTCACTTGAAATCAATTCCTCGGCAACACCTGTCGGAACTTCTCGATAATGCGCGAATTCCATTGAATAGTTAGCACGCCCCTGTGTCAACGAACGAAGCGATTTTACATAACCAAACATCTCAGACAACGGTACATCAACCCGAACAACCTGAATGCGGGATTTATCATGCACCTCAGTGTCCCGAATATGAGCACGACGTGAATTCAGATCCCCGATCACTTTCCCGAGATACTCATCCGGCACTATGACTTCAACTGCCATAATCGGTTCAAGTAATACCGAACCTGACTTTTTCGCAGCTTCTTTAAACGCCATAGAACCAGCAATAGAAAACGCCATCTCTGATGAATCCACTTGATGAAATGAACCATCTACCAGACGAACCCCAACATCAACAACAGGATAACCGGCTAAGGCTCCAACATTCATCGCATTTTCAATCCCTTTACGAACCGCAGGGATATATTCTTGAGGAATCGCACCGCCCCTCGTCTCATCGCTAAATTCGAAACCAGTACCTTTCTCAAGTGGTGATACTTCTATCACAACATGTCCGAACAATCCCTTACCACCTGACTGCCGGACAAATCTGCCTTCAGCTTTGACAGGTTTCAGAAGCGTTTCACGATAGGCAACCTCAGGAGAACCGACATTGGCAGATACGTTAAATTCTCTCACTAAACGATCAACTATGATTTCCAGATGCAGTTCACCCATACCAGAGAGAAGCGTTTGACCTGTATCCGGGTCTTGATGAACTTTGAAAGTCGGATCTTCCTCAGCCAACTTTGATAGTGCCAGATTTAACTTGTCAATATCTGACTGTGAACGCGGTTCAACTGCTACAGACATGACAGGCAGTGGAAATACCATCGTCTCCAATGCAATCGGTGACTTGGGATCACAGATCGTGTCTCCCGTACTGAGCTCTTTTAGTCCGATCGCTGCTACAATATCGCCAGCACTGACAGATTGGTGCTCTTCACGTTTATTTGCATGCATCTGCATCAGCCTACCGATACGCTCATACTTTTCTGTCTTACTATTATAGACAGTATCACCTTTGTTCAATACACCAGAGTAAACACGGAGATATGTGAGTTTGCCAACATGCGGATCGGTAGTGATCTTAAAGGCAAGGGCACAGAACGGGTCATCCCTGTCAGCAGCACGTGTTTCTTCTTCCTCAGTTAACGGGTTGAAGCCAACTACCGATTTTACATCTGTGGGTGCGGGAAGGTAAGTAACAATGCCATCTAAAAGAGGTTGAACCCCTTTGTTCTTTAATGCAGAACCACAAAGCACTGGAACAACCTTACTACTCAGTACGGCTTGCCGCAATCCAGTTTTAATTTCTTCTGGTGTAAACTCCACACCATTGATATACTTCTCACAGAGCTCATCGTCCCATTCACCAATGGCTGCAAATAACCTATCCCGATATTCATGCACCATCTCTTCCATCTCTACGGGGATATCGGTTTCGTGAATAACTTCACCGAGACTCCCTTCGTCCCACAATTGCCCCTTCATTGAAATAAGATCAACAATTCCTTTAAATTGTTCCGCAGACCCAATCGGTAACTGAATAGGAACAGCTGTCGTACCTAAACGTTCCTCCATCATTTCAACGGTTCGGAAAAAGTCTGCACCAGTTCTGTCCATCTTATTAACATAAGCAATACGAGGAATCTTGTACTTATCTGCCTGACGCCATACAGTCTCAGATTGTGGTTCAACACCACCTACAGCACAGAAAACAGCAACAGCACCATCCAACACCCGCAATGAACGTTCTACTTCTACCGTAAAGTCAATATGTCCGGGAGTATCAATGATATTGATATGGTGATCCTTCCAGTTGCAAGTCGTTGCAGCAGCAGTGATCGTAATACCGCGTTCCTGCTCTTGCACCATAAAATCCATGGTAGTTGTGCCATCGTCAACTTCACCGATACGATAAACCCTACCCGTATAGAATAGAATGCGTTCGGTTACAGTTGTCTTACCCGCATCAATATGCGCCATAATACCGATATTTCGCGTATGTGATAGGGCTGAACTTCGTAGCACCCTTTGCTTCTTTTCCGACACTGTCTTATGACTCCTTATTCCACCAGACTCTACGAAACCTTTATTAAAATTATACAATCAAAAATGATTAATAATCGTTACCATCTATAATGAGCAAATGCTCTATTCGCTTCTGCCATCCGATGTTGTTCAGATTTCTTACCGATTGCGTTGCCTTCATTCTGAGAGGCATCCATCAACTCACCCGCCAGGCGCGCTGCCATACCTTTTTCACCTCTGCCCCGGGCAGACTGAATAATCCAGTTAATCGCTAATGTCGTTCGCCGTTCTGCTTTTACATCAACTGGCACTTGATACGTTTGACTACCTACACGACGTGGACGAATCTCCAATACAGGTTTGACATTATTGATCGCTTGGTTAAACACTGTGAAACCTTCCTCGTTAGTCCGATCTTCAATAATCTTGAAACTTGAATACACAATCCGTTGTGCAGTTCCTTTCTTGCCATCCCACATCAAATGATTAATGAATTTTGTAACTAACTTGCTATTGTGAATTGCATCGGGACTTACATCCCGTTTTGCAACGTTTCCACGCCTCGGCATCTCCAACTCCTCCAAAAATCGTATCTTATAGGTTCTACAAAATATATTCTTACCTCTATAAGACCAATCTATACTTTAATATCTAATTAGGTTTCATTTAATTAGGTTTACGGGCACCGTATTTAGATCTACCTTGACGACGGTTCTCAACGCCAGCCGTATCTAATTTACCACGAACAATATGGTAACGAACGTTAGATAAGTCCTTGACTCGCCCGCCACGAACTAACACAACTGAGTGCTCCTGCAGGTTGTGGTCAATCCCAGGAATATAACAAGTCGCTTCATCCGCAGATGAGGTAAAACGCACACGAGCAACCTTACGCAAAGCCGAATTCGGTTTGTTCGGTGTTACCGTTTTCACCTGTAAACAGATTCCTCTACGTTGCGGACACTGCTGAAGAATCGGGGATTTCGTCTTTTTACGGTATTTCTTACGCGGTTTTTTGATTAGCTGATTTATTGTCGGCATCTCAATTCCTCACTCATATATTGAAAACAAATCACAGGGACAACTACTACACAAAAGAAAAAGCCCTCACAGGGCTCATTTTTCAAATAATACAACAACGTTGCTCTGAAAAACGACGTCAGACTGCTTCCAAATTGAATGCCCCCTATGTTTTTTCTGACAAAACTTAGACTCTAACACTCAAAACCTTAATTATAATACCAATCATCGCTTATGTCAAGTTAAATTCAAAAAAATATGAAAAATATGAGTGATTTATTGCAAAATTATGAATTTATGGCGTTTTAAGCACTTTTCCACGCAAAATTACTGACTGAACGTTCAATTCCCTATCAACGATTACTAAATCAGCAGCCTTGTCCGGAGCAATTGACCCTATACGATCATCAACACCTAAATTTTTAGCAGGTGTTAATGTCGCCATCGTCAAGGTTTCTTCTAAAGAATATCCCCAATCCATCACATTACGCACACCATCCATCAGTGTAATGATTGCCCCCGCAAGACGTTCGGTAGGTTTGCCGACATCCAGCCACATTGCACCATCTTTTATATATTTTGGAGGAGACTCAGAATTTGATTCATTCAAAAGGTAGGCATCAAGTTTGGTGTCGTAAACAGCGTTTTCCTGCCATTCTTCTGCTGCTAAACCTGCATGTTCAGTGCAATCGGTGATCAAACCGACACCTGATGTCCCTTTTTTCCCGATAAGCTGTTTACCCCAAAATGGGTGGACATGATGTTCGTCAACAATCAATTCAGCATGGATCTTAGGGTGGTCTAAAACCGCTTCCAATGCTCCCAAGTTGCGGTGGTGCATTCCGCTCATACCATTGTAAGTATGGGTCGCACGCGTAATACCTGCATCAATTGCATCCATTGCTTGTTGATACGTTGCATTGGTGTGTCCCATCGCTATTACAATGTTGTTATAGGCATCCGACCTGAATTCTGCCAGATGTTTAACAAACTGTAAGTTATTGTCGTTCTCCGGCGCAAGAGAAATTACCTTTAACGTGCCATCAGACGCTGCCCACATCGAATGGAACTCTTCAAAGTTCGGAGGTGTAATATATTTTGGGTCTTGTGCACCGTTTTTCTCAAGACTGCCAAATTTGCCTTCAACATACGATCCAATAAGTCTGGCACCATCCGCCACAGGTTCGTCAACAACATTCGCGATCGCGGTCAAAGAAGCGTTAATCTGATCCATACTACCCGATGAGATCCCTACCACTAAAGCGGTAACACCGTGTGATGCATGTGCCCGAGCGATTGTCTTTATGTCATCCACCTTACCGGTCATACTATCACAACCGCCGCCCCCATGTATCAACCCATCAATTAAACCAGGGATAACAAAGTAACCTTCAACGTCTATAGTCGCGTCAGATGTAGGAGGATGTTCTTTTGTTATAGTTGAAATCGTATCATCTTCTATGACAATATTTCCATGACCAAAATGTAACGGTGTATATATGTCCCCATTTGAAATTGTTAGTGTTCCCATATCTTCTAAAGTTCTATTTCCTTTCTAAAATCAAGAAACTATATGAATACGGATTCATTTCGTCCACTTCACAGTCAGTCCGACTCACTTCTTCCCATTCATTCCAATCAAATTCAGGAAAGTAGACATCTCCTTCAAACACTGCATGTATTTGTGTCAGATAGAGCCGACTTGCATAAGGTAAAAAAGCAGCATAAATCGGTCCCCCACCACATATCATGAGTTCCCTTGTTTCGTTTATAGATAGTGACTCAACGGTTTTAATCACATCTTTGACAGAATGAGCAACGATACACTCTTTAGGAGCAGTGTAATTCCTATTGCGAGTCAGGATAATATTCTTCCGTTTTGCCAAAGGTTTAGGAAGTGTTTCAAAAGTCTTACGTCCCATGACAACAGGTTTGCCTATTGTCATGTCTCTGAAGTGACGAAGGTCTGCAGGTAACCGCCATGGAATGTCTGGTCCGTTACCAATAAGCCGATTCTTATCGATCGCAGCAATCATTGAGATCAGCAATATATTAACTCCTTCAACAATACACGTACCCAGATATTTGAAAGAAATCTGTCTATTTGGAAACTAACTCAAATAGACAAATCCACACTAATTTTCTGTCCTCAAATGAACCATATTCGGCACCACTAACAAATTCTTCACTCTGTTCTATCAACTCATTCATAGGTATAATCCGATTCTTCTTGTGATTTACTCCAAATTCTAACTTGAAATTACCCTTTGTAATTTTGAAGGGTCTATCTGTCTTCTTCTTCTTATAATAAACGTCTATTAAATACTGCTCTTTTAGATTGTGAGAAATAGCATCTCCAAAGCTCGTGTTTTCTATTCTAAAATGCACATAAAGACGATTACCTACCCGATAAACAGCAAGCACTTCACGTGATTTTAAACCTTTAGAAATATCAGACTTCCCCAATTGAAATTTGATTCCTTGTTCCTCATCCTCTTTAGTAAAATGCAACAAAGACATCCCGCCTAACCTGTTTGCACCTCTGTATAACACATCCTGATTGAAATTTTTAAGTGGAAACAAGAGCGGTAAACTTAGTTTTTCCTTACCCTTTCCTTTGTCAAGTTCTAAATGCAACAGATTAGATTCTAATTGAGCATTTACTATTTTCCAGTCATCTAAAATATTAACTCGAATAGTGTACCAATTAGCATCACCTGTGAAAGTCACGTGCGGTCTTTCTTCAAACGGTCTTTCTTCAAAAGCACAACTACTAAACAGCAGTAAGAGGCTGATGATGAAAACTTTACGGAAAATCATTGAATCGTTCTCTGGAGTTTTTGGTAGGAAGAGAAGCATTAACGGTCTCTCAAATTTGGACGGTTCATTGGGGGAGTTGGACGGTTCATTGAAGGAGGGTTCAATTGAATTGTTTTAGTCCCTTGTTTGTTCTTAGGAACAACCTTTAAATCTACAAGGTAGAGATCATCACCGATTTTGTGCTTATCACCAATTTCTACCGTTTCATGGGGTTTTATACCCTTAAGCAGAAAACTAACATTCTCTTTTGAGACACCAAATTTGCCTGTTGTAACCTTTCTTGTTGTAATCTGTATAACACGATATCCAGTAACATCACTGTCTTCATCCACAGATGTAGTACTGTTTTCAATTTTAATTTCAATCCCAGAAATAGAATTCTTCCAAGATGATCCGAACCGGTAAGGTAGGTAAGAATACGCAGTGATGCTTTCCCCAATTCGGTATGTTCCTGAATTTGAAAATGGTCCCGGTTTCTCCGCAAATTTCCTTATAGAAAAACCTTCTTGAACGTTCGTCATAGAATTCCGTAAGTGTGTAGGACGAGGTGAATAAACTGATAAATGAACAACACCATAATGGTTGATTCTATCGGTACCTGCAACTTCTAACGTTTCATCAGGCCTAATGAGTTGGTCGGCAAGTCTACGTTTAAGCGATGTCACACTTCTCACAATCTTTTCACCGTTATCAATATTGACAATCAATTCATTGTTGTCAAGCGTAGCATCAACAATCTTAGATGTATGCTGCATAGGCAAAAAGACCAATAGCATTTCATTATTTCTATAAATTTTGTGACCTGACTTCTGTCTCCCACTACCGATCAACACTAAAGAGAGAGTGATACACACTAAAAAGAGAATAACACAGAGTATAATAAAAACCTTTAATTTGCTCATTTTCATCCTCTATACAATCATTCTTGCCCGAATCGCATCATGATGCTGATAGTCTTTTAACTGTAAATCCTGAATTCTAAAATTGTCAATTGCAGTAACATCGGTATTCAAGACAAGTTCCGGAAGTGGATATGGTTGCCGTTGAATTTGTTCCTTCACTTGATCAAAATGTGCGTGATAGATATGTGCATCCCCTAAGACATGTATAAATTCACTCGGTTGGAGATCAGTCAGTTGTGCCACCATAGAAAGCAGCAATGAATAAGAAGCAATATTAAACGGCACACCGAGAAACATATCACAACTACGCTGATACATCTGCAAGGATAATTTGCCATCCGCTACAAAGAACTGAAAAAACATGTGACAAGGTGCCAACGCCATCTGATCTAATTCACCAGGATTCCAAGCAGTGACAATATGTCTACGGCTATTGGGTTCTTCCTTGATCCGCTCAATCACATCTGCTAACTGGTCAATTCTACCATCCTCTGTTCGCCATCTTCGCCACTGCACACCGTAAATACAACCTAAAGCACCGCTGCGTCCCCACGCAGCAGCGTTAGCATTCCAAATCTTTGTCCCAAGTTTCTGAAATTGCTTTACATGATCGTAACCGCGTATAAAACCGAGTAGTTCGGCTTTGACAGATTGGAAAGCAAGCTTCTTCGTCGTAACGGCAGGGAATCCATCTTCCAAATTATACCGCATTTGCATACCGAATAGGGCACGTGTTTTGCCATTTCTACCTTCACGGTCAACACCCGCATCTAATATCTGTTGTAATCCTTCAAGATACTGTTTCATAATTGATATCTAACGCTCCCTTATTAAAATAATTTGTCTTTAAGAACGCATCTGAGAGCCTGCAAGTTACTTACCAGTGCTACCGAAACCCCCGCGAGATTCCGCGTGCATCTGATCAACTTCATCCCATTCAAACGTATCCACACGGACGAATACACCTTGTGCGATCCTACTACCCCGTTCAATCGTCACAGGTTCATCAATGAAATTGTAGACCTGTATTTTTAACTCATCCTCTTCACCACAATAATCATTATCTACAATACCGACGCCTTGTGCCATCATCAATCCTCTCTTACGTGGTGTACTACTTCGCAAACAGACCAATAACATATATCCTTGGGGAGTCTCTACAATCACATTCCCTGGAATTAGGACGATCTCTTTTGGATTGATGACAGCCGTTTCACGACAGATCAAATCAAATCCAACAGAACCACCTGTCTCATATTTGGGTAATGGAAGGGACTTATCAACACGTTTGATTTTGACTTTCATAATAAACCTGGCATTATGAAACCGCTATTCCTTCTGCTTTACACTCTATGCGGTAAACGGATGTACTTGCCGTGATGAAAAGACTCTTCCATTCATCACCACCCCAAGCAAGGTTCGCGCACCGTTCTGGAACGAGGATAATTCCGAGATGTTTTCCATCCGATGCAAATACCCAAATACCGTTCGGTCCAGTAACATAAAGGTTTCCCTGCTTATCTACCTTCATCCCATCAGGTTTGCCATTCTCCCCTTTCTCTTCGGCAAAGATACGGTCATTCGCTATTGTTCCATCCTCTTTCACATCAAAAGCACGGACATGCATGCGTTGTGTGTCATTAACATAAAGTATAGTCTCATCTGGCGATAAACAGATCCCGTTCGGTCTATCAAAATCGTCCACAAGAAGGGTTACTGTATTGCCATCAGGGGACAAACGATAAACACCATGGAAATCAAGTTCCTTTTCTGATGCAGAGGACAACCCGTACGGAGGATCTGTAAAATACATACTACCATCAGTTTTCACCACAATATCGTTTGGACTATTGAATTTTTTCCCCTCGTAGTGAGATGCAATTGTGAGGACATCTCCATCCGCTGTTGTGCGAGATACGCGCCGGTTTGCATGCTCACATGCAATCAGATGACCACCTCTATCATAAGTCAAACCGTTAGACTTCCCTGAAGGGTCCCTATAAACTGTCATGCCAGATTCTTCATCCCATCGACGCATTTTATTGGCAGGAATATCGCTAAAGAGCAAGTATCTACCAACGGAGTTCCAGAGAGGACCTTCCGTGAATTTACATCCCGTAGCCACCTGTTTAACTTCTGCATCTGAATCAATTAGGTCTAAAAGACCTGAATCACGTATATCAAGAGCCATAATTTTCCTCTATGTTTAAAGTTCTTGTCATCGTTGCCATCACAATAGGTATTTCGCAGGTTCGGTTTCGATTTCCAACTGTCCGCCAACTGTCTAAATTAGAGTTTACCAAATTATTGGTGTTATCACTTTCACTGACCGCCAATACCATTCAAATCAATATCATCAAAGCATGTTGCAGATAGAATCTGATCGAACAACGTATCAAGACGTGAACGTTCCTGAATGTTGTGAATTTCCTCAACAACAGCGTCTGAAACATCTGGAAACTGATGCGTCAATAACTTGATGACACTATCTCGTTTCGCATTTGTTTCTCCTTGTTCAATACCTTCTGCTTTGCCTAATTCGTGAGCCTGCGGTGCCAGATGTTCTACGATTGATGCATGGTGCATGGTTTCCTCCATTAAAATATCCCTACAGACCTTGACACACAATCCTATTATATGATAACATAATATTTATTGAATGATACATCTAATTATAATAGTTTCGAACCGACATAAAAATAAAACGTGCCTGGGGCGACTCGAACGCCCGACCTTCAGCTCCGGAGGCTGACGCTCTATCCAACTGAGCTACAGGCACACAGTTTTAATAGTGTAACAAATTCAGATATTTTTGTCAAGACTTTGTTCAAGCACACAGGAGATATATCAGATCATGATCAATAAATTACAAAACTTTTCAATCGGCAGTAAATGTAAACGAGCCTTGTCAATACTCGGGATAATACTCTTTATAACTGCCTTTATGCCCGATATAAGCGAAAGCCGCAGGAGTTTCGGGGGTCGCAGTTTTAGTAGAAGTTCAAGCCGTAGTTACAGTCGTAGTGCAACTTCAAGAAGTTATTCAAAACCTAAGACCTCATATAGTAGAAGTTCTTCAAAAAAGAGTTATACCACTCCCAGAACCTCAACATCAAGTCGCAGCAGTTACAGCGGCAGTCGCACAACGAGAACAACTTCACCACGTGCCAGCACAACAGCACGCCAGAAACAAACCGCAACAACCAGTGCAAAAAAAACGAATACCTCATCAACACGAAACAGTACCACTTCACGGCAAGCTACTGCACAGAATCGGAAACAGGTGAGACAACTCAAAGCAGAAAACCGCACCCTGAAACGGAAAGTCACCACAGCAAACCGACAAACAGCACAAGCACGTAGGCAAACCCGTTCAACTATCACTGTCAATAACTTCGGTGGATATTATCCTGTAACAGGTTATTCACTGTATAGTATGCATGCTTCTATGGCGTTTAACAACATACTATTCGGTATCTATTTCCACGATTACTACAACCACTCTATCCGACATAGTTACTTGTGGCACTATCACCATCGTGACTATGACCGCTCACATTGGAGCAAAGAAAAACAGGAAGAGTATGAGTTCTATAAAGACTATTACGAGAGCCAAGGAGTTGAACCGAATCCAAATTATGTTGATCCGGGAACAAATCCTGATGAAAACTACATCGCAAGTTATGTAGAAGAAAATCCTGATAAATTCTACGGTGAGAATGCTGAAGTTGTAACCGTTGATGAACTTCCTGATGAAGCGGCAATTAAACAGGAACTCCTCGCGACTAACGATACACCATCCGTAACGCCGAACACACAACGCGCACCACCTGAACCTCAAACAGTTATCATTGAGAAGAAAACGTCTGGTGCTACGTGGTTCGTGCTTGTATTTTGTAGTCTGCTCATCGTAGGTGGAATCATGTTGATACTGTATAACAAGGGTTATTTTTAGGTGGATAAATGGCATTATTCGGTAAGAAAGATGGAAAGTCTCTATTTGGTAAGAAGAAAGAGACTGATAGTCAGAAACCGCAGCGGCATGAATTAGTTGACATCCCACTTAATAGCATCATTGAGCTGTCAGACATTGCTACATTTGAGGAGACCGGGGATACATCGCGCACCTATACGCTCATCACCCGTAAGAAATACACAGCCCCTGGTCTCCTCAGATATATGTATCACGTTCAAGACACTGAAGGTGATACTGTGATCGGTGTTGACCATATTGCTGGTAGCGAGGATGCGTATGAAACCTCGCGTTGGATTGTTGATGGCGAACAGGAACTCGGTGATCCGTTACCCGATGTCATGACGCTCTACTATCCTGACCCCGACAATGAAGACGAGGAATTCGAGGTAACATACAACCGGCAAGAGATTGTCACTGCGAAACTTGATATCACGAACCAACAAGGAAAAGAAGAATTTGATGTAGAACTTCACGAATACATCAGTGATGAAGAGGAACTCATGTCTATAGAACGCTGCGGCAACTGGCTCACCTTCTATGTCGGGATGTTGATTTCCCGAACCGACATTGAGATTTATCCCGCAAATGTCAATGAACATGTGCGGAGTTAAACGGTATTGCTATAGAGGGCAACAAATTTCAACGCCGCATATTGACAAGATAGATACCTCCGGCAACCAGAAAAGCACCTACTAACAGACTAAAAGTGAGCTCATCACCCAAAATGAGATGACTAAAAAACACGCCAGATAAAGGTGTAGCAAAAAATAAGACAACTAACTTGCTTGCACTATATCTTTCAAGGATTGAAGTCCACGCCAAAAAACAGAAACCTGCAATCACACCGCCTTGATAAAACAATGCTATACACCCAGAGAATGTCAAGGCAAATGGAGCACCACGTTCAAAAATCAGACTCAACACCGCATAACACGGTAGACTCAAACTCAGATACCAAACTAAAAGCCTATATGGATGAATCGATTGGACATATAACTTCGTAACAACTACCCTTAAGCCTAAAAAACACCCACTGACCAAAACAGTGAGATCACCGAACACACTTGTTTGACCTTCTGTAAGTTCTGGGGCAACAGTAACGAAAACCCCGACAAAGGCAACGATAATTCCTAATGTTTTTGTGAGAAAGAGGCGATCCCCAGGTATCCAAAAATGAGCAAATAGAGCCGTAAAAAACGGGTAGGCATTAATAAAAATAGTTGACCGGGAAGCCGACGTATACTTGGTACCAACGTTTAAGGTAATGATCTGTAATATGAAGATCACTGTAAGGAAACACAACCGAAAGAACTCTTCTCGGTTTACGCCCAGAGGTATTCTACGATAAAGTGACCATCCCCCGACAATAACAAAACCTATAAGAAAACGAATAAATGCCAGTGCCATCGGAGCGATGTCGTCCAGAGCAACCTTTATTGACAGCGAATTCCCACCCCAAAGAAAAGCAAGAAGTAAACTGAGAACAATAATCTTACCGTGAGGGTCCTCACTGATAACAATACGTCTTGACGATAGCCCGATGGATTCTTTGCTATTCAAAAGAGACTAAAGTCCTCAGGTATGGTGCAAATACTGTAATTTGCGCTGTTGCATTAGTCATAAGCACCGGGACGATGATTACCCATCAGCCTCTGTTGACGTTCTGTCGCCTGTTCTAAAATTGATTCGCTAAACCGAAACCGATTCAGGTAAGGCGGATATTTCTGCGTAATCATTCTATTGGCGTAATGCACCTGTAACAGATAGCGAGTCTGATCACTACGATTTGCAGTACCTCTGTGCCAAACTTCACTTCTGAAGATAACTACGTCCCCAGCATTGCACAGAATACTCTGTTCCTTTGCACCCTTCCACTCAGTTTCACCATCCGGTCGGCGACCCGAAAGATGACTACCCGGAACAAACTTAGTCGGTCCTAGATCTTCATAGAGATCATCCAGATAATAGTGTGCGGTTGTGATGTAAATTGGCACCTTAACACGCGGGTCTTCCAGAACATCGGCGGGAAGTGAAATCGGTATCCAATCTGAATGCAGTCCTTGATCAGGACGACCAGGACCTGTCATCCAGGCCGTCATGCCAATGACATGGCAATCACCACCGTGTACTGCTTCCGCTAACTCAATAACAGGGGATTTATCAAGATAATGAAGAAATACAGGGTCGCGATTAAAGGCATTATTGATATGTTTGTTAAGAAACCCGCTCCCATTTTCTGGCACACTATGCCTATCAAAACTCTCAGGAATCGCCGTTAACCTATCCATAGCATCACGGAGTTCAGTAAGTTCCTCCGAATTAATGACCTGTGGTAAGTAGGCATACCCATCTTCCTCCATCGCTTTAACTCGGTTTTCAAGATCAGGATAGGCAATTAGTGGTAACGCTTCACTCATTTTCTATCTCCTTTAAATACTACCATTTAAGCAGTTGAATAGCACAAATATTTTAGCAACTCATACTGGACATGTCAACCTTTTTAACGAACAATTCGTTAACAGAATACATCTCAACAGACATAAGAGATGATTGCAAAAATTAATACTAAAATTCACTATACAATAATAAGAAAGGGGTCAAAAGATGAAAGCAAGAGAAATAAAACAAGACGATACCAGAAAAGATGACATGAAGTCGATGAAAGATACAGCAATTCGGGTGCCGGGAATCGTGTTAGAATCTCTACCTGGGAACCTATTTCACGTAGAATTGACCGAAAATGACCACAAAGTTGTTGCCTATCTTGCTGGTAAAATGATGCAACACAGTATCTGGGTTCTACCCGGTGATCAAGTAACAGTTGAGCTGTCTCCTTACGACTTAACGCGCGGTCGGATTGTATGGCGAAATCCCGGCGCATAGTAACGTGAGCTTGATAAATCAGAACAAATAACTAAGTAGGTTGGGTTGAGGCACGAAACCCAACATCTTGACCCATTATAAACAATACATGTCGAGTTTCGTGCCTCAACGCAACCTACAACTGAATAATTGCATGAATCTAAATGGTATAAAATTAAATGCCTCCTTCTCTATTTAAGATGCAAATGTGCATCCGAAATTGTGTATAGGTGAATCATTATCATTTTTTTGATAATGGTATCTCAATCCCGCTGTATTGCGGAAAAAGGAGGTATAAGTATGTTTACTAACCAGAGGAGGTGTGACACTTAGTGTTGCACCCATACGGGTGTGACACTAAGTGTCACACTCTTTGGACAGGGACAGGGGATACACCAATCCCTTGTCCCCTATTTTTTACCAGATTGACATTTTAGTTGCAATTCTGCTTTATATGTGTTAATATTATGAGATAAGACCGAAGTATTAATGTCTTGCTTGTAGGAGGACAGGCAAGTGGATGTCACAGTTTTGGTACTAAACGCCAGTTATGAAGCGATCAATGTCTGTAATCTAAGACGTGCATTAAAAATGGTTTTTAAGGGAACTGCTCAGACAGAAGAAGTATCTGAATCCGAAATCAAGTCTCCCTCAACAGTCGTCAAAATACCGCACGTCATTCGTTTGGTGAATTACGTTCATGTTCCGCGCAGTGTCGTCAAATTCTCACGGAAAAATGTGTTAGCACGAGACCAACATACGTGTCAGTATTGCCAGCGCGAAATGACTGCTTCTCTACTTACGCTTGATCACGTCATTCCCATTTCCAAAGGCGGAAAAACAACATGGGAAAATGTTGTGACAGCATGCAAACGTTGTAATAACAAAAAAGGCAGTCGAATGCTTCATGAAACGCAATTCAAATTGAAACGGGTACCGAAAACCCCATCAATCCTAACATATTTGCAACTTAACCGACACTTTCGTGGGTACCATCCTTCATGGAAAAAGTACCTATATATCAACTGATGTTGACAGACGAGTATCTATAGGTTAAATTGATGATAAAGTCGTGAGAAACAACTTAGTTAGTTATTCACGGAAGATTACTGTGAGCATTCCGAATAAGTCTTGATGTATGCCATACCAACCACATCCAGAAAGACTTAAAAAGTCTTGGGAATTTCAACGAGCCTATACTAAAGGTAGAAAGTATTGGGATAACTACTTCGTTATTTATGTTTGCCGTACACAATTACTTCAGACACGGTTAGGTATTACTGTAAGCAAAAAAGTTGGTAAAAGTGTCCAGAGGAATCGTATGAAGCGACTCATTCGTGAGGCGTTTCGTGAACTGAAACCGAGACTTCTGCCGAAGCATGATATTGTCGTTGTCGGCAGAAAAGCTGCATGTCATCTGTCAGCACAGCATGTTGAAGTTAGTTTGAGAAAATTGTTCAATAGAGCATCGGTTCTTATTACAGAAAATTCGTAAATATAATATTACTGAGTTGGTCGTATGCGGATTGGTTATGCCGCTCGTAACCATTAAGCTACGTGCAAAATTATCCCTGATTAGCATTGTAAAAACAGATTTTTGTCACCTACAAGAGTGTGACTGCAAAAAAGAAACATGAACCGATTACTTCTCTTTGCTATCCGCGGGTATCGCCGCTTTATCTCCCCGCTTCTACCGTCAACGTGTCGTTTTTCCCCGACTTGTTCACACTATGCACAGCAAGCTTTGGAGCGATACGGTACTTTCAAAGGCATCCGGCTAACAATAAAACGATTGGTAAAGTGCCACCCCTATCACCCAGGGGGTTTTGATCCACTACAGTAGCATTTTAAATACAGGTGGAACTTGAGATTAGAAACATGGTCAATGACAACTACGGTTTCACGAATGATAGGAGCATCTAAAATTAAATGGGAGCACGTTACATACTCGCACTTGTCTTAATGATTGCAGTCATGATCATTTGGAGCCAAGTCTATCCAAGGTTCTTTGCACCAGAACTCACTGAACCCGGTATATCTGAAGAAACACCACCCGCTGACACAGTTGAAGGTGAGGAACCAGAAATAAACAGCAGCGATCCTACGATCCCTATACCAATTACGATACAGGACAGCCCAGACGATCCGAAGGTTCACGTCGAAACTTCAACCTACAACATCACTTTTAATGAGAAGTGGGCAGAAGCTAAACGTTGGGAATTGGTAGAAAAAAAAGAGAACGGAGCGTTACGCTTTCCCGATAGATCCAATAACGACAAAGACAGTCCCTTGAACCTTATTCCCGATACAGCGGTTAACTGCCTTGCACTCTCTGGTATCGTAAATTTTAACGAGCAAAATAACCTAAAATACGCAACCTGGGAAGCAGATAAAACAGATATAAAACTCTCAGATACACAAGAGACAGAGACGCTTACCTTTACAACGGTGATTGATCAGCAGCTAAAGGTTTCCAAACAGTTTGTCTTTTATAACAATAGTTATACTGTTGATTTAAACATGACCTTTGAAAATGTCTCTGATTCACCTGATCCAGTGAGAATCGGCGGTAGCAATCCTATCAATGGATATGAACTACAGTGGGGACCCGGGATTAATGCTGATTTAAACGAATACGAAAAAATGACTGGGAAACGCGGAAGACGAGGCACTGAAGGCGCAATAACTTATATTGGCACAGGTAAACCAAAACGTGAACTCAAACAGGAAATAGTAGATATAACAGTCCTCTGGGCAGGTCTAAGCAGTCAGTACTTTAGCGCAATAATGATCCCCGATCCAGAACTTAAGTCTACATATCTGTTAGTTAATGATGAAGCAAACAAGGATAAAGCTGACGTCGTTACGGCACCGACAGAAACCGCAGTTCTAAGGATACCTCAATTTAGTCTCGCGTCCCTGGAAAAACAGACACACACATTTCGTTTGTATGTCGGACCAAAAGACGATACCATATTGAAGCAGGTCACACCTCCAAACGCAGTAGAAACAGAAATAAAACTACCTAAAATTATAGATTTCGGTTTCTTTGCACCAGTGGCATGGGCAATGTTATGGGTTGTCAAAGGATTATATCATGTTTTTCAAAACTACGGTATAGCCATTATTCTGCTAACATTCTTGGTAAAAGTCATATCTTTCCCACTAACACGAAAAGCACACGTTTCTATGAAGAAAATGCAGCAACTGCAACCACAGTTGACTGAATTAAGGGAGAAATACAGGGATGACCCGCAGAAATTCAACAAAGCATCCATGCGAATTTACAAAGAAAACGGTGTAAACCCTTTAAGCGGATGTATTCCATGGATACCCCAATTGCCAATCTTTTGGGCGCTTTTTGCACTATTGGGAAGCGCAGTAGAATTCAGAGGGGCACCATTTCTGCTATGGATAAACGATCTGTCAGCACCAGATACACTCTATAAACTGCCGTTTTCAATACCTATAATACTACCAGCGTTTGGCACTATTGATGCAATAAGATTCTTACCGATCTTAAATGGTGTAACAACCATGCTCCAGCAGAAATTTGTAGGGGGTATGTCACCAACGCCAGCATCAACAGGTATGCAGGCAAAACTTATGAAGTTCATGCCACTTATCTTCGTCTTCATCTTCTATAACTGGGCTTCCGGATTCGTCTTATACTGGTTATGTAATAACATTTTCACTGTAGGGCAACAATATATACAAACAAAATTCTTCCATGACGGTGAACCTGACATAAAAGAAAACACACCAAAACGCAAACCAAAATGAGTATTGTTCTGTCCTGTTTAATTCTGTCTGTCCTGTTTAATTCTGTAGGTAGCGTAATTCTTCAACACAGATAAGGAGTACTCCCACTTGCAAAACTATATTGAGACTGAAGCCGATACTGTAGAAGAAGCTATGGAGCTCGCTCTTTTGCAGCTCAAGGCAACGCGCGAAGATGTTAATATCATCATAATTAATGAACCCACAAAAGGTATCTTGAGTTTTGGCGCGAAACCCGCTAAGATTCGCGCAACACTCAAAGAAGATATTACCGCCGCCCCAGATGCCGTACTGAGAGAAATGCTCACGCGTATCGGTATAGACGGAACCGTCGAATCTGAGTTTATTGACGGTAGTCTGCATCTGAATATGAAAACCGATTCACCCGCACTGCTTATCGGAAAGCATGGACAAACACTCGATGCTATTGAACGTATACTCAATTGCATCGTCAATAAGAACGCTCTTGCAAAAAAGAAAATTTTCGTCAATACCGAAGGATATAGGGAACGCAGAGAACAGATGCTTACAGACCTCGCACATCAGGTTGCAGCGAAAGTAAAAAGAACGCGGCAAGATGCTACACTTTCACCTATGTCAGCAAAAGATCGTCGCATCATACATCTTACTTTGCAAAATGACGATGATGTCTCTACCTTTAGTCAAGGTGAAGGGGATATGCGCCGAGTAGTTGTTACAAGACAAAAGTACTAACGGATTAGCGAAATGCATCTTGATGATACCATCGCTGCCATAGCAACACCTCGCGGAGAAGGTGGCATCGGAATAGTTCGTGTCAGTGGTCCGCTGGCAATTCAGATCGCATCTCAACTGTTCCGTCCCTCACAAACAGTCTCAACAGACAAACTTCCAACACATACACTCACACACGGACATATTATAGATACAACTGCATCAGATGAAGTTGTTGACGAAGTCCTACTCGGTATCATGCGTGCACCAAAATCCTATACAACTGAAGATATCGTGGAATTTAACTGCCATGGCGGTATTGTCACTTTAGCCAACGTATTAGACTTAGTCGTCAAGGCAGGCGCAAGACTTGCCGCACCAGGGGAATTTACAAAACGTGCTTTTCTAAATGGCAGACTTGACCTCGCGCAAGCAGAGGCTGTAACTGAACTGATTAGTGCTAAAACAGAACTCAGTAGAAAAATCGCAATTGATACACTTTCAGGTAAACTCTCAGAACATGTGAACCAACTCAGTGACACACTTGCCAATCTGTTAGCAGAAGTTGAAGCCTCTATCGATTTTCCCGATGAAGACCTTGATTTTATGCATACCGATATTCAACTACAGACTGTCCGAACTCTTCAGAAAGATATTGAACATTTAATCAAAACTGCTTCGGAAGGACGTCTGATAAAAGATGGTGTCAATGTTGCTATCTTGGGTAAGCCGAATGTCGGGAAATCCAGCCTATTCAACGCACTCGTTGAAACTTCTCGTGCCATTGTCACAGATAGACCAGGTACGACGCGAGACACAATCCACGAGACCATAAACATAGACGGTCTACCGATAAACCTTATTGATACGGCAGGAATACGACACACGGACGATATTGTAGAACAGCAAGGTGTAGAAAGAAGTCGTAATGTTCTCAGAAAGGCAGAATTTCTTCTACTCATGTTTGATGCCTCGCAAACTATGAACGATGCCGACATTGAATTGCTGCAAATTGCCAATTCCCATCACACAATTCTTATTCTAAACAAAATAGATCTACCTGTTATACTACAACAGCATGTCTTAACAGAACATTCCCCCAAAACGCGGATTATTCAGACCGCAATTACTGAAGGAAAGGGAATTGACACGTTGAAAACTGCAATTCGCGATGAATTCCTCAGTGGAGAATTTACACTGGGTGAATCCCCAATAGTAACGAACACACGACATTACGACGCTTTACGAAGATCACATGAAGCACTTAATGATGTTATGACCAGTTTAGAAAATGAGATGCCTCCCGACCTTGTCTCAGTTGACATCCGTATCAGTCTGGATGCTCTTGGCGACATCGTCGGTAAGACCACAACAGAGGATATATTAGACAGAATCTTCTCACAGTTCTGTGTTGGCAAGTAAACCTAATTCCCAGGCCGGTAGGTGCAATAACCCTATCGCACCGAAAATTATATAATCTTGCTTTTTTCTGGACAATCTACAAAAAACATGGTATTATGGTAAATAATTACAGAAACGATACTGATTGTGTCTCTGTTCAAAACGTTTATCAAGGTGTTTAGACACTCTCATTTATCGTCCCTAAATAAGGAGAGAATTAATGTTTAATTCTGTTTTCTACCGACACGGCACATATCTGACTGGACTTGCAATTCTCTTGATGATCGCCCTTGCTATGCCTGCAATCGCACAAGACACACCAGAAGCGGAAAAGGCACAAGTCAAATGGGGAACGTCTATTGAAGATGCAATGAAACAATCTGCTGAAACCGGTAAACCGGTTATGATGGACTTCTATACAGATTGGTGAGGCTGGTGTAAGCGGCTGGATGCCGACACCTTCACCAACGCAGATGTTATCACTCTTTCTGATAAATTCATTACAGTCAAAGTTAATCCAGAAATCAAAGAACAACCCATCAATGCGGAAACAGGCAAGAAGTTTGGCGTTAGAGGCTATCCCGCAATCCTTTTTGTAAGTCCGGATGGGGGTCTAATTACACATCATCGTGGATACGCGCCACCTGAGACATTCTTACCCGTGATGCAAGAAACGTTGAAAAAAGAGAAGACATTTCAGGAGAAATTAGCAAAACTGAAAAAGATGCCTGATGATGTTAAACTAAACCGTGAAATCGCAATTCTCTATATCCAACGGCACCAAATTGAGAAAGCTGAACCGATTCGTGAAATGATGCCTGATGATATGGATCTGAACCGAGAATTCGGTATCTTCTATCTCAGCAAAAATGAAATCGAGAAGGCACTTAAAATAAGCGAAATGATGCCTGACGATGTGAAACTAAATAACGAATTTGCAATGACACACCTAAACCGAGGACAGATTGAGAAGGCACTTCCATATAGTCAGAAGGTCTTAGATAAAGATCCCGACAATACGATGGGATTTCTTCCTGCTCTACACTTGAAAATCGGCCTCACTTACGCAGGTATGATTCAAAATAGTTCGGGAGAAGACGCTGTAAAAAATGGAAAAAATGCTGTCCTGCACTTCCAAAGTGTCATTGAAAAATACCCAGATAGCAAAGACTTTGAAACTGCACAATATTATCTGGGTGTTACGTATTCACTGACAGGTGATTTTGACAAATCAATTGAAGTACTTGAAAAGTTGATGAAGCACACCGCTAATGAACGGATGAAGCAGAGCGCACAAAGTGCGATCCAAAGAGTCAAACAGTTAGCTGCGGAAGCAGACACGACTGAAGACGACAATTAACTTTGCAAATTGGCTACTTCCGTAGGGGTCAGAAAACGATACTGCCCCTGCGGGAGATTGCCCAATTCTAAGTTTCCAACACGGGTCCTTTTCAAACGAATTACCCTATGTCCAACCGCCTTAAACATCAAACGCACCTGCCGTTTCTTCCCTTCGTGGATGATCACCCGGAATTTTGATACAATCTCCACTCTTTTCTTCTTTTTCCTACCACTTGGTATAGAAACATGCTCGGTCTTTAGTCGTTTTATTTTCGCTGGAGATGTCATTCCACTGGGAATAGCAACGCCTTTACGTAAACGGTTAATTGCAGGGTCAGTTGGAACACCTTTTACCCAAGCATAGTATGTCTTTTCAATCTCATGGCTGGGGTGCATCATCCTATTGGCAAAATGACCGTCATCCGTAAAAAGCAGCAGACCTTCAGTCTCCAAATCCAGACGTCCCACTGGATAGATAGATCGGGGTAGATCCCCTAACAGATCCATCACAGTGGGACGACCACGTTCATCCTTTCGGGTTGTTACATAACCTGACGGTTTGTTCAACATGACATAGAGCCGTTCATTTAACGGTTCAACAAGTTCTCCATCAAATTCAATAGCATCTCTTTCTACATCTATTGGGTGTCCAGGGATAACAACCTTAATACCATTAACGGTAACACGTCCCTCCCGGATTGCGCGTTTCACAGCTCTACGGGAGGCGATACCTGAAGTAGCGATATATTTTTCAAGCCGCACTTTTATGACTACATCTATTGTTACAATTCAATCTGCCATCTTCGCGCTGTCGCAATTCTACGAAGCAAGCGATTAGGATTTACTGCTACAGGATTTCCAAACAATTCAAGCTTGTAGACGTCTGAATGATGGTTGCCATAAGCATAAGAGGATTCTAAGTCAAACCCATACCTTGATGCAAGGTCCTTAGCAAGGGCAGCCTTGTTCTGCGCATAAGGACGAATACCAACCCTCTTGCCTGTGAATCTTCCATCAACGACCTCTAACTCATCTGCTATCATAATGTCTGTCTGAAGATGTTCATGAAACAGCTCAACAAGAAACGACAAAGAACCAGACATAAGAATGACTGTCCGGCCTTCATCACGATGCGTTTGTATCAATGCCGATATACGGGGCGTAATACTTGCCCGAAGTGAATTGATAAAACACTCCTGGGCAAGACTACATAGATGACTCTGGTCCAAACCGCGTAAATGAACTTTGTTTGATTTTGCCTTTGGATATGACCTGACCTTCAAAAAATGCGATGTCCACGCAAGCAAATTAGAAACAGGTATTTCCCCATGACTCAATAAGTGTTTTAGGAAAACCTTTTCGGAAGATTTGCTGATAAGCGTTCCATCAAGGTCGAAAATTGCACATGTATTTTTCATATTATAACTCTATGTACTACCTTACTTTTTAAGATTTGCCCAAGTTGTAGCGAGTTTACCACTTGGATCAACCGCAAAGAACACACCTTTGTTCATATCTTCATTGACTTCGTCTTCAGATAAAGCGCGGTTGTAGATGGCTACCTCATCAACATAACCCACAGTGCCAGCAAGACCTGTTTGCGCTTTTCCTATACGGAAAACAATATCAACACTGTTTAGCTTGCCTGGTGCTGCGTATTCAACATCTAACTTTCCATCTATATATTGCCGAACTTTATCACCATCGTAGGTAGATGCAACGTGGTG
Source organism: Candidatus Poribacteria bacterium (assembly GCA_022828145.1). Taxonomy (GTDB): domain Bacteria; phylum Poribacteria; class WGA-4E; order WGA-4E; family WGA-3G; genus MSPOR6. The sequence goes on along the minus strand of JAJEJA010000104.1, from coordinate 57,776 downwards.
CCATTCATTTAATTCCGGTTTGATAGTCTGTTTACTCCGTGATCCTTGCCAACTACCAACATACATCCATGTCTCAATCTGCGGTGATCCGGTAGGATTTGAGCTCCATTGTAGACAATACCCTCCAACGTTACCTCCTGTTCTGCGGCCCATCAAATTAGAATCACCTTGATCCTGTTCAGGTAAAAACCAAGCTTGGATTGTGATTTCATCGGTAATATCAAGTTCAGGAACTGCCGCTATCTCAACGTATTTTTCTGTATCCGCCAAATGTATGCATCCCCCAATTTTACCATCTTTAGACCAAGTAGCACCGTGAAATACAGCTTCAAGGTCATTTCCGCTTACGTCTATAGATTTGTCTCCGTCATCTTTATCAAAAGGGAGATACAACATCAGTGATGCATCATCGTTTATTGCCCAAGCACTTATACCAATGCACAAGACAATTAGAATTATACTAACAGCAATATGTTTCATCTCAACACCTCATTTTATGTTGTAATGGTTATACTTCTGCATCTAAAACTTTGAAGTCTGAAGTTCCTTGTCCGTTATGAATTCCAATAGTGCAGGCACACCTTCCTCTGTTTTCTGTATACCGCGATTAATTGCCGGAATAATCTGGTCAGGCGTTTCAATGCGTTCACCGTATCCTCCGAATGCCTTGGCCATATCAGCATAATTACCAGAAATATCTGTAGAACGATATTTTTCAGTAGAAACAGGCATAATCGGAATCTCAATCGCCATTGAAAAGTTGTTGAATAAGACAGATAGTATCGGAATTCGTTCGCGAACTGCAGTTTCAAAATCCATCCCCGTAAAACCGATAGCAGCATCACCCCAGACATTGATGCAGAGGGCATCAGGTTTTGCCAGTTTTGCCCCCATAGCTAAACCGAGTCCGTAACCGAGTTGAGTCGTCTTTCCCCATCCGATGTAGGATAGCGGGGTTTCACAATGCCAAAATGGGGAGAGTTGATCACGCGGACTTCCTGCATCGTGTGTAATTATCGTGTTCTTGACATCCACAGTGTGGAGTAAATCCCAGATAACGCGATACGGAGTCATTGGCACATGGTCAGAAGTCAGTTTTGGCATCCATTCATCAAGCCATTCTGCTTTCACATTACTAATCTCTTCTGCAACCACAGCAGTCTTGCTTTCGGTAGCACCTTCGGAACGATCCCGAATAGCCTCTACTAATCCTTCTAAAATCAGACGTGCATCACCAACGAGGGCACCTTCAACGGGGACATCTTTATTGATGTCAGCAGGATCTAACGTTGCATGGATAACACGTTTACCATCCGGAATCTTAACACCGAAATTCGTCCGACTAAAACTGCAACCAATACCGAAAAGCAGGTCAGTTTTTTGAAGGAAGTGATGGAGCGGTTTCGGAACAGAACGTCCACCAGAACCTAACGCCAAAACATGATTTTCAGGAAATGCACTTTTTCCGCCTAAACTCGTTGTTACAGGTGCAGCAAGCAGCTCCGCAAGCTCCTTCAATGCATCCCATGCTTTAGCGTAGTGAACGCCTTGTCCAGCATAGATAACAGGACATTCAGCACTTATCAACGCATCTGCAACGGATTCAATTTCTGCCGGATCGGGACCGTAACGCACAGTGGGGACAGGTGTAGGTTCAAACGGTTCAGGCACTTCTTGTTGCATCAGGTCCCCCGGTATTTCCACGAGTGCTGGTCTTGGTCGTCCGTTGCGCACCTGTGTAAAAGCGCGTCGCATCACTTCGGGTAATGCTTCAGGTACCGTAAGTTGTTCACACGACTTGGTCACATGCCGAAAATTCAAGGATGAGTTGAAATTCGGTTGAATTTGAGATAACGGTCTTGCATACCCCATCGGCAGAACAACAATCGGAGCAGAATCACCATACGCTTGGGCAACACCCCCGAATGCGTTTTCAGCACCAGGACCGCTCTGCATACAGAACACACCAATCTGTTCCCCAGAAGTCAGGCGACTCACAGCGTCCGCCATGTGAAGTCCAATACGTTCCTGTCGCACAATAATAGGACGGATATCTACTTTTGCAGCAGCTTCAATAATTGGATTAACAGGATATGCAAAAAGATATTGCACACCTTCAGTCTTAAGAACCTTAGCCACTGCATCAACTACTTTCATATATTTCTCCTATCTAAAAACCTATTGGTCTGTCCTTACTAAACTGTGACGAACTGTTTGATCACTCATGTTTTCTGTGTAGGTACCCCTTCCGCCATTACAACAGGAAAGTGATCCCCTTCCAATTTATCGCCATCCTTTACAGTAACATATTGCTTCATAAGGTGATTACCAGTCTCATAATAGACTGTTTCGCTTGTCATATAGTGTACTGCAATAGCGCGTCGTGCTGCATCGCTTGCGTTATCGTGCGACCCGTGCCAAGTTAATGCATGATGAAAATGGACGTGTCCCTTCGGAACAGGACAAAGTTCAACAGACAATTTGTTATCTTCAAAGTAGTCATGCATTTTATGGATGTCCCCGACAGAACCTAAAAAAGGCATCTGCGGTCCCCATTTATAGGAACCCGGCACCATTCTCATACAACCGTTGCCTTCATCAACGTCATCCAAAGCCACCCATGCGGTTACCTGACTCGTTTTTGGCATGAGGATACCCCATAGTGGTGAATCCTGATGCCATGAGTTGACACCACCAATTTGGGGCGGTTTGTATTGAATTTGGTCGTGCCAGACGCGAACCTCTGTTGCGGATGTCAACTGTCCAATTTCTTCTACGATGACAGGATTATATATCAGTTCTTGGTAAGCCGAACTCGCCTCCCAGATATTCACAATCTGCCAGACAGGACTTTCTTCCCGTCCACCGAGATTCGCAATTCGCACAGGTTGTGCAACATCTTCTTTTTCATAGTCATCAATAACCCGTGCTAATTCTGACCGTAATTCTTCAACTTGTTCATCTGTCAACACACGATTACCGAGAAGAAAACCTTTCTCAAGAAATGTGTCAACCTGATTTTGTGTAAGCATATAATTCTCCTATGGGAATATGTGCATAGCATTATATCATTTTATTAGGTTCGTGTCAAATTCGTAATTATTCGAACCATTCCAAAAAAACTTCACAATGAAAATGCCTCCATTTTGTGCTTCTTTGTAGCACATTCTGTTAGATTGTGCTTCTTTGTAGCACATTCTGTTAGATTGTGCTTCTTTGTAGCACATTCATCCTTGATTGTGCTTCTTTATTCAAACACATCCACTCTTCCATCCTTCCACTCCTCCCCTCTTCCACCCTTCCCCTCTTCCACCCTCTTCCAATCTTCCAATCTTCCAATCTTCCATCCCTCTTCCAATCATCCATCCTACCTCTCTTATCCTGAAAATCCTGGTTCAGACAAACAGAATGACAAAAACTTTACACACCCTCAGCAGTTATTAACGTTGACACCCGAGCCTAAATATGCTTTACTATTTAACGTCAGTTTGATTAATCATTTCGGTTGCGTTCACTTACGCCATTTTCGTATCTGGGAGGCGCTACATTTATCAAACTCACGGCAGTTAAGACAATTTTAGAAATAGGAGGCATCACAAGGGTGCAAGACCAACAAGGACACTTAGAATTCTTTTCAAACGGATCAGTCATAATGCTAGGACTGATCGCCATCATCGTAACCGGAGCGTTGTGCTGGGCAGCATGGCACCGTAGCAGTTACCGAAAACGTATCGGTTTACTTGAACTACTCCGCTTCGTGCTTGTTTGTCTCGTTGTCGTCACGCTAAATCAACCCGAATGGTTAGAATCGCAACCCCCAGAAGTCCGTTCTACACTCGCGGTGCTTTGGGACACATCTAATAGCATGCTAACAAAGGATATCATAGATAAACAGGACACCACTGAAACCCGTAAAAGCCGCGCAGAGACGATTAAACCTCTGTTATCCGAAAATGTATGGAAGCCAGAACAGGATTCAGAACTCAATGTAGTTTTTGAATCGTTTTCTTCGCTCTTGGAACCCGCAGAAGAAGCAACAGATATAAATGCCGGTCTATCCCACATTTTTGAGAACCATACAAACCTTCGCGGCGTAGTTTTAGTCTCTGATGGAGATTGGAATGTCGGAAACTCACCTGTTGAAACAGCCACTCGGTTTCACATGAAAGGTATCCCCGTATTTACGGTTGGCGTTGGCAGTGAAGTACCATTACCAGACCTTGAATTAGTTAGTATGGATGCACCAACTTACGGCGTAACAAAAAAACAACTACGCATTCCGTATGTGGTGAGCAACACAATTGGACAGGATAAAATTGTAAACCTCACCATGAGTGTTGATGATAAAGCGACAATTTCAAAGACTATCACTGTCCCCGCAATGGGAAAAGCACAAGACAGTATCGCCTGGACCCCGAAGGAGACAGGTGATTTCGAACTCAACTTGCGTATTGAAAAAGACATAGAGGAATTGATCCCTGAAAATAACCTACTTTCCGCTCCTATATCTATACGGAAAGAACAGTTGAAAGTCCTCGTAATTGAATCTTACCCCCGTTGGGAATACCGATACCTTCGTAATGCCTTAGAACGGGACCCTGGTGTTGATGTGACATGTCTACTCTTCCATCCCGAGTTGCCGGAGATGGGGGGTGGTAGAACCTATATTAAAAAGATGCCAGATGAAAGGGAACTTAACAAATTTGATGTCGTGTTTCTTGGAGATGTCGGCATTACATCAGGACAGTTAACAGTTGAACAAGCACAAGACTTACGTAAACTCGTCAGCGCACAAGCTGCTGGAATCGTATTTATACCAGGACGTAAAGGCGCACAGGAGTCGCTAACCACAGGTCCACTTGCTGACTTATATCCGGTAGTATTAGACCCCGCGATGCCGAAAGGTGTTGGGACAAGTAATCAAAGCTATTTTGCACTCACCGAACACGGACAACGGAGCCTGTTAACCCGGCTTGGTGATTCTGACCTTGATAACAGCGATGTATGGCGCGGATTGCCGGGATTCTTCTGGTATGCAGGTGTCCAACGGGCTAAAGTAGGAACGGAGATTCTCGCAGTACACGATCAAATCGCAACTGTATCCGGACGCGTACCCCTCATCGTTACAAAGACTTATGGTACAGGCAAAGTACTATTTATGGGAACTGACAGCGCATGGCGTTGGCGACATGGCGTTGAAGATAAACACCATTATCGCTTCTGGAGTCAAGTAGCACGTTGGATGGCATATCGGCGACAAATGGCACAAGAAGAATCCATACGACTGTTCTACTCACCTGACAGACCCCACGTTGACGATGTGTTAACCCTAAATGCCAATGTAATTGACAATGTTGGCGGTCCGTTGGATAGGGGTACAGTAACCGTGCAAGCAATTTCACCATCAGGTAAAACGGATACGATTCGCCTTCAACCTGGGATAGAAGACGCATTAGGATTATTTGTTGGGACGTTTGTGCCGAAAGAATCTGGAAACTACCGTCTTGTGGCAACCAGTAGTGAGACAGGAGCATCTGTTCAGACAGATTTATCCGTACAAGGTTTGAACAGGGAGCAGCAAGGACGTTTGGCACGTTATGATGTGTTGGAAGAAATCGCTAAGATTACAGATGGCAAGTTAGTCTCAATCGCTGAAGTTGGAACATTGTTAGATCATCTATCAGCATTACCAGAACCAGAACCAATCGTCAAGAGAACACGAATTTGGGCACACCCGTTTTGGGGTGGATTGATTATCTTATTATTAGGATTGTTCTGGGTTGCACGTAAAATGGCAGGAACGATATAGGCTTAATATGAGTAGTTTAAGGAGTTCATGTAGTTCATGCCATTACACACTGATTTCCCCGAATCACCGCATGTAATCATTGATCCATCAATTAGATGGACACCAGATGCAACGCAATTGTCCTTAATGGGTAGCGGCATGTTACTTCCTCCGCTTGTTCAAAAAATCCGTGATGCGGTAAAAGCCTGGCGTGACAACAACTACAAAGATGCATCAGAAACAAGCAAAGCACTACTCAATTGGTGGTTCAAAACACCACACCTGCAAGAAAAGTCTGATGGCACAATGGAGCAGTTTCAATATTACTTTGCCCAACGCGAAGCACTCGAAACTATCATCTATCTCTATGATGTCGTCAAGGTCCAAGATAAATACGACCTGATGCGGTTTGACAGTTCCGGTTTTGTTTCAGCGGGATTGTTTGATGAAAACTGGCGAAGGTTTGTCATAAAAATGGCAACAGGCACTGGCAAAACAAAGGTAATGAGTCTCGCTATAGCGTGGAGTTTCTTTCACAAGTTGTATGAACACGCTTCTGAACTCTCACGGAATTTCCTTGTCATCGCACCTAACATCATTGTGCTTGACCGTCTCTATCACGATTTCCAAGGATTGCAAATCTTCTTTGATGACCCCGTGTTACCAGATAACGGATATGAAGGACAGAATTGGCGAAACGATTTTCAACTTACCTTGCATGTGCAGGATGAAGTCCGCACTATCCGACCTACTGGTAACATCTTTCTCACCAATATCCATCGTGTCTATTCCAGTGACCAAACACCCCCTTCACCAGATGATGACAATACGATGGAATACTACTTAGGCAAAAAACCGACTGGTGAAACTACAGATTCCAAAGTAGACCTCGGGGACATCGTCCGGGATATTGACGAATTGATGGTACTCAATGATGAGGCACATCATATCCATGATCCTAAGATGGCATGGTTTAAGTCAATTGAAGATATTCACAACCGCCTTGTGCAAAAAGACAGCGAATTGACTTTGCAGGTTGACGTAACCGCAACCCCAAAGCATAACAACGGCGCAATCTTTGTCCAAACTGTCTCAGATTATCCACTTGTAGAAGCAATATCTCAAAATGTCGTAAAACACCCAATCCTTCCAGATAATGAAAGCAGATCGAAACTTAGAGAACAACAGAGTGTGAAGTTCACAGAGAAATATGCGGACTATCTTAATCTTGGCGTTATTGAGTGGCGTAAAGCTTATGCAGAACATGAGAAATTGGGTAAAAAAGCAATTCTTTTTGTGATGACAGATGACACACGAAACTGTGATGAAGTGGCAGAATTCCTCGAAAATTTCTATCCTGACCTGAAGGATGCTGTGCTGACAATTCATACCAAGAAAAACGGTGAAATCTCTGAGGCAGCAACTGGTAAGAAAAAGGAAGAGCTTGAAAAACTACGTTCGCAAGCGAATCAGATTGATTCATGGGACAGTCCATACAAAGCAATCGTCTCCGTGTTAATGCTCAAGGAAGGGTGGGATGTTAAAAACGTCACCACCATTGTAGGTCTCCGTGCCTATTCTGCAAAAGCCAACATTCTACCGGAACAGACGCTTGGGCGTGGACTCAGACGCATGTATAATAACGCAGTAGATGAGTCTGTGAGTGTCGTCGGAACCGATGCCTTTATGGATTTTGTTGAACAGATACAAGAAGAAGGGGTTGAATTAGAACGTAAAGAGATGGGTGAAGGCACAAAACCCATTGCTCCTCTTGTGATTGAAATAGACAATGAAAATGTAGACAAAAACATTGGTGCGCTTGATATTGAAATTCCGATTTTGACACGACGCATCTATCGTGAATATCAGTATCTTGCAAAATTAGATGTTAGTAGTCTTGACTTTAAGCCGATAGTATATTTGTCATACAGTGTAGATGAATTACGTGAAATTGAATTCCGATATATGACAACAAGTGAGGTAGCACACACAACAATTTTAGAAAATCCTGGAACTGAAGACTACCGAAACGCTCTGGGTTATTTTGCACAGACTCTCATGAAAGAACTCCGACTCGTCAGCGGTTATGATGTGTTATATGCAAAGATAAAAGAATTTGTACAGCACCATCTCTTTGGTGAAACGGTGGCATTAGACGATCCCGTCACTATAAAGAATCTCGCTGAACTCCGCGCGACAAAAACTATCATTGAAACATTCAAACGTGCAATCAACGAACTTACAGTCCAGGACAAAGGAAATGCAGCGTTAAACGAAACAACTAAAATTAGCAGTACAAGACCTTTTATGGTCAAAGACCAAGAGCATTTAGTTCCAACGAAGTCTGTATTTAACATTATCACAGGCGATAGCCATTTAGAATTAGAATTTGCCAAGTTTCTGGAAGAATGTCCAGATGTTGTCTCCTACGCCAAAAACTACTACGGCGTACATTTCAAACTTGATTATGTCAATGCTGATGGTGATATTTCTAACTATTATCCCGATTTTATTGTCAAGTTGACAGATGATAATATAGTTGTTGTAGAAACGAAGGGATTAGCGGATTTAGATGTACCACTCAAGATGCAACGTTTGTCGCAATGGTGTGAGGATGTAAACAATATCTCATCAGGTGTAAGCTACGACTTTGTATTTGTTGATGAGGAAAGTTTCCATTTTTATTCACCGACAACATTTCAGCAACTACTTGACGGGTTTACTGAATATAAATCATAGTGTCAAGCCACTTAATCTTAATAGTTATTTTTGACAAACACCATATCTTTTGATATACTGATAAATTATGGAAATCCTTAAACGCAAGGATAAATAAACAATGACTGAACCGATTCGTGGAAAAGTCGCACGTATACTTAATGCACAAGAACTTGCAATTAACATAGGAATTGCACACGGTGTAAATGTTGGTATGTACTTTGATGTGTTGGATGTCAACGGACAAGATATAAAAGACCCTGATACAAACGAAGTGTTAGGTTCTATTGAATGTCCGAAAATCAGAATAAAAATTACGCAGGCTCAAGAAAGATTCTCTGTGGCAGTTACACACCGAAGAAAACAGGTAAACATTGGTACCATTCCAAACGAACGCACTCATGTCCTGGGACCTTATGCCAGATCCCTGATGCCACCCAGCTGGGTAAAGAAATATGAGGCACCGTGGACTAAGGATAATCCTGATGAAGTAAATAGCAAGGTCAAAACAGGTGACCCCGTAGTGCAAGTCTTTGAAGTAGACGAACCAGAAAAGGAAAACACTAACGAAAAATAACGAAAGACAAGTTAAGAATGCCACGACTCACAGAACAAGAACAACAAGAAATCATCCGATTTCTTGAGGCAGACAAACCGCTACCCGAAAAATACCGCTTTTTGCTTTTTGAAGACAAGCGCGAAGTAGAACTCGTTTGGAACGGCAAGACCAACGAAGTTTGCAACATTGTGCTACCTTTTCAGACAATTGAGAACGTAGACGAACCTCGCATTGAGAATAACCAGCAGCTTGATCTTTTTGACACGCGCGGACGGCAACGAAAAGGGTGGACAAACAAGTTAATTTGGGGTGACAACAAACTCATTTTATCATCACTCAAGAACGGACCGCTGCGCGATGAAATAGAGAAACAAGGCGGACTCAAACTTATCTATATTGACCCACCATTTGACGTAGGTGCTGATTTTTCTATGGACATAGAGATCGGCGGTGAAACGCTTACCAAAAACCCTAACATCCTTGAAGAGATCGCCTACCGTGACACATGGGGTAAGGGGCAAGATTCCTTTATTGCTATGATCTATGAAAGGTTGATTCTGATGCGGGATTTGCTGGCAAAAGATGGTAGTATTTATGTCCATTGTGATTGGAGGGTAAATAGTCATATCCGATTGGTTTTGGATGAAGTATTTTCAGGATTTTCGAATAGTGAGATTATTTGGATCTGTGGTCTAATGGGAGCTGGTAAAGTTTTTCCGAAAGCTCACGAAAACATTTATCTATATAGAAAAGACAAATCAATTTTTAATCTACAAGGGAGACTCGGACTATCTACAAGAATTACTAAAGCTTTGCAAAAAGATGAAGAAGGATGGTACTATGAAAGAGGTCAAGAAAGCAGTGGAGGCAGCAATTGGCTCAAGACTTATATATGCGATGACGCTACACTTACAAAGGAACAAGCTATAAATTTTGCTAATGAGAAAAGGCCTCAACCTGTTTGGGATGTTTGGATTGGAAAAAAGAAACTGGCAAAAGAATTCAATGATTATCCTGTAGGAACTTATGCATATACATCAAAAGAGAAGGTTGGATATCCTACCCAAAAACCTGAAGCCTTACTCGAACGCATTATCAAAACATCCTCCAACGAAGATGATCTTGTCGCTGACTTCTTCTGCGGTTCTGGCACAACCGCCGCCGTTGCTGAAAAACTTGGGCGTAAATGGATTGTCACAGACCTTGGCAAGTTTGCTATACACACCACACGCAAACGGATGATAGGCGTTCAACGTCAACGCAAAGCAGACGGTAAAGACTATCGCGCCTTTGAAATCCTTAATCTTGGCAAATATGAACGTCAACACTACGTAGGTATCAATCCGAATCTGCGTGAAGTTGAACAGCAGAAACAATTGGAAGAAAAGGAAAATGCATTTATGGAGCTAATCCTGCGTGCTTATTCCGCTGAAAAAGCAGAAGGTTTTGCCAGTTTTCAAGGCAGAAAAGCAGGGAGGCTTATCGCAATCGGTCCCGTTAATTTACCTGTGACGCGTCTATTCATAGAGGAAATAATCCTTGAATGTCGTAAGAATCACATCACCCGTGTTGACGTACTCGGATTTGAGTTTGAGATGGGATTGTTCCCTAACCTGTTAGAAGAAGCGAAAAACAAAGGTATTGACCTCGCACCGAAATACATTCCTGCCGAAGTATTTGATAAGCGCGCAGTAGAACAAGAACAGGTTGTGTTTCATGATGTGGCGTTTATTGAAGTTAAACCTCATGTAACAGCAAAAGATAAAGACAAACCAGCCACAGTAGCAGTAAAATTAACTGATTTTTCTGTCTTTTACTCACAGGATTCTATCTCACATGCTGAACAGACACTAAAGAACAAGGGCAGTAAAATTGTGGTGGAAGAAGGGAAGGTTATTAAGGTTAGCAAAGATGCTGATGGTATTGTTACCAAAGATGTATTGACGAAAGAATGGACAGACTGGATTGACTATTGGTCAGTTGATTTTGACTTTGAGAGTAAACGCGAGATTATCCGTGTGCAGAATCCTGACACTGAGGAGTGGGAAGAACAGTGGTCAGGTGACTATATCTTTGAAAATGAGTGGCAAAGTTTCCGCACCAAGAAAGATCGTTCTCTAGAGTTAACCAGCATTGCACATGAATGCGAACCCGGATCACGTAAAATCGCTGTTAAAGTTGTAGACATATTCGGTAATGATACAATGACAATCGTAGAAGTCACAGTGTGAAAATATGAAGGACATTATTGTGTAAAATAGATATTATTGAAATACACACTTACTTCCTTTCTTTAAATCAATACCTTCACCAATAATTAACATACTTCCAGATTGTGCGTTGCTTTGAGCATCATTCATCCTTGATTGTGCTTCTTTCTACAACACATTCAGCCCCCATTACCCTCTCCTTACTCCATTCATCTTGCTTATTGCTGTAGCACATTCATCCTTGATTGTGCTTCTTTTTACAACACATTCATCCTTGACTCTGTTTCTCAGAGTAGTTTCAATTGCATAAACAATCAAACCGAAGACTCTTAAAAGTGCTATTGAACAATTCAGCATTCCTTTCACACAATGCGCGAATTTCAGCAAAAACCTGTTTCCGCGTCCTCCGCGTAATCCGCGCTTCAGACAACACACATGCCAAAAACTTTACACACCCATCCCCTCTTCCACCCTTCAATCCTGCTCTCTTCCACCCTTCCAACCTTCCCTTTTCCATCCATCTTCCATCCTTCCACCCCTCACCCCTCCCCTCTTATCCTGGTCCAATCCTGAAAATCCTGGTCCACCTTCCACCCTCCCCTCTTCTCCTCTTCCCTCTTATCATGGTCAAATCCTGAAAATCCTGAAAATCCTGGTCCCCCTTCCAACCTTCCATCTTCTCCTCTTCCATCCTTCCACCCTTCCCCTCTTATCCTGGTCAAATCCTGAAAATCTTGAAAATCCTGGTCCCCCTTCCCCTCTTATCATGGTCCAATCCTGAAAATCCTGAAAATCCTGGTCCCCCTTCCATCCTTCCCCTCTTCCATCCTTCCCATCCTACCCATCTCATAGCACCAAATACCTCTTATCCTGAGAAAATCCTATAATCCTGAAAATCCTGGTTCAATTTTAATTTGACATCTGTTTTTATTTATGTTACAATAAAATACAAGTTATTAAGTGAATTACTATTAGTTTATATAAAAAGGTGCTTACAATGCTATTTTATAGAATTTCCAGAAATGATCACAATATCAGAAAAAATCCAATATTTTCTTGCATATTTCAACATGGCGAGAATTTCGTACCAATGAGGAATTTTAAAATTTTGACTCTCTCAAAAAATACGCTACAAAACCTTACTGTAACTAACGCCAAAGCCATTATACCAAATCGTACCACGGTACGAAATTTCGTACCATATGGTACGATTTTGAAAGAAGACACATTACGAAATTACAGGATTTCCCCGCTAAATGCGATTAACTCAGCATTACCTTTAGAAGGCGTTTCACAGAAAGATAAACCTTCAGAAATGAAAACCTTTCAGTGTCAACAGAAAAAAATTTTTTGAAGATCCAATTTTAACCCTTATGCAACCACACAGTCACTGCTCGCAATATCAATTTACCTATGTTACGAATTGTACGAAATTCGTAACATTTTTTAAGAAGAGGATTTACTATGAAGTTTTGAGTTTTCATATCGTCTTAATAGTAGTAGGCACTCTCCGAGTGCCGTCTCTTATGAAAAATAGTAGTAGGCACTCTCCGAGTGCCGTCTCTTATGAAAAAAGGTGACAAAATACTTACATACCCTTTCTTATAGCAAGTTTTCTCAAAATGTGCTATCATAATTGCAATTGTATGTGAGTTGCGCGGTAAGGAGAGTTTTTTATCAGTTCCTACATCATTACTTAGCAAAGTTCTCTTATTTTGTGATCGTGAGAGTTTTCAAAATGGAATTAAGGTAGGATAAAGGGTATAATCTTATCTAACTCAACTTTAGGAAGTTTTTTAGGCAAAAACAATCAAACAGTCTAATTACAGAATTTGCTTACCGATTAGAAGTAATTATGCCAAAATTAGACATACGAGAACTCTGCTACATCACGCACATAGACAACCTACCTTCTATCCTTACGCGAGGGGTTTACTCCCACGAAAAAATTGAAGCAGAAGGGGTGCATTCTACCCATATCTATGATGCGGATATCGTCAATAGACGTAACCAAATAACGGCACCAGATAAAAGAAGTCTCTGGTCTTATGCGAACCTCTACTTCCAACCCCGTAACGCTATGATGTATCGCGTTGTCCATGAAAAAGATGCAAAAAATCTGGCTGTTGTTGGCGTTAACAAGAAAGTGTTAAATGAACAAGGGGTATTTATTACGGATGGAAACGCAGCCCATGAAACAACCCAATTTCACCACCCCTCCAAAGGTCTGGAAGTGCTTAGACAACAGTGGTCAATAATCAAAAACGATTGGTGGAACAGAGATGACGGATCTAAACGCAAAATTATGGCTGAATGTTTAATTCCCGAACACGTCAAAGCTGAGTATATTCAATCAATTTATGTAGTCAACAATTCAGTGCAAGATGCGGTAAAGGGAAAAATAGGAAATTCTCATGTTACTGTTAGCTCCGAACCAGATATGTTCTTCCAACCTTATAGTCGGAAAAGAATCGGTGAAAACATTTCACTAATTGATGGAGATATGTTCTTTTCAAATCTACAGACACTAACAATTAGCGTTAATCTACAAGGCGTGATGGGAAAAGGATTAGCTTCACGTGCTAAATACCAATTTCCCGATGTCTATGTGGCATATCAGGATGTCTGCCGAGCAAAACGAATTACAGCAACAAAACCTTATCTATACAAACGTGAAAGTTCGTTAGATGAGGAATTAGCTGATCTTGGGACACCGCTTGTTACGCCGAATGCTGTGAAGTGGTTCCTGCTTTTCGCGACGAAACGGCATTGGAAAGACAACTCACGTTTAGATGATATTGAAGGCGGTCTTGCATGGGTTCGCGACAATTTTCAAAAGGAAGGAATTCAATCACTTGCAATGCCAGCACTCGGTTGTGGATTGGGAGGACTGCACTGGAAAGAGATCGGTCCCTTGATGTGTCAATATCTACACGGTATTGACATCTCGGTTGCAATCTATCTACCAAGGGAACATCAAATAGTAGACCAATATAAAACAGAAACACATCTCCTATCACGGTAGCGCAAACGTAAGAAAGGAAACGACTTTATGCAAAAAATCACGAACAATGAGATTCAATTCTTCAATGATAACGGTTATCTTATCCTCAAAAATGTGATACAACCTGATGAACTCGCAGTAATTCAGCGAGAAAGTCAACGACTCATAGATGAAATCTTGGATGAGGGGCCCACAGATGAATGGTGTATGCGGGGTCCCGAAGGAATTCCTTACTATCTCACCTATCTTCATTCACACCCCAACGAATTTTCACTGCGATTACTCGGTCATCCCTTTATCGGTGATCTACTGAATAGAATCATCGGACCAGATTTTGTTCCCTGTTATGAATCACTCGTTTTCAAACTACCTAAACACGGATCCTCTGTGCGATGGCACCGTGACGGTAATGCCATTCGTGAGAACCTGCCGATTTTTAACGTCGATATCTACATTGATAAATCCACTGTTGATAACGGTTGTGTCTGGGTTATACCGAAAAGTCATCTGTGGAGTATTGAAAAGGCACAAAAGGAAATAGATAAAGGTGAAGATAATTTTAATCGTTCCGATGCTGTTCCTGCTGAAGTTGAACCAGGTGATATTCTACTGCATCATACTAAGGTACTTCATGGGAGTAAGATCAATACAAGTGATACGTTGCGAAGAGTCATCTATTTTGACCAGCGGACACCGCAATGGAATCAACGGTACAAATGGTGGCAAAACGATTTCCTTACACAACGTTGTAAAATGTATCAGCGCGCCCTCCATGAACGCAATACCAATCGTTATGAATCTGATACTGAGCAATTCGCTTATGAAGTGCCATCAGATATGCCGACTTGGAATCCAGAGGATGCATTTGATCTACGTATAAAACATGGAGATTACAAATACATAGAATAACGTTAGCTCCATAAATAAAATCGTCCGAGAGTCATAGAGTATGTTTTACAAAGGACGCAGGTTTTTGTAGCACATTCTGTTAGATTGTGCCATATAAAACGCAAACAAACATTTTGCGCTACTAATACGGAACTCACGCAATAATAGGTGATTTATGAATGTTTTGCTCGTTGGGGGATCGGGACATGTTGGAACGATGACCATACCTTACATGAAGGAACATCACAATTTCCGTATTCTTGATGTAAACCCACCCAAAGATGATTCAGTAGAATATATTCAAGGTTCTGTAACAGACCCAAACATTGTTCAAGAAGCCTTAAATGGAATGGACACATTTGTCTATATGGTCATGCTACGTCCAACAAGTGATCGCTCATCTGTCGCTGATTTTCCAGATATTGTTGCTAACTATGATGTCAATGCAAAAGGATTGCATATACTACTCCATGCTGCGAAGGAAGCAGGGATCAAGCACGGTGTATATACAAGCACATTCACCGTTCATGAACGCACAAGAAACAGTTTCCCCTATGAAGACATCGTGCCGCGCGATAATCCTGGTGTCTACGGTCTGACGAAGAGTTTCGGTGAGCAGGTCTGTGAGTATTTTTCAAGAGAGCACGGTATGTCCCTAATTGCACTACGAATTACGGGACCCTCAACGCGTGAACAGTGGTTAGAAAGACAAAATCAGCCGAAAGATGCATCCGTTCATATATGGTGGACAGATGAAGAAGATTTAGCACGCGCATATCTTGCAGCAATTTCGGTTGAACATGAAGGTTTTGACGCCGTTTATATCGCAGGAGACCATGAACAGAAAGAAATTAACCTCTCAAAAGCGAAAAGGCTTCTCGGTTGGCAACCTTTGACACATACGCTAAATGACTAAATGATGGGTGCGTAAAGTTTTAATAGTAGTAGGCACTCTCCGAGTGCCGTCTCTTCTGAATAGTAGTAGGCAATCTCCGAGTGCCGTCTCAGATGACAAATTTGACAAAAAATATAATTCTGTGCTACAATATGCTAAATACGGTTGATTTATAGAATTATTACACAAGTCAGAAAAACAAACAGAAAGAAGAAACCCCTATGGCGCAATCGGAACTAACATTAACTGAACACAAACCTTTTCACACCCAACGTAAAGATGTGTGGTGGGTTCAACCTTTAGTCGTATTTCTTGGGTTAGGTACGTTTATAATATATGCAACCTTTCGTGTATTTGAAGGTGCACATTTTCTGCCAGAAAAGGCACCTTATCTGACACCTTTCTATTCACCGCTTCTGTTCGGTATTGATGAACATACTATAGCACACAGTTGGTTTGGTGCAATGCCTGACTGGATGCCAGCACTGATCACACCAGCAGTTCTCATCCTTTGGGCACCACTCGGTTTTCGTTTTACCTGTTATTATTATCGGGGAGCATATTACAAAGCATTCTGGGCTGATCCGCCATCATGCACTGTATCGGAACCGCGTAAAGGTTATCGTGGGGAACAATCTTTCCCTTTGATTATTCAAAATATACACCGCTATTTTCTCTATGTAGCGATAGTGATAGTTGGTCTCCTTGCTTATGATGCTTGGGAAGCGTTGTGGTTTAGTGATGGCAATGGTGGCAAAACCTTCGGAATCGGTATCGGCACAATTGTTTTAGCGATCAATGTGGTTTTATTGGGTGGATATACTTTCGGGTGTCATTCATTACGGCATTTAGTTGGCGGTATAGTGGATTTACTATCAAAAGCACCGATTCGAAGGAATATGTATAACTGTATCAGTTGCCTTAATCGCCGACACATGTTGTGGGCATGGATGAGTTTGTGTTGGGTTGGATTCTCCGATCTTTATGTTCGCATAATTGCAACAACGGGTTGGAAAGATTATATTACATTTTAAGTTACACTATTTCTAATTGAAAATGTCTCTTTTTTTGTAGCACAAACTTTTAGTTTGTGTCATGCTACACAACATCTCACAAAAACCGGTAATGCGATAAATACGAATAGAAACGGTATAATCTTGAAAGAGAGGAAATTTAAACTTGGCATCTTATGAGACTTTTGATTATGATGTATTAATAGTTGGAGCCGGAGGAGCTGGTTTACGCGCTGCGATTGAAGCATCTACAGGCGATCTGAGGGTCGGCTTGGTATGCAAGTCCTTACTCGGTAAAGCACATACTGTCATGGCGGAAGGCGGAGTCGCTGCAGCTTTAGCGAATGTAGACGAGAGAGATAGCTGGCGAGTGCATTTTGCAGATACGATGCGGGGCGGCCAATATCTATCTGATGCACGGATGGCAGAATTACACGCAAAAGAATCACCGGAACGTGTGCGGGAACTTGAAAAATGGGGAGCACTCTTTGACCGCACACAAGATGGGAGTATCCTCCAACGCAACTTCGGAGGACATCAGTACCCAAGACTCGCTCATGTGGGAGACCGAACCGGTTTAGAGATGATCCGCGCATTACAAGACCACGGAATTCACCAAGGGATTGACGTCTATATGGAGAATACAATCATATCCCTCCTTAAGACTGGTGATAGAGTCTCAGGTGCTATCGGTTATGAACGAGAAAAGGGGAGATTCAAGGTCTTTGCTGCAAAAGCAGTTGTCTTAGCCACAGGGGGTGTTGGAAAAGCATATCAGGTCACGAGTAACAGCTGGGAATATACAGGGGACGGACATTCGCTTGCATATCACGCAGGTGCTGAACTGATTGATATGGAATTCGTCCAATTTCACCCCACAGGAATGGTTTGGCCCCCAAGTGTCAAAGGTATTTTAGTTACTGAAGGTGTTAGAGGTGAAGGCGGTATCCTGACAAATAGCGAAGGACAGCGGTTTATGTTCAACGATATACCGGAACTATATGCCAATACAACAGCTGAGAGTCCTGAAGAGGGATGGTTATACACACAAGGAGACCGAGAGGCGCGGAGACCCCCAGAACTGTTGACGCGAGACCATGTTGCACGATGTATTGTGCGGGAAGTGCAGGAAGGAAGAGGTAGTCCACACGGCGGCGTGTTCTTGGATATCGCTTGGATTAAAGAAAAACTACCGAATGCTGAAGAACATATCCGGAGAAAACTACCCAGTATGTACCACCAATTCAAAGAACTCGCAGACATTGACATTACACAAGAACCGATGGAAGTAGGTCCAACAACACATTATATTATGGGCGGTATTCGGGTTGATGCAGATTCTCAGATGACATGTGTTCCCGGACTATTCGCAGCTGGTGAATGTGCAGCAGGATTACACGGAGCAAATAGACTCGGCGGGAATTCACTGTCTGATCTGCTCGTGTTTGGTAAACGCGCCGGAGAGTACGCTGCACAATTTGCAACCGAAAACGATGCTGTTCCAATTGAGGAAAGTCATATTGAGGAGATCGCACAACACGTCTTGAAACCTTTTGATAATCCTCCAGAAGGTGATAATCCTTATGAAATCCAATCACAACTACAAGAAAAGATGCAACAATTAGTAGGCATTGCTCGAAGTCAAGAAAGTCTGAATCAAGCAATTGAAGAGATAAAGATGTTATGTGAAAAAGCTGAGAACACACACGTAGTCGGCAATCGGGAATACAATGCAGGATGGCATACTGCACTTGATCTTGACTGTCTCCTTACTGTGTCAGAGGCAATTGCGCTTGCTGCGCTCGAACGAAAAGCAAGCATCGGCGCACATTCCCGCGATGACTTTCCTGAGAAGGAGGAGCCAGGTGCTGGAAAATACAACACGATTATCCATAAAACTGATGACAATACAATGTCTATTCGACGCGAGATCGTTCCTGAATTGACAGATGAACAACGGCAAATTATTGAAGAAATGGGATAAACAAAACATATTGGCATATACTGGAAGGAATAAAGGATGGATAAAGCAACATTTAAAATCTGGCGTGGCGATGCGGATACAGCAGAATTTGTGGATTACGAAACAGAAGTATCTGAAGGAATGGTGGTTTTAGACGCAGTCCACAGAATCCAAGCAGAACAAGCAAATGACCTCGCTGTCAGATGGAATTGTAAAGCAGGAAAATGTGGATCCTGTTCGGCAGAAGTTAACGGAAACCCTAAATTACTGTGTATGACACGGCTTAGCGACTTACCGCTTGACGAACCTGTCACCGTTGAACCGATGCGGGCATTTCCGCTAATCAAAGACCTTGTTACGGATGTTTCGTGGAATTACAAAGTCAAAGAAAAGATGAAACCTTTCACACCGAGACCCCCAGATGCTGAAGATGGTACCTGGCGAATGGAACAGGTCGATATTGATCATATCCAAGAGTTTAAAAAATGTATTGAGTGCTTTTTGTGCCAAGATGTATGCCATGTTCTACGGGAACATGATCTTCACGATGCGTTTATAGGTCCTCGCTACTTAGTCTATGCGGCTTCATTAGAAATGCACCCCATAGATACAGAGAATAGACTGGAAGAATTGAAAAATGAGGACGGGATTGGGTATTGCAACATCACCAAATGCTGTACGAAAGTTTGTCCTGAGCATATCACGATTACAGATAATGCAATTATTCCGCTGAAAGAACGCGTTGTGGATGAGTTTTATGATCCTCTTAGAAGACTATTCAAAGTATTTACAGGGTAAAACAGTTGGTATTTTGAATAATGAATCATTATTTTATTGATATTCATTGCACTATTATGATACACTGAATTAGTTGAAAAAAAATGAAAGACAAAGTAGTCTGGGATGAAACCCTAATTGATCAGAAGGTTACTTACACGCTTGAAATAGATGGCAAGTTGATCATTATTAAAAATACACCTGCCCGAGTCAACCTTGAAACAGGTGAACAATTTTTCTCACCCGAAACTGTTGATCGTTTACAACAAATTGTGTGGAATAAACAGAAACCTATACAAACTATAACATTGCCTGTATACGAGTATACAAATTGAACCTACGACTGTCAATAATTTGACATACCTTGGAGAAATAAATAGAATGCCAAGCAAGAATGACATATTAAGAGTTGGTGTGATTGGACCAGGGGGTGCTGGTCGCGGAAACACAATGGGATTTGCAACGCGCCCGGACGCCGAAGTCGTCGCTGCTGCTGACGCACATGAGGGTAGTTTAGACGCATTAGAAAATGCACTGCAACAACGCGTCGAAGATTACAAACCCAACAACCTCAAACGCTATCTGGGGGAACATGAATTTATTGAGATGCTCAATCACGAAGACTTAGATATTGTTGGAGTCTTCTCACCCCATTCTTTGCATGATATTCATGTAAAGTACGCCCTCCGTGCCGGGTGTCATGTCATTGTTGAAAAACCGATGGCAAACATCGTCGGTGACGCAATCACAATAACGAAAATCGCTATCGGTAGCGATCTACACCTCGTCGGCGGATACCAACGCCACTACGATAATACCTATATCACAGGAAGACAGGCAATCGCTGAAGGGAAAATCGGAAACCTTAAGAAGTTTGAAGTCTACATGGCGCAACGTTGGGGTGCCGGTGGATGGCGTGGAGATCCCCGTTTCTCCGGCGGCGGACAACCAAACGACTCGGGTAGTCACTTACAGGACATCTTCCTCTGGATGACAAATGCATTACCTGCTGAAGTCTACGGCACAACGGACATGAAGTTTGAGGACAACGACGGAAATCTCGTACCGAAGTTCGTTGAAATAAACTCCTATTCAGATGTTAAACTTGATAACGGCGCTGAAGGAACTATTACAATCATGGGTAATACACGGGTTGGATTTGAGGAGTGGGTCATACTTGAAGGAGACGAAGGTACTATTGAAATTAAAAATGGGATAAACTTCATACCAAAAGATGGAGAACCAGAGCCTATTTCATATCCACGTCCCGAAGGATATCCAAAAAGTAAAGTAGACCAGTTATGCGGACTTGTCAAAGGTGATTATGATACAAACTATACATCAGGCGTCAACGGAGTCCGCACCAGCTGGCTAACAAACTCTATACTGGCAGCCGGTAAAGGACCAGATGAGAAAAACAGAATAGACTGCAATGAACTGATTGAAAAGGAAGGTTATACATATCAAGATATTCTTGGGTTAGTAGATTTATGTTCATCCAGACAGATGTATTAGCGTATAAATAAGGAGAAGGACCATGAAATATGTCAACTGCATGCTAATCGCAGTATTAGTCTTAGTATCATTGGGGCAAATGGGGTGTTTGTCCGGCAGCGCATTGAACAGTGCTGACCAAATGGTTGAAGCGAAAGATTACCGTGGAGCCTTAGAGGCATACCAGAGCATCGTTGATACCAATCCTGGTACAGAAGATGCACGGAAAGCACAACTTGCTATTGGAAAGCTAAATATCGAACGCATGAATCAACCAGCAAAGGGTGTTCAATCATATCAAGCAATTATCGCAGATGCACCAGAGAGTGATGAAGCTGCAGAAGCACACTACCGGCTCGGGATGCACAATTTTAGAGAAGAAAAATACGATGAAGCAGCAACACATTTTGACACCATCGTTAACCAGTATCCCCATCTTGAAACAAGTCATGATGCCCAATTAATGTTAGCGAAAAGTTATGAAGAAGGACAGAAATTTGAACAAGCTGTAGAAGTATTTGACAATTTTGCAAATAGAAATCCACAAAGTAAACGTGCTGCACAAGCACTCGAGAATAAAGCACGCATACAAAGACAGCATCTACAGGACGAAACTGAAGCGAAGCGAACACTTCAATTCATGGTAAAAAAATATGGTAGACTTGATGATGCACAGTCACAAATTGAGAAAGCAAAAGCCGAACTTACCGAACTCAATGCTGAAATTCCCAAACCAGAAAACCCTGAAGATACACAGATCGGACGGGCAATGATAAGACAACAAGAAAGAAGAGAAAGAGACCGTCCACGCAACGTTGAAAGAAGTCCAGCAATGAAAAGCAGCGCTGTTATGGCAGACTCGGGGTTCGGTGTATCTGCCGAACAAGTAATGAGTAGTTTCGGTGGTGGCACTACTATCGCAACAGACGACCAAGGCACATACTACGATGCTGAACTCATGATCGCAAAATTCTTCTACGATGATGAGAATTACCGCGACGCAGGGGCACTGTACTTTGACGCAATCGCCAGAGCTGAAGCCGAGAAAGCAAAACTAAATCCTCACGCCTATCTACGACTCTCAATCTGCTACAGAAAACTCGGGATGCATCAGAAAGCAGCTGCCGTTCTAAAAAAGGCAGCCAGTAAAGATAGTAAGGTTATTGACGCAGTTATCAGCACAGGACGGAATCAATATACAAATGAGGAATACGAAAAAGCGTTGGAGACTTTTAACTCAGTTGTCGGCTTAAATCGTAACAAAGATGCAGAAGTATATTGGTATATTGGTAAAATATATCAGATGCTCGGTGAACCTGAGAAAGAACGAGATGCATTCGAACGATCAGTCGCTATGAACCCGGAAGACACCGACGCATTACAAAGTCTTGCTGAAGTATTGCATTATCGTCTACACAATAGAAAAACAGCTATAATTTTTCAAGACCTTGTAGAACAGAAAAGAGATTCATTCATAACAATGAAAACGCTGGGGGATATCTGCTACAAGTATGATCAGTTCAATAAAGCACAGATAAAATACAAAGCAGCTGCGAGAATAGCAGAACGACTCCTCAATAGTGCTGACAGTGCCGAAGAAAAGAAAACGTTGACATACCAATACGGTTTAGGAACTATACTTGCTGTTGTCTCATTACATAAGTCTGGAAAAGAAGAGGACGGACAAACTTTATTGGAAGGCTTATCAAACAAATATCCAGATCACACGCTGCTTCCCTATGCGAAAGGTGAAATCGCACTACGCAAAGGTGAAGAAGACGCTGCTGTGGCAGCATTTAAAGAAGCGATAGAGATGAATCCAAAATCAGATATACCTGTTTTGGCACTCGGTGATTACTATGTTTCAAAAGGATACAACGATGAAGCAGCATCACTCTGGGAAAAATTCTTAGAACATAATAGTAATAATGCAAAAGTACTACGCCGCCTCCGGTCAATTAAAGAAAGCACTGCGGAGTAATTTTGGCAGATTTGCTATTCGCACTTAACAAAGTTTTCCAAATCGATGTAAAAAAGACTTGACGTTTATTATAAATTCATGTATAATATAATGTGATATGATTCAAATATCGGAGTAAATTCTCTGTCATAACACACACAAAGGATGTTAAATCCCTGCCAACATTTTCACTCGGACCCCAGAATATACACAATACCGCTTTTTTCAGACAGATGCCATCCAAGAAATATCAAAAATGAATACTGTCTGTTGGTTGTCCGTCGGGCACAATGTGTATAAGCGTTAGAATGTGTATAACGATCCAAAAAAGCATCATAATCTTTCTCGACCGGTCTCATCGTCCGGTAAATTTATCGTTATAATATAAAAACAGAGAGCATAATTCTGTGCTTCTGTTCAATTCAAGATAATTGACCTGCTTCCGTTTACATGAGTTTCAATAAAATCGCTCCCTAATAGAGTGCTTATAGAAAATAAATGAAAATGGATACAGGTAATACTTAGGAGTTATATTACTATGGAGAGCTTGGACATAGGCAAGCTCCAGGAAATGGAGATTTCTGGATTAAATACTATTGCACAATCCTATGGTATCGATGATACTAATGGGCTACGTAAGGATGAACTCATTACGCGAATACTTCAAAAAGCATCGGAGAAAGGCATACCCTTATATGGTAAAGGCGTGCTACAAATATTAGACGAAAAAGACCAGAACTACGGTTTTCTCCGATCACCCCGATCAAATTATCTGCAAAGTGATGAGGATATATACGTCTCATCATCACAGATCCGTTTATTCGGTTTACAGACAGGACATGTCGTAGAAGGTGTAATTCGTCCACCAAAAAAATCGGAGAACAAAACTGAACGTTATTTTGCACTGCTGCAAATAGAAAAGGTAAACGGACAACCCCCAGAAACTGTAAAGATGAGAACGGCGTTTGATACACCTAGACCGGTATTTCCGTATGAGAAATTCAAACTGGAACATACACCTTCAGAATATGGAACACGAATTATTGACCTCATAGCACCTATCGGTAAAGGACAACGAGGATTGATCGTCGCACCGCCATTCAGTGGAAAGACAACACTTCTGAAAAACATCGCATGTGGAATTGAGGCTAATCATCCAGAAGTATCACTCATATTCCTACTGATAGATGAACGACCAGAAGAGGTCACCGATGTCATCAGAACTGTAAATGGAGAAGTCATAAGCTCTACTTTTGATGAACAACCCGAACGTCACATCCAAGTTTCAGAAATGGCGATTGAAAAAGCAAAACGGATGGTGGAGTGTGGAGAGGATGTCGTGATCTTACTTGACAGCATGACACGACTCGCAAGAGCATACAATATGACAGCGCCACATAGTGGACGCACACTGTCAGGTGGATTAGATGCAATGGCAATCGTAGAACCACGCAAATTCTGTGGTGCCGCACGAAAATTTGAAGAGGGAGGCAGTCTAACAATCATCGCTTCTGTACTCGTTGATACAGAGAGCCGTTCTGATACATACATATATGAAGAATTCAAGGGAACTGCTAACATGGAAATTCACATGGATCGCACACTGCTAGAACTCAGGATTTTTCCCGCTATCAACATCGAAAAATCAAAAACACGACGTGAAGAACTATTGTTAGAACCTGATGTACTCAACAAAGTATGGGTACTGCGAAAATTAACAAGTCAAATGAGTATGGCTGAATCTATGGAATTGCTTATACAACAGTTAGAAAAAACAAAGACCAACGAGGAATTCCTTGACAATATGCTTGAAGGTACAGGACGACCCGGCAAGAAGCGAATACAAACTGTTAGAAACAGTAAGTAGGAATTACACTTCATGCCATCTTATACCATTTCTGATATATGATATATTTTTTGTAGCACAAACTTTCCAGTTTGTAATCTTTTGTAGCACAAACTTTCCAGTTTATAATCTTTTGTAGCACAAACTTTCCAGTTTGTGCCTCAAAGAAGGACAACAATAAGATAATTAGGAGATAAACAATGAAACCCGAAATTCATCCCGAGACAACTGAATGTACTATTAATTGCGTCTGTGGCGCAACTTATAAAACCGTCACAACCCAATCAGAGATGCGCGTAGATGTCTGTGCAAAATGCCACCCATTTTATACAGGACAACAGACACGTTTTATTGACACAGCAGGGCGTGTAGAAAGTTTCCGCCGCCGCTACGGACTCACCGATCAATCAGAAGAATAACACAACTGTGACTATGTAATACGTTCATCAGGAAAACACAAATAGATTGTAAGAGATTAAAAGCGAACGGTTGATATGTTTGATAAACTAAGAGACATCCAGAATAAATTCATAGATGTCGAAAAATCATTAAGCGATCCAGCACAAATTTCAAACCCACAACGTCTACAGGAACTGTCAAAGACACACGCTGAACTTTCCCCAATTGTGACAGCCTACAAGGACTACCAACAACTGGAAACAGCAATTCAGGAGACAGAATCTCTATTAGTAGAAGAAAATGATCCTGAAATGGTTGAACTTGCACAAGAAGAACTGGTAGACCTTAAACAACAAATTGATGCGTTAGTGGAATCCATTAAGTTGCTTCTTATTCCAAAAGACCCAAACGATGAGAAAAACGTCATCATAGAAATCCGTGCTGGCACGGGCGGAGAAGAAGCAAGTCTATTTGCCGCTGAAGTTTTTCGAATGTATACACGTTATGCTGAAAGAAAAGGATGGAAAGTAGACATGCTCAGTGCCAATGCTACCGGACTCAAAGGTTTCAAAGAGGTCGTCTTTTCAGTCGAAGGGAAATCTGCATATAGGTTGCTAAAGTATGAAGGGGGAATACATCGTGTCCAACGCATTCCTACAACGGAGACCAGTGGACGTATTCATACCTCTGCAGTTACTGTCGCAGTTCTCCCTGAAGCAGAAGAGGTAGACATACAAATTGACGAGGCAACAGAATTACGCATAGATACATATCGCTCTTCTGGACCAGGAGGACAAAGTGTAAATACGACAGATTCTGCTATTCGTATAACACACATTCCTACCGGCCTCGTCGTAACGCAACAAGATGAGAAATCACAACACAAAAACAGATCAAAGGCAATGAAAATCTTACGCGCTCGACTTCAAGAAAAAAAGCAAGCTGAATTGGACAGTGAACGCGCTGAAACCCGTAGGTCAATGGTAGGCAGTGGCGATAGAAGTGAAAAAATCCGTACATATAATTTTCCACAATCTCGAGTAACTGACCACCGTATCCAGTTTAGCAGCTATCAGTTAGATGGCACTTTAGATGGAGAATTAGACCCTTTCATTGAACGACTGACAACCGCCGACCAAGTTGAAATGTTAAAAAACGTGGAAAGTTAAACCTATTGATTTACCTTTCATTAATGCTGAGATAGCCAGTGATATATACATACCTACCCAATTATTTCAGCTAAACTTTCACAACGGAGTTCCGCAAAAGCAGATAAGAATATATGGCTTCCAAAATCTGGCACGTGCTTGAGCTCCTTGAGTGGACCACAAGTTATTTTGAAAAACATAATATACCAAACCCCCGATTAGATGCAGAGGTGTTACTCGGACACCTACTTAAAAAAAGCAGACTGCAACTCTATCTACATTTTGACATGCCCGTTTTTCAAGAAGACTTAACAATACTACGAGCATTGATAAAGAAACGCATTGCACGAACACCTATAAGTTATCTAACCCATCATAAAGAGTTCATGTCTTTAGATTTCTACGTTGACGAAAACGTGTTGATACCACGTCCTGAAACAGAATTCATCGTAGAGACAGTATTGAAATCCAATGATAGTAAGCCAGAAAATATATTAGAAATAGGAACAGGGAGCGGCGCGATTGCAATTTCAATCGCAGTTAATATGCCAGAATGTCATATTATTGCAACTGACATCTGTGAGAATGCTTTGGCTGTTGCAGAAAAAAACAGAGATATACATGAATGTACAGAACGGATAGAACTCATGCAAGGAGACCTTTTTGAACCAATAAAGCAAGTGAAACCTAAGAAATTCAACTGGATCGTCTCCAATCCTCCCTACATATCAATTGATGAAAGCAAGGAATTAAGCAAAGATATATACGACCATGAACCCCATATTGCATTAATAGCAGGAGATGACGGACTGTCTGTTATTCGGAGACTTATCTTAGAAGCACCTAACTTCCTACTGCCTAAAGGTAAGTTGATATTTGAAATCGGTGAAAAGCAAGCAGCATCTGTAAAAGCAATTCTTGATGAACAACCGATGTATACGCACTCTGAATTTATAAACGACTATGCAGGAATTGAACGGGTCGTAGTAGCAAGCGTGGATAAAATGTAGTAGCATGGAATTATGTAGAGCCTCTTCCACCCTTCCACCTTTCCATCATACCCTCTTCCACCCTTCCCTTCTCCCATCCTTCCATCTTATTCTCTTCCACCCTTCCTGCTTTGAATACAAATTACACACTCAAGTCATGCTCGCGGAACACAGAACAATTTTAGTTGCAAAAGCCACAGAAAGTATGGTATATTTTAAAGTAAGATACATGAAATAGGAAAAATATACCAAAGGCACAAGTGAAATATACATTAGTCAATCCTTACTTGACGCATCAGCAAATACCACCACCGCACAGTTACCGTTATCGGCAGTGGGTTGCAAGGGGATTTCAACCCAATCTGAACCCCATTTCACCCGATACGGAATTAGGTACCTGTATCGGACAAATGGGATGGGTTGGCATGCATGCACATGCTCACGATTACCTCTGGGCATCCGCAGGAAATATGGGGGTCATATTATCAGAACCAGTAGATACGAACTGTCTCATCAACTATGACGATGCACCACGATACGCGCTACCTAAAGCAATCATTGTAAAAGGATTAGCAGGTAGACATGTGCTTCTGACAAAATCAGGTTCCCGGTTGGATATGATCGCAATTGAGCATCCAGCACTTAATGTGACTGTTATAGAGGTAGAACCAGACGGCACACACTATCGTATGCGCTTTGGCACACAGACACAGCACGAGCAAAACAGTGAGTCAATGCCTTGTGTACCGACAAGTGAGATGTTCCACTATCTACTCATTTTTGAACAACTCGAAAAAAATGGATTCAATGCATTAGTCCATTTACAGCCAAAGTTCTTGAACCTAATATCACGGACAGAACACGGACAACCAGACCGTTTCTATCAATTCCTTAAAGGGTATGAACCGGAAACACCAATCATATATGATGCTTCTGGCGGAATCGGGTTCGTTCAGGAAAGAGTTCCAGGAATTCCTGAGTTATCTTATGAAAGTTTAAGACTCTTTGAAAACGAAACTGAACCCATGCGGCATATACTTTACTGGATCGGACACGGTACATTTTCAAGAGGCAATGACCTATTAGAGGCATATAAACATGCAGAATACTTCGAAGCGGTCGCAAGAATGGCGTGGGAAGCAAATCAGAGACAGGTTTCAGCTGAAGCATACAGCGAAGAAATCGTAAACTGTATCCTGCAAGAATTCAACGCAAGTCGTACACAGATGGACGATGAATCCGAACAGGAAGATAAACTTTCAATACAATTAGACGTTGAACGGGAAGAACAGAAACCTGATAATCTATATAATTATCCGTGATATATACAGATTACATAGGAGATAATTGATGAAAGAAACACAGCATCCACCTCTGATAGATGATACACAAGAGACACAACAAACAGAACCCAACAACTTAGAAGCCTATCTCAGAGACGCTATATTTGGAGCAGACTTTCGTAAATACAACGATCAACTTGAGAACTTGACAATTGAACTCGAAAATGTGCAACACACTGTCACCGAAGTCGAAGCAAGATTACTAAAAGAAATATCGGATATCAAAGCACAATACGGAAATATACCGGACAACATCATGCTTCATGTAGATAACCGTATTGACGAACATATTAGTCGTACTGAAAATGACCTTGAAAAACTATCCATGCTTATCAATGAGTTTGCAACTGACTTCCAAGCACAAATTGAGGGGCTTCAGACAGAAACACAAAAACTACAAGACACCGGTCAATCTGAAAAACAGACACTCGCAGATGCTCTGATAGCAATCGGCAATCAACTAAAAAAAGAAAAATGAAAAGTATAATAATTATAATCTTATGTATCGTTTCGATTTTGCACAGTGGTAATGCACTACACGCCTTGGAGATAGAGTCTGATGAAATAACTGTCCTTGCTGTCGGAGATATCACAATCGGCAGTAGTCTAACACCGATAATAGAACGGCAAGGAGCAGGTGTGTTTTTTGAAGGCACAGCATCCATCATTCAATCAGCAGATGTGGCGACTGTATCGCTAAACGCCAGTATTTCTGACAGAGGAGATCCAAGCATCATACAACAACACCATTTTCGAGCAGCACCAGGATTAGCACGTGCGCTTGCTAACGCAGGTTTTGACGCAGTCTCTTTAGCATCTCCAAATATTTTGGACTTTGGCATCGTCGCACTTGAAGATACAGTAACCAATTTAGCGTGGTATAACGTCAAATCAATGGGAGCAGGTGTTTCACCGGCAGCGGCAAATTTACCCGCATGGATCAATGTCAAAGGTCATAAGGTAGCACTTTTCGCCTATTTGAGAGGAAATGAATTCAATATGGCTTCTCTCAATGTAGTCGCTTCTGCAGCATATAGTCAGATGATACATGCAGTTAAACAAGTAGAAAATGAAGCAGAACTTATCATCGTTTGGCTGCATTGGGGAAAAAGAGAAGCAAAAAAAGAAACGCGACAAGCAAGTATTGGCAGACAACGCCTCTTCGCTAAAGCACTCATTGATGCTGGGACGGATATAGTGCTGTGTCAACAACTCCATACCTTAGGAGGTATTGAAATATACAAAGGAAAACCTATAATATATAGCTTAGCTGACTTCATATACGACACTTATGAACTACAGCACGTCAGAACAATTATACCTAAAACAACCTTTAAAGAAGGTGTGCTCAAATCTATTGAAATAATACCTATTTTAACGAATAAAAAAGGTGTATCAATACCGCAACCAAGTCTTCTCAAAACCAATGATACTAACGCATCAAGTACCCATGATGTCCTGGAACAAACTGCTGTTGAAACACTGCAGAAATACAAGAAACTATGCGCCGCACTTGATACAGAAGTGATTATTGAAGGTGAACGCGGATGGATCCGCAGTGTTAATAATGACAACACAACTGTCGTAAATGAAGATTAACACTTGATGCACCTGAAATAGATGGAAGGAGAAATAGCAGTGAAAAAAAACAAGAAGCAAGAGAATATTGAACAAAATGAAGATAGTGCCGAACACATAGAAACGGTAGAACTACCAATTCTACCCGTAGATGACCTCGTTATCTTTCCGTATATGCCACCGGTTCCACCATTCCACCCGCATCACGTCGCACTGTCAGGAAAAGTAGCAATGGATACTGTTGATGATGCAATGTTGAACGGTGATAGAGAACTCTGTATCTTCCAAACAACTTCAGGACGAAGCTTAGACACAGACCCGCGCGCCGTAAAAGACATGACAATAGATGAATTAAGTCCAATTGGAAGCCTAATTCACATCATACGAACAAAAAAAGACGATGAAGATGTAATATTCCTCGCCAACGGACGCTCACGGGTGGAAGTCCAGGAAATCCTCTATACAGAACCCTTCATGAAGGCACGCGTCAGACTCATAGAAGATAGTGAAAAATCCGAAAATGATGACGAAGAAAATATGGAAATAGAAGCTCTCGTCCGAAGTACAGACGAAATGCTACAACGCATAGTACATCTTTCCTCACGATACCAAGAGGAACATGGACTCATGGCAAAAAATATTGAAGAACCTGGACGCTTAGCTGACTATATCGCTACAGTCTTAGACCTGAAACCGCAAGAAAAACAGCAAATCCTTGAAGCCGTTCCTATACCGGAAAGACTCAACAAACTCGCAGTTATACTCGCAAAAGAAGTTGACCTATATGAATTGGAAAGTAAAATTCAATCTAATGCACAAGCTGTTATCAATAAAGGACAACGCGAATACTATCTACGAGAACAACTCAGGGCAATTCAAACAGAACTCGGAGAAGCAGACGATTTAGCTTCTGATGTGGAAGAAATGCGTGAACAACTAAAAGAAGCAAATTTGCCAGAAAGAGCACATAAAGCAGTTCTAAAAGAACTAAATCGACTTACAAAAATGCAATCCTTCTCTCCAGAATCTACAGTCTCACGCAACTATCTGGATTGGTTACTAAATCTACCATGGTCAGTAAATACGGAAGACGCAATTGACCTAACAAAAGCATTAGAAATACTCGACGAAGACCACTACAATCTGGTAAAAGTCAAAGAACGAATTGTAGATTATCTCGCTGTCCGACTCCTCAAAGACGATATGAAGGGACCCATCTTCTGCTTCGTCGGACCGCCAGGCGTAGGAAAAACATCGCTCGGTAAATCTATAGCACGGGCAACGGGTAGAAAATTTGTGCGAATCTCTTTAGGCGGCATGCACGACGAAGCCGAAATACGAGGACATAGACGCACCTACATAGGATCAATGCCAGGACGAATC
Organism: Candidatus Poribacteria bacterium; assembly: GCA_022828145.1. Classification (GTDB taxonomy): domain Bacteria; phylum Poribacteria; class WGA-4E; order WGA-4E; family WGA-3G; genus MSPOR6. The sequence continues at coordinate 25,821 of JAJEJA010000104.1, read as the reverse complement.
GTTAAAGGACTCAGACAAGCTGAATCTAATAATCCTGTCTTCATGCTTGACGAAATCGATAAACTCGGCTCCGATTTCAGAGGAGACCCCGCCGCCGCACTGCTCGAAGTACTTGACCCAGAACAAAACCACGCATTTACTGATAACTACTTGGATGTACCATTTGACCTATCAAACATCATGTTTATTACAACCGCAAACCAAATTCACACTATACCACCGCCACTACGAGATAGAATGGAGACAATTGACTTACCCGGATACACGTCAAATGAGAAAAAGCAAATTGCAAAACAATACCTTATTCCGAGACAATTGACCGCAAACGGTATTACAGACCAGCAATTGGGGATTTCAGATGACGCTATACATGATGTGATTACAAGATATACACGCGAGGCAGGGGTACGAAACTTAGAACGCGAACTCGGAACACTTTGTCGTAAATCCGCTCGTAAAGTCGCTGAAGGTGAAACCGACCATACTATTATAGGTAATAAAGAAATACCAAATTACCTCGGACCCCCAAAATTTGAATCTGAAATCGCAGGACGAACACCAGATGTAGGCGTCGCAACCGGACTTTCTGTTACGCCCGCAGGCGGTGAAATCCTATTTGTAGAAGCAACCGCAACACAAAAACAAAATGGACAAGGCAGCCTACGCATTACAGGACAGGTCGGAGATGTCATGCAAGAATCAGCACAAACTGCACTCACTTATGTCAAATCACAAACAGAATCCCTCAAAGGTGATGCAAACATTTTACAAGACGATATACATATACACGTCCCCGCAGGCGCAATTCCAAAGGACGGACCCTCCGCAGGTATTACTATGGCAACCGCAATCGCATCCATCGTTACAAACCGAGGCGTCAACCCAGAAGTAGCAATGACTGGTGAATTGACCCTAAGAGGAAGAGTGTTACCCATAGGTGGAATTAAAGAAAAAATACTTGCCGCAAAACAGGCTGGTATAAAAACAATCATTATTCCACAAGGAAATGAAAAAGATTTTGTCGAAATCCCAGAGGACATCCAAGATGGACTCGCATTCCTGTTCGTCGAAAATATGTCAGAAGTTTTTACAAAAGTTTTTGTATAACTCATGCTACATAAAAAGTTTTTTTGTAGGTTGGGTTGAGCAAAGCGAAACCCAACATGATGTCTAATAAATAGTCCAGACTAAATATGCAGGTCGCGATTCGGAGATCGCTCCTACCAATAGTCTGTTCTGTAGGAGGGAACTCCGATTCCCGACTATTACTAATACCACAAGTTTAGTCTGGACTGTCTACTAATAGTAAAGAAATTCTCAAAACCTAAATTGAAAACATAGCAATCGTTGAACACGACACAAAACTGTATGACTCACTAAATCGGTAAGACAATCACCAAGAATTCCTTACTTAACAAGGAGAAATGAAATGAAGAACGGTAGATGGAACATTTCAGTTCCTATCCTGATAGTATGTGCTATTATGGCATATACATGCACCCTTATTCCCTCAACAAGTTGGGGAAATATAGATAGTGAAACAGAAACGGATAATAAAGCAGAAACTACCAACCCTCTATTTCTAAAGAATATCGCACCAATTCTGGACAAGATGGGGTGTTCCGCAGGACTTTGCCACGGCAAATTCGGTGGACAAGGAGGTTTAAACCTTTCCCTCCTCACACTCAATCCAGAAAGCGATTATGAACCAATCGTACACCACAACCGTGGAAGACGTATTAACTTGATTGAACCTGAACAGAGTCTGCTCTATCTAAAACCTACAGGACAGATACCACACGCCGGCGGTGTCCGATTCGAAGTCGGATCTGATGAAGCAGAAACTATCCTTCGATGGATTGAAGCAGGTGCTCATTTTTCACCGGACGAACCACGTCTGGAAAAACTTGAAATAGAACCCAAAGAAGTCGCTTTCACTACTGTCGGCGAAACCCAGCAAGTGAAAGTTCTTGCACATTTTACGGACGGTTCCACCGAAGATGTCACACACCAAGCCGTATACGAATCTAAAGATGAACCGGTCGCAACAGTAACAGAAGAAGGGTTAGTCACAAGCACACGTTGGGGCGGCACGGCTATCTTAGCAAGATTCTTAGGGGAAGTTACCTCTACTTTCATCACTGTTCCAAGAGCAGATGATGGGAAACCGTTCCCAGAAATTCACACAAACAATTTCATTGATGAATTCGTCGCTGCAAAACTTAGAAAACTAAATGTACGTCCATCTGAACTCTCCTCAGATTCTGAATTCATTCGGAGAGTATATCTGGATACTATCGGGAAATTACCCGCCTCAGACGAAGTAAAACAATTTCTCTCGGATAAAAACCCAGATAAACGGACTATCCTCATTGATACACTTATGGATACACCAGAATGGGTGAACCTACGCACATTAAAAATGGCGGATATGCTTCGGGTGCATCCACGACGGTTAGGAAACGGAGAATTTGGAGAACGAGGCGCAACACTTTTCCATCAATTCATAAAGGATGCTATCGCAGATAACACCCCTTACGATGAATTCGTCAGAGACATCTTGCAATCCACAGGCAGCACATATCAGAGCGGACCCACAAACTACTACCGGATTGAACGGCAACCTTCCGGTAGAGCTGAAACTACCGCACAAGTGTTCCTCGGTATACGCCTGAGTTGTGCAAGATGTCATAAACACCCGTTTGACGAATGGACGACAGATGATTATTGGAACTTCGCCGCATTCACAGGGAAAGTCAACACACGCGGTGGAGAACTCTATCAAGAATTGGTCGTCTACCACAATCCCGGCGGACGGGTAATCAATCAATCTGTTCAAGGAAATCGCGGACAGGTGGCACAACCGACATTCCTCGGCGGAGAAACACTCCCAGAAGCATACCGAGCGGAAGCCATAGACCACCTTGCAAATTGGATCACCGCTGATTCAAATCCATACTTTGCAAAAGCTACCGTAAACCGACTGTGGAGCCACTATTTTGGAAGAGGAATCGTTGACCCCGTTGATGATATGCGAGCAACTACACCGCCAAGTGTTGAAGGTCTCTTAGAAGCTTTAGCTGAAGAGTTGATACGCAGCGGATATGATACCAAACATATTATCAAACTTATTATGAACTCACGCACCTATCAGCTTTCCGCTGAACCGAATGAAACGAATGAATTAGACGATAGGTTCTTCTCTCGATTCATGCCGCGTCCACTAATGGCACAAGTGTTGCTTGATGTACTTAACGACGTTACAGGCGCATCAGAGAAATATGGTAGGTATCCACAAGGCATGCGTGCTGTTGAGTTACCGTTACCGGTCAGTTCCCGTTTTCTCAGTCTGTTCGGACGTTCTGATAGGGAGTTCTTAGGGAACTTAGACCCATTACTTGAACCGACTCTTACCCAGGCACTTCACATCATCAACTCACCCTATGTGAACGGGAAGCTAAAAAATCGCAACGGTACAATTACACAGCTTCTTGAACCCAAAACAGGGGAAAAGATGCAACCTGAAGAATTGGCAACAGAGTTATACCTAATGACGTTAAGTCGTTTGCCAAGTAAAACGGAACTCGAAACCGCAAAGACACATCTTAATGATGAAACTACGAGACGGGAAGACACGGAAGACCTACTCTGGGCTCTTATATCGTCCCGATCATTCCTATTCAATCGGTAGATGCATTTGCCAACAAATTATTGGGCGGATATTCAGATCCGCCCAACCTACAAAATCTTAATAGTAGTAGGCACTCTCCGAGTGCCATCTCTTTTATAGTAGCAGGCACTCTCCGAGTGCCGTCTCTTTTATAGTAGTAGTCACTCTCCGAGTGCCGTCTCTTCTGAAACAAATTAACTAATTGACTATTTTTCTCGTTCTTGTTATAATAGAATATAAGGATTATTGACCAATTATAGTTTTACGCCAAAGATCATATAAATTTTTGGTATTGGAGGAAAATGAAAATGAAATTTAGAAATAACAGTGGTTACTTTGTTGCCTTGTTTAGTATCATTCTGTTTACTTTCTCAATCACAGGTATCATCCAGGCAAGCATTGTTGATGAGGAATCAGTTGAAGCACTTTATCTCTTTGACGAAGGAGAAGGCGATGTCGCCACAGATTCTTCGCAGAATGGACGGGACGGCACAATAATGGGGGCACAATACGCCGAAGGTGTCTTTGGAACAGCGTTAATGTATGATGGCGTTGACGATAACCTACTCATTTCCGGGTATATGGGTGTCGGCGGAAAAGAACCCAGAACTACGGTATTCTGGTTTAAAGCCAGTAGTACAAGAGACCATTCATGGGTCAAGTGGGGACCAAATACCGGCGGAGCAAAATACTACATCCGAGGACATGTGTCCGGTCAACAGTGCTTCCTCAGAATTGAGGTTAACGGCGGACAAAACTACGGACAAGCGGATGTATGTGATGGCGATTGGCATCATTGTGCTGTCGTTTTTCCCGACGGTGCTGATTCCGTTCAAGATCACGACCTCTATGTAGATGGCGTGCTTCAAGAAAACACCGGAGGAGATAGAGAAATGGACACCGGTGTAAATGTTGAAGTAAATGCTGGTGCACGTCTAACAGGACATTCCTTTCTCCACGGACTGTTAGATGAACTCGCTATCTTCAGTGCCGCACTGGATGCTGAACAGATCAATGCTATTATGGATACCGGTCTATACGGAACCGTAAGCGTTGACCCGCAAGATAAGTTAACAACAAGTTGGGGAAAAATTAAGAGATACTAACATCTGTTTACGGATCAACATATCTCTTTACATTGGTAGGACAGGTCATTATACCTGTCCTTTCCGTTACCAACAAGGAGAAAAAATGAAAAGTCCAAACACAATCATGTTATCTGTTATGGTTGCTATCTTTTTTACAATGTCAATTACAAGCATCTGCCATTCCGCAATAATTGATCAGGACACTATTGAGTTAGCCTATCTCTTTGACGAAGGAAGTGGAACCATAGCTAAAGATTCATCGGGGAATAATCGGGACGCAAACATAATGGGGGCAGAATACGTTAATGGACGTTTTGGTAAAGCGTTGCAATTCGATGGTGCAAATAACCATTTAGTTGTTCCCGATTTTGCAGGTGTTGGTGCACTCGAACCAAGAACTACGGTCTTCTGGTTCAAAGCCGATGGCACAAGAGACCACTCATGGGTAAAATGGGGTAGGAACGTTGGTGGCGAAAAATACTATATCCGCGCACACGTTTCAGGAGCACAATGCTTCTTAAGAGTTGAAGTGAATGGTGGACAAAACTACGGAGGAGACGATGTATGCAATGGTGATTGGCATCATTGTGCTGTCGTCTTTCCAGAAAGTGGAGACTCTGTCCAAGACCACGACCTATATGTTGATGGAAAACAGCAAACTAAAGCTGGCGGTGACAAAGACATGAACACCGATGGCACGACAGTTCCTATTAATATCGGATCAAGATTGACCGGACATTCATTCCTGTTGGGATTGTTGGATGAAGTCGCTATCTTTAATGTCGATCTAACGGAGAGTCAAATCAATTCTATCCGCAACAGTGGATTGAAAGGGGCACTCAGCGTAGACCCTGAAGGTAAGTTAGCAACAAGTTGGGCGAACATTAAAACCTATTAACCTATCTATCACCAACGATTTACTACTATAATCTAACCAAAAAAATATACGGGCGGGCACATGATACAATGTCCCGCCCGCATATTTCCTATTACACTAATCCCAAAGATCGATTCCCAGCAGTTTTCTCCCTAAAGGTGTCAATTCTGGAGATCCATAGTTTTTCGCTTCCCATCCCCGCGGATCCCCCGGATAAGGTCCTCTCCCCAGAGCTCTTCGCTCACGCCACAACGTAATTCGTTCTTGTCGTCGTTCTTCATTCACCGGATTAGGGGCAACATAATAGTTCATATATTGAGCAAGTCTCGGTTTATCAGATGTATTTTGTCCGTTACCGTGGGGAAGCGCAACATGCCAGATAAGCAATGAACCCGCCTGCGCCGGCACTTGTATGAACTTCTCACGATATACTTCCGGTGTCAGTTTCGGCACCCAAGGATTCTTCTCATCAATTAAAGATTTATGTGCACCAGGCCAACAAACGAAAGAACCTTGATTGTCAGCAGTATCTCTTAAAAACAGAACACCTTGCGTGCTGAATCTTACCGGTAGTTTCGTCGTATCAGCATCCCAATGATACATCCCTTTATGATCCCATTCAGGATAGTCAGGATGTCGTGGAGGCTTCATGTTCACTCTATCTTGATGAACCCAAATCCTTTCAGTTCCATACACTTCACTATAGATCTGATAAATCGGGGGATGTTGGTACACGTTCCACATCGCTTGATGAAAATACATCTCCACCATACCAGCACCGGGCTTGTGAGGCACACGATACCAATCATTCGGGTCAGATGGATCCATCTCCAAGAAAGCAAAAATCGCATCAACCACCGCTTCACACAGGTCTATCGGCACAGCATTCTCAATCACCATATAACCGTATTCATCAAAATGATCATGATGTGCTTGTGTTAATATTGCCATTCATATTCCTTATGTATATGAAGATTAAATAATTCATTCAGTAATCTTTTGTTTGCATTCAGTGTGGAAAACCGCGCCCTGTACGATACAACAACTCGGTAGCCTCAATCTCGTAAAGACGCACCGCTTCCGATTGATGCTGAAAACCGCTACAGATTTCGGGTAGCTCCAATTCCGGACAACTATCACAGGCATGCAGCTTACGTATTTTTCGTTGATGGAAGTAAATCCGCCAGAATACCCCCATAACGAAAACACAAGTCATACCAGATATGAAGTTACTGTGTATCAGGAGAAATGGTATAATACCTATAATACCACCCATGACAAAACGCAAAATATCCTGACTAAATCTCGGTAGTTTTTTATACAAACGCGGATAAGAAGAAACAACCACTGGAACCAGAACGAATAAGAGCCGAGTCAGTTCCAATTCAGCTATATGCGTTGGATAAACTAAAGCTGCAATGATGCCAAGAAGGATACCACTGTAAGCAAAAAGGCAGCTACGACAAACATAAAGTCTACCGATTCGTAATACACCGGACTTGTACCTTTCACACAACGGTTTGTGTGCCCAATTGAAGGTATGCGTGTGACGCAGCCACATCCACTTCAGGTGAATATTGAAGATGAAATTAGAGAACAGGTTACGCATTAGCTGTTTTTTTCAAAAGTGTCCTGCATATCTGCCAAGATATTACCAACAGCACCAACAGGAACATAATTCACAATTGGTTTAATAACAACAGCTGTGCCATACACGACAACTTGAGAGGCACCCTGAGATACACCTGTCAGCTCAAATTCTATGTTAATAATGCCGTTTGCGTTCTGCCTTCCAGCCATCTGTAGCATTAAATCAATAGCACGTTGCCGAGACTCATCAGCCAACGCCGTATAAGATTGCAACTCACCACCGGTGACATTTTTACAACCCATCGCACAATCTTGTCCGACATCTTTGGCACGAACAGATATTCCCCATACCAGTCCCTTATAATCCAGGATTTCATAACCGTCAAAACCGTCGCTACCGGTCATAATAATCTGACCCTCAGTAATTTCAGGACGCGTACCTGCTAATAGGTCTTCTCTCCTCATCGAGTCTCCTCCCGTTTCAAATGTGCACCACACATGCCACAGCGGCTTGTATCCATATATTCAACTCGGACTTTTTCACCACATTGCGGACATCTGTAAGTTTTTCGTGATTGTGCAGCTGAAATATACAACAATACAACCGCCAAGATTATGATTGGCAATATTAAAAGCAACCACATGAATACACCTTAGTTTGCGATATTATAGTGGATTTTACAATTAACTTGACATTTTGAGATGTAGGAGGGAACTCCGATTCCCGACTATTAGGGGTTGCGTCGCGATTCGGAGATCGCTCCTACAGAATATATGTAAACTTATTTACATAATTTACTATATAGGACTTATGAAAAACGTTTCAATGTCAAAATAATAACACACCCCAGTGAAATATACAAGCAGAATTCACAGGAGGATTAACGCCAATTTAAGACATATCTTGCGTTTTGTCAAGCCTACTCTGTAGGTGGGTGTGTAAAGTTTTTGCACAGAAGATTCAGGAACATATCCATCTCCTCCGCGCTTTCCGCGATCATGGCACATTCATCCTTGATTGTGCTATCTTCCTCCAACCCCTTTCATCCCTCATTCCCTTTTCCCTATCCCATCCATCTTGATATATCTGTAGCACATTCATCCTTGATTGTGCTATCTTCCTCCAACCCCTTTCATCCCTCATTCCCTTCTCCCTGCACCATCCATCTTGATATATCTGTAGCACATTCATCCTTGATTGTGCTTCTTTATACGCCATTCAGTCTCCATTACCCTTCCCTGTACTAAATTGACGCCTATGGGGTTTTGCTAAAATCAGCCCCAATATATGAAAGTAAACTTGAATACACAAGAAACCCCTTCAGTGTAATCCGCGTAATCCGTGATTCAGACAGATAGAGTGACAAAATATTTACACACCCTTGTAGGTCGGGTAGAGCGAAGCGCCAATAAAATATTAACTGGCGACATGATAGACTTAACATGTCATCAACGCATCATCTCTCTTCAGATTTGATATGTCCAAGGTGAACGGTTGTCATACTGACAAAGTTTAGGAAAAAGGAACCGACATCGTTTTTCGGTTCAATGCGGTTATCTTCTGTCCAAGATGCCAATTGTGAGTCTATCAACAACTTGACAGCTTCCCTTATCTCATCTTCTGAGATACCGATTGCCTCTGACAAGTCCACGATAGATTTCTTTCCCCCAACCAACTGCCTTACAACAGCGACGACGTTCTCATTTGTAAAGATAGTCGCAAAATCTACGATAGCGGTATCCGGTGCTTTGGATAAGAAACGATCATAATCGTCCTGCCAAAATGCGATGCGACTGTTAGTCTTACCGGGTGAGGTGCGATATGCGCCTACATACCCCATGAGATGTGTTTTCTCTGATCATCAGGAAGCTCACACAATATTTTCAGCACAACATTCTTCTGTGAAACAAGCTCTCCGTCTGCTTCATGTCCCACAAGTGTGTTTGGTACAACGAAAATTAGACCGATAGTTAACATGACTGCAAATGATAGCGTTATAAAACGAGTGATACGCCAACGTCTCAATGTTCCTATATACATTGTATACCTCCTTTCACCAAATTAGGTAAGTTATTCTTGTTGATAATTAATACCATCTCTAATTGAAAATGTCGCTTTATTGAGCATCATTCTGCAAGATTATGCCGTTCTCTGTTTCATCTCTAACAGATGGTAATAGCAGGAAAACTAATAGAAATGGTATAATAACACATCCCAGTGAATTATACAAGAAGAACTGTCAGGAGAATTGACGTGAAATAAAAACTAATTTAGGTTAGACTTATCAAAACAACTCAATAATTGTCTTGATATGCATATTGTGCTTAATTCTATCTCCGAGAAAGCAAGTTAAGAATAAACACAGAATTTGTGATTGCTAGGTAACATTTTCCATCAGAAGTGCGGAATGCCTAAAGAACGCGGAAAGGTTTTTTCAGAATCGCGACTAAACACGATTCTGAAAAAACTGGAGCTTCTAAATAGGGATTACAAGCAATGAACTGATTAATAGAATAGACGGTTATAGTCAAGATACTATTTTTTCTAATTTCTATTCTGCGGAAGGATAATTGGGATCATGATAGGGAATATACGATACCGCGGCAGCCGTTTTAGGATCATTTTTGCACTTTTTCTCAGCAATAATCCTACAGGTTGCATTGCAATCGTCTATCATTTCATTAACATCTTTCAACCCTCGATCCATATCCCATGGCCGAACCGAATAACTAAACTCACCGTCATACTGGAAACCTTCTTCGCTTGTGGGTAATCCTGTATTATCGTTGGCTACTCCGAAAGTATACCAATCTGTAACTTTGTAATTTTCATCAGAATTTGAAACATAAGCAAAGGATTCCCATTCGTGTTGGTGGGGGATATGTGGACGCCTTGCCCGTTGAATAGCAGTTGTACGACACATTGCCTGTACAGGTGTGTCGTCAATATCACCAGCATATCTTGCGAGGATATCATCACCATTATCATTCGTTGTTCGTTCTTCATAATGAAAAGAACTGTTAGCACTAAAGGGATCATGAGCCTCGCTTCCTACTAACATTAATACCAAAACAATCATTATAGCATAACTTAAAGCTTGAATTTTCATTTACTGCCTCCTTCTAAATTCAAAAATTTGTATGGGTCAATGCCACCATTCTCAAAATCAACGACTTTGAGATTTTTTGTTTTAAATACATTTTCAATATATTCATCATAATCAAATAAAGCGGATCTCAGTTGTTCATTTGAAGGTTGATGATCAGGATCCCATAAGATTTCTGATATATATGTACGTATTACTTCGCCATCATATCCATACTTCGTATCCCGCCTGACATACGCAGTATCAGAAAGGGTGAGGTATACCTTGCCATTTATAAAACCCGCTCCTTTTGCGTATATTCGTTGTTCCTTCCATATCTTCAACCTAACACGTGCAATTAATTCAAAGTTTGGATCATCAAGGTAATTACGCCACCGAAAGTTCTTGTCGGGATAATCGCTTGGTACTTTAGGAAGCGGTCCAAATCCATTTGGTGATAAACGAACACGTTTGTTTTTTGGTGCTGTACCTGATGCATTTGTGTCAACTATAACGCTGTTTGTAACTTGTTCCTGCTTTTCTACAGTTTGCTTGATGCTTTCTTCAGTCACATCAGAAACAGATTGTTCAATATCATTTTCTATTTTAATTTCAGAAACATTTTTTGCTTTTTCCAATTTGTGTAGGTAGTCCTTTGCTTCTGTTAGTGTTTTTCTATAGGCTGCAGTATCGTGATAATACCACCATACACATGCAACTGAAAGCAGTATTAAAAAAGCGATGCCGCCGAATATCCATTTTTTGGTAAAGAAAATTTGTGGCATGTCACATCTCCTTTGTTTGTCTGACAGATCCAAAACCTAAAGGATTGGTGTTCTTTTAGGTCATCTTCTCACGCCTTCTCATAAAGCGATTTTAGATTTCATCACAATCGACTGGCAAGGAACATAACTTGCAGTCTCATACAACCTAATGGAGTTAAGGGATTAAGCCCCAAATCGTTCTAATCTAAGCAATTTGATTAAAATAGGTCACTAATGAGATTGTTAGTGCCCTTTCCAACAGACTAATCTAATGTATTACCACATTTCTTGAATAAAGTCAAATCTTTTTGACGTGACGCAATCCCGACGCAATAGAGGTGTTAGCGGATTTATATCCGAAAGTTAAAGCATTGGGCTTTACGTCCGAATGCACGTAACAAGAATAGGCAAGAACAGAGAGTCCTTGCCTATTAAAACATCTAATTCTGTGAATACTATCGTTTCAATTTTGCCCAAGTCGTCGCGATTTTGCCATTAGGAGAAACGTCAAATGCCTCATCCAAACCGACCTCCATAATATTCTGAATTTCCTCCTCACTCAGCACAACATCTAAAATAGCAACTTCATCAAGAATACCTCTGAATTTGCCAGCATAACCGTGCCCGATATAAAGGTTCAGCGTACTTGCCTTAGAATCTCCGCACGGGTGACCGCCACATTCTGCCCAAGTATCTTCAGCAACCACCTCTCCATTCTTATACATCCTATATTGACGTTCGTCAACATCTCTCACTTCAGCGATGTGTATCCATTCACCGCTTACAATAGTTCCGTCAGGTGGTCTTCTAACCTCTACATAAGGTTGACAGTTACCACCACAATCACCCCAATAGAAACTCATCACTCCTGAAGGTTCCTGAGTCAAACAGCCTTCACCCCCGAATGACTTACAGACAATGTTCTGTCTACCTGCAGCGACGTTTTCAGGTTTTGCCCAAAAAATAATCGTCACATTCCCATCAAACTGGAGCGATTCATCATTACCCATATCAATATAAGCGTTACCATCAAACTCAAGCGCATCGCCAAATTTGCCTTCAACCCACTTCGGACTACTCATGAGGGACCCATCATTTCCGTTTTCTGACGTATCTTTTGCCGTATCCCCTGCACCTTCATCAAATTTCCACATACCGACAAAATTCTCAAGTTCAATAGCATTTGAACTTGGAGCCATCAGAAAACCTGCCAGAATTAGCAGAATCGTAACTATATAAACATAGAAAAAATTACCTTTCATTTTACTTCTCCATATAAAGTAGATAAGAACTTATACCATTTCTAATTGAAAATGTAACTTTATTAATGCAGAATACCAAACGCGTATTCTGCCACATTCTGTTAGATTGTGCATTTCTTCGTAGCACATTCATCCTTGATTGTGCTACAGAATTACAAAAATTAAAATGGAAGAGGAACACCGACCCGTTCAGCAAGTGCTTTAAACTGTTCTTGGTGCACTTCACCAAGAGGAATACCGATTTCAGTCCATTCCTGTTCGCGTTCCCATTCTAACCCACCGGGTAGATCGGCTCGATCATAACCTGGGGCAGGGCGCATCTGTCGGGCATCGTGGATGTGTCGGTCAACCTCAGCTTTAAACTCGTCAATAGGGCGGAACTTGGAAATATCAAACGCTGCAATGAAAGCACCTTGATTCGCACCCTCCCATATCCTCGGCGGATTCGGTGGATGATCAAATAGCCAGATACCCGCCATAAAACCCCCAAGCGCATGACTCACATGACTCAAACCCAACATCTTGAAATAGGCAGCAGGGCTCTGTTCAAAAGACTGTTCCAATGGAAGCCTCGCATCAATACCGAGTGCCATATCAACGACTATCGGGGGTTGGTCACCAGCAGGTATAGCAAAACTCATCGGTGATGCACCCGTCGCGTTAACTATCATACCATCTGGACTATGACGGAAACGGTGACAAGAGACAGCAAACCCAATACAATCTTCTTCAAGAGCAAGACGAGAATACTTACCCGCACTTCCAAAATGAAAATGATTCCGACTGGTCGCAGCACCTAATCCCATCTCTTTTGCTTTCTTAACTGCTGCTCTTGCCGCATAATAGGAGGCAAAATGTCCCATGCCACCATCACCATCATACACAGCAGTTGTAGGAGATTCATCAATGCATTGAACATTCGGCATCGGATTGACTTTACCATCAAGCATCATTCCCACATATCCGAGTGTTTGACGCGTGCCATGACTGAAAACGCCACGTAGATCAGTCAGAACTAACAAATTAGCAATGTGCATCGCGTCATCCTTAGATGCACCTGCTTTCTGGAAAACTTCAGTGATAAAACTGCGAATCGCATCAGGCATAACGCGAATAAAATCTTTTGGAACTACATTCATATCTTGAGAATCCTTATGTTTGAAAGTGAATTATTTCATTAAACTTCTTTTAATGGATTATACGCATGCTTTTAACTTGTAATTTCACGTCTATTGTTGTAACATTAAGACATTATCACACGTATCCTAAAAAGAGTCAACATACCGAAAAACAAACAGACTCTGGAGATTTCGCTTTGAAAACAACTACAAAATGGAACCTGCTAATACTTATATCAGTATTAAGTCTTGTGGGCAATTTTACATCTACCTTATCTGCACAAGATTATTATCCCGCAAATGTTGGTAATGAGTGGGTCTTAGAGAAAACTGATGGTGAGCATAGACGCATTTATACACTTGAAACACCTACAGCTGCCGCTGATCAACACTTAATCCTATTGAAAATTGCAACAGAGGAAATTAACACGGGTAAGGTTACTGGATCGGATGAGTACTTTGTAACGACAGATAATGCCGGGATTAAAATACATAAAACCGCATTACAAACCACTTTTAATAGAACAAAAATTGATGTGTTAGCGACTTTTCCTACCCCTGTCATCTTTTTTCCTAAACAATTAGAATCAGGAAATATGTGGGAAATTGAAGGAGATACAGAAATCGATTTGGGAGGGCTTAAGATTTCTGGAAAAAGCACGACCACTCTAAAGATAGTTGACTTTGAACCTGTCCACACCACAGTCGCAACCTTCAACGCTTGTGCTAAAATAGAGTTCACAGTGGCATTTACAAGTCAGTTTTTGACCATCGACCCAACACCATCTTATCAATGGTTAGCACCCAATATTGGTCCTGTCAAATATGAAACAGCAGACGGGGATATCTTTGAGATAGTTAGTTTCAAAAGATCACTTTATCCAACAGCACAAAATCTCCCAATGTGGAACTTGCCAGCAAATACATTTCAAGCCACCGGTTCGCGTCTCGGTGGAATACTAAATGCAAAGATACTCACCAATGTTGAAGATTATGTAACGGAAGTAGCAAATGTAGGGATTATTTCGGTGTCCGGAGAAATTCTACCACCAGGAAATGGAACAGGATTCGCAAAAAATGCACAAGGAAAACATGACCTATGGATTGCTGGAAGGTTCGCGAATGCACCTATCACCGGATCAATAGCGTTATTTGCAGAAAACAGCAAGGGACGCATAAGTAAAATCATTACTGTAACCCTCAATATTAACTGACATCGTCAATAGCATAGTGTACTGATAACATGCAATTTTGGAAACTGGTCCTAATCGTCATAGCAATCGGTATTTTTCTTATGGCACTCGGAGCTTGGTTCGGATATCGATACATTTCGGAACAGGATGAAATCCGACCAACCGTAAACATCGAATCTTCTAATACGGGATACGCATTAATAACTGTCTTTGAAACAACCAGCATGACTGCTGAAGAATACAACTATTTCTAAACGCTAATAATCATGCTTAGAAAAGGAGAAACTAATTATGAAAATAACAAAACAAGCAACTTGGCTCAAACTCTTATTTGTAACTGGTCTCGTCTGTAGTTTCGCACTTACGGCTACGGCACAAGACTATTATCCAACAACAATAGGAAACAAATGGGTCTTACTGAGTACCGATGGAGCTGAAAGACGCACATATGGTATTCAAGAAGTCGAAGATGAAGGTTTGATCGGTCTCGCTATTGTGACACATACTCTTGGTACCGACGCTGAGGATAACGACCTTTACTATATTTCTGATGTTGATGGAGACTTATTACTTCACCGTACACATTTAGAGGAAGGGGCATTCGGTATCGCAGCAGCAATCCTTGATCCGCCTGCACTTTTCTTTCCTGCAGACTTACCGCTTGGACGAACTTGGGATTTAGTCACAGTAACAGAACTTGATTTAATCGGTACCACCACAACCACAAGCACTATAACAGTTGTTGACGTGGAAACAGTTGAAACCCCAGGTGGAACGTTCGAAAATTGTGTCAAACTCGAGATAAGGCGATTAATAAAAACAGCACTCATAACAACCCCTTTTGAACCTTCTTATCAATGGTTAGCACCAGATGTAGGTCCTATCAAATTTGAAAATGACCAAGGTATTGTCTTTGAACTGCAAAGTTATAGTCTAATTCCAGATGTGGAAACACCGGAAGAAACTGAAACACCAGATGATGCAGAGGTGGGACACACTGGAGAACCTGAAACACCGGAAGAACCTATTGTGGAAACTCCTGAAGAAACTGAAACTCCTGAAGAAACCGAAACTCCTGAAGAACCAACAGTACCCATCAGTCATTTTGATATTAAACTGGGGTTGGGATTGAACCTTATTTCTGTGCCACTGATGCCAGCAGAAACTTACACAGCAAAATCGCTTGCAGACTTTCTTGTTGCTACAGTCGTTATCAAATTAGATGCAGAAAAACAAGAATATGTAGGATATTCTGTCGTCCACGAAGGTGACGGGTTTGAGATTGATGGTAGTAGCGGTTATATTGTCAATACACCAGCAGGAGGTAATTTCACATTTACTGGAACAGCATGGCAAAACAATACAGAGGATGCAGCGGCTGCACCTAAAATTTCTATGCCTAAGAGCGCATGGGGGTTTGTCGTTACAAGCAAATTACAGGATTTAGCAGATGGGACCTCCTACACTTTGACTGCAAAAAACCTACGTACAGGTGCTGTTAAAACGAAAAAGATTAACACCGAAGACAAAACCGTTTCTATCGCTTGGGCAGACACAAGTCGCAAAAGTGTTGTCCAAATTGGTGATGACATTGAGGTCGTTCTGCTTGATGAAAGTGGAAATGTAGTATCCGGTCCGTTCCAACGCACAGTAGGCTCTACAGATATTCATAACGCTTTTCTGAGTGTACAGATGCAGGTTGGCGATGTCCGTCCAAAGAAGACAATACTTGCACAGAACTTCCCAAATCCGTTCAACCCAGAAACCTGGATACCTTATCAACTAAGTCAAGATGCTAATGTCACAATTCAAATCTATAATGTTTCTGGACATTCTGTCCGGACACTCAACTTAGGACATAAGTCGATCGGTTCATATATGACTGCATCAACAGCAGCATATTGGGATGGCAAAAACAGCATAGGTGAAACCGTTTCAAGCGGTATCTATTTCTATACCCTTAAAACTAAGGATTTCTCTGCTACGCGCAGAATGATCATCCTAAAGTAGCCTAATGCTTTGTTAACATATTATTGTAGGTCGCGATTCGGAGATCGCTTCTACCGTTGAGTTGCTTATGGTAGGAGGGAACTCCGATTCCCGACTCTATCAAGTCCATCAATTAGCACTTGACGAAGCACTAAAGTAGAATGATCTGAAATCTATTTCTGGAAAACGTCTTGATGCACGAAGCAATCACCTACTTGATTGTCCTGCAATCCCGGAATCAAGACGTTTTCCTTTTGATGCAGCATATACCTAATTATACATAAGGAACAGAAAATGGTAAAGAATGTCACATTCGCGCTTCTTTTTGCTGTCATGCTTATCTTTAACTTCAATAGCACGACGATAGCACAAAACTATTTCCCAACAGAGATTGGCAACACATGGGTACTGGACAGTCAGGACAAAGCTGAACGAATCACATACACTATTGAAACATCAGATGAAACCATCAACGATATTGAACTTCTGGTAATAAAAACTGTGACAGAAACCTTGGGAACTGATGTAGCAATGGCACAAGAAATATTTGTTGATATCAACGAAGAAGGAATTTATGTATATAAATATGTTGTAGAAATTGATGACATCTTTGGGGTAGCAACCGCATTGCTATATCCTCCACAACTGTTTTATCCAACGTCATTAACACTCGGAGACACATGGCAAATTACCGCTGAATCAGAACTCAATATCGTCGGTCCTTTCACATTTATTAGCACTAATGAAGTCATTGATGTAGAAGATGTAGTGACACCAGTAGGCACATTCGAAGACTGCCTGAAAATTAGACTACGCACACGGAGCATCTCAGCTGGCGGCATAACCCCGGCTACCTCATACCAATGGCTCGCACCGGATTTCGGACCTGTTAAATTTGAAAATAGTCAAGATATTGTTTATGAATTAATAAGTTCAAACCTACTCTATGATGTTAATAGGGATGGGAACATCAATATTTTAGATCTTGTATTCGTCGGTACTCACTTCGGTAAAGAAAATACGCTGGCAGATGTCAACAGAGATGGAGAGGTAAATATACTGGATCTGGTTCTGGTCGCTCAGAATTTTGATGAATAATCAGTTTTACCTTAACGATGTCTTACAGTATCCGCTTTCGGATTTCTTGCGGCGCGAGTGTTTCCTCATACCATACCGGTTCTTTACTCTTTTTCTCTAATACATCAACATCGCTATGTAACTTCCAAGCAAATTTGATGGGTAAATCTCCGCTATTATAAAAGGTCACCTCAGCGGTAACATCTGTGGCAATAAGGGGTCTCACCAAAGAGAACAACGTAGAAGGTATTGAACCTTTCCCGTTTTCATTTCTGAACGCTATAAGCGGCGTGACTTTACCCAAGATTTCACGAGTACCAAGAAGAAGCGGTCCGTAACAAGCAGTTACTGCCCCTTGACCCCAATTCCGTCCGTGACCTGCAGCGACAGAACATACCGCTCCACCCATATCCGCGTGTTCCCTACCCCCGCGTAAGACACGCCTCGCCATATTCAAGCGAATGAATGCGTTGCGTAATGCTCTGACAGCATACCTGATGTCCCCTGTCACCTGATATGCCAAGGTTAATGTTGCCGTTGAAGGTTCTTGTATCGGCTTCACCGAACCGTCATCTGACCATTCACCCCAATATGCCATATCTGCCCTTTTCCCCACCCCAGGCTCCCTGCGGCGAGTTTCTTGAGGAAAAACAAGTGCCAACAAATCGGGTGAAGTAGATGGTAGTTCCTGCAAAACATCAGTTATTACATCGTCATAACCTGTATCGTTAAAAGTCCAACGATAATAACTGATTGCTGCAGCAGCAGGATCGTTGTACGGATCGGTTAGCGATGTAAGGAGCGGTTCAACGATACGTTTTGCAGCAGATTGATAGATTTCTTCTCCTGATAGATGATATAGATCACCCAAGACGTAGATTGCACCAGAAGCGAGTAGGTTCTCAATACCCGAGAGCGGATCACCTCGTATATGATGGGAACTGGCAACCAGATGATGGAGGTTTTTCGCATCAACATCTGCTTCGCTAAGTCCATCTCCGTTCAAATCCCACAGCAGCGGCATTGGATCTGGGGCAGCTAATAGCCGTTCAGCACGTTTTCGTCCGTATCGTAACCCCCATTCAACGTATCTTTGTTCACCCGTAACCCGATACGCAGCAAGGGCAATATGAATAAACCGGAAATGCTCTGCAAGTTCATAAGTACTGTTCTCATCGTTCTCAACATATTTCGTGCCTATATTATATCCAACAAAAGTATCCCGAGCGTAGTCATACCAAGCTGGAATGTCCTCTACCCAATTCCCGATATGTTCAGCAGCATCAGTTAACAGAGAAACCGCTTCGGTATCGTCAGGCATTAATCCGATGTAACGTGGCAGGAAAAGTAGAAACGGTTCCGTTCCGTGGTGTGCTTCCGCTTTCGCTTCATAGCCATGTAGACAATCCCGTTCCACCCAATCCATAAGTGCCGCTTTGAGCGCGTCAAAATGTTTTAGAACATTTGGATCACCAGTGATGAGAAAGTGCGGAAACCAGGCAAGAGCATAGTTTGCCTCATCTTCGCCACCTCGGTTTGGTCCGGGTGGATCAAGCATCATACTCTGTTTGAGCCAACGACCCATTTCTGATCTAAGTTTATTATATGCGTTATAGCACGTTTGCAATTCAGATTTCATAATAAGGAATTCAAATAATCAATACTCTGTTTGGCGATCGTCTTGGGATCAGGTTTGAAATCGAATACTTCCGTCGAGAGATAGCCTTGATAATCAATCTCTTGTAATGCTTCAATGATTGGCGGGTAATCAACGTTACCAGAACCGGGGAGGTAACCGTTATCGTCATTGGAGTGGAAATGTGCAACGTGTTTAGCACAGTTGCGAATCTGAGTCGGCATATCCAAACCTTCTTTTGCCGTACTACAGACATCCAATATCATTTGGAAGTTGGAATGGTTTACAGCATTCACCATTTCTACCGCATTATCTGGATGTGTAATGAAGTTCGTCTGATCGCTGGACAACGGTTCCATACAAAGCGTTACACCTCTTTCACCGGCAAGTTCCGCACCTGCAGTGAAGGTCTCTTCTGCATAATTCCAGGCCTCTTCAAAGGAGAGCGGATCCATAACGTTCCGCTGCTGCGGGGAACCGAATACCAGTATTTTACCATCCAAGTCACCACATAGATCAATTAATGCCAACAAGTAGTCGCGTGTTTCATCACGGATTTCTGCATCTGGATGGTTGATATAGAGTCCCGGTGGTGAGACGAGTAGCCAGTGGAGCCCAGCGATTTCAATCTTGGCATCCGCAGCAGCATTTCGGATCCGTGTCCGCTCTGATTCACTGATATCTAAAACCGATTCTGCCAAAGTGAACGGCGCGATTTCAACCGCATCATATCCGAGTTCTACAGCATAACTAAACACATCTTCTATCTTCCAATCTTCAAACATTTCATTACATATTGCAAGTTTCATAATATCTCCATAACCATTTTTTAATGATTCTAAGAAGTTTTAGCGTTTGTGTCAAGTCATTTCATTCTAACGATTGAATACTGCCGTAAATGCTCTGTAGGGCTATTCATCCCACGGCAGCGGCACGTTGAGCCGTTCACTTACTGCGCGTGCGGATGCTTGCTCCATTTCGCCGTATCGTATACCTTCACGACGATGTAGTGCGGTTCGCTCCTCTTCAATTGCACCGGGTAGCAGCGCTTTATCTGTACCTGGCATCGGTTGGTATGTCTCTCGGATGTCACGGACCATTCGGTCAACTTCAGCGTGGAAAAGTTCGGGTGGCACGATGGATTCAATATGTATAGCGAGTACCATGCCGCCGTGTCGTTTTGCCCCACTCCAGTTTGCTGTCTCTTCCGGTGCTGGTTCAGTAAAACCGGTTAAAGCACCGCCGAGTAAACAGGCGACTGCGGTATATCCGATACTTTTGAAGAATGCTGCAGGGATAAACGAGAGCAGTTCATCATATTCAGGACCGCGTTGATAGTCCGCCATTATGCATGTTGCTGCATCAAGCACGACTGGTGGTTCATCGGCTGCCGGTATCGCGAAACAGATAGGAGGATTGCCGTAGTAGCCAAGTTGCGGTTTTGGATCCTGACCACTGGCATTGCCATGATTCTGGTAACCTTGTACGGAAAAACCGATACAACCCGCTTCGTTACAGAGGCGTGCGTAGTGCCCTGCGGAACCGTAGTGTCCGATATAACGGACGAGTCCCATACCGATACCGACCTCTTTCGCTTTAGCGATTGCATGTTCTGTGGCACGTACCATCGGCAGGTATCCGAGTGTTCCGTCTCCATTTAGCACGACAGCAGTCGGTGTTTCATGCATAACTTGGATGTTTGGCTCAGGATTAAGGCTGCCGTTTTCGAATCCACCGCAGTATCCGCTGAGTGTTCGTGTGCCGTGGCTTCGAACACCGCGTAAATCAGAGTTCACAAGTAATCTGCTGATGAGTGCAGCGTGTTCGTGTGTGATACCTGCTTTTTCAAAACAGATGGTGCTGAAGTTGAGAAGTCGTTCTTCGTCAACGTTGATGAACGTTTCTGGTGGTTTGTTCATGTTTTTCTCCGTCCCTACAAGGATTAAGGGTCTATCTGTTGATAGAACTGTTTTTCACCGTCTTTGATAGTAAAGATCACTGCACTTTTTGTGGGTTGTCGATTCTCGTTAAACATAGAAATTCGTGTTGCGCCGACATAATCTTTAGTTGCAGCGAGTTGGTCCCGTATTGCTTCAGGTTCCAAACTTCCTGCGCGTTGTATCGCCTCAATAACTAATTTCACAGCATCATAGCTGACAGCAACGCCACCCGTAGGTGTTGCTTGATATGTAGTTTCGTAAGTATCTACAAAAGCGCGTGCGTTCGGTTCATCTGTATCAGGTGAAAAGTGCCCGCTAAAGTAACTCCCTTCAATTTTAGCATTTTCATCCATGAACAGTAATGTACTATCCCAAGTGTCTGCCCCGAGAAAGATTGTAGGTTCGCCTGCGGCATTTGTCATTGGCATAGCGCGTGCCTGTTCAGTGACATAGGCGATGTCTTGGACATATCCGGCTGTGAAGAGGGCATCAGGCTTCATTTCAGCGATTTTTGTTAGCTGCTCGGAGAAATCCTCGGTTCCTACGTCGAAAAATTCATGTGCTACCACATCCGCTCCGAGACTGTCCATATTAGTTGCGAAGAATTCGGATATGCCTTCAGTGTAAAGGTCGCCCTTTCGGGTAAGGACGGCAGCAGTCGTAATGCCGAGCTCGTTTTTAGCGAAATTTGCCATCACAGCACCCTGGAAACTATCCGTAAAGGATGCCATAAAGACGAAATCGCCTGCCTGGGTTACATTTGGATTCGTTGCTGTTGTTGTGACCATCGGTATGCCGTGTTCTTGTGCAACTGGACCGACCACAGCGGCGTGTGATGAACGGTTCGGTCCGATCAGCGCGACAACGCCATCCTCAACGATCAATTCCTCAGCAAGCTGAACAGATACGTCCTGAATTGCTTCTGAATTGATGTGACCGATCAATTCAACCTGCATACCGAAAAGTCCGCCTTGCTGATTTATCTCTGTGACAGCCAATTCAGCACCGTTCGGATAGGACACTCTCTCACCCGCAACGACAAATCCAATTTTAATCGTAGGTTCGGGTTTTGGGGTTAATACGCTCTTGACATTATCACATCCAATTGATGTTAATACTAACAAACTCAAACAAAATGTTGAAATCAATCTATACATGTAAACTTCCTTTCTTTTGTGACACCAATTCTCCTAAGCGTTTAGTATGACATTTGGTGTCCTCTGCAAAAAAAACTTTCTATTCTATACGTTTTCTGATAAAATGGGAAATCTGGACAATTCCACGTTTGGTTGCACTACACATTCAAAGGTAGCGTCTGTCCAACAAGATGAATTGTCGTAACTATTATCAATTATTATTTTAAAATTAGCAAGTCAATTCTATAGCAAGATATACTATGCAAAATTTAATTACAGTGATTGGTCGTGGTCACTCTGGGACACGTGCTATATCGCATACGCTCTATGCTAGCGGTGTATATATGGGGAGTCAGTTGAATCCTTCAGGCGATAAGATTCCACCGCATGATATGTATGATGCATGTAGAGTGTTGGCAAAATATGTCACATGGAAGGGTGGATTATCATGGAATTTTGAACCGATCTTTACTATGCCGATTGATCCGGATTTTGAACGGCTGATCAATACATACTTGTCTGATGTGCTGCGGGCATCAGACACGTATAGAGGGTGGAAGATTCCAGAGACGACACTGGTATATCCCTGGATAACGCGGATGTTTCCCGAAACCCGTTTTATTCATTGGATACGCGATCCCAGAGACTGTATTTTGGGAAGTCATAAAACAGATAACTTGCGCGACTTCGGTATTGATTATACACAGACAGATGATATTTACGAACGTCGCGCGATTTCGTGGTACTACCAGTATCAATTGATGAAAGCGACACCTAAACCGAAACATGTTATCCAGGTACGTTTTGAAGATTTTGTGCTAAATCAGGAACAAACGCTTAAACGACTGGAAGCATTTTTAGATATGTCGTTAGGTCGAATCATCGTAAGACCAGAAGCGGTTGAACGATGGAAAAGGGTTGAAGAACCGGATGCTCTTCCTTTCGCGTTTTTACGTGATGCGATCGTTGAAAACGGGTATTCATTATCAGCAGATTAACTATGAAGAAAACCAATAGATAGATCATTCTAATTGTTCGGGTAAAGGTCGCGATTCGGAGATCGCTCCTACCAATTGGGCTGCTTCTGGTAGGAGGGAACTCCGATTCCCGACTATTACATATATCCACAAGTTTAGTTTGGACTATCCACCAGTGAGGAACTATTATGCCTATAAATGGAATCTACCAAGTTGGAATCGTAGGGACAGGTGGTATATCCCGCGCCCATGGCAACGGACTTCAGCAAATATCATGTGCTGAATTGGCTGCAATCTGTGATGTGCATGAAGGTGCTGTAAACAATTTCGGTGAACAGTTTAACGTTGATCCCGCTAATCGCTATACTTCATTAGATGAAATGTTGGAGTCTGAGGATCTGGATATTGCGATTATTTGCACATGGGGTGCATTTCATGCGGAAGTCGGTATTCACATTTCAAAATCTCAACGCGTGAAAGCAATATTGTGTGAAAAACCCTTTACTTCAACTGCTGCGGAAGCGGAGGCGTTTGTCGGTGCTGCTCAAGAGAACGGTATTCTCGTCGCGGAAGCATTCAAGTTTCGCCATCATCCAATGCATATCAAGGCGAAGGAGTTAGTTGACTCTGGTGCGATTGGGGAATTTATGACGTTGCGTAGTACCTTCTGTACAGGTGGTGGTGGCGGTGGCCCTGAAACCCGCAAACCGGAAGCAAACTGGCGATTTAACAAAGCCAAGGGGGGAGGGAGTATCTACGATCTGGCGTGCTACAATATACACCATGCGCGGTTTATGTTCGGGGCTGAACCGATCAGAGTCTCGGGGGCTTCTCAGGCAGGATTAGAAGTTGATGATGCTTCCTATCTGTTGTTAGTTTTTCCAAATGAAAAAACCGCACAGATTTCTACCGGTTTTAATTGTGCTGGTGGTCAATATGCAGAAATGACCGGTCTGGGGGGTATGCTTCGCATTGATGCTGCTTGGAACAATAGCGGTTCTCAAGTTAAAATCGCACTACAGAATAGGGAAGGACATCAGGTGATTGATATTGAACCTGTTAATCAGTTTGCGAAACAACTTGAACACATGTGTGAGTGTTTGGATACAGGAAAACCTCACCGTATTTCTCCTGAGAGTTGTGTGAATCAGATGCGTGTGATTGATGCTGCATTTGAGGCAATGGCAACAGGTACGACTGTTACCTTATGAAGATTAACAGATTCTCGTAGGTTGGGTTGAACCGCAGGTGAAACCCAACATTTTGGTTTTGTAAAATCGTTGCATGTTGGTTTCGTTCCTCAACCCAACCTACAAGAGTAACTATTCAAAACATGTAAATAAAGATTCAACTTGCGTGTCTTTTAAGGAATATATAATGCCAGATTTTGCTGAAACCAAAGCACTCACATTCGATCTGTTCGGTACGATTTTAGATTTAGGCAGTAGTCTCACGCCTTTCATTCATGAAGGGTTGAATGCCAGAGGTATTACCGATATTTCAGCGGATGGTTTCTGGAACCAGTGGCGTTACAGACAACGTATCGAACAGTATCAGGATACGATTATGATGCTCGGACATAGCGGGTATCTGGAAACCGTGCGCCGTGCCTTACATTATACACTGAGACGAAACGGGATTGAAGCATCACCTCAGACAGTAGAGGAATTTATGGAGGGGTGGCAATACTTGTCTCCGTTTCCTGAAGTGCTGCCTGCGTTACAGCAATTAGAAGAACAGTACAGGTTAGTAGTGTTATCTAATGGCGATCCTGAGTTTTTAGATTATCTCGTCAAGGAACGCGTCAAGTGGGATTTTGATGATGTTATTTCGGTTACATCTTTTGGTGCGTTTAAACCGCATCCAGCAGTCTATCGTGGCGCGGCGGGTGAACTCGGCATTGAAGTTAATAGGTGTCTGATGGTATCTGCGAATTCGTTTGACATTATGGGGGCACGGGCATGTGGGTATAAAGGCGCGTTTGTGAATCGTTATAATATGCCTTATGAGGATACACAGTATGAAGCCGATGTGGTAGTGGACGATTTCACTGAATTGGCTGACGCGTTGTTATAGTACTGGTATTACTTCCTTATTACCATCTTACGAGTTGCGGTGAATGTGCCTGCGGTGAGTGTGTAGAAATAGATTCCACTGGCAACGACTTCACCGAGTTCATTTGTGCCATCCCAATAGGCTGCACTGCCACGATGATGATACAATCCTATTGTCTGATGTCCTAAGTCTAATGTGCGTATCACATCGCCATTTGTAGCGTAGATATGAATAGTAACATCTGTAGGTTGAGATAACTGATAGGGTATCCACGTTTCAGGGTTGAAGGGGTTCGGATAGTTTGGCAACAGCGCAGTCCGGTTTGGTGTTATCGTTTTCAATAGGTTGATTAGGAAATCAACA
>JAJEJA010000079.1 GCA_022828145.1 Candidatus Poribacteria bacterium | reverse complement strand
GGGGAGCATCCGAAACATACGATGAGCTGCCACGCCCAGAACACCCGATATATTACTGTAGTGAAGATCTCAATCCTTGACAGGGAACGTTTGGCTACGCTATGTCAAAGCACCCACGCTTTAGCGGGGTGATCTTTACTTCAGTGATTTAGTGCTTGAATGATTCATAAACTCGTTCTGCTTGGATTGTTCGTTCTCTTCCATCAGAATCTGCTTTGTTAGTATAGCACATCTATATGCTGGTGTCAAGGTACCTGTAACCACCTAACCACCTAACCACCTTTTCACCGAAAATATTTCGGCCATTCCAATGAATAGCACGCCTACGAAAGGCTCTACTGCCGACTGTGAACATAGAGGGTTTTAAAAATGAAATACATAAACCTGATTTAGTTGTAACACGTCTGATTTTTGTGTTATAATAAAAGATAAAGTTATAAATTCTGTTATAATTTTATATGTAACTGTATTGTATCTTATTATAACTTAACTTGGGCTAACCCCTATGTAGCACAAATTCTATGAAGTTAAAAATGAATTCGGTGAGGCTGTGGCAAGTGGTGTCTATTTTTATAGACTCACCGCAGGCGATTTTTCTGCTACACACAAGATGTTGATACGGAAGTAACCCTTTTCTTATAGTCGTTACTTCTGTGCCTTCTCCGGATGGACATAGAGGTAACGACCATTTGCAAAACAGGAAAACGGATCATGAAAACGACACTATGTTTTATACTTATACTATTCACTTTTACAATGCTTGCGTTTGTGCCAAATAGTTTTGCACAAGACGATTCGCCTGAATATGTGGTGCGGGTGATCTATTTTATCCCAAAAGACCGAGAACCTGATCCAGATATGGACACAAAACTGGATACAATAATAAAAGAAGTCCAAGACTTTTACGCTGACCAGATGGAAGTGCACGGGTTTGGCAGAAAAACATTTAGGTTTGAAGAAGATGATAATGGAAATGCGGTTGTACATCATGTTAACGGCAAATTTAATGATGCTTATTACCAACATGATTCTATACAGAAGGCTATAGAAGAAATTAATGAACGTTTTGACACATCAAAAAATATTTATCTTATTGCCCAAGATGGTAGCCAAAAAGGGTACTGCGGAAGGGCAACTGGAAAATTTGCTTTCCTTCATGCACCCGGAGATTGTGTTAGGCCTTGGGTTGCAGCACATGAACTTGGACACACCTTTGGACTGTGGCATGACCGTAGGGACTCGTCGTATATTATGTATGACTTCCAAACTCACTATTATGCACAAAGTAAGTATTCTGGAAGTGCGTATTCCGAGGGAGGACAATCTATCCGTATATACAATCAATTGTCTCAGTGTGCTGCTCAATGGTTGGATGTCCACCGTTACTTCAACGACAACCAAAGTGTCATCAACAATCCAACAGAAAGTCAGATGTTTTCACCAAGTCTTGTCTCTCCACCAAACACTATCCGATTACGATTTGAACTGAGTGATCCAGATAGACTCCATTTAGTCCAGTTAATAACGGAGACAACAAAAGGGTATCCTGAGAACCTCGTTAGTTGTAAATTAGTAAATGGAGAAAGCACTGTTGTTGAATTTGAAACCACTGAACTGACAACGGACCTGACAGATGTTATGCTTAACGTCATAGATGTGACCGGAAATATCACAACGCATCGGTATATAGTTGATATAACATCCTTGAGACCTCCATCCGAAGTCGTCGTAATACCTGATGCCGAGTTAGAAGCGGCACTTCAAGAAACTCTTAAATTAACTAAAGACTCTACCATCACGAAACTGGATATGCTGAGGTTAACACTTCTTGAGAATTTTAAAGGAGGTCAGAAAACTGATCTCACTGGACTTTCACATGCAACGAACCTAAAGGCGTTATATCTTCAGGACAATCGAATCAGTGACATTTCATCGCTTGCTGGATTGACCAAATTGGGGGTATTATGGCTTTTAAACTGTGAACTCACAGATATCTCACCGCTCGCTGGCACAACCAATATGCAGCAATTGCATCTTCATGGTAATCAAATTACGGACATTTCACCGCTCGCTGGTCTAACACGATTGCAGATTTTAGTGTGTGGAAAAAATCGAATCAACGATATATCACCACTTGCGGATCTAACACAATTAGCATCCTTAAGTCTTTGGGGCAATCGAATCAACGATATATCACCACTTGCGGGTTTGACTATATTGCGGGAGTTAGGTCTTTCAAGTAATCAGATTAGCGACATAGCTCCGCTTAATCAGATTAGATTGTTGTGGGATTTAAACCTTGGACGCAATCAGATAAGTGATATATCTCCTCTTGTCGAAATGAAAGAATTGAAGCGATTAAAACTCTCCAATAATAAAATTGGAGACATCACATCCCTCACAGATTTAACACAGCTAACGGAATTATCTTTATCTGACAACCAAATCCGTGATATAACGCCACTGTCAGGATTGAAAAATTTACAGTTATTACGTCTCTCTAATAACCAAATTAGTGATGTTAGTCCCCTCGTTGAACTAACGAACCTAAAAGAATTAACACTTGTCGGTAACCCAATTAAGAACAAAAAACCACTCTTTGCTTTATTAACAAAGAATCCGGATGTAAAAATCTATCTCGAAGATCATAGAACCCCATTACCTGTTACCCTATCCGATTTTCGAGCAGAACACACGCAAGCAGGTGTTATTCTAAACTGGACAACCGAATCAGAAATAGACAACGCGGGGTTCTACATCTACCGCAGCGAAACAAAGAACGGTGAATTCAATGTTGTCAATTCTCAAATAATTCAAGGTGCAGGCACGACAGGTGAACGCAATGCGTATACATGGACTGATCCCACAGCGAAACCGAATACCGTCTACTATTATCGGATTGAGGACGTGTCGCAGGCAGGTGTTCGTGAACAGTTAGCCACGGTTCGCTTGAGAGGACTTGTCTCCGCAATTGGCAAATTTACCACCTTGTGGGCAGATTTGAAATCGCCAGAGTAAAAATAGGTATCTATCTTGTAAATTCGTAACAACATAATTTGGAGTAACTATGACAAAGCAAAAAATGACACGACTTTTATTGGTATGTATGCTTTTGTGCTGTTCTTTGCACGCAAATGATGTACCTGAGGGCATGGTGCTAATACCTGCTGGTGAGTTTGAAATGGGACGTCACGACGGACCAAAAGAAGAACGACCGAAACATACAGTTTACGTAGATGCGTTTTACATGGACATCTACGAAGTAACGAACGCACAATACAAAACATTCATTGATGCCAATCCGCAATGGCAGAAAGAAAACATTGCAGACCATTACCACGATGGCACATATCTAAGGTTATGGAATAAGAATAACTACGCACCGGGTAGAGGGAATTATCCCGTTAATTATATCAGTTGGTACGCTGCGATGGCTTATGCACAGTGGGCAGGAAAACGCTTACCGACAGAAGCGGAATGGGAGAAAGCTGCTCGCGGCGGTCTGGTCGGTAAAGCATATCCTTGGGGAGATGCAACAGATCCTGAACTCGCCAATCATGCCAGGTACATTAATGACACCGAACCTGTTGGACAGTATGAGCCTAACGGATACGGGTTATACGATATGGCTGGTAATGTATGGGAGTGGTGTTTGGATGAATATGATGCAGAATTTTATACGAAACCTAAGAAGCGGAATCCCTTCAACAACGGTTCTTTAACAGATGTAATAGATAATTTCATAAATATCAAGACATCTCGCGTCTTCCGAGGCGGTTCTTGGGCAGACAACATCGTTTTTATACGGGTGGATAACCGTGATGATGGACTACCAAACTATTCAAGTGTCTTTGGCGGATTTCGTTGTGTGTATGTTCCCGATAAGCATTAGTGATCACATCGCTAACATCACCACAAACTCTTAGTCCCGTATGAATTTTAAACTTTACTATATAAAAGAATCTTGATAGAATTCTGACACAATCTTAGCATAGTATAAGGAATAGTTTCCAATGACTGAAGAACAGAAGTTTATATTTGATCTAAAGGGATATTTGCTAATCCCAGAAGTGTTAACGGCATCAGAAATAGACGATATTAAATCGCAAATTGATTCCATACGTACAAATCCCGATTCGCTCCCACCGCATGAACGCCAATTCCCAGGCGGTGCGTCTTCGGTGCTGATTGACCATCCCGTTATAATGGACATTCTGACTGAGATTCTGGGTGAAATTCGGATGGAATCCAGCTGGTTCACCTATCGTTCTATGGGTAATGGTGGACCACCACCCCACGGTGGTGTTCGAAATGTGAACCCCAACTTTAGTTACCAGTGTACAAATGGTAAGATATATTCTGCCTTGACAAGAGTTGTGTTTGAACTGAACGAAGTCAAGGCTGGCGAGGGCGGGACGCTATTTCTGCCAGGGAGCCATAAAGCCAATTTCCATATTCCAGAAACCCATCGCACGACAGATTCACCACTTTTTGAGAGTTATAGTTGCCCTCCCGGCTCCGCGATTATCTTCACAGAGAATCTTTGTCACTCTGGAGATACATGGAAGAATCCAGACCGTCCACGAATCGCAATCTTCAACTGTTATAATTTTGTTGGGTGTCAATTTCATAGACCGACAGTCCCAAAACATATTATTGAAGGGTTACCACCAGAGAAGCAAGCATTCTTTCGAAATGTATGGGTTTGGCATCAAGGTGGACCTGACAACGGTAAGAATCTGCGTTATGATGGTTGAAGTGTACGAGGTCGCATTAATGAGAGTATTTACTCCTGAAATCAAATAGTAAATTAGCAGAAGGAAGAATACATGGAAATTAGAGAAGTCGTCGTAACGGGTCAAAACCAGGTAGAACTACAAACCGCGAAAATGGATACATCAATTCTCTCTCCAAATGAAGTTATAATTGATACGGAATATACGTTCATTAGCAGCGGGACAGAATTGGCAAACTATACGGGTAGAGAACCGAAAGTTTTTCAGCAAGGGACGTGGTGTGCTTATCCGTGGCGTTCCGGTTATGCAAACGTTGGAATTGTGCGTGATGTAGGGGTGAACGTTACGCGTGTGTCTCCTGGAACCCGTGTTTTTACTTATGGAAGACACGCATCCACAATTCGGTACACACATGATAGATTGATTGTACCTGTTAGAGATACCATAGACCAAGGTGTTGTCGCTGCCTCCCGGATGGCAGGTGTAGCGATGACCTCTATCATTGTATCGGAGATTGGCACACAACCGAACGTCATTGTGTTCGGATTAGGACTTGTTGGTAATCTGGCAGCCCAGATGTTTCAGATCCATGGATGTCGTGTTATTGGCGTTGATCCGGTAGAAGCAAGACGAAAATTGGCGGAAAGGTGCGGTATAAAAGAGACCATCGGTGGTAATGCAGATGAAGTACAAGCACAGATTAAAGAGATTACCAAGGGTCAGTTGGCTAATATCACTGTTGATGCGGTTGGACATAGCAGTGTCGTGATGCAGGCACTACAGGCAACTGCTAATTACGGACAACTAGTTATCCTCGGATCTCCGCGTGTTTCTGTTACGGGCAACCTAACAGAGCTTCTCTCTGATATACATCTTCGCTGGATTACTATGCGTGGGGCGTTGGAATGGTGTGTCCCGATGTATCCTGATACAGGCATTGACACATCGCAATTCAGCAAGCAACAGACTATATTTGACTGGATTGAACGGGAACAGTTGCATGTTGAACCGTTAATTTCGCACCGTTTAAAACCTGAACTGATAAAACGTGCCTATGATGGATTGCTAAATGAACCGGATGTGTATACGGGTGTCGTTTTGGATTGGAATGCGTAGGTTGGATGATAGGTCAAATAAATATTCTTGAAATTCTGGATAATATATGATATAATTATCGTACATAAGCAAATGAATATCTAACAATTACGGAGATTTAGGCACGGCATAATTACATCCGTCGTGCTTTGTTCTATCATGATATATGCATAATGTTTACGACAGAGTACATTATGAAATAAGGAGGTGAATAGATTGGCAATTGATGCATCAAAGAAACGCGAATTGATTGAAAAACACCAGTTACATGATCGAGACACCGGTTCACCCGAGGCACAAGTGGCAGTATTGAATGCTCGTATTCAAGAATTGACGCAACATTTTCAGACGCATAAAAAAGACCATCATTCAAGATACGGACTTTTTAGGTTAGTGGGAAAACAGCGCCGTTTATTAAGATATCTCTATAAGAAGGATGTCCCTCGGTACTATCGTCTCATTAATGAACTCGGAATTCGTGACACAATCGGTTCACAGACAAGTTAAGTATGCCACCGTAAGCATTTTGTGTATGAGGAGGAAATTGAGTGAAAGTTGAAATGCAACTCGGAAGTGAAAATCTTTCGATTGAAATGGGGAAAGTTGCTAAACAGGCAGATGGAGCCGTTTGGGTACAATACGGTGGAACAGTTGTTTTAGTGACAGTAGTCGCAGATGATCGCGAACATGATTTAGATTTTTTCCCGCTGACAGTAGATTATAGAGAAAGAGGTTACGCTGGCGGACGTATCCCGACCGTATACGGTAGACGTGAACCCCGTCCTGGAACATCGGAACAACTTGTGGCAAGGCTTATTGACCACTGTATTCGTCCACTTTTTCCGAAAGAATTTAAAGCTGAAGTACAAGTTCTATGCACTGTCTTGTCATCAGATGGTATGCATCCCGCAGATGTTCCTGCTTTAATCGGCACTTCTGCTGCACTGTCTGTTTCTGATATTCCGTTCAACGGTCCAGTTGCAGCAGTGACTGTCGGAAAAAAAGATGGTAAATTAATAATAAATCCAACTTATGAGGAATTACACACTTCTGAGATAGAAGTTTTTGTGAGCGGCACGTCAAATGCTGTCATGTCAGTCGAAGGTGGTGGACATGAGATCCCAGACGATGAAGTAATTGACACTATTATCACAGCACATGAAGAAATTAAGGAGATTATTAAACTTCAAGAAGGCATCGTCGCTGTCTGTAGTCAGGAAAAACGTGCCTACGAAGCGAAATCAATAGAGGATACATTTAGCACACGCATCAGAGACCTTGCTACGGCTCGCATCAAAGAATCAATTGGAATGGCAGACAAACAGTTACGTGCAGATTACCTTGAACAGATTCAAGTAGACATTCTATCTGAAATCCACGAGGATGGACCTGAAGAAAATGACCCGATTGCTGAGCAAGATGCACGTTCAATCCTGAGTGATATAGAAAAAGAAGAGATGCGTAGTGCTATCCTTGGTGAAGGGAAACGGGTTGACGGTCGCGGTGTTACAGATATACGCGCAATTTCAGGCGAAGTCGCACTCCTGCCAAGAACCCACGGTTCTGCACTTTTCTCACGCGGACAGACGCAAGCACTCTGTGTTACGACACTCGGCACGACAGGGGATGAGGATGTACAACGCGGTCTTGATGGCGAAGTGCGTAGAGGTTTCTTCTTACACTATAACTTCCCGCCCTTTAGCACCGGTGAAGTCAGACGCATGATGGGACCCGGACGTAGGGAAATCGGACACGGCGCACTTGCACAGAAAGCCCTTGAACCGGTTATTCCGAGTAGAGAAGATTTCAACTATACAATTCGCGTTGTCGTAGAAATACTGGAATCAAACGCTTCATCTTCCATGGCAACCGTGTGTGGTGCCAGTTTAGCACTCATGGATGCAGGTGTTCCGCTAAAGAAACCTGTTGCTGGGATCGGTGTCGGATTGATTAAAGAAGGAGACCGAGAAGTTATCTTGACTGATATGCTGGGGACTGAGGATTTTCTCGGCGATATGGACTTTAAAGTCGCTGGTACAACTGAAGGTGTGACAGCGATTCAGATGGATATCAAAATAGACGGTGTTACCCCTGAACTGATGCGGCGTGCAATTCATCAGGCAAAAGAAGCACGTTTGGCAGTTATTGAGCAGATGAACGCAGTCATTAGCGAACCCCGCGCAGAGTTATCACCGTATGCACCCCGTATCTACACACTCCAAATTGCACCAGAAAAAATCAAAGACCTTATTGGACCAAGAGGCAAGACTGTTCAAGGTATTCAAGAGGAAACGAATACGACCATCAATATTCAAGATGATGGTATGGTTGAAATTGCGTCAACAAGTGCTGAAGATGTGAAACGTGCTGAAGAGAAAATTCGTGAAGTTACAGCCATGCCTGAAATTGGTAAAGAATATAATGGAAAAGTCGTTCGGACAGCGTCCTTCGGTGCTTTCGTTGAAATTCTCCCCGGTAAAGATGGACTTGTACACATATCCCAGATGGGTGACGGTTATGTCCGCAGAGCCGAAGATGTCATGCAAGTAGGGGACGAGGTAACCGTAAAAATCCTCACGATAGACGAACAAGGCAGGATAGACCTTTCGCTTATTGCTGCTAACGGTGTCCCACTTGCCGAACTTGACACCTCACCAAGTTCAGAGGGAGACGAAGCTCCCCGTGAACCGCGGGAACAGAACCGAGGTAATTATAGAGATAACCGTCCGTATCGTGATAATCGAGATACACGTGATAATCGAGATAATCGAGATAGTCGTGATAGTCGTGATAGTCGTGATAGAGATAGACGCAACAATAGATATGACCAGCGCGATAATTCTCGCGACAACCGAAATCGCAGATCGCCACGGCTGCCGAAAGGTAGGTTTTAGGTGAGGTCTTGTGTAGCCTCTGTAGGTGATCCTCATGAGAACTCGTAACTCCCGTGTCAGAAGACAGATTCAAGCAGAGAAGGGGGATCTACTTTCCCAGAAATGGATGACGAATCTACTTGCGTTAATCCTCATCTTTCTTATCGTCGCTTTTGTTGTCTTGTCTATTCCATCAGTTAAAAAGCATATCGTTGAATTTATACGTGTGTTACGTTATGGAAAAGAACGGCAACCTGAACGCCCAAGGATTAACCCGAGTAGACTTCAAAATCCGTTTTCTGCCCCGTTGCTTCTACTAAAAGGAGATGATATACATGCATACCAAACGGGCGCGTTATAGCACAACATTCTCTTTTACCGATCTTGCAATTCTTCTCAAGTTAATGGAATCAAATAAAAGACATCATAGTTCCCTGAACGCTATCCCTTTACTGTTGATATGCTTTAGTCTCTTAGTTCCATTTTGTTTGTTGACAGGATGTGGTTATGTATCCACTTCGTCTTATCTTGAGCATATTGAAACTATTAACGTACCACCAATTGAGATAATAGATCCCGATTTTGCCTATGATAACATCTCGCAACGTCCATTTGATGAAATTATTCACGAGAAATTAACTGAACGTTTTAACCGCAAATGGAACGATGGGAGCGATTGTCGGTTAACTATGCGGATACAGGACTACGACATAAAAGAACACGGTTTTGGACCGAGTGGTAACGTCGAGTTGTTGCGGATGATTTTGCAGGTTGAGTATGAATTTTTTGACAATGTCAGACGCAATCTCATAGAACGGAGAGATAATCACCTACAGATACACGACTTTTATGTTGTTGATAATCGGGGTGAACCCCCAGAGACATTAGACCAAGCAAAGAATCTGATTGTAGAGGAGCTCATTGAGGACCTTTACAATCAACTTGCCGAACAGTGGTAATGTGTAATGCGCATCCAATCTGTGCTGCTTTGTTGTATTGCTATTGTGCTGCTCTCTTCATGCCAGCAAGAACAAGGTAATTATACATCAGTTTACCAAGAGCATGCGTATATTTTCGGTGTTTGGAAAGCACCTTCTGTGAAGATTGCAAAAGGTGCAATAGCCAACGTTTCTGTGAACATCCGGTCAGAATCCCTACCTGATATTTCCCAAGACAAAAAGACGCAAGAACAGATAGATACAGCAGAGAGAAAAGACGGAGTTCAGCCTAATCCTGATTTAGGTTCACCTTTTGAAACGCTCCCTATCAAAACCACTGCCAGCCCCGAAACACTATTACCAGAAGATGGTGAAACGAAAGACTGGATACGTTCACGACAACCTTCAATGTACAATCCACAGAACATCTATCGTGATCGGTATGTTCCTATAGAAATCTATCCTGAAATGTATCACAAATATGGATTTCAAAGACAAGCTGAAACAGAATATCAGAGTCGGAAATTTGGATCAATCCCATTAATCTTGCTTGAGATATTTGATATGGGGACACCTGAAAACGCTTATGGAATATATAGTCTAAACAGTTATCCATTGCCACAATATGAATGGGTGGGATGTAAAGCTATTATTTCTGGAAAGAATCTTTGGTTCTGGAAAGGCAAGTATTTTATTCAGATGGAAGGTTATGAGATTGCGCCAGGGATACGTGAAGGGATGGTTGAATTAGCGCAAGTCGTAGCCAAGAAAATCCAAGACCCGCCACAAAAAATACCGATGCTTGAAATCCTACCGCAGTACATTGATGGTAGTGACAGAATGTTCACGTCGAATTGGGTATTAGAGCACGTGGATAAGTCTCTGCCTAACGTCCTACCAATGATGGGAGATGGTTCAGTCGGTGTATTAGCACGAACTAAATACGGTCTAAAAAACTCGCGAAATTCGTATATTGTATTTGTTTTACGGTATGAGACAAATGCTGATGCGGAGTCCGCGTACCTCGCGTATCAGGACGCATTAACATCAGAAAATGTGACCTTTGAAAAGGTATCGCAAAACGGTGCAATTCTTATTGATGAAACAATTGCAGAACAGTAGTAAAGGAATTCACTTATGCGTGGCGATTTTGAAGCATATCTGAATGATTCATTACACTTCTCCGTGCAACAAAAATCGTGATATACCCGTAGCACATTCATCTTGATTGTGCTTCTTTGAACAACAACTATCCTTCATTGCGTCTCTCTGTACAACATTGATAAGACCCAATTCTGAGCAGAAACATTATGGAATCTCGCAGATAAACGAGGTAAGTGATGAAAAAACTAATACTAATTTTAATTATTTTTTCTTTTGCCTTGGGGTTAAGCCACGCCCAAAATCAGAATATAGACTACACACGCTGGGGTTTGCCTGAAGGAGTCATTGTGCGCATCGGCAGAGGAACCAGAACCGCACCTGTAGCAATTTCTCCAGAGACGACTCGACTCGCTATGGCAACTACTATCGGAATTTGGCTTTACGATTCGGAAACGTATCAAGAAATCACATTATTGGCACCACATAAACCCCCTTGTACAGCGTTAACGTTCTCACCAGATGGAAGAACGCTTGCAACAGGAACTGCGGATGGTAAAATTCGGTTATGGAAATCGGAAACAGGAGCAAGTAAAGAAACGTTTGCCGGACATACGGGTCCAATAAGTAAACTAACATTTACGCAAAATGGTGAAACACTTATCAGTACAGGAGGGAATTGGGAAGGGGACAGAACAATTAAGTTGTGGAATACTGAAACATGGACAAATAGAACGACACTTCCGCTAAAGGTTATGAATAATGCCGTAGCACTTTCTCCTGATAGTAACGTACTCGCAGTCAATCATTCAGAAGAGATCGGGTTGTGGGACGTTAAAACAGGTAAACAGATTGCACACGTTAGAGATAAGAAAATCTCTTTTACTTTAGTATATCTATTAGAATTTTCTCCAGATGGCGAATCACTTGCTATTGGAAACAGTAATGAAATTTATTTGTGGGATACCAAAATTCAGCAGTTTCGAACAATTCTCATAGGACATGAATCAATGGTGAGTGTCCTAAAATTCTCACCCGATTCCAAAATCCTTGCGTCTACAAGCAGGCATTATGAGGGTCAAGGAACAGGAACATCAGTCTGGTTGTGGGATACAACAACAGGTCAACATATAGCAACACTTCTGGGACATAAAGAGGGTGTTCGGTTGTTTGAATTTTCTCCTGATATTAACACATTAGTCAGCACAAGCGGTGATCTGACGATCCGATTGTGGGACATCAATACTGGGCAACTCAATGCATCCCTCACAGAACACAAAACAGATATTTTCTCTCTTGAATTTATACCAGACAGAACAACCTTAATCGCAAGAGATTGGGACGCAAATATTCACTCATGGGATTTAAAAACAGGTGAACACAAAAACGTTTTCACTGGACAAATGCATCCAAGAACCACAAAATTTGCACAGCAAAAATACGACCGATTTTCATGGTACTCACCAGCAATATTCTCCGCTGATGGACAAACCTTGTACTGCGCAAATGTTGATAATACAATTTGCATGTACGACACGAACACAGGAAAACTGAAGAAAAAACTTACTGGATACACGTTTCAACCCTATCGAGTTGTGATTTCACCAAATAAACAAACAATAGCGAATGCAGGATTGGACAACACAATCCACTTATGGGATATAAACACTGGTAAAATCAAAGTAACGCTCAAGACGGATATAGAAGATATTATACCAATGGCATTTTCATCTGATGGAAAAATACTCGCAAGTCTGGGGCAAAACGATATTCAATTATGGGACGTCAAGGTAGATACCGCTAATGCGGCATCTAAAAGGTCTACCTTAAGACAGCTAAGGCACTTAATTAGTTTTGTTCAAGATCGGGCTCCACTCCGATATCAAAGGCAGCTGGCGAACTTTGCGCGTACTGTCCGGAACAAGGATATCCGTTCCGAACAGTATCGTGCAACGCTTAAAGGGCACACCGGTCATGTTGGAGCTGTATCGTTTTCACCCGATGGGAAAACGCTCGCAAGTGGCGGTAGTTGGAACGATACGACAAGAAAGTCCGATACTACAATCCGGTTATGGGATTCACAGACAGCGCAATCCAAAGCAATTCTCACTGGACACACCTCTGAAATCAGATGCCTCGGTTTCTCTCCAGATGGAAAAATACTGGCAAGTGGAAGTCATAACAATATTATCAGGTTGTGGAATACATCAACACATGAGAAAATATCAATCCTCACGGGACATTCCAAAGCCGTTTTAACTGTTACGTTTTCTCCAGATGGAAAAACACTCGCAAGTGGAGGGTATGATAACACCATCCGATTGTGGGATGTCCCATCTGGTAAACTCAGAAGAACTCTGAATGGACACTTAGGAACAATATTCTATCTCACGTTTTCTCCAGATGGTGATATACTTGCCAGCGTAAGTCGTGACGGAACAATTCTGTTATGGGATATGCAGGAAACAGACGAATGAGAGTTTTCATCACAATCCTTTTTTTATTTTTGCCATTTAGCCAAAACGGGTGGACCGATGATTATCGGCAATGGTATCTACCGGAAGGGGCAACGATGCGTCTTGGTAAAGGTAAGGTATTTGATATTGCATTTTCACCGAACGGTAAACATTTTGCTGTGGCAAGTTCCATCGGGATATGGATATACGATACACACACCTACAAAGAAATTGCGCTGATGACAGAAGATTGGGAAAATATATCTCCAATAAAAATGACCAAGATTACTTTCTCACAAGATGGGAATACACTTGCTACCATAAGTCCAACACATAGTAGTAGTGCCGATGACAGAATTCGGATTTGGAATGCTTACACAGGAAGAATAAAAACATACATAAAAGCAGGACATTCTACTGCCATTGTCACATTTGTCCTATCACCAAATGGGAAAACACTCGTAACTTGGAACTATGACAAAAAAATACGATTATGGGATACACAAACGGGTGAACATAAAGCAACTCTTACGGGACAGGTGAACCCTGCGTTGGCTATTTCACCAGATGGAAAAATGCTCGCAAGTGTCGGTGAAAATGAGACTTCAATTCAACTTCGGGATATGGAAACAACACAACTGATAAAAACCATCTCAAAAGGCGGTACACATAAAGTCAATTGGTTAGCGTTTTTTTCTGATGCAGTACTTGCCTCTGGAAACTTGTATAAAACAGTTCGATTTTGGAACTTGAATACACTTGATCACACCGAAATAAGCCTCTCTGGAAATAGAAAGTATCTACCAGCATCTGCTTTTTCTCCTACCACAAGAATGTTGGCGAGTGCTACGCAGGATGATGTTGTTCAGCTATGGGATTTGCAAAAACAACAATCAACAATACTATCTACGGGTAATATCCGATCTTCATCATTAGTCTTTTCTCCAAATGGTCTTCGTCTCGCATGTGCTGGGCTCGATGGGACTATTCGGTTCTATGATGTTAATACGCACCGAAACATTGCAAACATCACCGGTCATTCAGGATATAGAAAATTATCGCTGGCATTCTCAAAAGATGGAAAAACGTTGGCTGGTAACGGGCAATTCTGGGAGCTGAAAACCGGACTTCCACAACATTCATTGACGCCACCTAACACCGGTTTTTATAATTACGCGTTTGACACACTCTCACCTGATGGTAAGATGTTGGCGAGTGCAAATGTTGAAGACATTTTTCTTTCATACACGGAAACTGGTGCACTTCGTACAATACTCAAAGGGCATTTGAATAGAATCCAATGTATTACTTTTTCACCTGATGGGAAAATACTGGCAAGTGGAGGATCAGAACAATCTTCTGGAGGCAAGAAGCATCCTACTACGATTCGGTTATGGAACATGCTGACTGGGGAACTCAAAAACACTCTCACTGGACACACAGATGGGGTGAACTGTATTGCGTTTTCGCCCGATGGAAAAACACTCGCAAGTGGAGGAGGGGATAGTACAATCCGCTTCTGGGATCCTCATACTGGAAAACAGAGAACAACACTCATAGGACATGAAGGTCCTGTCGTCCGTAT
The DNA here is from genome assembly GCA_022828145.1 of Candidatus Poribacteria bacterium. Taxonomy (GTDB): domain Bacteria; phylum Poribacteria; class WGA-4E; order WGA-4E; family WGA-3G; genus MSPOR6. The sequence goes on along the minus strand of JAJEJA010000079.1, from coordinate 63,743 downwards.
TGCGTTTTCTTCCGATGGAAAAACACTCGCAAGTACCACTGGTTATATTACCTATCGTCGTGGCAAAAATCCTGATTATGCCATTTGGTTATGGGATATCAATACCGGAAAACATAAAAGTACATATTCCGGACATACAGAAGAGGTAAATTCCATTGCGTTCTCTCCTGATGGTAAAACGTTGGCAAGTGCAAGTAAGGACACGACAATTCGGTTATGGGATATCCAAACAGGTAAACTTAGGACGACCTTCACAGGGGATGGCAAGGAAGATTCTTCTGTAGCTTTCTCACCTGATGGCAAGATGTTGGCATGTAGGCATCGAAACGGCACAATTCTTTTGTGGGATATTTCAGAAAAGTGAGGAAACTGATGAAAATTTTAATTCCAATTCTCATCCTTCTTTGTGTTTCAAGTGGATTTACACAAGCGCAAGAAGTTGATTCTGACTACACATCCGTGGGTTTACCTGAAGGTGCAAAAGCACGTCTTAGCAAAGGTAATATAGCATGGGGTAATGGTATAGCACTTTCATCTGACGGAACCAGACTCGCTGCAGCAACGACTATTGGCGTATGGCTCTATGATACTGACACATCTAAAGAACTCGCTCTCCTAAAAGGACATACAGCTGCGGTTACTTGCGTAGCATTCTCTACAGATGGAAAAACACTTGTGAGCGGGAGCGTGGACACGACTATACGATTGTGGGATACATTAACAGGAAAAAACAAAGCCACACTTACCGGGCATGTCGGCGGAATCACTTTACTAAAGTTTTTGCCTGATGGTGAGACTCTTGCAAGCGGTAGTCGGGACGATACAATAAGGTTGTGGGATTTAAAGACACGACAACTCAAAGCAACGCTTGGTGGACATACTGGCGGTGTTTATTCTATAACATTCGCGCAGGATGGGAGCATGTTGGCGAGTAGTGGTTGGCAAAAAAACCTACTGTGGGACGCGAAAATAGGTGAACGACTCGCTACATTCACAGAGGAACTACCCGATAATCTTGAAAGACACAATCGATTTGGTAGAGTTATATCTTGTGCGTTATCACCTGATGCAAGCACCCTTGTCAGTTGGGATATAAAACAAGGAATTCGGTTAAGGGATACAAAAACAGGAAAACGTATCACGGATCTCACCCTCAAGGGGAGAACTTGGTTTAGTACCGTCGCATTGTCCCCCGATGGAAAAACACTCGCAAGTGGAGGGAAGGAAAACGAAATACAACTGTGGGATCTGAACACAAGAAAACCGCAGAAGACGCTAACAGGCCAGATGGGGTATGTAAGCAGTATTCTGTTCTCACCTAAGGGAGACACACTTGTTAGTCTCAATCAAAGCAGGGCGGATTACAGGTTCCGGCAAATCAGGTTTTGGGACGTAAAAAAAGCGCAGTCAAAAGCATATTCCAGTTGGCAAACACAGTATATTTTTTCAACCATTTTCTCGGACGATGGGAACACATTCGCTGTCCACAATCGCAATGAAATCAGAGTCTGGGATGTCCAAACAGGACGACTCAAAACGACCATCACAGGACATGATGAGATGGAATAGAGCCATTTTCTATTTCACGAGATGGTATAACATTAGCGAGTGGACATGGGGACGGCACAATCTTATTTTGGGATCTTATTAAGTATAATAAGTAGGTGGGGGTAGAGCTTACGTAACCCAACATTTACAGCCGGTAAAAGCATATCTTGTTGGGTTTCGTGTCTCAACCTAACCTACCAAGAGAGGAGGAACTGGGTGAAACATTTTTGCTTTTTAATGCTTTCATGGTTATTGGTATCGCTTCTGTTATTAAACAGTTTCGGTCAGAACGAGACACAAATTGGGTTGCCTGAAAACGCAATCAAACGCATCGGAAACGGAATATTCAACCATATCGCATATTCTCCTGATGGAAGGCAACTTGCAGTGGCTGCGTCTATCGGTGTCTGGCTTTACGATACAGATACCTACGAACCATTATCACTTCTCACCGGACATACAGATAGGGTGCAGTCAGTGGCATACTCCGCTGATGGCAAGATATTAGCAAGTGGTAGCAGTGACGGGACGATTAGGCTTTGGGACCCTCAGACCACAAAAAACATTGCTGTGCTGACAGGACATCAGAATGGGGTGACACACATCGCCATATCAGGAGATAGCCGAAAGTTAGCAAGTGTCGCTGCTGACGAAAAATTTGTCCGTCTGTGGAATATCAACACACACAGACATATAACAGACATCAAAGGGAAGTTTAACGCTATCCATTCATTAGCGTATTCACCGGATAGTGATATAATTGCAGCCGGGGATTTTGACGGAACCGTCAAGCTTCTTTCTACAGAAAAGAAAAAACAGATCGCTTCTCTTGTTGGACACAGATTGGCTCCCAGCGACATAACGGAACCTGGATCTGTACTTACATTAGCATTTTCACCCGATAGTGAAACCCTCGCAAGTGGTAGTAGAGACACGACTATTCGGTTGTGGAACACGAAAACCACACACCATAAAGTGACACTTACGGGACATAGTGGTTGGGTTACAACCGTTGTTTTTTCTTCAGATGGTAAAACAATCGCAAGTGGGGCAACATACACCCATTGGAGTTCTGATTCTTCAATTCGGTTGTGGGATGCTAAAACAGGGAAGCACTTACGGACAATAGAAACACCCGACCTTGTTCGTAGGTTAGCTTTTTCACCGGATAATGAAACATTAGCAAGTATTAACACAAATAACGCCATTCATATTTGGAACACCAACACAGGTGAATTGAAAATAGACTTTACAAAGCAACGCGTTAAATCTAAACCTATAAGCGTTTTCCCTGATGGTAAAAAGGAGATCTATGAGAATGATGATGAAACATACACATTGCTGGATGTGGAAACTGGACATCAAAAACCTTTTCTGAGAGGTTTAAATCCTTCTTTATCACTTCTTTATTCTCCTTTTTCACGATCTATCGAAATGTTAACATACTCTCCAGACAGGAAAACGTTGGCAATTAAAGATAACAAATCTGTGGTGTTGTGGGATATTGAAACAGACTCCCACATAGCCACCCTCTCTGGGCATTTAAAAACTATTTCATCTATTAAGTTTTCTCCCAATGGACAATTTCTTTCCACTGCTGCAGACAAAACAATTTACCTATGGGATACAAAAACTGGTAAACAGAAAGCTGCTTACACCAGAGATGCCAGATATCAAAACTTCACACACGTTTTTTCACCTGATAGTGAATTACTTGCTACTCCTGCAAAAGATCCAAAAATGGTTCAGTTATGGAATACGGATACGGGACATCCACAATTCTTACTGATGGGACATCCATGGGAAGTCCATTCGGTGCTATTCTCACCTGATGGAAATAATATCGTCAGTATTTCGTATAACAATGCTATTTTATGGGATGCAAAAACAGGAAGACGCAAAGCATCTTATATTAGTCCAGAAAGATTAAGTTTTTCACTTCGATTTACGCCAGATGGAAGTGCCTTGGTCGGTTATGCAAAAGCAATGTATGAGGATAAAGGTGATAATAGAATTTGGATTTGGAATACACAAACTGGACAACAAAAGTTTATTCTCAAAAAACATAGAGGGAACATCACACGCACACTGTTTACATCAAATGGGAAAACACTTGTCAGTGGGAGTGCTGACGGGACAATGCGTTTCTGGGATTTGAAAACTGGAGAACTTATTACAACACTTAAGGAATATGACCCAGCTTCGCCAATAGCCTTCTCGCCAGACGGACAAACGTTTGCAAGCGGCGGAGAAAATGCCAAGGTTCTTTTATGGGATCTAAGCACTGGAAAACTCAAGACAACTTTCACAGCATACAATCCTGTCCGATGGATCAGTTTTGAGGAGGATGGAAAAACACTAATCACTTCAGGAACAGATGGTACAACGCTCTTATGGGATTTAAAGGAGATAGATAAATGATATGGTAACCCAAGTTGCCACCTAATGTAGCACATTCTGTTAGATTGTGCCTGTGAGGGCGCAAACTGACAGTTGACGCTATGCGGTGAGTGTGCCACCTGCTGGCGAGGTTTCCTAACTTCGCTAAATTACGGTGACTGTCAATCTAAAATCCTATAGGTAGCAACTTGGGTTCTGGTAGTACGATGGTGAAAATAATTCAGCATAAAGTGGGTATAAATGGTAGTTTTCATACTGTTTGGATGGAAAAAGGTTGAAAACTTGCTAAAAACTTATTATACTTTTAGAAAGGAATAGTCCCCATGGGTATAGATATTAAACTTCAGCAATGCACAGACTACTGGATAGTCCAGAATGAACTTGTGGGTATAAGTAATAGTCGGGAATCGGAGTTCCCTCCTACCAAAAGCAGTCCATCGGTAGGAGCGATCTCCGAATCGAGAACTTTACCCGAACAATTAGAATGGACTATCTACTACACAGTCAAAGGCAGATCACAATGAAACAACTTTACACTGTTGGATTTTCACTTATAATATTTGGAATTTCAACCTTAGCATATTCACAACAATTGCCAGAGAATATCCTCAAAAACGGTGATTTTGACCTTCAACTTGATAAATGGCATCACTGGACCCATGAAAGCGCAAGTGCAGTCTTCCTGACTGAAGGTAGGAAAGCAGAACCTGTGGTGGGTGATAATGCTGCTTATATCAGTATCACTAAAGAGGGCAACGCCGTAGGAAATATACAATTCTATCAACAACCGTTTACTTTGAAAAAAAATACAACCTATACCTATAGTGTGTGGGCAAAGGCAGAAAACCCAAGAAAGACTACAATGCGAATTATGCATCAAGGGGCACCCTGGACTGTCTACTCTTCATTGGTTATGAACGTAACTGAAATCTGGAGTGAATTTATTCTTACGTTTACGATGCCTGTAGATGACGTAAATTCACGGGCAGGTATTATCATGGGAACCGATAAAACCGATGTTTGGCTTGACCATATCCGTCTATACGAAGGTGAACATGTTCAGGATGTTGAAGGCGTCGAACCGCATGCAGTTCAACCGGATGCTAAATTAGCAACGACTTGGTCATCATTAAAGAGAAAATACTAAACCTATTAAACTTGTTCTGTGAGGATTCTACTTCGCAGCTCCTGCAATTTCACGCTGCTTACCCTTGAGTTCGGAGATGCCCCCTTCCCTCCTTCCATCGTTTTGATTGACATTTCCCTCTCTGATAGTGTATCATAGATATGAAAATCATACCAATACCCAATTAATTAGAAAGAATAGTGAAGACAACAGATGAATAGAACCCCGCTTTATGAAGTCCACAAATCCCTAAACGCCAAGTTCACGGAATTCGGTGGGTGGGAAATGCCGTTACAATATTCAAGTATAGTAAAGGAACATCTTGCAGTTCGTGAATCTGCAGGACTTTTTGACTTGTCGCACATGGGAGAGATTGACGTTAAGGGGAATGGGGCAAAGGAATTAGTCCAGAAACTCACGACAAACGATGTCAACCGTTTATCTGATGGACAGGTGCAATACACGCTTCTTTGTAATGAAAATGGCGGTATAGTGGATGACATCGTCATTTATAGACACGACGGCGATGATTTTACGCTGGTTGTGAATGCTGCTAACATTGAGAAAGACTTTACATGGATAAAAAAACACAATAGTCTTGGGGCAGATGTAATTGATGACAGTGAGAATACAACCCTTATTGCGCTGCAAGGTCCAAAATCTATAGATATACTAAATCCTTTCGTTTCCGAATTGGATGCAGCTGATATTTCGTTTTTTCGGTTTGTCGTTGATGAAGTTGCTGGAATACCCGCTGCAATTTCGCGAACCGGATATACGGGTGAGATCGGTTTTGAGTTATATGTTAAGGCAGATAGCGCGGAGGATTTGTGGAATGTACTCTATCCTGCTGTTATTGAAGCTGGAGGACTACCGGGCGGACTCGGTGCGCGCGACACTTTACGGCTTGAGGCAGGACTGAGACTCTACGGAATGGATATGGATGATGATACAACACCGTTTGAAGCGGGTTTAAGTCGATTTGTAAAGTTAGATCAAGGAGATTTCATCGGTAGGGACGCGCTACTTGTACAAAAAGAAAAGGGTGATTTAAACAAAAAGTTAGTAGGATTTCAAATGTTGGATCGTGCTGTTGCACGGTGTGGAAATGATGTTTTTCAAAACGGTGATCATATCGGCAAAGTGACCAGCGGGGCTCCGTCACCGAGTCTGAAATGTAATATCGGTTTTGCTTCAATCTCACCGATTGTAGGCAAAAGTATTGCAATTGAGATACGGGGTAAAAAACATCCTGCAACAATCGTCAAAGTGCCTTTTATTTAGCATGAACGCTTAAAAGTAGTAGGCACACTCCGTGTGCCGTAACCCGTTGAGGTGATAAAATGAGACGTTTCACAAGATACTTAGTATGTTTCCTTATATTGGGGTTGTTTCTTTCATTCTCTTATGCACAGAAACCTTCTGACAAAGATGAAACGTCAATAGGAATAGACAAGGCAAAAGAGTCTACGGTGCGTTTAGTCGGGACAAGACTGATAGCGTCGAATGTGTATTTAGGTGGTGGGACAGGATTTTTTGTAACACCTGATAAAATTGCAACTAATTTTCACGTTGCTGCAGGTCCTACAGCCGGTCCTATTTTCGCTAAATTAGGCCATAGAGAAACGATCTGGCGAATTGAAGGCGTTTGGGCTTATGATGCAAAGAGTGACATGGCTATCTTGAAAGTAAAAGGGGAAGGAAAACCCCTAACTTTAGTGGACGTTGATACACTTAAGCTTGGTGAGACTGTCTATCTCGCTGGTTTTCCTTATTCAAGAGAATACAAGGTGGTAGATGGAATTATAAAAGATATACGCAGTAGAGATAAATGTCTTAAAACAACACTTGAAGCATATCCAGGGAACAGCGGTAGTCCGATGATAAACAGCAAAGGTGAAGTCATTGGAATCCACGTCGGGCATTATTACGATGCCAGACCTTCAAACGCTATAAAAGCGTTACTGGAAAGTTCTACTTCTACAGAACCTTTGGCAGAATGGCGCAAGCGAAATGTGGTTCGTGCTTATGTCTATCATAGTCGAGGAATGCAAAAGTTTTCTGATGGAGATCTTGAAGGGGCAATTGAATATTTTACAGAAGCAATTAAACTCAAACCTAATGATCCCTCCGGATATAACATCCGCGGACTAGCAAAGAAACGGATGGGGGACTATGCTGGTGCTATAGAGGATTTTACGCAAGCAATTAAGTCCAATCCTAATGTGACTTGGTGGGCATACTACGATCGTGCAAAATTAAAACATAAAACTAAAGACTATGCAGGCGCGATTGATGACTGTAACCTTGCCATAGAACTGGAACCTGACGTATCTTATGCCTACAGTCTTCGCGGACAAATAAAGGTAGACCTTGAGGACTATGCAGGGGCAATTGAGGATTATACGCAAGCGATAACGGTTAGCCTTGATGATAGACCTGGTACTTACGCTGCATATATAAATCGTGGCAATGTAAAGCGAAAATCTAATGACTATGATGGTGCTTTTGAAGATTATAATATGGCTATCAGACTAACACCTGAAAATGCTTATGGCTACATTGACCGAGGACTTGCAAAGGCTGACCTTAAAGACTACAGTGGCGCGATCACTGATTATAATAAGGCGATTGAACTCTTTCCTGAGTATGCAGAGGGATACCACTATCGTGGAAAAGCAAAGGAAGCACTCGGTCAACATGATGCAGCAAAAATTGATTTTGATAAGGCAAAAGAGATAGACCCGGAGGTAGGAGAATGAGACATTACATAAAATTTTCATTATGCTTTTTGGTTTTGGCGTTATTTATTTCCCTTTCTTATGCACAGGAAACTGCCGAAAATACCGAAAAGCCAACAGAAACTGACTTAATATCCGAAAAAGGAAAAGCTTCTATAGTCCGTATCGGTGGAGGCGGTAGCGGGTTCTTCATAACGAAGGACAAGATTGCAACGAATTTTCACGTTGCTCTTCACTTTAAGCGCGGACCCGTTTTCGCCAAAAGTTGGGACAAGAAAACAATTTGGCTTATAAAAGGTGTCACTGCCTTTGATATCAAACGCGACATCGCCATCCTAACAGCTGCGAGTGAAGGCACACCGCTGCCTTTAGGTAACAGCGACATGTTGCAGATCGGTGATTCTGTTTTTCTCGTGGGTTACCCCTATGGAGAATACAAGGGCGCGGCGGGAACTGTAACTGGTATCCAGCAGAACGATGGAGGGATTCAAACGACAATCGAAGCATACCCAGGAAACAGCGGAAGTCCCTTACTAAACAGTAAAGGAGAAATCATCGGAATCCATTATGGTCATGACCCCGGCAATAGTTCCGTAAACGCGATCAAGGCATTGCTCGCTGGTGCTACTTCAACGGAGCCTTTCACGCAGTGGCGGAAACAAAAACGTGTCCAAGCACATCTGTACACCGAACAAGGCAAAGCGAAGTATCATGCTGGAGATGCTAAAGGTGCAATAGATGATTTCAACCAATCTATAGAGCTGAACCCCGACAACGCAGATACTTATAAGTTTAGGGCAAAAGCGAAAGCAAGCCTTGGCAATCGGAATAGCGCAATAGAAGACTATAACCAAGCCATCAAACTAAATCCCGACGAGGCAGGAATCTATAAGGATAGGGCGAAAGCGAAATCCGACTCTGGTGATCATACGGGTGCGATTGAGGACTATAATCAGGCTATAAAAATTAATCCTGATGATGCTGACACCTACAAGAAACGCGGAGATGCTAAAGGCAAACTCGGAGATAACGCCGGTAAAATAGATGACTATTCACGTGCTGTCCAACTCAAATCTGATGTTATCCAACTCAAACCTGACGATGCCAATTTGTATAAAGAGCTCGCGCGCATGAAAGTATCCGTTGGGGATCATGCAGGGGCAATAGAAAACTATAATCAGGCAATAAAACTCAAACCTGATGATGTTCATACATACAACGAGCGCGGGTGGGCAAAGAGACATCTTAAAGATCATACGGGTGCGATAGAAGATTTTACACATGCAATCAAACTAAAACCTGATGATGCCTACGGATACAATAATCGCGGTTGGGCAAAGCGCGCTCTTGGAGATCATGCGGGTGCGATAGAAGATTTTACACACGCAATCAAACTGAAACCTAATGATGCCTACGGATACAACAATCGTGCTGCTGCGAAGGAGGCACTTGACGACCATAACGGAGCAATAGAGGACTATACACAGGCGATAAAACAAAAATCTGACGACGCTAATGCATACAACAATCGTGGCTGGGCAAAGCGTAGGCTTGATGATCATGCGGGTGCGATAGAAGATTTTACACAGGTAATAAAACTAAAACCTGACGATGCTCAGGCTTTCCAGAATAGAGCGGATGTAAAGGAAATTATTGGTGAGTATACTGGGGCAATAGAAGACTATAATCAGGCAATCAAACTAAAAACTGATGATGCTTATGCTTACAAGAGACGCGGGGATACAAAGCAAAAACTTGGTGAGTATACTGGGGCAATAGAAGACTATAATCAGGCAATCAAACTCAAACCTGAATTCACTTACTACATAATAAACGCCCGCGGCCTTGCAAAGATTAAACTTGGAAACCACGATGAGGCGATAGACGATTTTACACACGCAATAAAAATGAAACCCGACGACTCCTACGCTTATAGGATGCGCGGCAGAGCAAAAGTTGACATGGGTGACTATACTGGTGCAATAGAAGATTACAATCAAGCAATAAAAGTTATTAATACTGACGACCCTTTTGAAGTTCACTTCGCTTATAAAGATCGCGGTAATGCAAAGCATAAACTCGGTGACTATACTGGTGCGTTAGAAGACTATAATCAGGCAATAAAACTCAAACCTGAACAAGCTCCCGTCTACAATGACCGGGGACTTACAAGGGTTTCCCTTAAGGACTACGATGGTGCAATTGCTGACTATGATAAAGCTATTGAACTTAACCCGAAATTCGCTAAAGCATACCACAATCGTGGAAAAGCAAAGGAAGCACTTGGACAACATGATGCAGCGAAAATTGATTTTGATAAGGCAAAAGAGATAGATCCGGAGGTGGAAAAATGAGACACTATATAAAACTTTTATTCTGTTTATTGATTTTAGGGTTATGTTTCTCGCATTCTTATGCACAGGAAACTCCCGAAAAATCTGAGGTTTCAACGGAAATTGACTTAATATCCGATGAGGTAAAAGATTCTATTGTGCGCATAGTCGGTGGTAACATTTCAACAGGCGGTATGGGAACAGGTTTCTTCGTAGACAGAGATAAGATTGTCACCAATATACACGTCGTTGCAGTACCAGGTTTCTACACCGCAAAACTGATGAACAGTCAGACAGTCTGGCGAATTGAAGAGGTAACTGCTTTTGATATAGAGAATGACCTTGTCGTCCTAAAAATTGCAGATGAAGGCACACCACTACCTTTTGGAAATAGTGACAAAGTCCAAATCGGTGAGTCTATATATGCGGTAGGATTTCCAACTAATTACAAAGTAACCAAGGGAACTATACAAGGCACTCTGAAGAACAATAAATGGTTTCGGATGAAAGCTGATATTTCTCATGGAAATAGTGGAGGTCCTATTCTAAACAGTGCAGGTGAAGTCATCGGCATTGCAGCTGCAGTTTATGATTCTTATAGTTATGCTATTCCCGCAAACACGGTCAAAGCGATACTTACTGAAACTAAAACAGAATCTATACAACAGTGGCATAAACGTGAAGTTATCCGGTCAGTTCAAAATTATAATTTAGCACAAGAAAAATACTATGCCAAGGACTATAATCAAGCGATAACACATTTAGATAAAGCAATTCAACTAAAACCAGAGGATTCATTTTATTTTATGAGTCGCGGAGTTGTCAAGGATGCACTCGGTGAGCATGATGATGCAATAGATGACTATAATCAAGCAATAAAACTTGATCCAGAGAATATCCTTGCGTATGATGCCCGGGCACACACAAAGAACCATATCAAAGACTATAAAGGCGCAAAAGACGATTATTCTAAAATCCTGAAAATTGACCCCAACAACGCTGAAGCATACACAGCACGCGGTAAAATAAATCTTAAACTAAAAAACTCTCAAGCAGCTTATGAAGATTTCACTGAAGTGATTAAACTTGCCCCAAAGGATTTAGATGCTAACATTGGTATCGCTGAGTATTACCGTGATAAAGGTATGCTTGACAAAGCAGGTGAACATATTCAAAACACGGGTTTAATTGCAGAAGACTCATGGATAGTCCTCGGCCCATTTGATAATATAGGTAAAATCGGTTTTGATACTGCATATATTCCTGAAGATGCAACACATTTTGACACAACCGTGAAATACGACACAATAGATGGTAAGGTGGGTTGGGAGAAATGTTCAGATGATAAATTGGATGGCAATATCAGGTTTGGGAAAGATGTCGATTGGCGAGTTGCCTATGCATGGACGACCGTTATTTCACCTGATGAAAGGGAAGTCCAATTTCGCTTTGATAGCGACGATCAGGGAAAAGTCTGGCTAAACGGCGAAGAAGTATATGCACACACAGAAACACATAAAGCAGTCATGGACAGATATGTTTTTCCCGTGACACTTAAACCAGGTAAGAACAGTATCCTCGTCAAAGTGTGTGAAGAGGAATTTGGTTGGGGATTTTTTCTACGGATTACAGACAAAAATGGACAAGCTTTCGATGATTTGGAAATCAACCGTGTTGTACTGGTTGGAGAATGATATAACCAAGGAAAATTAGATGATCCCAGATAATTTACGATACATGGAAAGTCATGAATGGGTAAAATCCGAAGACGACATCGCTACAGTTGGCATCACAGACTATGCACAATCTGAAATTCAGGATATAGTCTTCGTTGAATTACCTGATGTTGGCACACAATTAACCCATAAAGCGGAACTCGGTGTGATAGAATCTGTAAAGGCAGCATTTGACCTTTACGCACCCGTAAGCGGTGAAGTAATTGAGGTGAACGAAACACTTCTTGATGCTCCTGAACAGGTGAATGACTCACCTTACGATGATGGGTGGTTCTTGAAAATCAAGATGACCGATCCGAGTGAACTTGACACACTTCTTGATGCCGACGGTTATCAGGCACATATTGAGGTAGAAGATGCTTGACCAAGAAAACAGTACGACTACTTTCGCTGATAGACACATAGGTCCTCGTCCAGAAGAAATTAATCAGATGTTGTGGACACTCGGTTATGCATCAATGGAATCTTTCATTGCTGATGTTGTGCCATCAGATATAAGACTATCATCGCCGCTGAGTTTGGACATTGGAGAAAAAAACAAATACGCTCAAGTGTTTTCAGAACACGAAGTCCTTGACGCATTAAAGCAGCTCGCCTCTCATAATCAGGTCTACCGTTCCTATATCGGAATGGGATATTATAACTGCTATGTTCCACCTGTCATCCAAAGGAACATACTGGAAAATCCGGGTTGGTATACGCAATACACACCTTATCAAGCAGAAATTTCACAGGGACGATTAGAGGCGTTGCTAAACTTTCAGACGATGGTTATTGATCTAACCGGACTCCCAGTTGCTAACGCTTCCCTGCTGGATGAAGCAACAGCAGCCGCTGAAGCGATGTCAATGTGTTATGCGAATGTCCCACAGGAGATAAGTCGTAAGTTCTTCGTATCCGAAACATGTCATCCACAAACAATCGCAGTTCTAAAAACCCGTGCTGAACCTTTAGGTATAGAATTGCAGATAGGTGATCATCGTAACATCAATTTTGACACGCCGATCTTAGGTGCAATCGTGCAATATCCCGCTACAGATGGCACTATCTACGATTATCACCGTTTTGCTGAACAAGTGCATGCTGCAGGTGGATTATTTGTTACTGCAACCGACCTATTAGCACTCTTGCTTCTGAAACCCCCTGGAGAATTCGGGACAGACATAGTGATTGGCAACTCACAGAGGTTCGGTGTCCCGCTCGGATATGGTGGACCGCATGCTGCATTCCTCTCAACACAGGAAGAGCTTAAACGTAGCATTCCCGGACGTATTGCGGGTGTTTCTCATGATGCTAACGATGAACCCGCCATCCGATTAGCACTTCAGACACGCGAACAACATATACGTCGCGAAAAAGCAACCAGTAATATTTGCACTGCACAAGTACTCCTCGCTGTTATGGCAGGAATGTATGCTATCTATCACGGTCCCAAGGGGCTTAAGCAGATCGCCGAACAGGTACACATGCATACATGCACGCTACGTTCTGAGATTGAGAAACTGGGATATAATACAGGAGATGCGGCGTGCTTTGATACGCTCAGTGTTCAAGTTAACGCGGACGAAATGGAAGGTATAGTTTCTTCTGCTCAAGAGAAACAACTTAATCTCCGAAGAATCGATGCAACGCACATCGGTATCTCATTAGACGAAACCACGACACAGGTCGATGTAGACAACCTCCTACAACCCTTTGCAGAAAATAGAGCAGAAAACGGAGATGAGAGTCATACAGCAAAATCTATTGAGATACCCGCAATATTACAGCGTACATCCCCTTATCTTACACATCCCGTTTTCAACAGTTATCATTCCGAGACGGAGATGTTGAGATATATCCACAGATTACAAGCCAAGGACCTCTCACTTGTAAATGCGATGATACCGCTCGGTTCCTGTACGATGAAACTAAACGCAACTGCAGAAATGGTGCCTGTCACATGGCAAACTTTTGGGGAGATACATCCGTTTGTGCCGAGTGAACAAGCACGAGGCTATCTTATGCTATTTGAACAGTTAGAAACATGGTTAGCAGAGATTACAGGTTTTAGTGCTGTTTCACTGCAGCCAAATGCGGGTTCACAAGGTGAATACGCTGGATTGCTAGTCATTCGGAAATATCATCAGAGTCGGAACGCAGGGGACCGAGATGTCTGTTTAATTCCAACATCTGCACACGGAACAAATCCTGCCAGTGCTGTTATGGCGGGTATGAAAGTTGTTGTCGTAGCATGTGACACAGAAGGTAACATAGACCTTGACGATTTGAAAGAAAAGGCTGAGACCCACAATGATACATTGGCGGCTGCAATGATAACCTATCCCTCCACACACGGTGTTTTTGAAGAACAGATTCACAGGATATGTGATACTGTGCATGAACATGGTGGACAGGTATATATGGATGGTGCTAACCTTAATGCGCTTGTTGGGTTGAGTCGTCCGGCAGATTTCGGAGCAGATGTCTGTCATCTCAATTTACACAAAACTTTCTGTATCCCGCATGGAGGAGGTGGCCCAGGCATGGGACCGATTGGTGTGAAGGCTCACCTGACAGATTTCTTGCCTAACCACCCAATTGTTTCAGTTGGAGGCAAAGATGGCATTGGACCGGTATCCGCTGCACCGTGGGGCAGTCCCGGCATTCTTCCCATCTCTTGGGCTTATATTGCAATGATGGGGGTAGAAGGACTGAAATCTGCTACAGAAGCTGCTATCCTTAATGCAAATTACATTGCTAAACAATTAGCACCGCATTACCCTGTCCTTTACACTGGTAAAAATGGATTGGTTGCCCATGAATGTATTATTGATCTGCGTGGTTTTAAGAAAACAGCAGGTGTAGACGTTACTGATGTTGCTAAGCGATTGATGGATTACGGATTTCACGCGCCAACAGTCTCGTGGCCCGTACCTGGAACCATGATGATTGAACCGACCGAGAGTGAATCTAAAGCTGAAATTGATCGCTTCTGTTCTGCACTGATTTCAATTCGTGAAGAGATAGCAGAAATTGAAAATGGTGAGGCTTCAACGGAAGACAATGTTCTGAAGAATGCACCCCATACGGTAGAAGCAGTCACGAAGTCCGATTGGAAGCATCCATATTCGCGTGAAAAAGCTGCATTTCCAAAACCGTGGGTCCGTCAGACAAAGTTTTGGCCCCCCGTTGCACGAATAAACGAAGTGCACGGAGATAGAAATTTAGTATGTTCTTGTCCCCCGCTGACAGACTATTGATATGCGTATCTAAAATAGAAACAACAGGTTTGCTGTATAGGTGCTTCTTCAGTTCAAAAGCACTTAAACCGTCATAAAATATGAAAGCAATAATCATTGGAGCAGGAGAAGTCGGATTTCACACTGCTAAACTGTTGACAGCAGAAAATAACGATGTCGTCTTAATTGATGAATCTGAAGAGGCTTGTCAACGAGTCAACGAACAATTAGATTTACAAACGCTGTGCGGCTCAGGGGCATCACCTGTGCTGCTGAAAAATGCTGGTATTAGTGATGCCGAACTTATCATCGCGGTTACCAACAGCGATGAGATCAATATGCTTGCCTGCCAAATTGCAAATCGTTACCAAGTAGAAACGAAAATTGCACGCGTATCAAATCCAGATTACTTTTCAGATGAAAGCGGATTAACCGCAAACGATTTTGGTATTGACCTCCTTGTTAATCCCGAACATTTATGTGTTGAAGAATTTATCCGCCTCTTAAGAATCCCTGAAGCCAGAGAAATCGTCGAGTTTGAAGACGGTAGAATCCAACTTGCTGCTTTACGCATCAAGCCGAACAACCCTTTCGTAGGTAAATCACTGGCAGAATTAGACGCGGATGGGGTTATTTCAGGTATCCGATTCGCTGCAATAAAAAAACGCGGTTCTGAGAATGTTATTATCCCTAAAGGAGATGACAAGTTGCAAGAAGGTGAGGACGTATTTGTCATCGGCAGCACAATTGCAATAGAACAGTTTTTTCGTCTGTTCGGTATTATAATTAACCCCCATCTTGACCGTGTCATCATTGTCGGTGCAAGTGTTATCGGAATTGAGCTTGCCCGTTCTCTTGAAAGTAATGGAACAGATGTGAAACTGATTGAAGCGGACGGTAAACTTGCTGATCTCGCTTCACAAACACTCAGACGAACAACTGTTCTACACGGCGATTACCTACAGTTTCAACTGTTGGAAGAAGCGGGTATTGAAGAAGTTAGTGGATTTGTATCGGTAACAGGTGATGATGAAAACGATATAATGGCTTGCATGACCGCTAAGGAACACGGCGCACAACGTGTTCTGAGTTTAATTCAGCAACCACGTTATCTTCCGTTACTTGCACGTATCCACCGTTTAGATGGGGCAGTTAGCAGACACCTGACCGTTGTAAGCAACCTGCTTAGACTCATCCGTCGGGGCAATATAGTTTCTGTTGCTTCACTTCATGAAATTGAAGCGGAAGTGATAGAACTCGTTGCTGGCGTAAATTCGAAAATCGTTCACAAAGAGCTCAGATCATTAAAAGCGAAATTCCCCGAGCATGCCTTTATCGGTGCAATACTCCGTCGCGAAAATCATATTGTTCCACACGGCAACACCGTTATTCAACCCGCTGACCGCGTAATCGTCTTCAGTATGCCCGATGCTATACCGGTTGTAGAGGATATGTTTGCAGCGCGGAGAGTTTAGCAAATCACTTATCGAATAACCACTACCTATGAGTCGAAAACTCGTCTTCCACACCCTTGGAAACCTCCTCATCTGTCTTGCAGGCACGATGCTATTGCCGTTGCTCATCGGTATCTACTACTATTACAGCACAGATGAACCAAAAGCCGATATGTTGGCGTTTGCTTACGCCACCGTTATAACATTGTGTACCGGCTTAATTCTACGTTTCACAATAAAACCTCCAGACCCTGAGCTTGGAATTCGTGAAGGCTTCGCTATAGTGGCATTAGGTTGGGTGTTTGTTGCGCTATTCGGTTCGATTCCGTATCAACTCGGTGGCGTATTTGCGGCAGAAGGACGTTCTTCTCTCGTGGAATTTTCATTTAGCTATTTTGAATCTATGTCCGGTTTCTCAACTACAGGCGCCACGACACTTACAGAGATTGAAGGTCTTTCACATGCAATGCTATTTTGGCGTAGTTTCAGCCATTGGCTTGGTGGAATGGGTATTGTCGTACTTGCAGTAGCCATCCTCCCGATGCTCGGTGTTGGCGGCATGCAGCTATTTCGCGCAGAAGCACCTGGACCCCAAACAGAAAGACTTACACCGCGTATCGCACAAACCGCCAAACTACTTTGGGGTGTTTATATCCTACTATCGCTAATAGAGACATTGTTGCTTTGGGCAGGGAAAATGACACTTTTTGATGCACTTTGCCATACATTTGGCACGATGGCAACGGGTGGATTCTCCACTAAAAATGACAGCATTGCACATTTCAACAGTGTCTATATTGAAACGGTTATCACTGTTTTTATGTTTCTTGCGGGAACTAATTTTGCGCTACACTATCGCGCGCTACGAGGTGAAGTTAAGGGGTACTTTAAAGATACGGAATTCAGATTCTATTGTGTCGTGATCCTCATCAGCATCCTTCTCGTTTCTTGGAACATTGTTAGATTTACAAATGTAGATGGAGATGTCCCCTACAATTCGGTCTGGGATTCAATCCGTTATGGAGCATTCCAAGTTCTATCTATCACGACAACTACAGGTTATGGCACTGCTGACTTTGAGATGTGGCCCGCCTTATCGCAATTTATCTTGGTAACGCTCATGTTCTATGGTGGTTGTGCCGGGTCAACAGGTGGTGGTATGAAACAACTTCGCTTCCTACTGCTCATTAAAC
This sequence comes from Candidatus Poribacteria bacterium, assembly GCA_022828145.1. Taxonomy (GTDB): domain Bacteria; phylum Poribacteria; class WGA-4E; order WGA-4E; family WGA-3G; genus MSPOR6. Next base: position 45,991 of record JAJEJA010000079.1, on the reverse strand, counting down.
AGAGCGGCGCAGAAATTAAAAGACTTATCTTTCCACATGCTGTGCTTCCTGTCCGTGTCAATGACAGGGTAGTTCCTCCTGAAGTACTAACACATGTATTGGGCTTCTTCTTCTTTTTTATCGGCATTTTCGCAATCGTTACATGTATCATGGCGACACTGGGATTGGACTTAATTACCGCTGCAGGGTGCACAATTGCTACGATGGGAAATATCGGTCCAGGGCTTGGTGATGTAGGACCTATTGACAATTATGCTCATATACCCTCTATAGGTAAATTTATCCTAACGTTTTGCATGCTATTGGGACGGTTGGAAATATATACTGTGCTAATTCTCTTCTCTCCGAATTATTGGAAAAAATAACATGAATACAGACAAACTACGTAGAGAATATCAACACCATGGTGGCTTGACAAAAGTCGATGCAGCAGATAATCCTTTCGATCAGTTTGAAAAGTGGTTTAATGATGCTATAGCAGCAAACATTGATCTGCCAGATGCGATGACACTTGCCACCGCAACCCTTGACGGTATCCCCTCAGCACGGATGGTCGTTCTCAGAGGGTTTGACAGAGAAGGATTCTGTTTCTATACCGATTATGATAGTCAAAAGGGAAGGGAATTCGCTGCGAATCCACACGCTGCTGCAGTTTTCTATTGGCGAGAACTGGATCGACAGGTGCGAATTTCAGGGACAATTGTGAAGATGACGGATACCGAATCGGATGCGTATTTCGCAAGTCGTCCCAGAGATAGTCAACTTGCAGTACGGACAGAACGTCAAACCGTTGTGATTTCTGGACGAGAACATCTTGAACAGAACTTTGAGAAAGCAAAGTTGACGTATGCTGATAAGCACATTCCTCGCCCTTCACATTGGGGAGGATATAGACTCATGCCAAACATGTTTGAGTTTTGGCAGGGAAGTCCAAGTCGGCTGCATGATAGAATACGTTATACTTTGATAGAAGATGGAAACTGGACGATAGAAACTTTATCTCCATAAAAACTACACTTTTCCGACTTTAAATAGTTTCAAATCATTTTATTTCAACTATATTTCAAAAAAATCGTTATTTATAGTGAAAAATACTTGACACTTTTCTCTGAATATGTAAAATTATAAGAACGGATTCCAAATTTACTTGGAATTTGTACGCAAATTGTATGATTGATAACGTAAGAATTACACCAATACAGAAGTATTTTACAGGTAGTTATTTTTTAACTGCCGTTGGATGCTAAAATAGAATAGAGTAATTATTAATGGAATATCTTCCGATAGTATTCTTAGGACTCTTTGCAGTTCTGTTTGCAGGCGTTAATCTTGGCTTGACTCATCTTCTCGGACCCAAAAAACCCACAAAAGTCAAACTCTCTGTCTACGAATCTGGTGTGCAACCTGTCGGTGATGCAAGACAAAGGTTCACTATCCGGTTCGACCTTATAGCGATGCTTTTTATCATCTTTGATATTGAGGTTGTTTTTCTGTATCCGTGGGCGGTGATCTTTAAAAGATTTTCAGCCGAAAATGGTATGTTTATTTTAGTTGAGATGCTGGTGTTTATCGGTATTCTCCTTCTGGGTTACATTTATGCTTGGAAAAAAGGAGGCTTAACATGGGATTAGCCAATCCGAATATTGAAAGTGGACATAGAGCTGACCAAAGCGAAGGTAATTTCGTCACAACCACTATTGACAAAGTCGTGAATTGGGGACGCAAGAATTCACTGTGGCCAATGCCGTTCGGAACCGCTTGCTGCGCAATTGAAATGATGGCAACTTTGGCGTCCAAATTTGACCTTTCCCGTTTCGGATCCGAGGCAATTCGATTCTCACCGCGTCAATCTGATCTACTTATCGTCTCAGGTCGAATCTCAATCAAAATGATGCCTGTTCTCAAACGGATTTACGACCAGATGCCCGAACCAAAATGGGTTATCTCAATGGGAGCATGTGCATCCTGTGGAGGCGTTTTCGATACGTATACCTTAATACAAGGTGTTGACCAATTTTTACCCGTTGATGTTTATATCCCTGGTTGTCCCCCAAGACCCGAAGATCTGATTGATGCTGTGATGCAAGTGCAACGTCAGATACATAAAGGTGAGTTACCTAAAGGGGCTGAGGTTGCATAAATGAATGAAGAAGAAAAAGAGATTACGGAAGAAACGATACCACGCGTTCTTGAACAGTTACGAGAAAAGTTCGGTGATGCACTCTTAGAAGAAGCAGAATCACAGAACGGGGTCGTTGTTGTCGTAAATAAAGAAAAGAGTTACTTACTCTTAGAATACCTAAAAACAGAACTCGCCTATTCTTTCCTTGTAGATGTCACGGCGGTTGACAATTCTAATTTAGAATCAGAGTTGATGAAGTATGACTATGCCCGATTTATGGTCATCTATCAACTTTACACTTTTGAAGAGGAAACCTCGCGTATTCGGGTCAAAGTGCCGGTGCATGAAAAAGAACTGAAAATCCAATCGGTGACGGATCTATGGAAAGGGGCAAACTGGCTTGAACGTGAAACCTACGATATGTTCGGTATAGACTTTGAAGGACACCCTGACCTACGGCGAATTTTAATGCCCGACGATTTTGAAGGACACCCACTCCAAAAGGATTATCCACTACGGGGACGGGGTGAGCGCGAAAGTTTTAATTTTGAAAAACAGAATGTCTAACAAGATACTAAATAGACGGATTATGTTTCCCTATTATTAAAATTTATGGAGGATTGAAAATGAAGAAGAACTATATCAAAAACCGCATCAATGCTGTAATCCTACTATGTGCTGCTGTTACTATTGTGTTAGCAGGTTGTGAATACATAGAGAAAGGAATTTCAACAGGTCCATCAAAACAAGCAAGTGCGATAATTAACCCATCAAGTGGCAGTACGGTCTCAGGCACGGCAACTTTCACACAGACAGGACAGAATGTCATGGTACGTATTGAAGTTGAGAACGTATCCCCTGGCGAGCATGGTGTTCACATTCACGAAAATGGCGATTGCAGTGCACCTGATGGAACATCAGCAGGCGGACATTGGAATCCAACTGACGTTGCACACGGGAAATGGGGTGAAGGTGAATTCCACCTCGGAGATATTGGAAATATAGTGGTCGGAGAAGATGGCACAGGCTCTATTGAACTCGTGACCGATCTCTGGGAAATTGGTACCGGCTCAAATGTAGATGTGGTTGGAAAAGGTATTATCGTCCATGCAGGCCCAGACGACTTCGTTTCTCAACCCTCCGGGAATGCTGGTGCTCGAATTGGGTGCGGTGTGATTGAATTAGTTGAATAATTGCAGCATACTTATAATTAAGATATTGAGAGTAGAATTATGAGTGTAATCATTTTGACATTTTTTTTCTGTGTTTGGATAGGTGGTGTATGCTGGATTTTAGGAGTTATCCAGAAACAATTCCAAAAAAGCAGTAGCAAATACCAACGCCTCAAAGTAGACCGGCGTAAGTCAATGTTAGACAAGGAGTAATCTATGCAAGGGGAAATGGATCGGACGACGGGTGAAAAGATGGTCCTCAACTTTGGACCGCAACATCCTGCGACGCACGGAACGCTTCGGATCGTCTTAGAATTGGACGGTGAGACTATTCTGAAAGCTACACCTCATGCTGGATACTTGCATACCGGATTCGAAAAACTTGGAGAGCATTTAGATTACAACCAATACATCGTTGTTACAGATCGGATGAATTATCTCTCTCCACTCTCTAACAATTTCGGGTATGTGCTTGCGGTGGAACAACTACTCGGTATTGAGGTGCCGAAGCGGTGTCAATATATCCGGATTCTGATGGCAGAACTTTCCCGTATGGCGGATCATCTGTTGTGGCTTGGAACAGCGGCATTAGATTTAGGCGCATTTTCAGTTTTCCTCTACAGTTTCCGTGAACGCGAAAAACTATACAGCATCTTTGAAAAGACGACAGGTGCACGATTGACAACAAGTTATACCCGTGTCGGCGGCGTTTTTCGTGACCTCTATGACGGATTTGAAACTGATGCTCGCGATTTTATTACCAATTTCCCAAAAGCACTAAAAGAAACACATACTTTGTTGACCCGAAACCGAATTTGGATGGATAGAACAAAAGGCGTCGGTTCAATTTCCTCTGAAGATGCAATCAGTTACGGGTTAACCGGTCCCTGTCTGCGCGCGACAGGTGTGGCACACGACATCCGCAAAGCTGAACCGTATTCCTCTTATAACGAAATGAAATTTGAGGTGCCAGTCGGCACAAATGGCGATGCGTACGACAGATACTTAGTCCGCATGGAGGAGATGATACAGAGTTGTAGCATAATCAAACAGGCATTGGATAATCTGCCAGATGGCCCGTTTAGTCTTGATGATAACAAAATCATGATGCCAGATAAATCGGATGCTTACGGTCATATTGAAGGGTTGATCCATCATTTTAAGATTGTCATGGATGGTCACGGCGTTCAGCCCCCGCTCGGAGACCATTATTGCGCGACAGAATCTCCTAACGGAGAATTAGGATTCTATATTGTGAGTGATGGCAGTGGGACTGCATATCGTATCAGGATTCGTCCCCCAAGTTTCTTCCATTTCCAAGCACTGCCGCACATGTTGGAAGGTGGTATGGTTTCAGATACCGTAGCTGTGTTAGGAAGTTTGAACGTGATCGCTGGGGAGTTGGATAGGTAATAATACCCTTACATAATTGGGGAATCGGATCGCATCATCAAACGGTAAAGAATGAGAGAGGATTTGATATGTCAGAAATGAAAGTCAGTCTCGGCGGAGTCATGCTTTTCGTAAAAGATATGAAGAATGTCATCGCGTTTTATAGAGATGTTATCGGATTAACGCCTGATGAAGATCAACCCTTTCCAGAACACCGTTTTTATCGTTTTGATACAGGTGAGTGTAAACTGTGTCTCCATAGCGCAAGTAAACCGAATGAGGGCAGACAGAAGTTAATGCTTCATGTCGAAAGTGTGAGTGCAATGCACCAACATTTAAAGTCAAAAGGGTTACGTTTGAGACCTCTGGAGAATGAGGATGGTTACGGGGTTTTTGATATCAGAGACCCTGAGAAAAACCGAATCCAGTTTGGGGGGAGATTTTAATTATTCGAATCAGTTCCACTTTGAAATCATTGAAATGAAAATAAACACCAAATTTGCACTATGCATCGAAAACAACGGGTGTGAAGACTTAGAGAAGCGAAAATTTTACCAAATTCTGCCTGACGTAGATGCAGCCAGTGAAGGATATTTACGGGTCATTGATGAATCTGAGGAAGATTACTTATATCCTGAATCTTATTTCATTTTTGTTGAATTACCTCGCAAAGTACAGGACGCATTTGTAGAAGCAGGCTAACAATCGCCGGTTGTGCTACACAAGGTGACACCTTTGAAGAATTGCTTGAAAACATTTATGAAACAATTGAGGGATGTTTATCCGTAGATGTTAAAACTCTTGTTGATTGCTGATTGCTGACTACCGATAGCGAATAAAAGGAAAACATAGATGTCAGATGAAATAATACAAATAGAAACACCATTTCAGTTCAACGAAGAAAACAGAAGCCAATTTGATGAATTGATTGGTCGGTACCCCATAAAAGAAGCAGCGATGCTGCCAACACTTCACCTTGCACAACGGCAAGAGGGTTATATTACCCCTGCTGTGATGAAATATGTTGCGGAACTGTTAGAGGTCACGGTCATGAAGGTAAAAGACGTGGTAACCTTCTATCCGATGTTCTTTGAGGAACCGGTTGGTAAGTATGTTATCCGCATCTGTCATACATTACCTTGTGCGCTACGCGACTGCAAGGTGGTTTTAGAATATCTCAAGACAAAACTCGGTACTGACGTGGCTTCGGAGACGAATTTGGCAAAGGGAACAACTGATGATGGTAAGTTTACCTTGATGAAAGTAGAATGTCTTGCATCGTGTGATGTCGCACCCGTAATCATGGTAAATGACGATTTATATAAGAATTTGACACCTGAAAAAGTTGATGAAATATTAGAGCAACTTCCAAGTTAAATTTGCGTAAGAAAGTGCAGCCTTAACAATATTGATACAATTTGAAGAAATACAAATATGGAATTACTTTTTCAATATTAAAATTCAATAACGAGATAATGACATTCAGCAAAATATATCCTTCTCTGTTCAATTCGCGTGAGTCTATATATAGAACAACTACATCTATCGGAAGTTCTTAAGGATGGTGTTCAAAGGAGTTGTAAGATGAAATTGAACGATATAAGAAATGAAAACTGTATTGACTCCATGAAAATGATGGATGATGAGTTCGTTGACCTTGTTGTAACTTCACCTCCCTATGACGAAATGCGAGAATATGAAGGATATAGACTTGAAGAGTTTGAACAAATTGCTATGGATCTGCACCGAGTTGTTAAGGTGGGTGGCATAGTTGTATGGGTCATTGGTGATCAGACGATAAAGGGAAATGAGACAGGAACTTCATTTCGACAGGCACTTTATTTTAAAGAGATCGGGTTTAACCTATTTGATACAATGATATACTTGAAACCGCCAAGAGGAGCAGTTGGTAATAACAAAACTTATTGGCAATCATTTGAGTATATGTTCGTGTTTAGCAAAGGGCAACCTAAAACAATTAACCTGATTAAAGACAGGAAAAACAAAGAATCACGAAAGGGAGATACCGGCACAAAACGCTTACCTGATGGGTCTTTATTGAAGTTAAACCGAGAAGGTTATGGTGATTATGGCAGAAGAACGAATGTCTGGGAATATATGATCGGAAATGGACATTCCGCATCGGATAAAATCGCACACAAACATCCTGCTATATTCCCGGAGCAATTGGCGCAAGATCACATACTTTCTTGGAGCAACATAGGAGATTTGGTATACGATCCATTTCTTGGAAGTGGTACTGTCGCATTAATGGCTGAATTGAACAATAGAAATTATATTGGCAGTGAAATAAATGCAAATTACTGTGAAATTGCTAAAGAAAGACTGAAAAGGAACCGTACGGCCGCCGAGCAACTAAAATTGTTGGAGGCTTAGGGTGGCTCAAGAAGCAAAACCCCGCATTTGTAAGAAATGCCGAAGACTTTTGCCAATAGACGCGTTTGAACGAAACCGACCAAGTGTTTGGCGGAGTGAATGTAAAGAATGTCGCGCGTATAAGAAAGCAATACCGGCAAAAGTCAGACGGGAATATGAGACTAAGCACCCTAAACCCCAAATAGGTGAGGAGTTTTATTGTAAAGTTTGTGAAAGAACTATAACCATTCAGACAACCAGAGATGTAAATTTAGATCATGACCATAAAACAGGGAAAATTAGGGGTTACATTTGCAACAGATGCAACACTGGACTTGGCAATTTTGATGATAACATTACTATCCTTAAAAGAGCTATAGAGTGGATCAAAGGAACGCTTACATTTCTGTCGTAAGAATAGGTTATCAACGACAAATTGTTGGGTTCATTTCGTTCAACCCAACCTATAGGATAAAATAAGAAACAATATGTAGAGGGAAAATATGGTTCAAGAAAAACGGATTCTCTACGAGCATCTAAATGTTCCAAATATAAACACTTATGATGTCTATCGACAATACGACGGTTACACCCGCTTTGAAAAAGCACTTGCCGAATATCAACCGGACGACATCGCTCAAATGGTGAAGGATTCTGGCTTGAAAGGTAGAGGCGGGGCAGGTTTTTCTACTGGTGCTAAATGGAGCTTTGTCCCAAAAGATATTGAACCGCGTTATCTCTGCTGCAACGCTGACGAGAGTGAACCTGGCACATTCAGCAATCGGTATGTGTTGGAGAAAAATCCGCATCTGCTAATTGAAGGTATCCTCATCTGCTGCTATGCAATGGGAATTGAGACCACTTATGTCTATATTCGTGGTGAATTCACACTCGGTAAAAAGATGTTAGATGCTGCCATCAAAGAGGCTTATGAACAGGGTTACCTTGGAGAAAACATTCGCGACACAGGTCTGAACGTCAATATCTATACACATCCAGGAGCAGGTGCTTATATCTGCGGTGAAGAGACAGGTCTGATTGAATCGCTTGAAGGAAAACGCGGACAACCCCGAAACAAACCTCCTTTCCCCGCTGTTGAAGGGGTGTTTATGAAACCTACTGTCGTGCAAAATGTGGAGACGCTGTGTAACCTACCTTTCATCGTAGGGAATGGCGTGGAATGGTATACAGAGATGGGACCGACGTATGCTGATACACGAAGTGATCCTCCGACACCTGATCCGAACACAGGCACAAAACTTTACTGTATCAGCGGAGATGTTAACGAACCGGGTGTTTATGAATTGGAACTCGGATTGACATGTACTGAACTTATTGAAGTGGCAGGTGGTTTACGTGGTGAAGAGGTTAAAGCAGTTATCCCTGGCGGTAGTTCCGCACCGATCCTGACGCATTACGAGTTGGATACACGACTCGATTTTACATCGCTCACACTTGCAAAATCAATGCTCGGATCGGGCGGCATTATCGTTATGAATGAGACACGCAACATCGTCGACTGCTTACTCAATATCATGAAGTTCTACGCGCATGAATCGTGTGGACAATGTACACCTTGCCGATGGGGTACACCGTGGGTAAGAGATATTGTTCAAAGAATTGTAGATGGCGAAGGTAGAAAAACCACTATCACACGACCGAAATTCGGTGTTACCGAAAGTGGTAGATGGGGGGATACAGGTGAAACTGAGGAAATCTACGAAGACCTTGATCTACTGGAAGATGTTGCAAACAACATTGCAAACGTGGATACAATGACATGGAACACGATCTGCGTGTTTGGTATCGCTGTTTCTTGGCCCGCAGTCAGTTATATGCGGAAGTTTAGACCTGAATTTGAAGCCGCTATCCGAGAAGGTAAACTGGTCACACTGCCTGTTGCGGAGGCGACAGTACCACCAGAAGAAAATTACGCTTACCAGCAACGATTTATACCGAAAGAATTCTCTGAACTGGAGTAATATATATGGCATTTATTAAACTAAATGACCTTGAAATAGAGGTTGAAGATGGAACGAATATAGTTGAGGCTGCAAGGCAACACGGCATTGAAGTTCCTCACTATTGCTACCACCCTGGGTTAAGTCGTCCTGCTAATTGCAGAATGTGTCTCATTGACCTTTACCTGAGAAGTTCAGAGATGCCAGAAAGACAATTAGCGACAGGCTGCACAACGACTGTCCGATCCGCACCGCCAGAGAGAAAAATAGATGGTAAATATGACGTCATCGTTCGGACAGATAGTCCCCGTGTCATAAAAGCGCGAGAAGACATCCTTGAGTTTCTCTTGGTACATCATCCGCTTGATTGTCCTGTCTGCGACCAAGCAGGTGAGTGTGATCTACAAGACTTCAGTTACCGGCACGGACACGATAAAAGCCGTTATGTGGAAGTCAAAAACGTTCCACCAAAAAAAGACTTAGGTCCAGATGTTCTGCTCTATACGACGCGTTGTATCGTCTGCACACGTTGTATACGATTTTGTGATGAGGTGTCAGGTACAGGTGAACTTGGACTGATAAATCGTGGTTCTCACGATGAAATTGACATTCCACGGAACCATGCCGGCACGCCTATACAACTCCTTGATAACAAACTCGCCGGGAACGTCGTTGATATATGTCCCGTCGGTGCGTTGATTAGTAAGGATTTCCTTTTCAAATCTCGTCCCTGGTTTCTGAAAAAGGAAAACAGTATCTGTTCGGGCTGCAGTGTCGGTTGTAATGTTACTGTAGAATATAAGGAAGATGGTCTCTATCGCATAAAACCGAGATTCCATGAAGATATTAACCAACACTGGATGTGTGATGATGGACGACTCGGATACCATTATGTCAATAATGATGACCGTCTCCAACTTCCGCAAAAACGCGTTGAGGATGAGCTTGTTACAACGCAGTGGGCAGACGCACTATCACTTATTACCGAGAAAATCTCTGAAGTAGAATCTAATGATATCGTTGTCATCGGTTCTGCACAAGCAACGAATGAGGATAACTTTGTACTACAGCAGTTTGCCCATGATGTTCTAAAAACGACGCAGTTAGGACTGTTTGGACAACAACTGGGTGAAGAGCACAAATTCCCGCAATTCACCATTGAAGCAGATAAGAACCCTAATACCGCAGGCGCGCGAACAATACTCGGTTCCGCAAACGGCAATGTGGTATTGGAAGGTGAGACACTCTGGGAAAAAGTTGCTGGTGCAAAAGTCGTATATCTCGTGAGTGGTGTACCTGAACGAGCACTTGACGAAGCAGAAAAAGAGGCACTGAGTAAGGTGGATTTCCTCATCGTACAAGATATACTGCCATCAGCTGTTACTGAAATGGCTGATGTAATACTACCGGGAACAACATTTGCAGAAAAAGATGGTACCTTCACTAATTCCACAGGATGGGTCCAGCGGATACGCAAAACGATTGACCCACCAGGAGAAGCACAATCGGATTGGCTCATAACCCAGCAAATTGCTAATCAACTTGGTGGAGAGTTTGAATATAGCTTTGCAGGTGAGATTGCCCTGGCAATAGCAGAAAGTGTTGAGGGATACGGTGACGCAACACATCAGAAAATTGGAGACGCAGGGATTAAGTTAGCGTAACTTCAATGATGTTTTACATTGTTGCCGTCAACAAGAAGGGCGTCATCAAGAAGGAGAATTCATGGAAATAAATATATTAGAACAAATTGTGATTCCCATCATAAAAGTACTCTTCATTGCACATCTGTTAGTTATCGGTGTAATGGTAATGATTTGGTCTGAACGTAGAGTAAGCGGATGGATTCAGGACAGGCTCGGACCGAATCGTGTCGGACCGCAAGGACTCCTCCAACCTATCGCAGATGGCATTAAGTTCCTCTTTAAAGAAGACCTCATCCCAAATCATGTAGACAAACCGCTTTATGTGCTTGCCCCTGCTATGTTATTGATCCCCGCAATGCTTACAATCGCTGTTGTCCCATTCGGAGATGCTATCACGATAGGAGAACTTGAGATATCTCTCCAGATTGCGGACATCAATATCGGCATATTGTATATCTTAGCGATAACATCTCTCGGTGTTTACGGTGTAGTTATCGGTGCGTGGGCATCAAATAACAAATATTCGCTTTTAGGGGGTTTGCGTTCATCAGCACAGATGATAAGTTATGAACTCACGTTAGGATTGGGAATTATTGGTGTGTTGATGCTTTCCGGATCACTTAGCCTTCGAACAATAGCGGGTGAAGGACAGGCAATAGCGGGTGAAGGACAGGGATCATATCCGTGGGAATGGAACTTTCTCATACACTTCCCAGCATTCTTGGCATTTACAACTGCTATGTTCGCCGAAACGAATCGATTGCCGTTTGATCTCGCCGAAGCGGAACAAGAACTCGTCGCGGGGTATCACACTGAATACAGCAGTATGAAATTCGCGATATTCTTTATGGCTGAATATATGAACATGATCGTCGGTTCAGCAGTCGTTGTAACGCTTTTCTTAGGTGGATGGCAATTCTTCGGTTTGGAGACAATGGGTGGACCGATATGGAGCGGAGTTATCTCATTTGCAATTTTCTTTATTAAGACAGGGATTTTCCTTTTCGTCTTTATATGGGTGCGCTGGACACTCCCACGATTCCGTTACGATCAACTCATGAATTTCGGTTGGAAGTTCCTATTACCCGTTGCTTTAACTTCTATCGTTGTAACCGGCACACTCTATATAGCAACAAAAGGTAATCTTGTTTGGATAGGTATTGGCAATACGGTTGCAGCGTTTATCGTTGTCTCTATCGTTGCTGGAATACTTGCCCTGGACAATAACAGTAAGGCTGCTGCACAAGACACTTCTGCAGCACCGTTACGCCAAGAAACATTAACTATAGAAGCGATAGAATAGGAGACGTGTTGTAAATGAATCCAGAACTAATTGTATTTATCATCTTTGGTACTGTCTCAATTATCGGTGCGATCGCCGTAATTTCGTTTCGTCATCCTATCTATAGCGCGCTATCGCTGATTGTAACTTTTTTTTCTCAAGCGGGATTGTTTGTGTTGTTAGGCGCGCACTTCGTCGCTGCCGTTCAAGTCATTGTGTATGCAGGGGCAATTATGGTGCTGTTCCTTTTCGTAATTATGCTCCTAAACCTCGGCACACTTTCTGCAAAGGGAGCATTAACGGGTAAACTAAAAGGCGTAGCGATTATTTTGGGTATCCTATTGGCTGTAGAAGGTGTTTACATTGCCGTGAGAGCACTCAAGAATGATACTGCAGTTGCATCAGACGCAGCAAAAGAAGCAGCTGCTGCACTTGCCAATAAACCGATTGAAACCTATGATATTGGCAGACTGTTATTTAGCGACTACCTCTTACCGTTTGAAGTTACATCGCTCATTCTGTTGGCAGCATTAATCGGTGTAATTGTCTTAGTGAAACGGGATAAACAACCAGAAAATTAGAAAAAACTCAACCAAAAAATATTAAGCTGGCATTTATGAAAATATAGAGAAGGTTTATATGTCATTACCATTAGAATATTATCTCGTTTTAAGTGCACTCCTATTTACAATAGGCGTTATCGGTGTCCTCATCCGTAGAAACGCAATTATCATATTTATGTGTATTGAACTGATGCTGAACGCAGCGAATCTCGCTTTTGTAGCAATCAGTCGACACCTTGGACAAGCAGAGGGACAACTGTTCGTCATTTTTGTGATGGCTGTTGCTGCCGCTGAAGTTGCCATCGGATTAGCAATTATTGTCAGTGTTTTCAAACATCGCGAAACAATCAATGTGGATGAAATCAATTCGCTAAAAGGATAAAACATGTCAAAAGAACTAATTATTATCTTATTAATTTCACCACTTGTCGGGTTTTTGATTAACGGGTTGTTCAGCAAATGGCTAAAAGGGAACGAGAAACTTAGCGGAACTATTGGCGCGCTTGCGGTGTTTATCTCTCTTATCTGCTCAATTATTGCCTTCGTTACTATCAACATTGATAGTAACGCAACGCTTGAAGGAGATGATGGATTTGTCTATAAATGGATTGCCGGTGGGAAGTTCAGTGTTGACATCGGATTCCATGTTGATGCGTTGACAACGGTGATGTTATTGGTCATCACAGGTGTCGGATTTCTCATTCACGTATATTCCATCGGCTACATGCACGGTGATGAAGGCTATACGCGTTATTTCGCTTATCTCAACCTATTTGTGTTTGCAATGCTCATCCTCGTTCTCGGCAACAACTATCTGATGATGTTTGTTGGGTGGGAAGGTGTCGGTCTCTGCTCTTATCTGTTGATCGGTTTCTGGTATGAAAAACAATCCGCTACCGATGCTGGTAAAAAGGCGTTTATTGTCAATAGAATTGGCGATTTCGGTTTCCTGTTAGGGATGTTTACGTTGTTTGCAGCGTTCGAAAGCCTTGATTTTGTAACCATATTTGACAAAGCAGAAACTGGTACTAGTGCTATTAATGTAGTTTTTGGAGAAACTACAAAAGTTACACTCATGGTTGCGACATTGCTCCTCTTTGTCGGAGCAGTCGGAAAATCAGCACAGCTCCCGCTTTACGTCTGGCTACCCGATGCTATGGAAGGTCCAACACCTGTCAGTGCGTTAATACATGCTGCCACAATGGTAACTGCGGGTGTCTATATGATAGCACGTTCCGCTGTACTCTATAATCTGGCAGGAACAGGAGTCGTTGTCGCTTGGATCGGTGTCCTTACGGCACTGTTCGCTGCAATCATTGCACTCAAACAGAACGACATCAAACGGATTCTGGCATATTCCACCGTCAGTCAACTCGGATATATGTTTGTCGGTGTTGGAATCGGTGCTTACGCCTCCGGTATTTTCCACTTGGTGACACATGCATTCTTCAAAGGTCTCATGTTCCTAACAGCCGGTAGTGTGATGCATGCCATGGCAAACGAATTGGACATACGAAAAATGGGAGGATTGCGGAAAAAATTGCCGATTACACATGCAACATTTTTAGTCGGTGCATTGGCAATTGCAGGGGCACCCTTACTCAGTGGGTTCTGGAGTAAAGACGAAATCCTGCACAGCGCATGGGGAAGTTCAAAGATAATTTACATCATCGGATTAGCCACAGCATTCCTGACTGCGTTCTACATGTTCCGTCTCATCTTCGTAACCTTCTACGGAAAATCTCGCGTTGAACCTGAAGTCGACTCACACGTTCATGAATCACCAGCAGTGATGTGGTTGCCACTGGTAATACTGGCAGTCCCTGCTGCGCTGATCGGTTTACTCTTAGGTGTGGGTGGACATGATAGTTGGTTCCATCATTTCACAGAAGACGTTTTCCCAAAGGCAGACAAGGCACCAGGGAGTGTACTCCTGTTTATGGCGATTTCTTCAATCGTTGGCATTGCAGGTATTGCTTTTGCTTGGACACGTTATAAAGATCGGGCACCTGCAGCAGAACCAACAAATGCATTACAAAAAAAGGATTTTTCTTGGCTTGTTGCTAACAAATTCTATGTTGATGAGATATACAATACCTTCATCGTCCAACCCATCAAAAACGCTTCACACTTCTTATTGTGGAAACTTTTTGATGTTGGTATTATTGATGGAATTGTCAACGGTGTAGCAGCACTTATACGAGTAATTGGGGGATTGTTTAGGCGACTGCAGACAGGGGTTGTCCAAGCGTATATTCTGTCAATGGTTATTGGCATAGTCTTATTCCTTGCCTATTACTTGTTCTTCGTTAACTAATGTGATTAAGAAGTTATCTTAGTTTTTCCTACTTGGATTGGTTACTTATCTTGATTACGCCAAGTTGGTGGGACTGACAAAAATATATTTTTTTGGCAAGCATTTAGGGTTTACAGTATTGCATTATTTCGTAGGTCGGGTAGAGGAACAAAACCCGACAATAGAATTAAATTATAGGTGCTGAGGTAGCACCATCCATTAAAGGAGTTCTTTTTGCTACTCTCATTAGTTATTTTTTTACCACTTCTCGGTGTAATAGCGATTGCATTGCTCAGAGGTATGGGACCATCTGTTGTAAAAGGTATAGCATTTACCATCAGTCTACTCACATTTGTTATCTCAATAGGACTTTACACTGGATTTGAAGAAACAGCGACTGACACTGCGTTCCAACTTGTTGAAAAGGAGAATTGGATTACCGGTTTAGGCATCAGTTATCACATCGGCATTGACGGTATTTCGTTGTGGTTAATTCTACTCACAACGTTCCTGACACCGGTATGTATTCTTGCCGCATGGAATTCGGTAGAGAAGGGACTGAACGGTTTTATGATGTCACTTCTGGCACTGGAAACCGGCATGTTAGGTGTCTTCTGCTCGTTAGACCTATTCCTCTTCTTTGTATTCTGGGAAGCAATGCTAATCCCAATGTATTTCCTCATCGGGATTTGGGGTGGTGAACGTAGGATTTATGCCACTATAAAGTTCGTCCTTTATACAATGGCAGGTAGTGCGCTCATGTTAGTCGGCATTTTAGCACTCTACTTCCAAAATGGCAATAGTTTTGACCTTACAACATTAAGTGGACGATTTACTCATGACAGTTATCTATTCCTTGCATTTTTTATCGCCTTTGCAATAAAAGTCCCCCTATTTCCTTTCCATACATGGCTCCCTGACGCGCACGTTGAAGCACCCACAGTTGGGAGTGTTATCCTTGCGGGGGTACTACTCAAAATGGGTACTTATGGCATAATCCGATTCTGCTTACCCCTCTTTCCAGAGGCAGCAGCGCTACACACGCCGTGGATCGTCACACTCGCTGTAATCGGTATTATCTATGGCGCATTAGTAGCGATGGTACAACCAGACCTCAAGAAGTTAGTAGCATACTCCAGTGTGAGTCATCTCGGCTTTGTTGTGCTCGGACTCTTTTCGCAAAGTCATGAGGCTATTCAGGGAAGCGTCTTGCAGATGGTAAATCACGGACTCAGCACGGGTGCGTTGTTCCTATTAGTCGGCATGATATATGAACGAAGGCACAGCCGAATGATTGTTGATTTTGGCGGATTAGCAAAACGAATGCCTATCTTTGCATCAATTTTCCTCATCGTAACACTATCCTCCATAGGATTACCAGGTCTAAACGGATTCGTAGGTGAATTTATGATCCTACTCGGTAGTTTTGTTGAAGGTGCTTTTTCAAAATGGTACGTCGTCTTTGCAACAACAGGCGTAATCTTGGCGGCAGTCTACATGCTGTGGATGTTCCAACGGGTGATGTTCGGAAAACTGGATAAAACAAACGAATCTTTACCTGATTTAAACTCACGCGAAATCGCTGTCTTGGTACCGATATTAGTCTTCATCGTTTGGATTGGTGTTTTTCCTAATACGTTCTTGAAACCGATGGAAACCTCTGTGGAGAAAGTTGCTACAAAAGTTCAAGTTCCCCGCAGCACCCCAGCAGTCGGACAAGTCAATAATCCTGGAGAAACACAAAAACCCTTGTTGAAACAAAACACTGAAATACGACTATCGCACGAAGAGGAGGCACAGACGAAATAGTGAAATCAAAAATCGCTTCCTGTCTAATACTATTTGTTGTTCTTGGACTTACCCTTTCCGTTTCAATAGATGTCTTCGGTGCCGATGAGGACGCAAACGGCGAAGCGCACGGACACTATAAAGTTGATGGTAAAAATTTGCCACTTTGGAGTATCATACCATTTGTCGGTATACTCCTATCAATTGCCCTTCTCCCACTAATATTTGATTCTCATTTTCTCGTGCATCACGGTGGGAAGATGTCGCTGGCATGGGCATTAATTTTCGGAATACCGTACCTGATAGCTTACAGAGGGGACGCTTTTCACGATATTTTATACATCTATCTTATAGACTATATCCCGTTTATTGTTCTCTTATGGGGTCTGTTCACAGTTGCTGGGGGAATTCTCGTGCGCGGGACACTTCGCGGCACACCAGTAGTCAACACACTTTTGCTTTTAATTGGCACCGCGATTGCTTCTTGGATAGGCACGACAGGTGCATCCATGCTCCTCATTCGTCCGCTAATTCGAGCCAACGCGTATCGTAAAAGCAAAATTCACTTGGTTGTTTTCTTCATCTTTCTGGTAAGTAACATTGGAGGTTCCCTAACACCTTTGGGAGACCCACCACTCTTCTTAGGTTTTCTCCACGGAGTCCCCTTCTTCTGGACAACAACAGCACTATTTCCACACATGCTATTTATTAGCGTTATCTTAATAGCACTTTTCTTTATCATAGACACTTTCATGTTTAAACGGGAAGGTGGTGTAGTACCAGATGATGGCACCAACGAACCGATTCGGATTGATGGCCTCTTTAACTTGATTTTCCTATTCGGTATCATCGCCGCTGTATTGATGAGTGGAACTTTCAAATGGGGAGAAATCAACATATTTGATGTACATGTATATTGGCAGAACATTGCGCGTGATGTGTTGATTGTATTGATGGGGTTATTGTCACTCAAATTCACGCCATTTAGCGGCAAATTACGGCAAGAAAACGAATTTTCTTGGGAACCAATTGAAGAGGTGGCTAAAGTCTTTGCGGGTATTTTTATAACAATTATTCCTGCGTTGACGATTCTCGGTGTGGGTAAAGATGGTGCAATGAGTTGGCTAATCGTCGCTATAAAAGAACCCCTACACTACTTCTGGGTAACAGGTGTGCTGTCCAGTTTCTTAGACAATGCTCCGACATATCTGACATTCTTCAACACTGCCCTCGGACAGTTGCAACTTACCGAAGCTGAAGCATCAGGTATCTTGAAGATGTCTGAATTGACTGATCCTAATCACATACAGTATGTTAGATTGCTAACTGCCATTTCTGTGGGAGCCGTTTTCATGGGCGCGAATACCTATATCGGCAACGCACCCAATTTCATGGTAAAGGCGATTGCCGAACAGAGTGGCATCCGCATGCCAAGTTTCTTCGGCTATATGTTATGGTCAATCGTAATTTTAGTCCCGCTTTTCGTAGTTGTAACTTTTGTGTTCCTGCGATAGGCAAGTCAATGTTTTTAATGATTATTCTACAGTCTGTTCTACATTTTATATAAAACGGGAGATTCTGAATGCCATCTGACATTATTATTAATTGGTCACTCATCATGCCATCACTTGTGATCGTTGCAACGATGCTTATTGTCCTAATCTTTGACCTTTTCGACGCAATTTCAAAAAAGGTCCTTGGCTATATAACTATCGCTGGAGCAGGAATTGCCTTGGTGGAATCCGTTAGAATGCTACGGACTGAGTCATTTGGAACGCAATTCGAAGGTATGTTTGAGGTAGATGCCTATTCTCTCTTTTTTAATATAATCTTCCTCGTTTCAACAATTCTGGTTGTACTCATCTCATTAAGTTATTTAGGCAGAGACGATAAAAAACAGGGTCCCTACTACCTCCTTATCCTACTTGCAACCCTTGGCATGATGTTGATGGCTGCAGGAAATGAACTGATTATCGTTTTCCTCGGCTTAGAACTGATGTCATTATCGTTGTATGTCTTAGCAGGCTATTTCCGGGACAATCCTGCCTCAAGTGAAGCGGGAATGAAATACCTTCTGCTTGGTGCGTTCGCAAGTGCATTTTTTCTATACGGAATCGCCTTAATTTACGGTGCGACCGGTACAACCAGCATTCCAGAAATTGCCCAATACTTAACTGACCTTACCGCTGAAAGCGAAACTGCACTACCCGGTCCATTTTTATTTGCTGGTGTATTCTTACTCATCGTTGGCTTCGGTTTCAAAGTCGCAATCGTTCCGTTCCATCAATGGGCACCAGATGTTTATGAAGGCGCACCGACCACAATCGCTGCATTCATCTCTGCCGGACCAAAAGCAGCAGGATTTGCAGCGTTTGTAAGAATATTCATGGAAGCATTACCAAATATTGATACTGAATGGAACACGGTTCTCATCATCTTGGCAATACTAACAATGACTGTTGGAAACGTCATCGCTATTGCACAGACAAACATAAAACGGATGCTGGCATATTCAAGTATTGCACACGCTGGATACGTATTGATCGGTTTAGCAGCGGCAAACAGCGAGGGAACGTCAAGTGCGATTATGTATCTATTTATTTACTGTGTTATGAATATCGGAGCGTTCGGCGCAGTCATCTTAGCAAGAACTGCTGATGGAGAGAGTTTGATGATTTCCGATTATGCAGGACTCGGTTTCAAAAAACCTTTAATCGGTATGTTAATGTCACTCATGTTACTATCCCTTGCGGGTTTTCCCCCATTTGCTGGGTTTGTAGGAAAATTCTATATCTTCAAATCCGCTGTTGAAGCTGGAGTTGAAGCTGAAAATAACTGGCTTATCTGGCTCGTAATTGTCGGTGCTATCAATACAGCTATCTCAGCGTTCTACTATTTACGCGTCATCGTAACGATGTATATGCGTGAACCTGAAGATGAATTAGAGTTCAAACCATATCCGTCAACCTTAGTTATCGGACTCGTTCTTGCAGCAATCGGCGTTATACTGCTCGGTATTCTACCATCCTTGATTGTAGATCATGTCCAAGTCATCGCTTTTAACTAATTCAACGTGCTCTCCATAAATAAAATCGTCTGAGAGTCATAGCGTCTGTTTTACAAAGGGCGCGGGTTTTTGTAGCACATTCTGTTAGATTGTGCCTTGTTGTTTTTGTAGCACATTCTGTTAGATTGTGCCACGATTGACACGCTACTCTTTACTGAAATTCACCTCTTACTGTCAGCGCGCTTGCGATAGAGAGATAATCTCTCCCCTCCTCAACCCTGTCGTGGTTGTAACTCAATCCTAAATGCAGATTTGCCGTGAGATGATTACTCAGTTTGTATCCTGCGCGTAATGTTGTCTCATACCGTTCAGACCGTTCTTCTCTGTTCGCACCGTATGTTTCTCTGCGGATTGCCATAGAAAGTGTATTCGTCAAGTCAAGATCGTGTTTAAGTGGAATCCTACCGAAAAAGGGTACACGGATACCACCTTCCGTGCGGTAACGGTAGTCAATGCTAAAGTTCGGGGTAACGATGAACGCTTTACTCTCAATGCCGCGACGGAGATAATCACGGATGGTCGTCCGAACACCTAATGAAGTTCTCGTCTCTTGACCCCATTTGTGTATCCAACTCAAGGAAGGTGTATGTGACGAACTATCGCTTGTTGTTACATCAAGGTTCGCCTCTTCACGTATGGTATAACTATACCGTAGCTGAAAACTGGAGGCTTGTCGTGAATTGATCTTAATATCCCCTTCATAAGTTTCCGCATGGGAAGTATATGTGCTACCGTAGCTTTTTCGGAAACTATCTGCAAAACTAAGGTTTGTTCCGAATGATAGCCATTTCCAGGGTTCTATAGAGGTACGTAAGGTATAGCGATTGCTTTTCCGAGAATTCGTACGTTCCTCTGCATCCTGTTCAAGTCTCCAGATTTCTAACAGTGATTTGCCAGGTTCCAGTTGACGAAATGACTCTGTAGCGGTGAAGTTTGCATTCGTATTGATCGTAAATGTATTGATGATGCGGTGTAGCATGCCTTCCTTTACTGATGCGGTGGAGATATTTTCTGCTGTCGTCATCTCTGCTTTATCCCGATTAATCCAATCGTTCTGATTTTCCAGAAATTCTTGGATTTCCGCTTCATCAACATTGCGATCGCGCAACTGCTGAAGCGTCGCATCCAGTTGCGTTTGTGTATCGGGGCCCATCACTTCTACTTTGTCTGCTTGCCCATTTAACTTATTCCTGGCACCGTTATTTGATGTAGGTTGTGCCTTCTTTTTAGGATTTTTAGGCAAGATCCAACCGAGCCACTTTTGAATGCGTAAGTTCAAACCGAAATTGACATTGCCGTTAAGTGATGCGTCTTTCTGTTCGGTGAACCAGTTCTCCCTGAAACTGACTCGACTTGTTACTGTAGGCCGGAGTCCGATGAGATCACGGTTCAGACGGGGTGTCAGGGAAATTCGATGTTCCCTTTCAGCAATCGTAAATTCGGGTTCGGTTTCCTCTTCTTCTACAGAGGGTGTATCGCCAAGTACATTTTCTACTGGCCCGCTAAAAGAGTATGATGATCTAAATCTGTTCGGATCCCTTTTCTCGTGTGTTCTTCTCACATCGTACGTTGGACTGAGACTAAACGCGTTTATTGGACTGATGCTTAGTTTTATGGAACCACTATCTGTTTTTTCGTCACGATTCCTGCCATAGCCGTAACTATAGTAGGAAGAAACACCTGTGGAGGTATCCGTCGCCGTTTCAGGTTTTGCGATAATGTCTTCATGCCGATATTGTACATTGAAGCCAAGTTTTGAACCGATGTCGTATCGGAAGGTACCTGTATATAAATGACTGATCTGTGTTCCTTGTCGTTCGTTCCAAAAGTCTTGATAGTTATAGGCAAACCCCAGGTTTGGATACGGATTTCGATTAAATTGCACAGAGACATCTCGTCTCAACGTTTCACTCTTACCACTTTGAAAGGATGTGTAACTGCCGCGTAGTGCCTCCGTTTCAGATTCCTGTTCATTGATGGAATATCTGATAGGTAACCACCGAAAGATAGTAACATCCGCATTAATGTTATAGTCGTTGTTTGTGGTGCTATAACCACGGGATGATAAACGTTGTCGTCCGATTTCACCGGCACCGCTTTCAAAATCTTTATCTTGACTTGCATAACCGCCACGCAGTCGGACGATGCTGCCCAGTGAGATGGACATATTACCCCGACGCGCCCAACCCGCGCGAATGAGTGGATCACCGAGATGGATTTCGTTTACCCATACTTCACCGCTGATTTCCTGATCTGTGTCGTTACGGATGCCAAGCAGTATACCACCTATGTTCTTTACTGTGAGTTGTGTTCTGCTCGCTCCTGTCCCTCTCACAGTAAAACCATCTGGATGTCCATCCGGCTCGTTAGGATTAGATGTTGTAACGGCATCTTGATTCGCCACACCTATCTCACTGTTTTCATTATCAACCCTGTCTGGATATTCATTTCGGATATTGTCCCGTAGGTCAATCTCTATAAGTTTCCAACCATCAAAATCTATCGGCAAGGTATATTCATAATAGTCGGTCAGATTCTCAAAAACATTCACATCTTCTTCCGGTTGTGGTTGGTTGAGAAACGGATCAGAGCTGTAGTATGTGCTCCGGTAACCTGTGGCTACATTGGGGGCAAGTTGTAGCACAAAAGTCGTATCACTCTTGTCACCGTATAACCATAGACGTAACGTATCGTGTTGACTAAAATCCTGACCTTCACTCTGTGTGAAACCCTTCAGTTGCTTTGAGGTGATACCGTGTGAACCCGGATAGAGATAGTATTCAAGGCTTAAGGTCTGTTCGCGTTGTTGCCGTGTCTGAAAACCGACCGCTTCTGCCGTGTATGGGTGTAATTTTCTAAAAAGTTCATCATCTTCAATTTCGTTATAAGCAGTCTGATAGTCGTCATAACTGAAGTTATCTTTTGTACCGACAATAAACCTTTCAAGTGTGTCGTCAACGACCCGTTGTTCAGTCAGTTGTATAGCAGTGGCAGAGGTAGATGCTGCGTTCCACAATTGGGGGGATTGCGTAATTATTCCCTGTTGCCATCTGTTGCCAACTATTTCAATCGATGCCCATTGAAATGTACCCGATACGTTACCGGGACGGTTCTTCATCAACCAAAACCGGACATGCTGAACGAACACTAAACTGGGAATACGAGTTCCTTCGGCTATAAATTCTGCTATAGGAATGCTAAGAAATGTCCAGCCGTTACTGTTTTGACCTTTGATCCATTCGTTAGGAATCTCATTGAGAGGGATCGCAACCTGAAAATACGCATCAACGGTGTCCAGAACACCATCTCCGTTCAAATCTTCACTATCCAAAATTTGGTTGTCTGCCCCAAACGATTCAGATTGAATGGGACCATCATATTGCCATCCAACATCCTCATCTGTCTCCAACCTACCGTTACCAGCGTATCGTTGGGATTCAGGCAAGTTCTCCAAGTCAAGATCAAGCGCGTCAACAATACTATCCTTATTGGAATCTACTAAGGATTGGGGCAGGTCTTCACTATCCAGCCTATCATCTGAATCTGAATCTTCACTGACAGCACCGATGTTGAGGTAAAGTGTAATGTCATCATCTCCCTGAACGCGTAACCACATTTCTACAAACCCGCGTTCTGAAAAATCAACACCTGAATTTGATATACCGTTCGAAAACCCGCCCCATTCTGACACTACATCTGTAAATTCATAACCAATTTCCATTATCAAACGTTCTTCAGTTGAAAGGGATAAAGGTTGTATGGATGACGCAGGTACATCTCGGTTACGCATGTAGTTCCCAACGGCTTCGGACTCTTCCCTATCTTTTAATGCTACCTTAAAGAGAACTCTATTCTCTTGTGTCGGTATTGTATAATAATCATGTGTAGGCGTTTCTGTTCGGTTTTCATCAGGAATATACGGGACGCTACTCGGATTCCATCTATACTTTATTGTCGGAACTGTTGTCGTTTCTCTTACACCTTCCATGCTATCAATCAATGCTACGCCAATGCTATTTGGGTTGTTATGAGAATAGGCGGTTTCTCCACTAAAGTCAACGGAGACAGGAAATCTTTGCAAATTGACAAACGGAATAGGGTTTACCAACCAAGCCATGTTAAACTCTCTACCGAAACTTGTGTTGATATTGAAGGCTTGTAGCCGGTTCGGCACTTCGTTGACATTCGGTATCTCAACTATTCTCTGTCCTGTTGTGATGATATACCCAGTGGATATATTGAATCCTTTCTGGTAGACTGGATTGAAATAGTTCATGCTACTCCCGTATCCACCATAATAATTTGAACCGATGCGTGAACTTCCTCCGAAACTGCCGTAGCTGCTATATCCAGTACCAAAGTCTCCACCGAATCCAGAGCCAAAACCTGCGTTGCTTCTTCCAAAACCTGAACGTGAACCGAATTGAGGACCTGTAATAATCGAGGAAGGCCCCGAAAACTGATCTCTATTGTTAAGGTTATTCGTATCCAATCCAATCTGTGACAATCCATTCTGGGACTGACGCATACCGCCTAAGCGATTGAATCTGTCCTCAAGGTTCTGTTCTCTTTCTGACTTCGGTTTAGGTTTATGTGTATATTCTAACCACAAACCAGCGACAGCTTGTTGTGAACCGCCACCGAAAGGAGTTCTTTCAAATTCAACAACGATCTCATCAAATTCATCAATCTCAATGAAAAAATTAATCGTTCCTACCTCATAAGTCATTATGTAATCTGTGCCACGAGTTACAAGTCTACCGTTTACACGAACAGTTTCGCTATCTGGTATCACGAATAAACCGACGTTATAGTATTCGGATTGATACGAATAATCAGCGACGATAGTATAGACCTGGTCAGTACTTCGGAGGGTTTCAAGATATATCGCTTCATTATTGATGGAATCTCTATAGCGATAGAACGGATGCTCAGGATCCGTAATATAGAACGGGTTAAAATACGGAAAACGTAAGATGCCTCTGTCATAATCTATGAACTCAGGGTCAACGACACCATCTCCATTTTGGTCTAATCCGAATATCTCAATAAATGGGACGAGCCCAGTATCCGTCTGAAATGTTTCACTCTCCCCCTGTCTGATTATACTGAGTTGAAAATCGCGTGGATTTATATTGCGATTACCGAGACTATAGACGTGTGAAGCTGCTGTACCTCGAAATCCTTTCTCCTTTAGAACAACATAACCGATTTCTTCACCCTCTTCATCTATGGAACCATCTCCGTTTTCATCAGCAAAGACGTTCCCTGGATTTCCAACACTACCGCCTCCATCACCGAGGTACTCGTAAGCCACGACGATGGTATAACTTGTTGAGATAGAGGTAAGGAATTCAATTTCACCTGTTTCATAGTCAATGTTATAATCTTGTCCGGGGAACTGTGGATTAAAGTAACCTTGACTGGTGCGTTTTCCGCCTTGGTTGTTACCGACGACGTTATCATCAATATAGATTTCTACACTTCCCTGTTTTATCGGTAGGTACGCGTTGTGCAGCAAACCGTCTTCATCCTTGTGAATTAGATAAAACCTATTTTTAACATAATTTGCATCTGCAATCTGAATCCCTCTCGGTCCATATCCGAAGCTGGCTCTTCGAGATTGTCCACGGAATGTCCTGACTTCACGCACGCCTTTGCTTCTTGAGCCGAAAGCGGTGAGTCGTGTGTTTTTATATTGAAAGACACCTTCAAGTCCGAACAGATTCCGATTTATGTTCAAAAAACGTGTGTTGGGTAAACTCAGCGTGATGTCTCCGAAAGAGATTGTTTTGATAAAACTGTCAGGTTTACCCTCATACCAGATTTTTATTTTCTGTTCTTTCGCACCACCGAGTCCGCCAAAACCACCGTATCCTGAACCCCCATATCCGCCACCAAAAGTATCACCTGCATTGTAGTCTACCGCGATATGTGTTCGTTCTCCTACCCGACCGTGTAATCCGATCTGTTGTTGTTGTCTGATGTTAATGCCTGTTGAGCGAGGAACACTACCATAGCTACTGTATCCACTGTATCCACTCCCGTAACCTGTACCAAAGCTGTCGTATCCACCTCCGAACCCGCTGCTATAACCGAAGTCTTCATATCCATAAGAGGAACTTAGACCGAGATCAAGTCCAGAGCCGTAGTTTCCGTAGCTGCTGTAACCGTAGCCACCGTATCGGTTCAAATCACCTTCACCAAAGTAGTGTGTTTTGTTGACTTCAACAGTGACGGATTGAAAGCCTGTAATCTGGAGGTTTGAGTCCATCGGTAGGTCAATGCCTCGTGTTTCTCTCTCTTGTCGGGGTCTCCAATCGTATAGTTCTGAAAGGTCTCCCAATTCAGGCGCATATCTCCAACGTCTTAGTGTTTCTAAGTAGGGTATCAGGACTTGACGTCGTGCGGGTATTTCTAAATCTTCGTCTTCAGTGATTGGTGGATCATCCGGTTTAGTTTCAGGTTTTGGCAGTATCCAAATATTTTTTGGGTTAGGATCCTTTTTGGATTGCTTGTTAAAAGGATTCTCAGATTCAGAGATAGGAGTCGTATCTTGTTGGGGTTGTTCTGTGTCGGGCGATGTTGATGGGTCTTTATCAGCAGTAAAAGCAGGTATTGCAATCAAAAATATGGAAAGCACAACAGAAAACAGAAAACAGTTTTTAGACTTTGGCTTCAAAAGTGTATACTCCATGATTTCAGATGTTATATTTTCTTTAAAACGGAAAAGCAGAATTTGGGTTTACATTACATCCTTATGCAACTTGACATTAATTCTAATTTCTTGTAAATTAACCGAAATACCACATACTATGGACAGAAATGGAGAATCAAATATGAACCGTCCAAATATAGTTCTAATGATGTGCGATGACCTGGGATATGGCGATGTCGAATTTAACGGAAATGAGATAATCAAAACCCCGCATCTGGATAAATTAGCGAACAACGGTATCCGATTCACGCGTTTTTATGCAGGAGGTCCCGTCTGCTCCCCAACACGCGGCACCTGTTTAACCGGACGACACTATTTCCGATACGGGGTAACACATGCCAACCGTGGACATTTACCCGCACAAGAGATAACCCTCGCACGCATGTTGAAGTCATATCAATACACAACTGGACATTTTGGTAAATGGCATCTGGGTACATTAGACCGGAATTATTCAGGTAAACCTAATCGTAATCCAACGCGAAATTATGCACCACCGTGGGAACGGGATTACGATACCTCTTTTGCCACAGAATATGCGGTACCAACATGGGATCCCGCCGTTGGGATTCAAGGGAACGGAAAACGTCTGGACCGTCCTTGGGCATCACCGTACTACGAAAGTAATGATGGGGTGGGAAAACTGGCAACGGAGAATTTGGAAGGATGCGATTCGAGAGTGATAATGGACCGTGCGATTCCGTTTATTGAAAACGCTATCGAAAATGCCGAACCGTTCTTTACCACAATCTGGTTTCATGCACCCCATACACCAGTTGTCGCAGGACCAGAATATCGCGCAATGTATGCCGCCTATAGTGAAGCTGAACAACACTATTACGGATGTATTACCGCAATAGACGATCAGGTGGGACGACTGTATCATACATTGGAAGCGTGGGGTGTATCACAGAACACGATGATCTGGTTCTGTTCGGACAATGGTCCTGAAGGTCGCACAGGAAGAGATGGTCGGAATCGGGGATCAACAGGCGGCTTGCGCGGACGAAAACGATCTCTGTTTGATGGCGGAGTCGGTGTCCCCGCATTACTGCACTGGCCAAATCATGCAGACCCTGGACGCGTCGTGAACATGCCGTGCAGCACGTTGGATTACTTCCCAACAATCGCCGAAGTGATGAACTATCAAAAGCCAGATAATCGTCCAATTGACGGGATCAGTCTACTGCCGACTATTGAAGGAGACAGAACAGAACGTCCAACACCGATCCCGTACCGCTTCATCAGTGGTAAACGCTCAATGTTTGATGCACCCACCATCGCACTGATGGATAACCGATATAAATGCCTGACAAACCTATCGGGGGATGGCAGCGAAGATTTATGTTTTGACATGATTGAAGACCGCGCAGAAACGACTAACTTAGTAGATGAACAACGCGAACTTATGACGCAAACCCGTACAAACTTGCATGAATGGCTCCGCTCCTGCGAGAATAGTCACAACGGTGGGGACTACGATGAGGAATTTGAACCGGTCGCACCTTATCAAGAAGTCACAGGAGATTGGCGTTAATAATGGATATTACAACGCTTCCTTGGCAACTGTTGTTATTGTGCGGGTTATCGCTCTCTCTTGGTTGGGGAATACGCGGGAATTTCGGACATGAATATGGCGCCGCACTACCAGGAGCATTAACGGCAATCGCTCTTGTTCTACTATCTGGACGAGAAGATTGGCTACGTTATGTACACTATTTCGCGCTGTTCGGCGCAATAGGCTGGTCTTTCGGTGGCAGTATGTCCTATATGCAGGTCGTCGGTTATTCACATTCATCGCATTCACCTACAGTGCTCTACGGCTTTGCAAATCTATTCGTCATCGGGTTTCTGTGGGCAGCTTTAGGTGGAGCAGGAACAGCACTCCCCGCATTTATTGCAAATGCTGAGCACAACACATTAACAATGTTTATTGTTCCTATCTGTGCTGTCTTTATTGGATGGTCACTTCAGGCAGTTGTCATGGACCGTATGATTGCAACGAAACGGATGCAACGGCACGAAAGTCCTCTTTATTGGTATGACTCGGACTGGTTAGCTGCAATAGTCGCAATTGTGGCATCTATTATCGTCATCATATTTAGAGGAAGCCTGGATATGGGAACGGCACTTGTACTCTATATGGGTGTTGGTTGGTTTGCCGCGTTCTTACTCTTAGTGAACGTACTTAAACTTCGGATGACACCTCCACGAGGAGATAATTGGGCAGGATGTGTCGGGATGGTTGCAGCTGTTTTCGTATACTGCTGGCAGTATAATCTTGCAGGTGTTGCTTATGTCGCTTTGATGGTAGGTTTAGCAGGAGGAATAGCGTTTGCCTTCGGACAATTGCTGAAGTTACTCTGCATTAGAACAGGACTCCAAACGAATTGGCACAGTGTCATGGAGCAGCTGCAAGGTCTACTCTTTGGTATTGGAATAGCAGTTGCTTTCGGCTCTGTTCTGAATCGCACACCTCTATTGGAAATTGATCCTGTTCTCCCGCCTTGGATGGACATGTTCACAATTTTCTGTGTCATCATCGCGTTGACATACCTCAATTATCGCAAAGCAGTTCAAACATGGGTTGATACTATTCAATCTCTTCCTGAAAAAATGTTTGGGATACCAGTCGTGGGATGGTTACGTCATTCTAGAGGATGGATAGGGTGGTTTGAACTCGTTTACATCTTACTTAGCATAGCGCTAATTGTTATCTTAGCAGTTAACCTTCGCGATCCGATTCCTTTTATTTCTGAGAATTGGATCGGAAGGGGACAACTACTCTATCTTATATTACTGTGGTGGATGGTTGTTTTCAATTTTGAACGTGCGTTGGTCAATTTCAGTCCGCACAGATTGGTTACAGAGGGTGTGATAAAGTTAAACGCGATAATTTGCACCGTATTGGTACCCATCAGCGTGCATACCGTACCTAAACAGACAGGAAGTACCGTCTCATTTTCTGATGAGTTGTTGCAGGTAGCGTTATGGGGATTAGCAGTCATGATAACCACTACATTTGCCTTTTGGGGCATTAAACATGTGCTATATGGAAAGCGACATGCCCCAGGTGCCTCGTTACACATCCGTTTCGGAGAGGAATCGAATGCGCCTAAGGAGAAACCGAAAGCAGGTGAACCGCATCCTTAATTTCATTGTAAAATTAACGCATATATGTTAAACTAAATTCATTCATAAAAGTTAGGAGGCACAAAATGAAATCTCAAATTTTCTATGAACCAGAATCTATGAACCTTGAAGATCGACCTGTTCCAGAACACGGTGACAATGATCTGTTAGTTCAAGTCCGTTCCGTCGGTATCTGTGGTTCGGATGTCGCATACTATTTCGGTTACAGTTCACTTGAAACGGACGATGGTAAAGGACCCCTTATTCTTGGACACGAGTTTACAGGTGAAGTCGTGGAAGTCGGAGACGCAGCAGGAAAAATAGGCGGGTTTAAAGTCGGTGATCGTGTCGTTGTAAATCCAGTACAATCAAATCCAGATTCCTTCTGGAGTAAAAAAGGTCTATCCAACCTATGTCCTGAAAAGCGAATCTTAGGAGTAGGCGTTGATGGCGGTTTCGCGGAATACGCAGTCTCTGATTACCGTTGGACAGTAAAACTACCCGACAATGTCACCTACGATCAAGGTGCGTTAACGGAACCGCTTGCATGCGGATTATATGCAGTCAATAATCTCAATGCCGAAGAGGGACAAACAGCAGTGGTCTTCGGACCAGGACCTATCGGTTTGATGATGGTGCAAGTTCTAAAAAGCCGCGGCTTGAAAAATGTTCTGCTTGTTGGTACTCGCGACTATCGTCTTGAACGCGGAAAGGAACTGGGTGCAGATTTAATCGTCAATGTGAGTGATAAAGACTCTCCGCACTATGTTGAAGACCTTGGGGCTGCTATTCAGGACCTTAATGATGGTGAATTAGCAGACCGTGCTATTACAGCAACCAGCTCCCTTGATGCTATTCATACCGCACTTGCAGTTACAGGTAGGCATGCAACCGTCGTTATCTTCGGACTTCCAGGTGATGCTGATGTGATGGAGGTACCTATTCTTGATACTATCTTAATGGATAAGACTATCAGATTTTCATGGCTTGCGCCAGATACATGGGAAGAAGCCGTTCAACTCATCGCCAGCGGTGATGTAAACATGGACAAGATTATCAGCCACGAATTTTCACTCGATTCACTCGTTGAAGGTATCACCAAGGTACGCAATCGCGAAGATAGTTGTACCAAAGGATTGATAAAGGTCTCATCATAAATCGGTAACCGATATGGGTATACCATTTTTTATTGTCTTTGTCTTATCAATTGTATTTTTGACTCTTGCCGTAACAGGGTGGGGTAACCTTGTATCTGTTGAGTGGCCCGAGCAGAACCCATCTGCTGAGACCGTTGACGAAGTTACTGTTACCCCTTACCTGGGTTTAAGACTGAATTATTGGGCAATTGCACAGTGTATAGTAGGTTTTCTGCTATTCTTGGTTAGTCTCTATCTGATGGGGTTTCTGCTCTATCTTGAGGAACGCGAGAGTGGTAGAATAATGAAGAATGTGAAGAGTTTCGTAAAATTAAGACAGTTCCTTGAGCGACGTAAGAAGAGAAGTCCATTGACTTAAAAGTAGTAGGCACACTCCGTGTGCCATTCTTAACGGTAGTAGCACACTCCGTGTGCCGTATAGATAGGAGGTACCCCAATGGAAAGTTACCCAAACGTGCGCCAAATACCTTACGCGCCGACAGAAACGGCGGATCTCTACCCTGAATCGGATGGTAAACCTATGGCTGATACCGATCTCCATTATAAGTGGATAGTGTGGCTGCGGCAGGTCCTTGAGGGGCATTTTGCACAAAACCCGGAAGTTTATATCTCCGGCAATATCATGATGTATGACATTGAGGGGCCCCTTCGTACTGCTGCGTCTCCTGATATTCTTGTCTCTTTCGGGATAGGACAGAAACTCCGCCGCACCTATAAGGTATGGGAGGAAGGCAAGGCTCCCGATTTCGTGATGGAGTTTTCGAGCAGACGCACCTATCGCAATGATTTAGATGGGAAAGTCGCGCACTATGCTACAATGGGAATACCGGAGTATTTTCTCTATGATGCTGATAGACGTTATTTACCGACCCCGTTGATGGGATTTCATCTTGTTGATGGTACTTATGATGAAGTTTCTCCGAACCTTGATGGTGGATTGCGTTCTGAAGTCCTAAACTTGGATTTTCATTTAGAGGATACTGGTCTTGGGATTTACGATCCGGATGCAATGAAATGGCTGCAGACTCCTGCTGAGGCAGCGAAAGCACGTGCTGAAAAAGCAGAAGCTGAAGCTGCACAACTCCGAGAGGAACTTGCCCGTTTTAAAGAACAGTAAAGCGATTACTCCTTTTTAATATGGAACAACAATTAAAGAATGACCTTCTGCTTCGCGCAGCGAAATGCATGCCCATAGAACGCGTACCCGTCTGGATGATGCGGCAAGCAGGAAGATCGGACCCCCTCTATCGACAAATAAGACAAAGCATCAACCTACCATTAGAACGTCTGTTCCGAACCTGTCCCACACCGATGTCGGATACAGATGTGGAGTGGGCAGTAAAAATATCACTTCTCCCTAAACGTATCGGTGTAGATGCTATTATTGTTTATAAAGATATCCTTACACCGCTGTCTCCGATGGGAGCACACTTCCGCTTTTCACCTGGACCCGTTTTAGACGAACCGATACGCACGCAGAAACAGGTAGATGCGCTTAAACCGGTGGATGACCCTGACGTTCAATTAAGGTATACAGGTTGCGTTATCCAACGGCTTCGCAACGTATTGGCAGCGGAATTACCGCTCATCGGGTTTGCAGGAGCACCGCTAACACTCGCTTTCTTCCTCATAGCAGGTCAAAGTCCAATGAAACGCGGTGAGGGAATATCGGAGGAAGCAACACCTGTTTTTGAAATGATGCAAAATGCCCCAGAACTGCTCCATCTTTTGTTAGATAGATTGACCAAAATGACGATCAATTATCTGAATTATCAGATTAGTCAAGGTGTGCAAATTGTGCAGCTGTTTGAGTCTATAGCAGATGTCTTATCGCAGCAGATGTATGAAACGTTTGCCCTACCGTATCACCAACGTATTTTTGCTGAACTGAATACAGATACACCCGCAATCCTCTTTGCAAAAGAGTGTCCTTACGTTAATTTAATGCACCAAAGCGGAGCGGATGTGTTAAGTGTCGGAAAATGTGTTGATTTGGGCACAGTTAAAAAGGAAGCAGGCGATTCAGTCGCATTACAAGGAAACGTTGATAACGATATACTTCGTGACGGAACGTTTGATGACATAACAGAAGCTGTGAGGACATGTATTGAACAAGGTGGAAAGACAGGACATATTTTGAACCTTAGCCATGGACTTCACAGAGACACACCCTTTGAAAACGTTAAACATTTCGTAAGCATTGCAAAGGTTCTATAGGCCAGGGCCCTTCAGGACAATAAATGAAAAACATCCAAGAAAACCCTTTCGGACCGCGTCAATACGGAGAACTTGTTAAGGTAACAGATCGCGTGTATCTGTTTCGCAATATTGTCAACTCTTCCATTATCATCGGAGATAAAGGTGTTGCAGTCATAGATACACAGGTGAATCAGATGATGGGAAAACGGCTTCTCAAGGCAATTCGAACCATCACAGAAAAACCGATTCTATACGCGATTAATACCCACTACCACTGGGATCACACAAATGGCAATACGGTATTTCATCAAGCAGGAGCAACAGTTGTTGCGCGGGGGATGACAAAAGACTTTATGGTAAACAGATCACCACGTCAGGAGGATTTCCTGCGTTCCCGCGGTTTCACACTCGGTGACCCACCATTCTTACCACAGCAGACATTCGATCAAGAAACAGAACTTGATTTAGGTAATCAACGCCTACACCTTGTACATTTGGGAAAAGCAGAAACCGATGATGCGACTGCTATTCGAATCCCTGCTGAGGGGTGTATCGTATCAGGGGATACAGTGATGACAGGGAGTTTTCCTATTTTTGGACAACCTGTCATGAATGAAGGACTTATGGCAAACCATGATTGGATTGATACAATTAAAGAACTGCGGACTTACAATCCTGAACATGTGCTACCTGGACACGGACCTTTAGCTCATGATGCAGAAATTGATTTATTGATCAAGATAGAGGCATATTTCCTTACTGAAGTACGCAAGCACGTGGAACAAGGGATGTCACTGAAAGAATTGTTAACTGAGATGGAAGCGAACATGCCGAATTGGATATCCAATATTGCTGAAGTCTGGGGAACGCCGCGTTATGCTATTCTTCGGGTGTATCGCGGGTTAATTGATGATCCCGAACCCGGATGGCAACATCTAAAACCGTCTACTATACCAGCAGCCGATGTAAACAAACTTCGTGAACACACATATAAACTCACCGAATTTGAGACGTATCGTGAGACTGCTGAAGAGCTCGAAGAAGGCAATGATTACGGTTTAGCCATCGCAATTTTGAAAACTGCTACTGAGAAGTTTGCAAATTTACCACAAGCATGGACAGCTTATGCGGATTTACTGACACAAGCATCTCGTACTGTTGCGAGTGTGCTTGAGAAGGGTGATTTTTTCTTTGAAGCAAAAAATGCCCTAAATATAGCACTGGAGTTAAATCCCGATTATGCACCTGCACATCTCTTGCGGGGATACAATCACATCTTATCTGCCTATCGGAATGGTGATGATCCGGAACAGGGAATGGAATCAATCTATAAGGCATTGGTTAGCGGTCTGAAGGGAACGCAGCTGGCACAAGCATATTTTGCGATCGGACTCGCACATCGCACGAATGGTGATGAAAAAAATGCACGTGAAGCTTTCACACAAGCAATTGCTGTTGACCCATCTTATATACCCGCACAATTTGCCAATATGGCTTAACTATAACGTGAGTTTGATAAATCAGAACAAATAAATACGTAGGTTGGGTTGTGGCACGAAACCCAACATCTTGACCCATTATAGAGCAGTACATGTTGGGTTTCGTGCCTCAACCCAACCTACAACGCATATTGCATTTAATTATCAAACTCACGTTAACTAAAGTTTCAGGAGATAACATGAAATACGATAGCGTCTTACTCGTCGCATTCGGGGGACCGACCCCAGGATGCTGTAAAAAATACGATACACAAAACTGTCCAGGTGAAGCCTACTGCTTTGTTGAAGGTATTGCCGGAGAAGCAGAGTCTCAAAAGGAACGCGTAAAAGATATAGCATCCCATTATGTAAAGTTAGGCGGGTTTTCACCATTTAACGAACTCACCTTTATACAAGCTAAAGCATTACAAAACGCATTAGAGCAGAGGAACTTACCCTTACCCGTCTATGCAGGATTTCGACACTGGACACCTTATTTAAAGGACGTCATTGCGGAAATGGCAGATAAAGGACACCGAAGAATGCTTGGCATTGTCATGGCACCTCACAGAGCAAAAGTCAGTTATGAATGGTATCTAAACACAGTCAAAAAAGGTATTGAAGCAGTAAAAGGTGAACAACCAACAATTGACTATATTGAACCTTGGTACACACATGAAGGATATGTCGGTGCCATCGCAGAGAATATCAAAATCGCTTGTGCAAACAAATTAGAACATGCCGAAGTCGTTTTTACTGCTCATGCAATTCCTCAAGTCGCTGCAGATACATCGCCATATTCACAACAGTTTGAAGCAACGGGTAAAGCAGTAGCACGGATGCTTGACAAAAAACAGTTCAGTTTTGCTTATCAAAGTGAAGTGGAAAACAGTCCTATCCCTTGGACACAACCTGATATCAATGATTGGCTAAAAGCAAAGAGAACGGAAGGTATTGACACCGTTGTCGCATCCCCAATAGGATTCCTATGCGACCACGTTGAAGTCTTGTATGACCTTGACATAGAAGCGAAAGAAATTGCGGAAGAATGCGGTATTGATTTTATCCGAACAGGCACCGTTGGCGACCATCCAAAATTTATCGGCATGTTAGCAGATTTTGTCTCTGCTTCTTTGTAGCACATTCTGTTAGATTGTGCATTTTTGAGCATCATTCTGTTCTTTGTAGCACATTCTGTTAGATTGTGCCTCTTTGAGCATCATTCTGTTAGATTGTGCATTTTTGAGCATCATTCTGTTCTTTGTAGCACATTCTGTTAGATTGTGCCCCAGTATTGGAAGTGTAGCACATTCTGTTAGATTGTGCCTCTTTGAGCATCATTCTGTGAAAAAAGGAATAATTGATGACATCTAAACAGAAACGTGCTATTGTTATCGGAGGTGGAATCACAGGATTAGCCACAGGATATCGGTTGTTACGTGAAGCGAACAACAGAAATATCCACCTTACATTAACGCTGCTTGAAGCGGGTAATAGAGTCGGCGGTGTGATTCAGACTGAGCATAGAGAGGGTTTTATCATTGAACACGGTCCTGATGCCTTTATTTCAACAAAACCGTGGGCAAAAGCACTCTCTGAAGAACTCGGTCTTACTGATAAATTTATAGGGACTAATCCCAAAGTAAGACAGAGCTTCGTAGTCCGTAAAAGTAGACTCATACCGGTGCCAGAGGGTTTTTATATGATGGCACCGGGTTCTTTTTTGCCATTTATCAAAAGTCCGATCTTCAGCTGGGGAGGGAAACTCCGTATAGCACTTGACCTATTCATTTCGTCTCGTAGCGATGGGACGGATGAATCGGTCGCAGATTTCGTTAGACGCAGACTTGGTAAAGAGGCGTTTGAACGTATGGCACAACCGATGATAGGCGGAATCTATACATCAGATGCAGAAAACCTGAGTCTAAAAGCAACCTTCCCACGATTTATAGAAATGGAACGGGAACACGGCAGCATCATAAAAGCACTCATCGCACAGAAACGCAAATCTTCACAAACCAGTCGTGATACAAGCGGACCACGTTATAGTCTATTCCTATCCTTTACAGACGGGATGCAGACTTTAGTTGATGCACTTGCCGAGAATTTATCTAACAATATCCGTTTACAATCTCCTGTCACATCAATCCAAAAAAAAGAGAGTGATAGTGAACATAACTATAGTTGGCGTGTTCACCTTGACACCGGTGAAGTGTTAGAAGCGGATCTACTTTGCATTGCGCTACCTGCCCCGCAAACAGTTAATATATTAGCTCAAGTATCACCTCAACTTTCCGACAAACTCAGTACTATTCCCTATTCTTCATCTGCCACAGTTAATCTTGCATTTCGTCGTGAAGATGTATCGCATCCACTGAACGGTATGGGATTCGTTGTGCCGATAACTGAGCAACGTAATATGATAGGATGTTCGTTTAGTAGTGTAAAGTTTGAAAACCGTGCCCCATCAGATTATGTATTACTTCGCGCGTTTGTGGCAGAGAGTACGTATTATATTAAAGGTAAACCCGATAGTGACGAATTATCGTCAATTGTACATAAAGACCTATCGGAATTACTCGGCATTTCAGCAGAACCTATTTTTTCAGTCGTTAGTCAACATTCGCAAGCGATGGCGCAATATCATGTCGGACATCAGCAACTTGTCAGTGAAATTGATGAACTTGCCAATGGACTAAACGGCATAGTTTTAGCAGGCAATGCGTATCACGGTATCGGAATTCCAGATTGTATCCATAGCGGCGAACAGGCGGCAATGAGACTATTAGATACCCTATCCTAATTAATATAAGGACGCTTTTGTAGCACATTCTGTTAGATTGTGCCTCTTTCTCCAACATTCATTCTCCATTCCCTCTCTTCTGCACAACATCTATCTTGATATTGCTGTAGCACATTCATCCTTGATTGTGCTTTTTTCTCCACCCCATTTATCCTCCATAAAAGGTTTCACATTTTCAGAAGGATAAAATCCGAGAAGGCACCTCTTATCCTGTAAATCCTCTTATTCTTATCCTATAAATCCTGGTTCAGAAAATGCAGCGTCCTCCGCGTAATCCGCGATTCTGACAAACCACCCCTTCCCTTCCAATCTTCCCCTCTTCCCATCTTCCCCTCTTCCATCCTTCCATCCTTCCATTCTTCCATTCTTCCCTCTTATCTTGGTCTAATCCTTGTCAATCTTCCCTCTTATCCTGGTCTAATCCTGTAAATTCTGATAATCCTGGTCGTTTTTTCTTGACAATTTTTTTGTTTTATGTCATGATGTCAATTAACTTCTGATTTTTTGCTTGTGTTTTTTTATAAATTTAACCGAAAAAAGTGAAGAATTTGATTTGACATGTTTTTTAAATTGTAGTATTATATTAAATACCGATTGCAATTTAATCGATGATATTCATATTCGCGGAAAATTTTTGCAAATTACTCAAAAAAAACCCGTGCACCGATTAAAATGCTTGCTTAATACTGTTGCTTTTGTTAAAATAGCAGTTGACTTTACATTAATAGGCTTTATAATATAGGTTATTTATTAGTCAATAAAACATTATTGTGTAATCACCCTAATTTGTTATGTAAACTTTAATGGAGATTTCTGGTCAAATACATAATTCGGTGCCCGATAATTGCTTGCTTTGACCTTCA
Organism: Candidatus Poribacteria bacterium; assembly: GCA_022828145.1. GTDB lineage: Bacteria > Poribacteria > WGA-4E > WGA-4E > WGA-3G > MSPOR6. Next base: position 7,976 of record JAJEJA010000079.1, on the reverse strand, counting down.
ATGCGGATATGTTAAAACTATTTTGGGGTGAGTTACTTAGAGGTAAAAGAAATTTGATACTTGGTAGTAGGCTGTTAGAATTGGATGGGCAAACACCTACCTCCTATCGTTTTTGTTGTGTGTTTCCCGCTTGCCCATCTAAAACTTCAGAATTTAGTCTCGTTTTTTATGGAGACTTAACGAGGAGGAAAAGTTAATGAAAAAACGAACACTTGTTTGTTTTTTGATTTTTACATTGTGTGTTTTTCACTTTTCAATTACAGACACTGTGTATGGGCAGGACGCAACTCCCGAAGAACTCGCCCAACAAGTGTTTGATGAACACAATCTGGTACTTAGACGTGCAAATATAAAACAATACCTGCCAGAGGTTCTTGAAGGCCTAAAGGGTGAATTACCCCTTGGGTTGACACCAGCAGGTGTGATTGATTTCGCAGTCAATTCATTAAAAACGGATCCTACAGGTGACAGCTTAAAGGCAATTGCACAAACTGCAGGTCTAACGTTAACAGATGCTCATATCGCCATTATTGCTGATGCAGATGTTCAAGCGGTCCTCGCTGCTGAAAATACTAAAGCTTTATTAAGCCTTACTGGGACTGACCTTGTTGCAGGACTTGATAAGTTATTGGAATTGATCAATGCAGCTACGGCAATTGGTGACGGATCTGATCCAGCACCGCCGACGATATCTATTACAACCACAAGTCCGACAACTGCTCAAAGTGGTTCGTTTGATGTCGCTTTTTCGACTGCGGATGCTAACGGAGACGCGGTTACCGTAACAGGTTCTATTTCGGTGGAACCAGCTGAAGCGGCTGCATATTACAGTATCCCAAGCGGAACGCTCACCGGAAGTGTGAAGGTTACGCAGGTGGCACCTACTGAGGCAATGCCTACCATTCCTGGCGCGACTGTCACTTTAACACTGATAGCCAACGACGGTACAGCGGATTCATCCCCTGCAACTTTTGTAATCACATTTGATGCAGCAGTGAAACTGGATCCAGCACCACCGACGATATCTATTACAACCACAAGTCCGACAACTGCTCAACGTGGTTCGTTTAATGTCGCTTTTTCGACTGCAGATGTTAACGGAGACGCGGTTACTGTAACAGGTTCTATTTCGGTGGAACCAACTGAAGCGGCTGCATATTACAGTATTCCAAGCGGAACGCTTACCAGTCCTGTCCAGATTACGCAGAATGCTCCCACTACGGCAATGCCCACTATTCCTGGTGCAACTGTCACATTAACATTGGTAGCAAATGACGGTACAGCGGATTCATCCCCTGCAAACTTTGTGTTTGAATTTGCTACAGTGGAGCAATCAACAGGCGTAGATCTTATCCCTTCAAATTTAAACGGACAGTCACGACTTGGTGGTGTCTCTCTAAACAAAGTTTATGCAAGAGGGTTTATTGAGAGCTTAATCAGGGGAGCTGGACTTACACTTAATCCAAACGATCCTGTTGATCGTGTTGCTGAGGCTGTTGATCTTGTGTTGAATCAGATCCCAGAAGGATTTTTGCCTAAAGCTCAGATTAGATATGCCTTGACAGCAGAAACACCTCAATCTATTTTTGGGCAGAATGAGCCACCGCAGTTAGACAGTGAAAACTTCGGAAACGCTATTTCACCCGCGCTAACAGACTTACTTTATACCAATGTGATCCCAGATAAGAAGTATCTGGCTGACGATAAAATGAACGTGTATGTTCGCGTTCCAAATGCACTTGAGAACGGTAGTGTCGAATTTAGACTCAGCGGTTCTCCAGCAGTGCAAGGTAAACGTATTTCACCAAGAGAATTCCAAGCAGATACAATTCCTTATACCTTCGAACTTGAGGAAACACTTGCCGCAACTAACCTACCGGCTTGGCCCGCGGTTGCTCCTGATTTTCCTAAAATCTTCAGAGAAGTGGTTCTTCGATATTCACAAGAAGGTTTAGATGGAGAATATATTTCCTTGCAAATGGAACCTTATGATGAAGATAAGGGTGTCGTTTGGAAGGGAGATGTCGGTATTATTCCAGGACGCAATGTCTTCTACTATTTTGAAGTTACATTGGTGGAACCTGTAATGCTTAATATCGTCAATCCTGTAGCACTCGGTGAAGCAATCGCCGATGGTGATGGAACGCATACACAGGATAATGCATCAAATTCATACCGGATTGAGAGTTGGTCAATGCCTGATCCCCGGAACCTTCAGTTCCAAGATCGCGGTATTATTGATGCACTCTTAACAACAGATGTCGCATTAGAAATTGCCAGAATATACGTTCTTTCTCAAGGAGGGAACCAAATTCCGTTTAGTGAGTTTAATAGACTGACGCAGTTGTTAGGACGAAACGCAAACAATTTACTAACAGAATTTGAAGGTAATTTTGATCCGAAACTGGCATCGGTATTCACCGTGCCAGATATTGACTATGATACAGAATCGCTCTGGGTTGCTAATTTTGACGCGATTGCTGATGGAAATTACACACTTGAAACTGTTGTGCGTAACGCGGATGGTGATGCTGTAGATCATATCGCAGTTGATTTCATCGGTGACGACTCTGCACCTGAAGCAGCTATAACATTCACACCTATTGCTAATGCAGACGTCGATTCCTCTGGTTACTTGAATAAAGATAGCATCTTTGTTAGTACAGACAAGTCCGGCGGACCAGCTGCACTGTTAGACATTGGTAGTGTACTCACAAAAGGCATTCTGGGACGGGATGATGGTTACCTGCTTTATCAAGTCTCAGGTCTTGATAAAGATGGAAATTCAATTACAACTTGGCTGCCTTTGACGGTAGAATCATCTATGTTAGCTTCGGATCTCTGGGATATCGCCAAAGAGCAATTACAAGGCAATCCTCTTTTGGCTACCATTCCTGAGCAGTACCGACCAATTGTTGACTCACTTTGGAGTTTACCTTTTACCGGAGTTTTGAGCCTAATAACACCCGGATTGATACAAGAAGTAGGAAACCCAGAACTTGCTAAACTCGGTATACGACCAATAAATGATGCAAGAGCGCAGTTTATTGTCGATCTACTCGGGGCTCTGGTTGCAGACATTGATGCAATTCCACTTACCTACAATGAAGATCGCGTCATGAGAATGACGTTCCCTAAAGGTGAATATGGTATACGTGCATTGGGGATTGATAACCTGTTAAATATTAGTTCTAATGTTGGGGCGACCCGTCTAAGAGTCGTTAAACCTGAATATGATAGGTCAAGCATCACATTGGCAAGTTTAGGGGACGTCAACTATAATGGAATAGTTGATGACTATGAAAAGAACACAGTCTATGCCAATGCTCGAGAACTAACCTTAACCATTAACGTTGACGAGCGATCTGGTGCAGAAAACCACGGTATAGCACACCCTGGTACGATCACAGTTCAATACAAGAATGCGGCTGGTGATTGGGTTACCATCGGTGATCCTATTGCGTTAGTAGAAGGTGAGGATCATCCTGAGGGATTTAAGCATCCTTGGACTGTAACAGATTTTGAGGATTTAGTTGTTGCTGAGAATACCGTGAGTCTTCGTACAATTACGAGAAACGACTTGGATATCACATCAACAACACCTGAAACAGAATACTTCATGATCAAGCTTGATGACGATGTCCATCCAGTTGATCCGAAAGTCTTGGTCGTTGATGTTGATGATGACTCTATCAACATGACCAATCCTGATAGTGGTGCACCGCAAGGTACGATCCAACTTATCGCATATACACCACGTAGAACTGTTCCAGCAACAGCATCCATTCGTGTTGAAGCAAAGCGGATGAACGATGAGGCTTGGGCAGGTATTGGCACAGTTGAACTCACTGATCCTGCTGGTATGTCAGGTACAGACACTGCAGCAATCACGTTCAACGGTAATGTCTTAGCAGATGTATATGTTGATGACATGCTCCATATTCAAGATTCTGGTAGCTACCTTAAGTGGGTTATCACTGTAGATACAATGGCATTAGCTGATACGATTGAAATGGATAACCTTGCTGCGGCACATGCTGCCTCAAATCCAGATGGCACATCCTATACTGAGTTAGATACAAACCGTTATATGGTGCGCGCTTATGCTGTCGGCGAGGATGAAAGCGATATATCAGAAGCCGTTGAAGGTCCTGATTATACGGACATGTTCTCCGTTGATAACGTTGATGATGTCGCGCCACTCGGACAGAACATGATTACCGTTTCGCAAGACGGTGTTGAAGTTACCCCTAATGAAGACGGTAGCTTTAACGTAGGTGGACTGGTTGATAAGTATGATCCAGATGTACATTCACCCGTCATTACACTTACAATTAAACCAGGAGCAGAACGGGATACCTATAATTCTGTTCATCTCTTCACTTCACTACCTGAAGGTACAATCATCGGTGACGTAACCGAAACAGCAGAAGGTAGCGATGAATGGACAGTTATGGTTGATGTCGGTACACTGATGGATTCTACAGGTTTAGAAATGACACCTGATGGAGAAGTCTATAACGACAGGTATCTTGAAGATACTTATCACGCAAACTCAGATGAATTCGTCTATAATCCAAAAGGTCAAGTCTTCTCATTTACGGTTTACGCATTGACTGAAGACGCAGCCGGAAACCGTCAAGATAAGGATGATATTCTTAACGCTGACCTCAGCACAACCACCGCTCACGAGATCACTGTTAATGTACAGAACACATACAGACCTGATCCAGGTGTGTTAGCAATCACAGTTGAGAATTCTGATGGAATGGTAAATCCAGATAGTAAAGCACCTAAGTATGAACTTACTTTCAATGCATATACTTACGGTCATACCTCACCATCACGATCATCACCACCAACAGAAGCCGTACGGTTTGAGGTAAAACGTCCCGGCGATGAAACCTGGGAACGTATTACAGGTACTGTCGAATCTGAAATGGTGACAGATGCCGATTATGATGATATTACAACAGGACTTACACAAGTCCTACAACATAATATTCTATCAGGTGGAGACGCAACGTTACCGATTCCTGCTTTGATGAAGTTCTCAGTAACCGTTGATACACGAGAGTTTGCACTCTTAGACAGAACGGACGACCCCATTAAACTCGAGGATACTATCGAAAGAGGCGATGCTGCAGAACGCGATGTCTCCTTAGATGATAACCAATATCGTGTACGCGCTATTGCACTTACACCTAAGAATGAAGATCATCCTGAGTACCCACAAGTTGATGGTGTAGACGCACACTTCTCATTAGACAATGTTGATGATGTCCCACCACTCGGTCCGACAAACATCACCGCTGTCTCTGACAGAGATGCTTACGGTGAGATGCAACCTATTGATGCCAATGATGATGGCAGCTACACAGTCGGGGGTATTGCTGAGGAAGATGGCGTTGCTTCACCAGTCGCTATATTCCATATTCAACCAACTGCCGAAGAAATTACTTATGCCGGTGGAAGTCTGCAACTCATTCGGACTAATCCTGATGGAACAGAAGCTGCACCCGCTGAAGGTAGTTTGGAAAATGGATATGTTGAAGTTGATGTAGGTGCACTTGATAACGGTACATATATGTATCATGCACTTACCGTTGATGAACACGGTAATGTCCAAGTTCAAGGTGAAGCAGACAAGCCTTCACCAGTGATCACGGTTCATGTCAAAAACCTCCGTTTAAGTGATATTACTAATATTACTGTAACGGCAGTTGATGGTGAATCGCCAGATAGACACCCGCTTCAAGATGGTAGATACCCTCTCAAAGAATCAATCGCTGTAAGTTTCAACGTTAATGATACTTCTCATTTAGTCGTTGAAGACCTTACAGGAGTTCTTCTTAACGGAATGGAGACTACATTTACTGCTGGCAGTGATGCTGAGAACGCTTTCTCACTGATGGCAGATAAACTCTCAGAATTCAACGATGGATGGTATACACCTGAAGGTCGCGTAACAAAACGGAACGGTTCTGCAACTTTCGCATTAGCAATGATTAACCTGGATAACACCGGTCCCATCATCACTATTGGAACCCCAACAGAAGGTGCTACAGTCAATGACTTACCAACACTTTCTGCTGATTTCGGCGATGGTGAAATAGGTAGCGGCGTTAGCGATGGCAGTGGCGTAAGTGCCACAGACACAGCTGTTGTTACATTAGACCGACTCCGCCCAGAAGAAGTTGTTCAAGATGCAGTTCCGATTGATGTCGATCAGGATAGGGTTGAACAAGACCTTGATTCTGTCGTCTATACACGAACAGACAAACTTGCTGGGGGCGCATATCAGTTCACAGTGCAAGTTTCTGATATACTTGGTAATGTCGGTACAAGTACTGTAATGTTTGCCATTGAAGGTGAAGACCCATTAGTCGTGATTACAGCACCCGCTTCAGGGCAAACGCTTGATCACAGTGTAGAAGAAATTACCGGGTTCTTTACGGGTGGTGGCAACGTTGAAATTACAGAGTTTACAATTAATGGTGAAGCTGTTGAACCGATGGTAACCGATAACGAATTTACGTATACACTGCCTGAAAAAGATGAAAATGAAGATGGAGTCTTAGAGGACGGTGAATATACAGTCGCTGTTGAGGTTACGGATGGCAGTGATTTAACTGCTAAGACATCTCTAACCTTTACTGTCGTATTACCGGTTCCCACAGTCGCTATTCACTCACCACAGGCTGGTCAAACATATACCCACGGTAAACCGATTATCGCAGGTGATTTCTCTGGTGCTGATCCAGTAGAGGTCGCACTCTCTATTGACGGGGACGCAGTTGAGGCAACCGTGAACGACAATAACCAATTCACTTATACCCCCTCAGATGACCTGAGTGACGGTCCACATACGGTGATGGTAGTCGTCACAGATGCTAACGGCAGAACTGCTCAAACATCTACTGACTTCGCAATTAATATACCGGGTCCCACAGTTATGATTCATGTGCCTGCTGCAGGGCAGATATATGATATTAGCAGACCCACTATATCAGGTGAGTTCTCAGGTGTTGCAACACCAGTAACACTCAGTCTTACCCTTGATGGTGAACCAGTTGAAGCAGAAATAAACGATAACGGATTTACGTATACGCCTGCTGATCCTTTAGATGATGGCGAGTTTACACTTGTCGCTGTTGCTACTGATGACAATGGAAAAACGGCTAAAGCAACTGCTATCTTCTCAATAAGATTGCCAGTTCCAACATTGTCAATAGATTCCCCCGTTGCTGGTGGCATTTATGATCACACCTATCGTCATATATCAGGTGAGTTTATGGGTGTCGGTGAAGTTGCTGTCAGTCTTATGGTTGATGACACAGCTGTAGAAGCGATGGTAGATGGCAACCAGTTCAGCTATGACCTTACAGATAAGTTAGCTGAAGGTGAACACATGGTATCCGTTGAAATCACGGATGCTAATGGTAATACTGCACAGGCAACAACTAAGTTCTCAGTTGTCTATCCTGAAGCATCAGTATCCATTGATTCACCTGTTGCTGGTGGCATTTATGATCACACCTTTAGTCATATCTCGGGTGAGTTTATGGGTGTCGGTGAAGTTGCTGTCAGTCTTATGGTTGATGACACAGCTGTAGAAGCGATGGTAGATGGTAACCAGTTCACTTTTGACCTATCCGATAAGTTAGCTGAAGGTGACCACACGGTATCCGTTTCAGTGGAAGATGCTAATGGTGAAACGGCTGAGGCTTCAACGACTTTCTCAGTTGCCTATCCTGAAGCATCAGTATCCATTGATTCACCTGTTGCTGGTGGCATTTATGATCACACCTTTAGTCATATCTCGGGTGAGTTTATGGGTGTTGGTGCGGTTGCTGTCAGTCTTATGGTTGATGGCGATGCCGTAGAAGCGATGGTAGATGGTAACGAGTTCACTTTTGACCTATCCGATAAGTTAGCTGAAGGTGACCACACGGTATCCGTTTCAGTGGAAGATG
>JAJEJA010000067.1 GCA_022828145.1 Candidatus Poribacteria bacterium | reverse complement strand
TTCGCAGATACTTGAATGGCAATGTAAGGAGTTTGGAAAAACATTTGCAAAAGCAGATAGGTGGCAACCTACGACTAAAACGTGCCATAAGTGTGGATATAAGAACAAAGACCTCACACTTGCAGATAGGTTTTGGGCGTGCGAAAGTTGCCATACACATCACGATAGAGACATCAATGCTGCTAATATAGTTTTGCAGGCTGGGGTACCCGTGTCTTGATACACGATAGCGGTTCTGAAAACTGCAAATAGCCTGCTGGTGGAGACGATGTAAGACGGTTGACCCTTTGGCGAAACCGCTATTGTCTAAGAAACCGAAGCCCCTACCTTCAGGTAGTGGGTGGTATCACTCCAATTATTTTGACGAAGGTATTGTGAAACATAACGGCTTTTTTATTACATTAGAAGGTGTTGAAGGTGCTGGTAAAACGACACAGATCAACCGTCTGGCTGAAGCACTCGGTGAAAATATAATCGTTACCCGTGAACCGGGCGGCACACAAATTTCAGAGCAGATTAGAGAAATATTCCTAACAGCAACAGAGATATCGGCACAGACTGAACTGATGCTGATGGCTGCTTCACGTGCACAACATGTTTCAGAACTAATTTTACCTGCATTAAAAGATGGTAAGACTGTAATCTGCGATAGGTTTAGTGATGCTACTATCGCTTACCAAGGTTACCGTAAGGGAATAGACTTAAAGCGCATTGAACAGGTTAACAGTATTGCTACACAAGGTTTAAAACCTGATGTTACCTTCCTTCTTGACTTACCACCCCATGTTGGCCTGAATCGCAAGAGAGAGTCAGATGAACCCCTTACGCGACTTGAATTGGAAACTATTGCTTCACATGAGAAAGTCAGAAAAGGATACTTGGCATTAGCTAAATCTGAGCCGGAACGGGTGAAAATCATCAACGCACAACTTGATATTGACGAAATCAGTAAGATATTGATTTCAGAATCAAAAAGACGGATGCAAATGAAAGCTCAGTACAGATACTGATAAAGGCAACGTATTTCAACGAGTTTGTCCATGGCATATACGATAATCGGTCATCAGAACATCATTTCACAACTAAACAAGGCGGTCAAGGCTGAACGGGTTGCTGGAGCTTATCTGTTCACTGGCGTCCAAGGTGTCGGGAAAGAGACTGTAGCATGCTACTTTGCAAATCTTATTCTCTGTCAAGGTACTGACGAGGCATTAAAACCTTGCGGAGAATGCAACGCGTGCCGAAAAATACAGAACGGAAATCATCCTGACTTACATTTTATTCGTCCTGACGGTTCACAGATAAAGATTGACCAAATACGTGACATGCAGCAACAGATTGTCTATCAACCCCTTGAAGGACCTCGAAAAATCTACATCCTGACGAATACTGAACGTTTAAACGATGCTGCTGCAAATGCTATTCTCAAAACTCTGGAAGAACCACCTGCTGCGTCAACACTAATTCTATTAACTGAGAACATAGAAACTATCATCCTAACCATAAGGTCCCGTTGTCAAATTATACCGTTATATCCAATGCATACAAAGCAACTTGCAACTGAGCTAACGAAACATTTTTCGGTTGATGAAGAAACCGCATCATCAGCTGCAATTCTATCAAATGGAATCGTTGGGAAGGCTATAACATTGATAGAAGATGGCATCTCCGCACACCAAAAAATCCCAGATATTCTATCAGAGACTGACCCCATGGCTGCATTTAGAATCGCGGAACAACTTGAGAAGAATCCTGAGAGTTTAGATGAACTCATCACGTGGTATCGTGACCTGCTCTTTCTGCAACAGGATGCACCCATAGAACTATTAACACATCCAAATGCAATTGATGATCTTAAGGAACTTGTCAAAGGGTATTCACGTCTGCGGATTGAACGCGCAATTAAGAATGTGCTTGAAACAAAATCACTTATCCAAAATACTTTTGTTACAAAGATTACTGCTCTTGAAGTTATGTGTCTTAAGTTAATATAGCATAAATTCTGTCCGGACAATTTTGGTGATGTCATTATGTCAGAACTGCTTTCACATGCACAAACATTAGAAAATCAACAACAGATCCCGCAAGCGATTCAGGCGTATGAGGATGTCATCCGAAGTGATGCCGATTCACAGACACTTGCTATAGCTAACCACCGCTTAGGCGTTATCTACAAGAATTGGAGTGAATACATCGCAGCAAACAGATTCTTCGCCAATGCCCACAGACTTTATCCTGAAAATACCGACATACTGAAATCAGTAGATAATCTAAAGGAATACTTCTCTGATCATAGAGACCAAATTGTCAACCAGATGTCTCAAAAAAATAGCGACCAGATCGTATCACTATTCCGTATTGCAACCGGTATAAAACTGTTGACTATGGATAAACCTACCCAAGCCTATCCGCTAATGAAAAGTCGCACAAAGATATATCCTAACGCAGCAGTCGCAAAACACCTCCTTACAGATATTAGAATAACGGAGGATGATCGCAATTCTGCAATTGAATTTCTTATCAACAAAGATTGGTTAATCAGTAATGGAGATGAACGCTATACTATCTCAGATAGTGGATTATACGCATTCTATACTGAACTGGCAGAACTACATATTGACAGTTTAGCATTTACGGAGGCTGTAGAATGTTATGATCAGGCAATTTGGTTGGACAACTCTCAATCTGTCCCGCTGTTTCAAAAGGTAATCTGTTATGCCGCGCTTGAAGAATGGGAGAAAGCAAAAGTTGAAATCAACAAACTCCCAACTGAGACACCCAACGCAATTGATGCAAGTGAATTTCACAGTGCTGTTGCAGAGTGCTATCACAATATTTATCAGATCACAAGAGATGAGAGAGACAAACAGAGAGTCATTAAGGCGTGTGAGGAAGTACTTCGCATAGACAAGAAGAATAAAATGATATCTAACCTGCTTAAGGCGTATCAAGAACGGAAACGTTGGTGGAAAAGATAGTAAAAAGTACTTAAAACCGTCTTAGAAATATATCACCATTATCCCGACCACTGTTGCTCCAAACCACTACACACCGACCCGCTCCTACTGAGACAACATGAGGAGGACTGTGAGTGCCATCACTTGTTGACACGGGTACACCTTTTTCAGACCAAATCAGATTACCCGCTATGTCAATCTTTTGACAATAGATTGCGTCTTTAGTTTTCTCGCCAAAGTCTCCTCTATAATCTATCCAAGCGATGAAAAACTGATCCTTCTTGGAACGCACAATGGAAGGTTGATCTTGATGTCCACCTTCAGTGCATAATGGAATACCATCTCTATCCCAGGCAATAGTACCATCTGCCTGCACACGCTGCATGTAAAGATCAGAGTAGATATCTCGTTCATCTCGCCATACAGTTATTATACCCCCTGAACCATCATTAACGATCGCAGCGTTTTTCTGTATACCTGCACTGGTGCATATAGGAACACCCGCTTCTTGCCACATCTTCTTACCATCAGACGAAATCCGTTGAGCATATAACTGATCATTAATAAAGTTCTCATATATCTGCCAAACAACAACGAGTCCACTCGCACCATCTGCTACGACACGCGGTTCACCGTGCATGCCATCCTGAGGCGTTATACGGATAGGTGAATCCCAAAGAGGTGTTGAATCCAATGAAAGTCGATATGCCATAATGTGCCAAGAATCGTATCCGATTACATCCCACCATACGACATAAAAACCCCCGGCATCATCTGAAATCAACACGGGATTGCTCTGCAATGATTCTGATGCATATACAGGGATTCCATTCTGTTTCCACATTTTCACTCCGGAGGCATTGATACGTTGGATATATAGGTCTTGAAATTCGGAGCTACGACGTTCATCTTCCCAGACAAAAACCGCACCCCCTTCACTATCACGCATAATCGCTTGTGTTGACTGGTCCGCGCTATCTGTACAGATAGGGATTCCATCCTTCTGCCATAACACGTTACCATCAAAATCTACCGATTGTGCATAGATATCCCAACTGCTATTTCCACGTTTGTCATTCCATACAACAATGGCATGCGTATCATGACCTGTCATGCGGAGCCGACGTTGGTTTCTCGCTGCAACAGAGATCGGAATACCGTTCAGTTCCCATAGGGTTTTATTTGTATCATCAATGCGTTGTGCGTAGACATCCCAATCGTTACCTGTACGGTAATCTTCCCATAACACGATAACCCCACCTTTGCCATCGTCAACGACAACAGGAAACAACTGTCCATCCTTAGCTGCGGTAACGTATATTTCCTCCGATGCGATACTGTTTTGCATGAGGAACAACATACCAATGAATAACAGCAATGTGCAGTTAATCGAGGTGAAAATCAGTCGGTGAAGAGCGTTTTTGGTGTCCATAAATTGACCAATTTTCCTCTGGTATGGAATTCAAGAGAATACCAATTGTGGATAGGAAGTTCAATGTGTGCAAGCGCAGCGGTTGGCATTATTACAATCTCATTGGTCAGGTGTCTTGTAAGATGTTCCATGGTAGGATTGTGTCCAACGACCATCACACACTCATGTTTATTAGAGACTGTCTGCAATTTTTCTAAATACACACCGATAGGTGCATGGTAGAATTTGTCCAATTTTTTGACTTTTCCTGCGAAATTGCATGCTTTCGCTACCTTAGTTGCAGTCTTTCTTGCACGTTTGGCGGATGACGTAAGAATTCGGTCTGGGGCTAAGTCTTGTTTAAGTATATGTTCACCCATTCGTGGTGCGTCGCGTTTACCACGTTTGTTTAAAGGACGATCATAGTCCGCAAGATGCGGATTGTCCCAGCTGGATTTGGCATGGCGGAGAATTAGTAGTGTTTTCATCATTTTTTCCTAATTTAATAATACTATCACAATATCAGTCAGTTTTCAAGTATAATTCTCTGATAGTCTGTTGTTTTCTGAGCGTCCTAAGATTCCCAATTGGTAATTTTTGAAATTGCATAATTTATTTGACATCACAACTATTAGGTGTTATACTAAACATAACATAGGTATTCTATACTTTGGAAAAGTTAAAGGGGGTGTCGTCGGTGAGAAATGAATCTGTTTATGCCAAGGAATTGCAGCATGAGGTGCTTTATGCGTTTGAGGAACAGTCTCTACTTCGTCAAGCACAGGCAGGAGACGAGCTTGCTCTGGAGAAGTTAATCTTATGTAATCTAAAGTTGGTGAATCTTATTGTTCAGAAGTATGCTAAATCAAAGCCCCATGTGTCAGCTGATGATCTGATGGCGGATGGTATTATTGGGCTTCGCCGAGCAATAAACGGGTATGATGAGAGTTTTGGAACTCGGTTATCTACCTACGCGGCTTTAGCGATCCACCAAGATGTGAGACGTAGCAAGTTTCTGCAAAGTACGATAAGTTTGCCAGAAGATGTGTATTATAAGATGACGGCAATCAATAGGGCGAAATCGGAATTATTGAAACAGGAGCGTCCAGTTTCTGTTGAAGCTATTTCGGAAATGACAGAGATTCCCCCAGAAAAAATTGAACGACTCAAACACCTTGACAGCAATGTGATCTATGTTATGTCGCTTGATGAACAGATCAGTAAAGAAGAAGGAAACACATTTACTTTGCTGGATACTGTCGCTGATGAGAATGCTGAAAACGGATACATTCAGGTTGAACTTGAAGCCGATTTAGAGTTTTTTCTCTCTAAACTGGATGACCATGAACGATTTGTCGTTGAACGTTCTTACGGTATTCCGATAGAAATGACCCAGAAGGAGATCGCTGAAGCACTCGGATACATCCAGGATCACATTCGTATCATGCTGGCGGATGCAATGGCAAAACTGAAAAGGTTGGGTCGCGCTTTACGCGGTTCGGTCTCAGAACAGAAATTGGCATTGGAAAATCCACAGTTAGTGATGGCAGGTGAACTGGAGACTGTACCGCTTTTTGATCCTGCGGATGTACACATGAAAAAGCGAGAGTTGAAAAGTCCGAAACCTCAGCATGAGACAGATGAAACGGACAATAAAACAGAGCAGCTGAGTCTGTTTGGATAAATCCCTCGGTTTACTTACCCCCCTCCGTTCAATACAAGCTTGCATTTCAATTATACTAACATCCAGTTGAGACTCCACCGGAGTCCTGTCAGTATTTCCTGTTTCTCCTACTGCGTTAGTATCCCCGTCTCTAACTTGTAAATACGCATCACTGCCAGTCCGTTCTCCTTGTGTTTACATGCTATTTGTTGTTCCATAACTGGGATAAACCGGTGTTGTTTTTGCTTGTTTACATCATGATTAAATAGTAAAATAGGAAGTGTTTATTGCAATAACAATGCTGGAAACGTATAAGCTGCGCGACAAATAAGGAGAACAACATGAGATATATTGGTATTCTTGTGATTTTTGCGTTTTGTATTCTTCCATTCAATGCTACGGCTAAGCTTGCGGACGGTTTACACATCTACATGGGGTTTGATGATGATGAAGGTAATATTGCAAAAGATGTTGGTCCAAAGGGTTTTGAAGCAACGCTGCATGCAACAGCGAAATTTGTGGAGGATGGTAAGTTTGGTGGTGCAATAGAATTTACTGCTGGTTCCGCTAAAATTGCTGAACCAGGGGGAAAAAGTGACCTCTATACCGAACATCTGACAGTCGCAGTTTGGATATTTCCTTATGAAATATCGGACATTGTTATCGGTAATGGACATGTCTATGGGAACATTTTCTTCCATAAATCCGGGGCAAGTGATGATAACGTGGAATTCGGTCTCGGTAGCGGACAAGGATTATATTGGTATATAAATTCTGGACAAGCGGATATGGGACCATTCAACGGTGCTGATGTTGATACGACGCTTCCGTTACCGAACTTAGGTCTTAAGGCGGATAACTGGTATCATGTGGTGGGGACATTTGATGGTAAAGAACTTCGGGTTTATCTTGATGGTGAACTTGTGGGTGACAAACCTGTGCCTGCTAACGCTCCGGTGATGATCTGGAATGATAATCCGCTTGAATTTGGTGGACGCGGAACAACTACGAATGCATACAAAGGTTTGCTTGACGAGTTGCTCGTTTATGATCGCGCGTTGACAGAGGATGAGGTGGCGAGGGTTATGAACTCCAAGAACATCTTTGCTGTGGATGCTGCTGGGAAACTGACGACAACATGGGGTGATTTGAAGAGGTAGACGAAGCAGAAGTCAAAGCGGATAGGACAAAGGTTATAGAACTGCTATCAAACCAGAATAAGTAAAGCGTAAACATTTTTTATGAAGGAGGAATCAGATGCACAATTCGCAAACGCACCCCGATTCTGTTCAAGACATTTCTATGAAAAAAGGGACCCCACAAGTTACAATGACGATGGAAGAATTTCTTGAAAATGATTTAGAGGGGTATGAGTATGTAAAGGGAGTATTAGTACCGATGGCAGCTGCAGCAATTATTCATGGTGAAATAGGATCTAATTTCCATTTTCTATTAGCATCACACATACGCGAAAATAAGTTAGGACGGTTGTATATTTTAGAAACGACATTTCAATTAGGTGATCGAGTAGTAAAACCGGATATCGCGTTTGTATCAACGGAACGGTTATCAGAAGAAAAACTAAAAGGATTCGCCGGGGCTCCCGACCTCGCTGTTGAGATAGTTTCACCTTCAGATAAGCATTATGATGTTAACGAAAAAGCGTTAGCCTATTTGAAAGCAGGAACACGACTGGTCTGGGTGATTGAGCCGGTATTAAAGTCAGTCACGGTCTTTCGTTCTGAAGTGGACTTTACAATGCTAAACTATGAAGATACGTTGACAGGTGAGGACGTTGTTGAAGGGTTTTCGTGTACAGTCGCGGAACTGTTTGAATAGATTTTCTATTGAGCTAAATGTAATAAAATGATACCCATTACAGTATAAAATAAGGAGATAAGGATGGCACATCGTTATATTTTGAGATTATTGTGTTTGAATACGATTGCTTGCTTAGGGATTGCTGTCTATAGTAGTCACGCTAAAGAATTAACATTAGATGATGTTTTCCCAACGGATAGAGTCTTAGATATACAGATTACTGTATCAGCACAGGATTGGAACAAAATTCGGCATCAGTCACGGAATTTTGCTGAGGCATTGAATGAATCCCGTCAGTTTAAGCCGATAGACCATCCGTATACTTACGTTGAAGGGAGTGTTAGTATTGATGGTGTGGTGTTCCCAAAGGTTGGAATTCGTAAGAAGGGGTTTATCGGTTCACAGAATCATGTGCGACCTTCGCTTAAAATCAAATTGAACCATGTTGACATAGATGGTGAGATTGATGGTTTGACAAATCTAACACTTAATAACAATCAGCAGGATACGAGTCAGGTGAGTCAATTTATGGGGTATGCGCTTTTCAACGCAATCGGTTCTCCAGCTCCCCGTTGTGCATACGCAAAGGTAACGGTGAACGGGAAAGAATTGGGACTGTATTCTCATGTTGAAAGTATGCGTAAACAGTTGCTCAAACGTGCTTTTGGTAATAGTAAAGGTGTGCTTTATGAGGGAACAGTTGTTGATTTTCACAAGGAGTGGGAGAACAGTTTTGAACATAAAAGGGGAGATGATGAAAAAGGTCGAAAAAAGATAATCGCGTTAATTGATGTACTCGCTGAAGATAAGGTTACTGAAGAAGCGATCGCTGAACATGTTGACTTGGATAGCTTCTATCGTTTCTGGGTTACTGAAGGGTTACTCGGTTTCTGGGATGGATACTCTGGAAACAATAACAACTTCTTTGTCTATCTTAATCCTGAAACAGATAAATTCCATTTTTTACCATGGGGAGCAGATTCACTTTTTGTCAAGCAAAGTATGCTTGATTTTCAAAGAGATGCTCGCAAACCTATTTCAGTCAAGACACAAGGTCTAATTGCACATAAACTCTATCAACTTGAGGAGGGGAGAGAACGGTATGCCAGAACTATGATGGACATTCTCGAAAATCATTGGAACGAGGTGGCACTGCTTGCAGAAACTGATAGAATCGCTACGATGGTTGAACCCCACATGTTACCTCAGCAACGTTCTATACGAGAAGAAAGGGGATGGGGACAAGGTAGAACAGTCTCGTTCAATGACAAGTTAGATGAGACTCGTGGGTTTATTCGCGTACGTAAGAGTGAGGTCTTAGCTGAAATTTCTGATGGGATGCCAATTTGGAAAAAGAGACCGAACCCGCCATTTGTTATAGGACCTGAGGGGTTTGATGGGAAGGCTATGAGACAATTCATTGAATTACCTGAAGACAATCTGTGGGGTGCAGCGCGAACAGGTGATCTTGATGGTATCAAACGTTATCTTAAGGAAGGTGCTGATATTGATGAACTTTCTGAACAGACACAATTATCGCCTTTGGCATGGGCAACGATGACAGGTAAAACAAAGGCTGTAGCATTGCTTCTTGAACTGGGTGCTGATGTTAATGTGAGACAAGAAGATGGTGGGACACCATTACATATCGCTTTCTTTCTGGGACGTGCCGAAATCTCTGAACTCCTTCTCAAAAAAGGCGCGGATGTGAACGCAAAGAACAATAAAGGTGAAATACCTGCGAATGGATTGATGATGCCTTGGGTGTTCACCCGATTTCTGACAGACATGTTTGATTTTGAGTTGGAACAGAAAGAGGTCGAAGACGGCAGGAATAAAATAAGAGAGATGATCATAGGTCGGGAGGTATCGCAACCCCAGAAGGCTGCAAATGATATATGGGAGGCAGTGTTTATCGGTGACCTGAAGTTTGTCAAACAGGCAATAACCGAAGGAATGGATGTAAATGCAAAGAATCCGGTTACAGGAGATCCGTTGTTATTTATAGCTGCGTTGATGGGACACACAGAGGTTATGACCCTCTTGCTGGAGAAAGGGGCAAATATCAATGCACGGAAGGGAGATGGAAACACAGCGTTGCACGCTGCAGCGTTCCTGGGTCGCGCTGATGCAGTGGAATTGCTCTTAAAACGCGGGGCAGATATCAATATCCGAAATAATCAGGGCGGTTCTGCCATGGATAATGCGACACTTGACTGGGGAGTCACACAAGGAATATTGAACGTTCTCCCGTTTGAAGTAGATGAAGCAAAAGTTAAAGCAGGTAGAGCTAAGGTTGTTCGCCTCCTGACTGTTCATGGGAAAAATGCACCAAAGTGACATAATAGGCACATAACAGGTAACATTAATGTAAGTTTGATAATTAAATGCAATATACGTTGTAGGTTGGGTAGAGGAACGAAACCCGACATGTATTCCTCTATAATGGGTCAAAATGTTGGGTTTCGTGCCTCTATCCAACCTACGTAGTTATTTGTTCTGATTTATCAAACTCACGTTAACATTAAGGTCGTAAAACTTTTTTAAAAAAGGATACTCTATGCCAAAACCAATCAACTACACTGACATCTTAGAAACAGGTGACAAAGGTATTTACGACATCCAAACACATGCTGCTGGTCCGGAAGGCAGTCTGCCACTGACTGCGGAGATGCTGCTAAACCGACCAAGTGGGGATATTTTTGGATTAAGCCACAACACTGCTATGGGGTGGGCACCGACAGAGCTGCGCCGTGAAGAGTTTCTGATACTCAGCACGCAAGGCGGTATACGCGCACCTGATGGTAGTCCTATCGCATTGGGTTATCATACGGGGCATTGGGAAGTCGGATTACTGATGCAGGCTGTAGCCAATGAACTAAAGGAACTTGCGACAATTCCTTTTGCTGGTTACTGTTCTGATCCGTGTGATGGGCGGACACAAGGTACCGTGGGCATGATGGATAGTCTCGCGTATCGTAATGATGCAGCACAGATTTTCCGTAGACTCATCCGTTCACTGCCGACACGAAAAGGTGTTGTCGGGGTTGCTACTTGCGATAAAGGTCTACCTGCGATGATGATGGCACTTGCATCAATGCGTGAATTGCCTGCTGTGCTTGTGCCGGGAGGTGTCACGCTGCCACCGACTACGGGTGAAGATGCAGGGAAGATTCAGACGATCGGGGCACGTTTTGCACACGGGGAAATTAGCCTTCAAGATGCTGCAGATATGGGATGCCGTGCTTGTGCTACACCAGGGGGCGGATGTCAATTTTTGGGTACAGCAGCGACTTCTCAGGTTGTTGGTGAAGCATTAGGTATGAGTCTGACACATACAGCATTAGCACCGTCTGGACAGAATATCTGGTCAGATATGGGGTTACGTTCGGCGCGGGCTGTGGTGAATTTAGCAGCGAAGGGTTTGACAATGAACGATATCGTTACATCAGATGCTATTCGGAATGCGATGGTGGTGCATGCTGCGTTTGGCGGTTCGACTAATCTGCTGTTACATATACCCGCTATTGCACACGCTGCTGGACTGGAACGCCCCACGGTAGAGGATTGGACTGAGATAAATCAACAGGTTCCACGTCTTGTTGATGTGCTCCCGAATGGTCCCACAGGACACACAACAGTCCGAGTATTTCTCGCGGGGGGTGTGCCTGAGGTAATGTTACACTTACG
Source organism: Candidatus Poribacteria bacterium (assembly GCA_022828145.1). Taxonomy (GTDB): domain Bacteria; phylum Poribacteria; class WGA-4E; order WGA-4E; family WGA-3G; genus MSPOR6. The sequence continues at coordinate 28,193 of JAJEJA010000067.1, read as the reverse complement.
AAAATTGGGATCTAACAAAAATGGCAGTTATCAAAGCCTTCTCAACGAAGACGTACTGACAGCAACGGGTGAAACACTTGGTCATAATCTCGATTGGTGGGAAACTTCAGAGCGGCGGCATCGTGTACGAGAGTTGCTTGAAGAACACGATAACGTTGCTCCCGACAAAGTGATTTTAAGTCCGGATGACGCAAAGGCAGCGGGATTGACAAGTACTGTCACTTTTCCACGCGGTAACCTTGCTCCGGAAGGTTCTGTTATCAAGAGTACTGCAATTGATCCGAGTGTTGTTGATCCTGACGGTGTGTATCGGATGACAGGACCTGCTCGTGTGTTTGTTCGCGAAATTGACGCAATACAAACGCTTAAGGGACAAGGCGAAAGGGATATGAAACCGGGGGATGTCATGGTGTTGTGTTGTCGGGGACCACAAGGTACCGGTATGGAAGAGGTATATCAAGTCACATCTGCCCTAAAACACCTATCGTTTGGGAAACATATTGCCTTGATTACGGATGCGCGGTTTTCCGGTGTATCAACGGGTGCGTGTATCGGACATGTTGGACCGGAGGCATTGGCAGACGGTCCGATAGGAAAAGTGCTTGATGGGGATATGATACAGATTGAGATTGATACCCGAAAGTTGATTGGAAGTATTGATCTGGTTGGACACGGTAGCACAACATTCGGTGCAGTAGAAGGTAAACGTGTTTTAAGCGAAAGACAACCCCGGCCAGACTTATCACCAGATGCGGCAATACCAGACGATACGCGGCTTTGGGCAGCACTACAATCTGTTAGCGGCGGCACCTGGGGCGGATGTGTCTACGATGTAGATGCGATTGTGAATGCTTTATCCAAAAAATATTAACTGGGAGCTGCCATGAAGAAATGGAAATATTGGATACCCCCTTTACTCTACATGGCACTCATCTTTATTGTATCGTCTTGGGAGCAGCCACCCATCCCACCGCCAAAGTTTGAATGGATAGGCATTGACAAACTTCTCCATTTCATAGAATACGGTGTCCTGAGTGTCTTGTTGACTATCGCATTTGTTAATACCTCACCGAGTTACCAGAATCTACAATACCCGGCAAGATGGATTTGGGTTACAGCTGCACTTATCTCTATTCTGTACGGCGCCAGTGATGAAATCCATCAGATGTATGTCCCCGGCAGGTTTGCTACAGTTGCAGATTGGGTTTCGGATGTCATAGGTTCGATTGCTGGTGTGTTAGGAGTCTATTTTTATTATAAAAAAAGAAAGAAAGGAATTAAAATGCATCCACTTGTTGACTTGAATGTTTTAAAAGGTACTATTGCAGTGCATTGGTTTGAGCAGAGCAGTTTTGCGCTGAAAGCTTCTGATGGGACAATTGTTCAAATTGATCCCTATTTCCCACGGAACCGACCATCAGACCGTTTTATTCATACTGAACCGCCTCTTGATGAGTCGGAACTGCCGACCGATTTTGTGTTATTAACACACGCGCACGGAGACCATACATGTCCAGAATCTATACGCAGAATTTGGGAAACGTCTACTGCAACACGATTTATTGGTCCGGAAGAGAGTGTTCGTCAAATTTCATCAGAAACGGATGTCGCTGATGACAATGTTTCGGAGATATCCGCAGGGGAATCTGTGACACTCAACAATCTCACTGTGCATGCCGTTTATGCTAAACCGCCAGAAGGTGATCCTTCTGCCGATATCGGTCATCCCGATGTTACGCATTTAGGGTATGTTATCTCTGGTGATGGCGTGAACCTTTACTTCAGTGGGGATCCGATTAATAATTTCGCGGAACATGATGATCTGATTTCAGCAGTCGCAGCACATAGACCCGATGTCGGTTTCCTGACGAATCATCCGACTGAAGGGGAGTTTCCATTCTTTGATGGATGTGTTAAAATGGCTATGCGTATTGGGTTGAAGCATGTAGTGCCAGCGCATCGGTCATGTTTTGTTACCCGTGATTATGATCCGGAGGAATGGGCATCAAACTTCCCACCTGATGGTCCTGAACCTTTAATTATTGAGAGAAATTCGCAAATTATTTATCCATAGACACATTCAACGATTTTTAACTACTTTTGAGGTAAAATACTAATATGTCTCTACAAGAACAGAAGACACCCCTTGTCGGCATCGTGATGGGGAGTGATTCAGATTTAGAAAAGATGTCTGAAGCCGCGAAGGTTTTAGAGGATTTTGAAGTGCCTTATGAGATAACAATCTCTTCGGCGCACCGTTCACCTGAACGCACATTGACGTGGACAGAAAAATTCAAGGAAGATGGTGGTAAAGTGATCATCGCAGGAGCGGGACGGGCAGCACATCTTGCAGGTGTTGTCGCTGCACATACGACTCTGCCTGTTGTCGGCGTGCCGATAGATGGGGGACCACTGAATGGCGTTGATGCCTTATATGCAACGGTGCAGATGCCTCCCGGTATCCCTGTCGGAACGATGGCAATCGGATCAGGTGGAGCACGGAATGCCGGGATATTTGCTGTGCAGATTCTTGCACTTGTATTTCCTGAATTAGAGGAGAAACTACAAGCGTATAAAAAGAAAATGAGTGATGGCGTTGCCGAAAAGGCAGCACGTCTTAAAGAAGTGGGTTATGAGAATTATTAACCCAAAAAAATTAACTGACGTGAGTTTGATAATTAAATGCAATATTCATTGTAGGTTGGGTTGAGGAACGAAACCCAACAGGTAGTGCTATATAATGGGTCAAGATGTTGGGTTTCGTGCCTCTACCCAACCTACATATTTATTTCTTCTGATTTATCAAACTCACGTTAACTGGAGTGAAATAGGATAGACTCGCATGGAAAACGAAGATAAAAGAGAATGGGAAAACGATACAGAACTCTTTGATATGATGGAAGAGTCTCTGTATGCTGCTGTGATTTCCGATGCGTTAGATGCAGTCGGTTTCCGTGAGCAAGCGATGCGACATACTATACGTCCGTTACTACCTGAGACAGTCGTTGTTGGTCGTGCACTGCCTGTTCTGTGTCTTGATGTCTATGAAATACCTGATGAACCTTATCAACAGGAGATAACAGCAGTGGATAGTTTGAAACAGGACGATGTCCTTGTCTGTTCTACGGACGGTAGCACCCGAATCTGTTTCTGGGGAGAACTTCTGTCAACTGCTGCACGTGCACGCGGGGCACGCGGTGCTGTGATTGAAGGATTTATCAGAGATGTTCGCAAGATCATGCAGATGCAATTTCCTATATTTACAACAGGCATAACACCTGTGGACTCCAACGGACGTGGTGAAGTAGTGGCATATAACGTCCCGATAGAATGTGGCGGTGTCACGGTGAACCCTGGTGATATTGTGTTCGGGGATGCTGATGGTGTTGTGGTTATTCCACAATCGGTGGAAACGCAAGTGATTGAAGCTGCACTGGAAAAGGTGAGTGCAGAAAACCGAACGCGTGATGCCCTTCGGGAAGGTGCTACGTTGCGTGAAGTTTATGATGAATTTGGGATTTTGTGATGGCAAATATAACTAAGCATACTACCCTTAAGGAGAAAACATGGTCTACGAATTAAGAACATATCAGGTAGTACCGGGGAAGATGAAGAATATCAATGATCGGTTTGCAAATATTACACTACCTTTATTTGAGAAGTATAATATGAAGGTCATCGGGTTTTGGGAGACATCTATCGGCGAAGCAACGACAACAGAGTTGGTTTACCTCCTCGCATTTGAAGATATGGGACACTATCAACGTGCTTGGGATGCTTTTATATCAGATCCAGAATGGCAAGCAGCGAAACGATTGACAGAAGTCGGGGGTCCGTTGGTCAACGTTGTGAGTAATAAGATTCTGGAACCTACCGATTATTCACCGTTGCAGTAGCTGGATTAAACATCATTTTCCTGGGTTACGGAAGTTATTTAGTTTTCACGCTATTACGTATTTACAATAAGATGTCGGAACCAGTAAATTTTCGCAATAATACAGCAAACTTAAGGGGCATTCATACAAGGATTCAGCAGCAATGTTACAATATTAGAAAAGTAAGTTATAAAGGTTATGGTACCGACCTTGGATTTGTCTACGGGAGATCTCAGGCCTGGGCGCATTACAAATTCCCGATGGCAACGGGTTTGCATTCTGCATATATCTGTAATTATTCAGGTGGACTACCAGAATGGCCGAATAAACTAAAAGGAGTTCGTTTCTACTGTGACTTTAAGAGTGAGATTTGGCGTAAGGGAAATGGATTTACCGTGTTTGAGAAAAGTGATACGCGACATTATGATGGTTTTTTAGATTCATACTGGTCTAATGATCCCGATGACCTTCCTGGTTACTGGTGGAAGGACCACGTGCACATTGATTTTGACCTTTCAGATGAGGACTGGGGTGAATACACCCTTGAAGCAGAGTCTGTCATCCTTGCCTTATTTAACGTTGATGGTGAAGGGGCACGTGAGGATGATGAATGGAGAGTTAAAGCCATACTTGAGAATTTCGACCATCAAGAAGAGGATTTAGGTATAGATGATTGGTAAATTTATTCTAACTGAATACGGATGTATCATATTATAAAACATCCTACTTCTTTCTGTGAGTGCGCGGCACTCCGCGCACTCGCCAAATACGCCTATTAGAAATATTCTAATCGCGAAAACTAAGGAGTAACCATGACGTATAATCTCTTAAAATGTACATACACATTCATAATCTCAAAAGTAGTAACTGGTCTGATTCTATACTGTCTCATTGCGTTGTCTATTCAAAATAACGCTGAAGCAAAAATTGTTTTTGCTTCAGCTGGGGGAATTTATGTGATGAACGATGATGGTAGCGATAGACACAAAATAACCGACGGGAAGGATCGATGTCCGTGTTGGTCTGGAGATGGAACACAAATTGCCTTTGAGAGAAGTCTTGAGAAAGATGCTCAAAGATACCAACTGTTTATTATGAACGCAGATGGTACTAATCAACAGCAGTTGACCTACAGCAACGAAGGCACAAAAAATGGATCACCTGCATGGTCCCCAGATGGACGTTACCTGGCATTTAAAAGCAATCGCAGTGGGCGTGTTGAGATTCATGTAATGGATATGCAAACACAAAATATTACACAGTTAACAGGAATTGAAGAAGAGACCGGTTCACACTCACCCCATTGGTCACCGGATGGAACAAAAATTGCTTTTGGGAGATTCGTGAGTAAGCCTGGGCTTTCACACAAAACTATCTGGGTCATGTCCGCAGATGGAAAAAATCAAAAACCTTTCCTTCCAGAGCCACTTGTAACGGAGCCATCACTTTTTAGATCTTATCCTAATTGGGCACCAGATGGAAAACAGATTCTGTTTATTGAAACAAGAGGGTTCCAGGATGAACGAGAGAAGTTTTTTGTAATTCAAAGTGGAAACGGAAGAAGAACAGAGATCGATATCAATAAACGTATCGGTGGAAGATGGGTCGCTTCCGGTGCGTGTTGGATGGATGATGGTCGTGCTATCCTTTTTTCTGCAGGACGATTGGATGTACCAGACAAAGATAGATACCATGATGTCTATCGGTATGAAATCACATCTCGAAATCTGAAGCGATTAACAACATACCGGTATCACGACGTAGAACCTGATTGGATTGAGGGACCACTAACCGTATCGCCACAGGGAAAGGTACCCACGCAGTGGGGAGATATAAAAGCAGTATACGGTGTTAATAAATAGGTTCGGACAATTTACACATAAATCCTGGTCTACCGTAATATAGCGAGTTTGCCTATCTTTTCCACCCTGTTATTTCCCGTGTGAGCGATCACCCGATAGAGATATACGCCGTTTGCACATCTGGTACCTGTCTCATCTTTTAGGTCCCAGAAGGTTTCATTGTTCCCTCGTTTTGCACTATCATCAACTATCGTACGGATGAGTCTGCCGCTCACCGTATATATTTTGATAGTCACTTTGTCTGGTGGTTGCGTTAGTTGATAGATGAAATCGGTTTTGCCATTTGTAACAGGATTCGGCACGTTAAAGACTTGGTTTTGGAATCCGACTGTTTCATCAAGCGTGAAATCTGCTTCAATCTGGGTCATGTTTTCGCTTGTGTCTGCTGCGGTTACCTGCAGACGATATGTACCGTTTGGTAGGTCGGGGTCAAAACTGAAGTTTGCTTCTCCAGGGTTAGTATTATCATATTCCCATTCAGCCCCTTTAAATATGGTACTGGCAAATTCGCGATAACGTTGTGTGACATCCCCTTCGGCATCATCTGTCATAATCTTGTTGAAGGTGATGTTAAGTAGGGAAATATCCAGTGCAGTTTCATCAGTAACACGGATTTCGCATTTCGGTTGCTGTGTGATACGATTTTTGCCAATGCCAATCCTATCAACTGGCAACTCACCGAGAGAATCAGCATTTGATTCCGTTCCGATAAGCATTTCATCATTTACTATTATCTCAATAACAGGTGGTATAATATCGGGCATTTCTGTCACGAGAAATTGTGTCTGTATTTTCGCTGCTTTTCCTCCGATAGCATTTCCATTAAAATCACGTGCTTCTATTTCATAAGCATATTCACCGGGAAATAGGATCGGTTTATAGTCAATTGGAACCGTATTGACATCTTTAGGATTTCGCAAGATATATTCAGAGATAGGTTCAAGCGGTTTGCCGTTATCGCCTTTTCGGATAACAAGCGTATCAAGGTCAACACCATTTTCATCCTCAAGCAGAATTGAGATGTAAGGTCTCGGTGCAATGACACTTCCTTTCTGTGGTTTGACACCGTCGATCCATAGTTCGAAATCTGGTTCTGTGTTATCCTCGTTGGTAATGAGCGTAAAAGGTGTGAGTTCGGTGGTTTCTGCTGTAATTGTTCCAACTTGCGCGGTGCTGAATTTAATCTTATCACCAAATTCAAATGGTTCGGACCCTGCTTTAACAAGTATCTCTATACCAAGGTGGTTTAGAAACTGTATTTCGTTGACTCTCCCGTCAATGAGAACGTCATTTGGTAGATAGAGGGGTTCCCCTGTTCTATCTCTGAGTTCAAAATGGGTTTCCGATGTAAAAAAGATGAACCAGTCGCCTACTGCAAACTGTTCTCTTGTACCGAGTTTTACCTCAACAGTTGCTGTACCGTTTCCTGCATTTTTGTTTCGTGCCTTTTTCAAGATAGCCGCACCTGCTGCATAATCGGTTTCAATTACGAGTATATCGGCGAATTCAAACGGTACAATCGGAGAGCCGTCATTTAGTTCCGGTGGAACGCTCCAATTTTCTGTAATCGTGAATTCCATCCCGTAGTTTTCAATACGATATGGGATATCAAGTTGTCCTGCGGTGTCAAATTTTTCATATAGGATGTGTTCTTTTTCTTTCAAGTAGACTTCGAAATGCGTAGGGTCTAAGAAAAGGATAACCCATGTCCCTGCGGGTGTTAGTTCTGGACTAATTTTTACATTTTCAATTGGCAGCGGTTGTTTATTTCCATTATCGGTCTGTATAGGTGTGACATAGTTTTCCAGTTCAAAGATAGGTCCTTCCGTGTCAAGTGTGGGTTTCTCATCTCCGGTGGTATAAGCCACTTGGGATGGTAGTCGTCTCCATTTTTCGTATTCTTTATTCCATGCGTAAATGCCAAGTTTTTCTGCTTCATCAATTAATGCACCTTGAAAGTCTCTACTGCCATCGTGCCATGGCGTATTTTCTCGGACGATGTCTTCTAAGCTGCTGATATCAAATCGTAGTTTGAGGGTTACGGGTTTCTGAAGCACAAAATCCGGTTTTTGTATAGAGACATCGTATTGTTGTAATCGTTCCTCTCCTGTTCGGATGACTCCTCGTCGAAGTGCGGCGACCTGTGGAATCGTAGCGAAACTTAAGGAGGGTTGTGTGATGGAATATGGCGCGCTTGAAGAGACGTTCAGTGGAATTAGTTCACCTTCTGTTGCTGCTGCTGCAGCGGGAAAATCGAGATTGAACACTCGATCAAGACTATGCGCTGTCAAAGGTTGTGATGGATTGTAGAAGTATTCATTGACAACGAACGTAAAACGGCTTTTGTTATCCCGCTCGTTGTATTCAATCACACTCCCGATGATGTCTTTTGTGCTTGTGTCTACCTCAGGGTCAAGCATAACAAATATCTCATGAACCCCTGTGGCAAGGTTTTCGGGCAATGTGAGTCTTACCACTGTTTTCTGTAAAACTGTTTCACCTTCCTCCCAATCGTCTGGTTGGAGTGTGATAGTACCTATGATTTTTGCATCATTGTTGCCATTGCTGTCAACTATGAAATCACCGTCAATGTCAGGGTTACCTTCAGCAAAGATCACATCAAAACCGGTCTTTACTGTTCTGCCCCCGTTATTAACCAGTTCGGCGATTATAGCATATTCCTTTGTCTTATCATTGTAGGTATATTGAATTGGATAACGTGTGCTTCCATCTGCAGCAATCTTTAGATTGGGTCCTTGTGGGGCTCTAACTTCAATTCGTTTGTTTGGTCCTGGGTATTCAGACTTAAATCCGTTGATATCTGTAACTTCGATTCTGTAACGGATTTTATATCCACCTCGTGGCAGTGGAATAGGGTCTTTAAGTTCGTACCACTGTCCTCCAGGTCGAAACTGGCTTGTGCCTGAAGGTGGGTCAATTTTGATCATAGGGTTCCATACGTCTCTATAATTAAAGGTATCATCCCATTCTACCTCAACCGAACGGATACCGTTGCCTCCTAAGTCATCATAAACAAGCGTTTGGATGTTGAAGGTATGGGTATCTACGGAATCTAATATTTCCCGTACATTCTCTATAATAGGTGTATCAACCCAGAATACTGTACCACCGACTGCTGCCCGTTTTCCATCATCAGCGAACAAGCTGACGACCCCTCTCCCGGGCAAGGCTTTGGATGGAATATTCATGCGAATTGTCCCATATTCTCCTTTCCAAATTTTACCTGATGTTTGTGCTGTAAAGTCATTTTCTATATTTTCATCAAAATCATTATAGAAAATAGCGGAGGCGATGAGGTTTTCTGTGCTAAATTCTTCTGCCTTCCACCATGTTCCGTCTACATCATGAATTCCAGCTTCATTGTTTAGAATAACGATCTGTTTGCTTGGGTTGAGTGCAACTTCTTCCAGTTTAACTTTTAGGTCAAGTGTAGGCAGTGCAAGTTGGGTTGCTGGGTCTCCGAAGAGCGTATACTGTTCAGCTCCGGGTACCCATTGCTCATTACTGATCCGGGTGAGAAATCTTATTTTGGCTTCAGTGACGATTTTACCGAGTGTTGCCGGTGTTGCAGCCCAGGCTGATGAATTGGCGGAGATCCCCTGTTTCTGTTCAAAAGGTTCATGCTCAAACATCGTGGTAAAGAGGTCGGTATCAAATTCTGCGTTTGCTGGTGCGTAAGTTAGGCGTGTTGCGGAAAGAGATGCAATTGCCCCATATTTACCGTGTAAGAATTGTTCACTGAGTGAGTGTTTCCCGTATTGTTGCGGTTTATCAAATTCCCCATTTAAGCATGTTGTTGAGATGACAAAAGGTAGACGATTGTTGCGTAGCTTGTCAATATCGTTGATATGAAAGATACCCTCATCTGCCCAGGTCTGGTTTCCTCCGTGTCCCGCATATTCCATTACGATTGTGCCATCTTTAAAGGCATTAAGGATATAACCTCTTGCTGTGTCGGCGCGTTCTATTTTTCGGAGATAAATCTGTTTTGTTCTATAACCTAAAGGTATGATGTCTTTGATGAGTTCATCACGGGACAACTCAAAGCCGATGTCAGAAGGATTGTCTACCTCATTATCTGCGATTTGAGTTAACGTTGCTTGCCACGGACCGATTATCGGTTTCTGCTCATAGTTAATAATCTTTTGTACTATTACGTCAAGCTCTTGTGTTGTCTGAACAGATAGTCTTCCGATAAACATATCAGGGAGCGAGTCTGATCCTACGATGTTGACGAACCTTTGGTCCATTGCGGTTTCACCACTTTCTGGTGCCCAACCGTGGTATGTTGGCACAAAATTCGGATATAGGTCGTAGACTCTATTAAAATTGGGGTCTCTCTTGTAACGTTCTACGATAACTCTCTTATAGTCGTGATGTGCATCACCTACGAGTAAAACATAGGTCGGTGCTGGGGGTTGCCATGAGTGGTATGCATCACGCAGGAAAGTCCGAATTGCGAATGGATTAAAGCGTCCGTGGCTATATTCATTGTAAATTTCGTCTATATCCACGACTCTGACTGTCAGTCCTTGTGAACGTCGAAATGCAACTAAAGGTTGAATACGTTCCAAAAAGGCACTATGGGTGATGACGATATAATCGGTTTGTGTAGCATCATTTCGCAAGGAACTTTGCGGTATTTCAGTGAGATTACTTACGGGTTTATAGGCATTGTTGGCAATAGCAAAGTAGTAGTTCGTATGGCTTTTTACTTCATCTTGAAACTTTATCTGGTAGTTATTAGCTGAACCTGATATTAAGCCATCCACCAATTTCTGTTTTATTCCAGCTTGCAGACTTATTGCATAAACATCTATACTGTCATTAGAGAAACCACTAACATTAAACTGAGTAGTCCCTATGGTATCAGGATCGGTTTTTGAGTTAAATTCGAGCCTATTGTCTATTGCGCGAAAAGTGTGCCAATACTCAAACTCATACCAATCGAGGTAAAAGTCGTAAGAACCTTCTGGCGTATCATTTGTATCATTTGCTACTATCAATAGGTAATTGACGTTACTATGGTCAATTTTTGCCTGTGGGATATCCCGTATGACCAGAGGGTTACCTTGCCGTCTCCATGTCTCCTCATCCCCAAGTTGATCATTATTAAATATAATGACTGCTCTGTGTAGTACATTACTTCTACGAGATGAACCTTGAAGTTTGATTCGGACGGTTGCATCTTCTTCTGTATCATGACGGTTTATGGCACCGGGTAGTTGCACTGGAAATTGTTTTCTTTTTAAATTAGAATCTGCTCCGCCTCTAAAAGCGGTCCAGAAATAGTGGTCTGCTAATTCTGATCTCACATCTCTTCCATCAAGGGGATCATAGAAGTTTTCTTCCTCAAATCGCTTTTTTGTCAGGAATGCTTTCGGTGGTATAACATTACTGGAAACTGGCGATGTTGACCGGGTACCGATGCGGTATGTATTTTCATTAACACCTTCATCTACATCCTCTACTGCACCTTTTGGAACAAAACTAAACCAATAGTAGTTTGTATTCGTGAATTTATTACCTACCAGACCGCGAGCATAAAAGACAATCTTATCTTCAGGATCAAATGTTTCATCATTGTCAATATCGAAAATATAGAACCCTTGTTGGTTTCCACCCGTTTCAATCCTAATGCTATCAAAGTCAATGCTCGCAGGTTCAATATCAGATGCTACGAGTCGGGTGTGATTGATACGGTACATATTGTTTTCTGTGATGGGAATTTTGAAACGTCTACGCGGTGTAATAAGAGGTGCAGCGGGTGCCATCGGACCGATATTGGAAGAATGTCCTGAGCGCATCTGTCGTTGCCAGTGGTTGTGTCGCCACTGCGCTGCTTGTTTGTTGTTAATCAGAATTGAACGAAACATGTTTTCATAAACAGAACTATCAAGAGAATACAGCGGTAAAGATGTAGACGCAGCGGTGCTATTATATTGAACTGAACCGAAAAAATCTATACGGAACGTGATGTCGTCCGTAACTTTTATCTGTCGGGTTGTGCTATTATATTGAACTGGGTTGATGTGTAGGATACCGATCCGTTGTGAACGGACAAAACCAATTGGTAGCACCTCTACTAATTTAGAAGGGTACAAGATTGAACTGCTGGAAGATGCAAGTGTGTCAGCATGTTTTGTCTTATCTTGCACATCTGTGCCATTACTGCCATTATTAAATTCAGGAGAGGGATCAATTTCTTGGTTTGTGAGTGGTGGCGTTTCAAGTGTCTTAAAAGAACTCTGTTTGTCAATTATTGTCGTAGTTACGCTGCTGGCGGCAGGTAACCCAATTTGCACGGAATAGACAGGTAATTTTGGTTTGCCGGATTCGGTTGTCCAGGATGAACCAGCAAATTGGATTTTTGTTGCAGATTGACCGTTCAGTTGATGTGTTCGTGCCAATTCACTGTTTACCAATTCTATATTTAAATGGGTGAGTCGGAAGCGAAGTAGAAGAAAATGCGGTTCAGATTTTATGATCTCTATTGGCGAATTGCTTTTAAGGTAGGCATTGCGCTGAAAAAATCTATGATCTTGTTGTTGCCTTTGTTGCTCCTGCTGTTCAATACGGGCAAACGCATTATTGGCATTATAGATGCCTTCTATATCTATTTCAACTGGTATTATCCCTATCAACAAAGAGAATAGGAACATCCGACATATCAAACCCTTTATCTTACTCAGTATCATACTCAGTTTCTCACTAATTGCGTTGCGGCAGCTAAGGCTGCTATTAGACTGGTTTCATTTGCAATACCTTGTCCTGCGATATCAAAGGCTGTACCGTGGTCAACGCTTGTGCGTACAATAGGTAGACCTAATGTGATATTTACAATGCGTCCAAATCCTAGGAGTTTTATCGGTATATTTCCTTGGTCATGATACATTACGATCACCGCATCCCATTCCCCTTGGATTGCCTTTTTGAATAACGTATCTGCTGGTAGAGGTCCATCAACCTGAATGCCTGACATCTGTGCCTGTTGGACAGCTGGGAGGATGTATACTTCTTCCTCTCTGCCGAACATACCCTCTTCACCTGCATGCGGATTTAGTCCTGCTACAACTAAACGTGGCCTTTCATTACCGACAATACCGAATCGAATGAGGGTATCATGCGTTAATTGTACGACATCACTGATTCTCTCCACAGATAATTGCTTTGATACCTCAGCAACCGGTATGTGGTTTGTGACAAAAGACACGGTAAGGCTATCTTTAATATCTGTTGCCATGTTAGATAACTGGGCGGTTTTTTTCTTCGTTTTTTTTGGTTCAATTCCAAATTCTGGTAGAAATGTCTGAGGGATCTCCCATGTTCTGAGCATCATAACAGACTTTTCTGATCGCGTCAGGCTTGTGAGCATCTCGGTATGCCCTGGGAAAGGTGAACCTGCTTTCTGAATGGCTGCTTTACAGATGGGTGCGGTTACTATGGCATCAAGCATGCCATCAAGTGTAAGTTCAACTGCTGTCTCAATTGCTTTAACTGCTGCAGAACCACATTGAGGATCAATTTTACCGTAAGAGACATCCTCAGGTTTTAAACTACTCACATCAAGCACATCAATTGTGCCGACCCGTGATGTCCAATCTGCTGTAAAATGCTTCGGGGATTGGATCGATGTGACTTGTGGTAAGTTCTCATGACTATCTGGCTGTTCGTTCTTTGCGGTTACAAGATTCAGTGCGTCTTGAATAATAGAGGAACTTCCTATGACAATCGGTTGGCAGATCTGATAGATGTTTCTGTTTGTAAGTGCTTTTACGATTATTTCGGGCCCGATGCCAGCAGCATCTCCCATAGTTATTCCGATACGTGGTAACATGTTGCCTTTAGTTGCCATGTATGTTTATTGGCAAGATTTGACTTTGCGACAACCTACTCAATGCGTCGGTATAGTGTTTCTGCCCGTGTTTTAGATACATTACCAGTTGGTAATTCAAGTATCTGATATGTCAATTCCTGTACGGGTTCAGTTGGTAATGGATCAGAAATAATGGTAATCGTATCACCGATTTTGAGTGTTTTGCCAGCTTTTGCGGTTTTTGTGTTGACTAAGACTTTACCTCGGTTGCACAAGGTGTTGGCAACGGTTCTCCGTTTGACGAGGCGTGAAATCTGCAGAAACTTGTCTAAACGCATTTTGCCCAAAAATATTAACTGGTGTCTGTAGATTAATTTCTAGTTTGTCCTCAGTTGTTAAATGACATCTGGGTTCTGTATTGCTGTATCATCTGTAGTAGCTGTGATTGCTCCCTGTTCGCTATCGGGATCATCTTCAGTGGCATTGTTTAGTGGCTTGAGTGCTAATTCCAAGACTTGTGTAAAATCATTCACCTGATGCCATCGGACTTTCTCTCTAATTTCATTTGGAATATCCGCGAGGTCTTTCTGATTTTCCTCTGGCATGATGATGTCCACGATGCCGTTGCGATAAGCTGCGAGTGATTTCTCTTTGAGTCCACCGATGGGAAGCACATGTCCTCGGAGTGTGATTTCTCCTGTCATTGCGACATCTTTCCGTACCTTTTTACCTATTATTGCGCTGAGAATAGCGGTGGCAACGGTTATACCTGCGGAGGGTCCGTCTTTAGGTACTGCTCCTTCAGGTATATGGATATGAATATCCTGTTTCTCGAAAGTCTCTTTAGGAATTTCAAAGTGTTCTGCGCGCGAACGTAGATATGCAACACCCGTTTGAACAGATTCCCGCATGACATCCTGAAGTTGTCCTGTCATATTGAGTTTACCTTCCCCTGGCATAAGTGTTGCTTCAACGGAGACGATATCACCACCGACTTGTGTCCAGACCATTCCTGTAGACACACCGACCTCATCGTGTTCTTGTGCTTTTGTGCGTGTATGCTTCGGGGGTCCGAGGTAATCGTTCAGGTTGAGGGCAGTAACCTTTACTTCAACATCAGGTGTATCTTCTGTGACAATCTGCTTTGCGATTTTCCGGCAGATGCTGGTAATGTTCCGTTCAAGACTTCGTACACCTGCTTCACGTGTGTATTTGTGTATGATGTCAAAAATAGCAGAATCGGCAAAAGTAACGTTTTCTTCCTTCAGACCGTGGTTTTTCAACTGCTTCGGAATTAATCCGTTTGGATGGAAGGTTGCGATCTTATGTTTTTCAAAATCGGTATAACCAGAAAGTTCAATGACTTCCATTCGGTCTTCAAGTGCAGCGGGTATCGTTAACCGTGTGTTTGCTGTTGTAACAAACATAACGTCCGACAGGTCAAACTCAACATCAAGGTAATGATCTCTGAATGTTTCATTCTGTTCTGGATCAAGTACTTCAAGAAGTGCGGAAGCGGGATCCCCTCGCCAATCGGCACTTAATTTGTCTATCTCATCAAGTAGGAAGAGGGGGTTCTTTGTTTTGACATCCCGTAAGCCTTGAATGATTCGTCCGGGGATCGCACCGATATAGGTGCGTCTATGTCCTCGGATTTCGGCTTCATCCCTTACACCGCCGAGGGACATGCGAACGAACTTTCTACCGGTTGCACGTGCTATAGATTTACCCATAGATGTTTTCCCAACACCTGGTGGGCCGACTAAACAGAGAATAGGACCTTTTACTTGCTCAACCAATTTCAGGACAGCGAGATATTCCAAAACATTGTCTTTTGGTTTTTTTAACCCGTAATGGTCTTCGTTTAGTATTTTTTCCGCTTTTTCAAGGTCAATGGTATTTTCGGTGCGTTCTTTCCAGGGTACTGCCAGAAGCCAATCTACATAGTTACGAATAACACCTGACTCAGCAGACATGGGTGGAATTTGTGCGAGTCGGTCAAGTTCCTTTAATGCTTTTTCCTCTGCTTCTTCTGTCATCCCAGCATTCTTGACTTGTTCGCGTAGTTCATCAATTTCGTCTATTTCATCACCACGTCCGAGTTTTCGCTGAATTGCTTTTAGCTCCTCCTGCAAATAGAATTCACGATTTGTTTTTTTAACGGATTCCTTAACTTCATTGAGAATTTCTTCCTTTAAATCTATCAGGTCGAGGTCAGATTCAAGCAGTTCGATGACGAAATTGAGCCGTTTTATCGGATTAAGTTCTTCCAGTATTTCTCGTTTTTCAGCAGTATGTAAATTAACGAAACGTGCGATATTATCGGCAAGGATACCGGGTTCATCTAAATTGCGAATATGTCTTTCGGCATCCGGTAGTATCTCTTTCGGATTCGCTTTAGCATAACTTGAGAATGCCCCACGCGCTTTTCTAATGAGCGCTTTAGATGCGCCAGCGACACCGGTGAGTTCCGATACGACTTTGACATCAGCAGTTAGGTAACCCTCAACCTGTGCACAGTGCGCGACTATTGCTCTTGCGGTTATCTCTATTGCGATACTGAGAGAACCGTCCTTGGGGTCGTAGGGTTCAACGATAGTTGCCACGACTCCAAGATCACACATGTCTTCAGGTGTAGGTTCAGCATCATCCTCAGTTTCGTGTTGTTGATGTAGGAGCAATACGCTCAAATTGGAGTTAAGTGCCGCGTGTGCAGCAAGCACACCCATTTCGCGTTCAATCTTTAGCGGTGTCCAATCCCACAATCTTTTGTTAATGACCGCTTTGGTTTTTGGAAAAAAAGTCTCAAAATAGGGTGGCAAGGCTATAACTGGCAGATTAACTACGGAATTGTCCTGCGTACTTCCAGTTTCTGGGTTCATGGTTTGCTCCTTTACGCGGTTTTGAGTGCTTCAGAGGTATCGTTAATCAATTCAGGTGGACTTTTCCCTAACACTGTATCTTCGGTGATTTGACAAGTGCTTATTTCAGTAAGTGATGGTAAGGTATACATGGTTTCTAGCATGATTTTTTCCATCACAGCTCGTAAGCCGCGTGCGCCTGTTTCGCGTTCTATAACTTGATTTGCTATAGCAGTCAGCGCATCATCGGTAATATCAAATTGCACACCTTCATACGCTAAAAGTTTCCTATACTGTTTGATGAGAGCGTTCTTCGGTTCAGTTAGGATTCTAATAAGTGCAGTTTCATCCAATTCTCTCAGTACTGCGACGACAGGAAGCCTACCGATAAGTTCAGGGATAAATCCATATTTTGCAAGGTCTTTCGCGGTGGCGTGTTCAAGGATTTCGTGTATCTTCTTGTCGTCTTTAGATTTTAAGGTTGAACCGAATCCGATGCTGTGTTTACCGAGTCGGCCTTTTATGAGGTTTTCTAATCCGATGAAGGTGCCGCCACAGATGAAGAGTACATTTTTAGTGTCAACTTCTAACATCTCTTGATGTGGATGTTTGCGACCGCCACGAGGTGGTACGTTAGCCACTGTGCCTTCTAAAATCTTGAGGAGTGCTTGCTGTACACCTTCACCAGAAACATCTCTGGTGATGGATGGATTTTCGGATTTTCGGGTAATTTTGTCAATTTCGTCCAAATATATGATGCCGTGTTGCGCGCGTTGGATGTTTCCATCTGCTGCCTGGACAAGTTTCAAGATTATATTTTCAACATCTTCGCCAACATAACCTGCTTCAGTGACGGTAGTTGCATCTGCAATGGCAAATGGAACATTTAACACTCTTGCCAGTGTTTGGGCAAGGAGTGTCTTACCTGTGCCTGTGGGACCAATGAGCAATATGTTGCTTTTATCCAGTTCAACATCATCCGTGTCCTCATGCTGCAGTCGTTTATAGTGATTATAGACAGCAACGGATAGGATCTTTTTTGCGTATTCTTGACCGATTACATACTCGTCAAGTTTCGCTTTTATTTCTGCTGGTTCAAGTAGCAATACTGGCGGTGCGACTTCTTCCTCTTTGGGATCCTCAGCCTCAGCCGTCTGTTCAGTCATTTCTGATGAATTTACTTGAGCAAGCTTTTGATTACAATAATCAATACAAGCGTCACAAATATTTGCTTCTGACCCTTGAAAGAGTCTTTTTACTTGACTACTTTCTCTATTACAGAACGAGCAATATACTCTGCCATCAACGGATTCCGACATGTTTTCCTCCAATCTGCCATTGTTTCATTTTACCGGACACGCGATGAAGACCTAACCCGATTTTATGTTACTGACGATGTGCTACTACTGTATCAATGATACCGTAGTCAAGAGCTTCCTCAGCAGTCATATAGAAATCTCTATCGGCATCGATCTCAATTTTATCTAAACTCTGTCCTGTATGTTGCGCCAAAATATTGTAAAGTCTCTCGCGTTCCCTTAGTATCTCGTTTGCATGGATGCTGATGTCCGCTGCTTGTCCACCAATACCCCCTGCCATAGGTTGATGTATCAATGCTTTGGCATGTGGTAAGGCGTACCGTTTACCTGGGGTTCCTGCTGCTAATAACAATGCTCCCATGCTGTATGCGCGTCCTAAACACCATGTTTGGACGTCTGCTTTAATATACTGCATAGTATCGTAGATGGCTAAACCTGCTGAAACTGAGCCACCGGGTGTGTTTAGATAAAGGATTATATCGGCATCTGGGTCTTTCCCTTCAAGGAAGAGCATCTGTGCAGTGACCAGATTCGCGATTGCATTATCGTCTATCGTAGTTCCAATCATGATAATTCGGTCTTCAAGTAACCGAGAAAAGATATCATAGGAACGTTCTCCACGGTTTGTCTGTTCAACAACAATAGGTACAAGATTCATTTTGTGTCCGTAGTAGTTATGATATATTCTTTGATTGTTATTTAAAACTATCCCGTAATGATTAATGATTTTTTTTCAGATGCCTCTTGTATCAGAAACTGATATATTTTTTCGTGTTCAAGTTGTATTCTGAAATCTTCTAAACGATTGTTTGCTTTTAGTAATGCGGATAATTTGTCAGGTTTTCTGCCTTGTATATCTGCAGCCCGACGAATACCGTTTTCTAATTCATCATCGCTTATATGAATATTTTCATAAGTAGCGATTTCCTCAAAAATCCAATTCTGTTTTGTCTGCTGTATGACATCTTTCCGCATTTCTGTAGGCAATACTTCAAAATCAACGCCAGCCTGTTCAGGTGTCTGATTACTCTCTTTAAGCTGTTTGCGTACATTCTCTATTGCATTCTGCACATATTGATCAACCACATCATCAGGGATCGTAATATTTGTCATTTCAATCAACTGATCGAGTATTTCAACTTTTTGTTCTTGGTTCTGTTGTATGCGTGCATCTTCGACCATATTGTTCCAAATGACACCGTGCAATTGGTTATATGTTTCATATCCGAGGTCTTTTGCAAATTCGTCATCAAGTTCGGGCAGATGTTTTTGAGTAATGGCATGGAGTATGACGTTGTATATCACCTGCATGTTTCTCAGCTCAGGTGTGTGATATGCTTCATCAAAATTAACCGCAATTGCCTTAGTTTCGCCGATATGCATCCCTATTATGCCATTGATTAGGTCGGGGTGGTATCGTTCATCTGTTAGGTCAATATCTATATCTTGGTCAGATTCACTTTCAATTTCATTTCCCTCTAAAATGCAGGTATAATCTAACCTAACACAGTCGGAGGCGTTAACGGGTCGGTCTTCTTGTATAGGGTCAAAAGTTGCGGACTGATCCTGTAGTTGTGCTATGAATGCATCTACGTCCTCTCGTGGTACATTGACAGGCGTTTTGTCTATCTGTATATTTTCGTAATTTGGCAGTTCAATGATCGGTTTTACGCTGACGGTGGCAGTAAAAACGAGGGGTTGGTCCTCGGTTACTTGCATTTTCTCCAGAGGTGGGTCAAAAGTTGGTTGTGCCAGCGGTATGATCTGTTTGTTATAGAGTGCGTCTTCATAGGCAGGAAAGACAACCGATCTGACTACCTCATTGTTTATATATTCAGGGAATCGTGATTTTAGTAGCGTTAAAGGCACGCGTCCTTTTCTAAAACCTGGTAAGGTTACGTAACCGCGCAGCGTCTTATATGCTTCTTCTAATGCTTCGTTGATATCTTCGGCGGGGACTTCAATGTCTAATTTTGCTTGTGTGTTATCTAAGGTTTCCACTTCAACTCTCAAGTTAAGCTCTCCCTTCGTTACGATGTACTGTCGTTGCATCGGTTCACTATGAGATGGGCGAGGAGGGACTTGAACCCTCACGAGGCGTAGCCCCAATAGATCCTAAGTCTATCCTGTCTACCAAATTCCAGCACCCGCCCGTGTGGCAGAACCGATGCGCCGTGAAGGAATCGAACCTTCAACCCTCTGATTAAGAGTCAGATGCTCTGCCAATTGAGCTAACAGCGCACGCGTCCGGAGGGATTCGAACCCCCAACTTATGGTTCCGAAGACCATTGCTCTATCCATTGAACTACGGACGCATAGTTTGTAAGGTGGATGATGGGGATTGAACCCACGGCCTCCTGATCCACAGTCAGGCGCTCTACCCCTGAGCTACATCCACCGTAATACGATACACGCCTAGCAGGAGTCGAACCTGCAACCTACGGATTAGAAGTCCGTTGCTCTATCCAATTGAGCTATAGGCGCATGTGGTATCGGGGCGAGAGGATTCGAACCTCCGACCTTCTGCTCCCAAAGCAGACGCGCTAGCCGGGCTGCGCTACGCCCCGATAATCTGTAGTTTTCTGACAAATTAAGTGTCTATATTATAATATATTTTTGCTGTATTTGCAAATTAAACCGAAAAAGTAGGGTGTGACGGCACTCAGAGAGTGCCTACTACTCTTAAGATGAGACGGCACTTAAAGAGACGGCACTCGGAGAGTGCCTACTACTATTAAGAGCATCGGATAGCTGACCTATACTGTTGATGGTTCATTCGTTTCTTGCATGTTTGTATGAGCAGTCTATTTCTGATAATTTTGTAGTGTGTCTCCTTTCAAAATCGTACCATATGGTACGAAATTTCGTACCGTGGTACGATTTGGTACAATGGCTATAGCGTTAGTCACAGTAAGGTTTTGTAGCGTGTTTTTTGACAGAGTCAAATTTTTTAAATTCCCAAATGGTACGAAATTCTCGCCATGTTGAAATATGTATGAAAAAATCGGTTTTTCTGACATTATGATCATTTCTGGACATTTTGTAAAATAGCATTGTAAACACCTTTGAAATAAACTTTTGGTAATTCAGTTTGTAACATATAATTTATTATAGCATTTATGAAATACACTTGTCAAGTTAAAATTTGAAAAAAATGATATATAATGTCTATTATTGGCGAGGGTATTGAATGTTTAGTGACAAAAACTTTACATACCCTATTTATCGAGAAATATCAGCTTGACATACTTTGCAAATCGTTTATACTATATTTTTAATAAACCACACTCAACTTATAAGGAACAGATGCAAAGCCAGACCTTACAGAAATATCTTCATGAATTTACAAACTTACGGATAGACAGAGCCCATGGGGATGCCCCACATCAACCAGTACTCTTGTTAACAGTTATTGAAATGATTGAGCAAGAACAGATTGAAATTAACGAAATCGCTCCATCACCTCATTTGGTTGAGATATTTCTTAAGTATTGGAATTGCATCCCAGATAGGAAACCGAATCCTACCTTACCGTTTTTCCATCTAAAGAACCGCAGTTTTTGGCATCATCACCCAAATCTGGGTTATGAAAAAGCGTTAGAAGTCGTCACTCAGATTAATAACTTTTCTCAACTTCGAAAGATAATATCACATGCGAGTCTTGATCAGGAACTCTTTATACTACTGAAGAAACCTGTGGCAAGAGAGTTATTACGGAAAGCACTTATTGACAAATACTTACCTGATCAATTGGATGAGCTCCAAAAGATAATTTCAGAAGAACAACAAATCAGCGGTTTTAGCAAGGAACTATTAGATTATGCTCAACAAGATTTTGCAATAGAACTTGAAAAACCGATTGAGAGTAAGAAGAAGATCCGGGAACCTGGTTTTCGCCGTACAATCATGAGGATATACGATTATACTTGTGCGGTCTGTGAGCTGCAGATATTAACTTTGAATGGAGAAAGTGTTACTG
This sequence comes from Candidatus Poribacteria bacterium, assembly GCA_022828145.1. GTDB lineage: Bacteria > Poribacteria > WGA-4E > WGA-4E > WGA-3G > MSPOR6. The sequence goes on along the minus strand of JAJEJA010000067.1, from coordinate 6,460 downwards.
AAGCTGCGCACATAATTCCTTTCAGTAAATCAAACAGTGACGATGTTCGTAATGGAATTTCACTATGCAAATTGCACCACTGGGCTTTTGATAGATATCTGTTTTCGGTGGATACATCATATAAGGTTGTAGTCTCAAATCTGATGACTGAACAGGGACCTACAGAGTGGAAACTGGCGACGCTGAATGGAAAGGACATTCTTTTACCAAAAGAAAAGAAGCTTTATCCTGCTCAAGATGCTTTAGCATGGCATCGTGAGAAAGTGTTGAGTTGATGATTCTCCTTGATCAATGTAATTCAGTCAGTGTTTACTGTTAATTGCCTTAAGATAATTTAAAAATTATTAGTGTGTCGGGGTAGTTGTAAATTTATCATTTGGCAACAAATCAGGAGTAAAATTTACAAACCTACTCTCATCTCCTATAGATGTATCAGCGTACCATATCTCATCAATTCCGTCTGGAAGACCGTCAGGGTAGGCTTGTTGTATTGCATTCAATAGTTTGTTATCATTCATTAGAGCGATATCGCTGTTTTCAACGAGTAGCAGTGTTAACTTTCCATCACGTTGATATTTATTTAGTTTTGCTGCTTTCCTATCAAATAAGTCCTTGACTCTGTCTGAGAGGGTATTATCACCAGGGGCAAAGCGAGAGAAACTAAGCCTGTTAGATTGGTCAGTATTTTTGGTCACATAGATTGTGAAGGGAATTCCAGGTACACTATAGGGAGCATAAGGTTTATCCACTGATAAACCTGGGCTATCTTTGTTGATCCAATTTTTAAGTCGTTCTCGAATAGCGAGCCAATCTTGTCTTGTGGTGATAGCAGATTCCTCAAACGTGATTCCTAAATAAAATGGAAGGTCAGCAAATTCTTGTTCGAGATTTCCAATCACTTTCAGGAAACGATCAGAATTAAGACGTTGATTAGGAATTGTATCAATACTTGTATGTTCAATTGCAATGTGTCCTGCAATGGCGTCTATGTCTGCAGTAGTCCGATTCATCTCATCTGGATAACAATCAATCTGAAGGTTTGAGTAACTATGTTTACTTAGAAATGCCACGAATGCATTAAGTAGTTCTCTGTTTTCCACTGTATACCAATACCTTCGCCAATAATTGACATTCTGTTGGATTGTGTGCGTTGTAGCACATGCTGTTAGTTTGTGCTTCTTGTAGCATAGGTCGTAAGATTACTGAATAGCAATTTCTATTGTCAAATTAGGATCTATATATGACTATATAAAAACACTTCAACAAAAACCAGAAGTATTTTTTATTCATGTAATCCTACAGTATGACAGATCAATGGTTGATCAACACCATATTCGCATTCAACTGAAGCACTTAAAAATGGCGAAGGTATTGACTACCAGAAGATGTTTTTATTAAGATATTAGAAAGTAGGGATGCAGACCAGACATAGTAGAAGGACTGATTATTTATCCTTCTGTGATAATCCTTCTTTGAATGACTCTTTTAGATGGTTTGTTTTGTTTCTTACTACTCTGAAACAAACCCCTAAAACCCATGCAACAAAAGAAATCAATGATTTGTCTGTATCATAAGTCCCGAAAGTATCTCTAAGTTTTTTCATTATCCATCTATTTAGCAATTTGACTAATGCAAAGATAGCTTGAGTATGAAATACCAAACAATCAAACTACCAATGAGGATTATAACTATTATTGAAGGACGCCTCTGATATATGAATTCGATTTAACTGCATAACAACCTACCTGAAATAACCTTCTTTAATGTCCGAGTGTTCGTCTGACTTTTGATACTCTAAATGGAATGTATGTGAAATTGACGGCTCTAAAAGTGAGTGTAAATGTTCGTCAATTTCAGTATCAGTAGAAAGCAAGATGACTTGGTGACTTGCGTAAGGAAAATAACGTTCAACAAGCAGTTCGCGATGACTGGCATCTAAACGTCCAAGTGGCGTGTCAAGAATCATTGGGAGTGGTTTACCTGATGTCCTTGCCAAACCCCATAAAAGTGCAGTTGTGTATATCTGCTTTTCACCTGCCGACAATTCTTCCTTTGCTAACGGTTGATTATAGGTATCATAAAGCGTCACACCAAAGGTTTCGGCGTTAATTTCAATTCGTCTAATTCGATCAGGTTTGTGTGATAGATAGTTGAAACTTTCAACGATCGCATCGCCTAAAGCAGAAATTTTTGCTTGTGTGAGTTCACTTGTATAAGTAGATAAAACTGATCTTACCTCACGGACCTGTTTTTGACGTCGGATGTGGTCTTGTCTAAGTTTTTGGGAAACATGTAATTTCTCCAGTTTCCTTTCTGATACCTCAATTTGATAAGTCAAAGAACGAATAGATTCGTCGGCAGTCTGTACTTCTTTATTTAAGTGTCCAAGTTTTTGGTTTAATGTTGACAGTTTCTCAATCATCGGTTTCAAGACATCTTCGGCAGGTACTCTCTGAAGATCCTCCTCTACTCTTTGGAGTTCAGATTGTGCCTCCTTTAATTCATGGGTTAAGGCAAGAAATTCTTGTGGTATTTCATTGAGGCAGATGTCAATCCACTCCAAGAGACTGGCGTATTCTGAAGGAGAACGGTCTCGGATTTTTTTGAATCCTTGTAGTTCTTTTGGACGTTTACTTGGAATTTTCAAACGTGTAGCGAACTTAGTACGGATTGTCTCTATTTCTGTTTCAGAAAAAGACACATCATCCCAAAAAGCATCGGACGTGATGTCCTCAAGAAGTTGCTTATTTTGCTTATTCAAGACACGTTTTTCTGCTTCCCACTCATCTAATTCTATTTCTTTTAGAAGTCTATCTCTTAACTTCTTAAGTAAGTCAGGGACTAATGTAAAAGGAAAGAGTTCATCACAAAGCATTCGTATATCATTTTCAAACGCTTCAATATCAGCGAGGAGTTGTCCTTGTCGTAAGTTTAAGCTTTCTCTCTTCTCGGCATAGTTACCACCTTCGGCAGTAATGCGAGATTCTTGACGCGCAATTTGTGTCTCTGATTTCTCGATTTTGTTTAGTAAGGATTCTCTATGTTCCTTCATCTCTGCAAGCGACTTCTTAAGAGAGTCAATTTCCATTTCCAACTCATTTATCTCATCCTGTACCAAAACCGGACTGTCGCTCTTGATCAGACGGTTTGCATAAATACGCAGATCCGAATGCAACCGATCAACCAGATTAAGTCCAAGCATTGTTTTGATTGATTCTGCCAGAAACTGATCATGGCTCGAGTCATCAACTAACTTTTGGATATCCTCACCATCAAAAAAGAAGAACTGTGATGCGCCAACTGGAACAAGTTCATTGATATAATCCTGCCAATGCGAGGTATCAATTTCAAGATCTAAACGATTGTTTTCGTAAACGGTTAAGTCTTCTTTTATACTGCGGCTACTTTTACTTTGCTGTTTCCATGAACGGTCAACGCGGTAATTCTTTTTTTCACCACCGCGCACATATTCAAAATCAAGTGATACTGATGCATAATTCAAAGGGAAATCTGAGGGAGGATTTCGGTGGATCATTGAAGAAAGATATTCGTGATACGCATTAGAGGAAACACGCGGACCTAAAGATCTTCTTCCGTATAGGCAGAGTTTTACCGCCTCCAGCAGCGTAGTTTTACCTGAACCATTCATTCCACCAATGAGGATTATCGGTCCCGTACCGTTGGGGGTCAACTGAACAGTCTGTGATCCGCGGAACAAACCGAAGTTGTTGAGGGTAAGTTTGTGGAGAATCATTGTAACCCGCTGCTGTCTATGCTGTCGCGTACTTCTTCTTCCGAACGCCAATCTTCGTGAAAGATTTTGTCAATTCGAGATTGAATTCCAGCCCGTCTGTGCATTCCGTCCATCTGACGTTCGGTATCTAATAATTTTGCTACAAGCGTAACAGGAACACCTTTCTCATCACAGATTTTAGATAATAGTCTCTTATCTGATGCCGTGAAAGCAGTTGTATCGTCAACTATCCATTGACGTTTACCAACGACTTCATTATAAATCTTGGGGACTGCATCCTCCCAGTCTTGGCGTTGTGTTCTCCAAATATTACGAATTTCATCAAGTTCATCATCAGTAATAAGTTTAATATCTGGGTCAGGACCTTCCTGGCGAACCTTTTCTTGTGTTTCAAGAAGCATTTTTAGAAGTTTCTTGCAAAAATCAAGTGTGTAGGGACCGTGAATGAGTTTATTGTTGATAATAGTTACTTGTCCGTTACTTCGTCGATGTTCACGGATGTCAGGTTTTTTTTCGGGATCTTGCGTATCAGCAAGGTAATCACGGAATTCAAGAAGTGGCAGCATCCAATCTTCACCGCTATCAATAAATCCTTCCATAGATTTGTCTTTTGTAACAACGGTACAGGTCCAGCAACCAAAGCGGCTATTTCCACAAGAAGGGGTAGTATCGTCTACAACAAGTGGACATTCACCTTGAGCATTTGAATTTCGGTAGAGCGTAACAAGTTCCTTATTATTATTATTCCATGGTGAAGGAACGTTCAACAAATAAAACCAAACATCGTTCAAACTGAAATCAATGATGGGAGCGTAGACAAAAGCATTCGGTAATGTGGTGTGTCGCATTAGTGAAGAATTATCTATGCTGTGCAAACTTAACACTTGATCACGCGTAGTACTTTCTCCTTTGCGAACCCCAAGAACCATTATAACTTCACCATATTCAGTAACCTTGTCCAAGATGAACTTATTAGCAGGCTTTATCTTCATGCGGTCCGTGCACCATCTAAATTTGCTATAAGGTGCGGGATATCCTTTGCCTATTAGGTTTACCCAGAACGTATCTGAGATTTTCGGACGGACTATATCTGTCTGAAAAGGCATATTTTCTTTTTGAGCAACCTTTTCAAGTCGATCCAATGTATTTGTAATGTAACTGACGATTACAGGTGTCTCAACGAGTGTGTCGGAGGAGATTACATAGACAGGATATTTGCGTTCTTCTGGTGGTAATTCTTTGAGAGCATACCATACGAGTTGAAGGGCAGTTGTAGAATCTTTACCACCGCTGTATCCGATTACCCAAGGGCGCGCATTTTTAAGATATACCTCTTGAATATCATTGTGAATATCATCAATTGTACGTGAATCAAAGATACTGTAAGAGGATTCTGCCATAATTTCGATCCTTTTTTCTAACTAAAATATGTTATGTAACAATATTGAGTTTCATTACGATAGAGACAACACTGTACGAGAGTATCAATTATTAAAAATTATAGGCTTGAAAAAATTGGGACTAATATCTTTGAATGAAAGAACAGTTGTTTTGTTTTTTCTGAGATATTGTGCGTATCAAAACAATCTTCCAAGGCGTTTTGAAAAAGAAGAAATGTGTGCCTTTAGGAATATCGTGTGGTTGTTTTCTACTTGGAATAATGCGTTTAATTTTTAAAAACTTAACCCAATGTTAATTATTCTTGAATATTATATCATAAGTGGATAAGGAATTCAAGAAAAAAGTGTCAATGGGTGTGTAAATATTTTGTCACTCTATTTGTCTGAATCGCGGATTACGCGCCAGTTAACATAGCTGGCACGGAAGGGATTTCTGGATCATTATATGACTTAGATCGGCTATAAAGAAGCACAATCAAGGATGAATGTGCTACGGTGAAGTATTACATTTTTGGTTACAAAGAAGCACAATCTAACAGAATGTGCTACAAAGAGGAACAATCTGGAAGCATTTTAATTATTGGTGAAGGTATTGGTTGTTTCTAACTTCTTTTTTTCTTGGTCTTGTTATCATACCGTGTCACAGTGGAATAACTTAGACCGAGTTCTGCTGCGACAGTGGCTCTATCTTTTTCAGTAAGGAGTGCGTTGATTTTATCAACGAGTTCGGCAGAAATTGCAACTCCTTTTTCACCGGCGCGTGCGTTTACCCGCATCTCCTTCGCCTCTTGATATTCAAGTTTAAGTGTTTGTGCAGCAACTTTTATGAGAATGCGATTGATATATCCTTTGCTAATACCAGTTGCTTCAGCAATCTGTTCATAGGTCATGGTTTGCCAAGCGTCTTTGGGTGTTTTCGTGTCTATAATCCATTCAGAAATAAGCTGCTCAGCCGATTTTTTGCTCATAGATTATCTCCAGTGTATTCAGTTGTAAATTGTGAACTTTATATAATTCCATTTCTAATTGAAAATGTGGCTATATTGTAGCACATTCTTCCAGATTGTGCAGTTCACATTTTCATCTATAAAAATCGGTAATGAGAGAAAATCTAATAGAAGTGGTTTTAATTAATAAACTAACATATATCAGAATTACGGAGAATCTACAATTCTGATATATGTCAGTCTTTTCGTTTCATTTGCAATTGTAACACTTCATGAGAGATGAGGTAGGTAGTTGATTATACTACCCATAGGTGTAAAGTTAAGAACTTTTCGATGTCTGAAACCCTCTTCAGTCCCGT
>JAJEJA010000095.1 GCA_022828145.1 Candidatus Poribacteria bacterium | reverse complement strand
GCGTTTATACTTCAACAATTGAAAGACAAATTTCAAGAAGAAGACACAATGGGAAGTGGCACAATTTTTAATGCAATCACGAAAACAGATCTATTGGGAATTCAACTTACAGAACCCACAAAGGAAATTCTTGTAAGGTTTGAAGAAGTTGCTGATCCAATTTCTTTAGAATTGGCAAATCTGACTATGAAAAACACCACCCTTCGTCAAACCCGCGATCTCCTCCTCCCCAAACTTATCTCTGGAGAAATAGACGTATCCGACCTTGATATTGACAAAGACTGCACAATTTAGTTCGCCCTACGAAAGCTATTGACAAGTACAATCGTGAAGATGTATAATTACAACAAGGCAATTAAATTGAGATATATTCTGAAAGGAGTAGAATAGGATGATCCAAATTTCTGAACCGATAACTCTTGAAAAACTGCTGCCGCTGATACAAAAGCTGCCTGAAGTTGAGCGCGAGCAACTACGGAAATCTCTTGAAACTGAATCACAACTTGATGCCGCAATCCTGCTATATCAAGAAGGTGAAGTGACACTCGGAAGAGCCGCTGAATTAGCAGGAATCCACCGTTTTGAGTTTGAAGAGATTTTGAAAGCAAAAGGTATATCTAAAATTGTAGAAGTGAATTCAGATGAAAACTTGGAAGCGGGAATTGCGGTCATCAGGGAATTGCAAAAATCAAACATCAGCACAGAGGAACAGTAACTTTGGTCTTTGTTGATACTGATGTTCTTTCAATTTTTGCCAAGATTCAAAGATTATCTCTGTTGTTTGCGGTTTTTCATCAAGACCAGCTTAATATTGCTACTGCTGTCGAAAATGAAATCAAAATAGCGAGCGCAAAAGGGTTCCACTTTGCCCATGAAATCATAGAACTAAAAACACAAGGTCACATTCGCACACATAGCACGACGAGTGCAGATCAAAAGTTTATGCGTTCCTTACCACAAACCCTTGATGCGGGAGAACGCGAATCTATGGCACTTTGTAAACGCCTAAAAACTATTTTGGTTAGCAACGAACGCCGCGTAAGGCACCATTGCAACGCAAACCGTATCGCTTGTATTAACTTAGCTCATATTTTACGTGCATTCTGGGAGTTAAAAATACTGACCCAAACTGATGTTCGGCAAGTTATAGCCGAGATTGAAACAAAAGATAATCTAAAATTTAGAACAATTGAACCAATTTTCAAATGAACTGACAATTGAAAGCCAACTCATAGAACAACCCGCAATCACATATAGTTCTGAACTTTAGCATTATAAAACCAGGGTATGTAACATTTTGCATTCTGAAACGCAGATTTTCACAAGTTTCACGGATGGCGCGAATTTTTTCATTGCTCATTCCAAATGCAGTTGTCATAATCTGAGATTCAGACAATTAACGAAAACTGGACACAACTGATCATTCCGATGCAATTGACAAGGACAACCGTGAAGATGTATAATATCAACAAGGCAATGAGGAGGATAACAATGCTCAAAATCAACCCGCAATATCTTGTTGATGACAAAGACGAAAAAACCGCTGTGCTCCTAACAATCAAAGAATTCCAACTTCTCATGCAGCGTCTTGAAGATTTAGAAGATACTTTAGAGATGGACGCTGCGGTCAAAACTGATACTGAGTTTCGTGATTATCAAGACATTCGAGCAGAGATAATGCATGAACGAACATGAGAACCGATAGGATCTATACAATGGAAAGGAGGAATCCGTGGAACTTGAACACATGTTTGAATTCATCAACCCAACCGCAATCCGAATAAAAGGAACACGCGTCGGTATTGAAATTGTCATTGAGCAGTTTCTAAATGGGGCAGATCCAAGGGAAATTCAACGGCTTTATCCGAATCTGACGTTAGAACAGATTTACGCAACGATTACCTATTATCTGTTCAATAAAAAGAAAATTGATGTCTATATTGCAGAGGGAATTAAACAAGCTGAAGCAGCTTATGAGGAACAGTTAAAAAACCCGCCTCCCGGTGTTAAGCGTCTCATGAAAATCAAAGCGGAACTTGAAGCACAAGGATATTATTCAGAGTAATAATGAATAAATGCCAAATTCGCTTTCTGCTTGATGAAAATACACCACTCGTAAATCATGCAAAACCCCTACAGTGAAAACCAACTCGTAGAACAACCCGCAATAGCACTGCTCAAAGAGATAGGGTGGAAAACCCAGGATTGTTCAAACGAATTTGAATACGACAGCCAAATTCAGACTGGCAGGGAAACAAAATCTGAAGTTGTGCTAACGGATCAACTCCGTGATGCGTTAGAAAGACTCAACCCTAATACCCCAAGTGACGCAATTGATGCAGCAATTGAAGAATTGACTCAATCCCGTGCTGTCATGAATCCTGTTGAAGCAAATAGGGAAATCTACAATCTCCTAAAAGATGGTGTGAAGGTAACAGTCACCGACCCGATAACGCAAGAGGATACCGTTTTAATAATTAAAGTCATTGATTGGGATAATCCAGAAAATAACGACTTCTTCGTCGCATCACAATTCTGGATAACTGGCGAAATGTATACAAGACGTCCAGACCTTATCGGTTTCGTCAACGGTATTCCCTTAGTCTTAATGGAATTCAAACGGATTGACGAAAACATACACGCTGCCTACAACGACAACCTCCGAGACTATAGAGACACTATCCCAAACCTTTTCTGGTACAATGCATTGATTATCGTATCCAACGGTTCAGAGAGCCGCATCGGGAGTTTCACTGCAGAATGGGAACACTTCTCCGAATGGAAACGGATTGAAAGTGAAAATGAGCCACAGAGAGTCTCATTGGAAGTCTTACTGCAAGGTGTTTGTGATCCCAGACGATTATTGGACATCGTTGAAAATTTCACACTTTTTATGGAAGTTCAAGGTGGCACAATTAAACTGATCGCAAAAAATCACCAATACTTAGGCGTAAACAACGCAATTAAGGCACTTCAGGAAAACGAATCCAATCTTGGAAAACTCGGTGTGTTTTGGCATACACAAGGGAGTGGTAAAAGTGTCTCCATGATCTTCTTTGCGCAGAAAGTCCACAGAAAGTTTCCAGGACACTGGACTTATGTTGTCGTAACAGACCGCAAAGAATTGGACAACCAGATTTACAAAACCTTCGCGAGTGCCAGTGGTGTCTTAACGCATCAGGAAGTGCATGCAGAAAACATTGAACATCTCCGTCAGCTGCTCAAGCAAGACCACCGCTATATTTTCACACTTATTCATAAATTTCAGACGAAAGATAACGAACCGCATCCTGTCCTCTCTGATCGTTCAGACATTATTGTGATTACCGATGAAGCACATCGCAGCCAATACGACACATTGGCGTTAAATATGCGTACCGCGCTCCCGAATGCTGCATATATTGCATTTACAGGTACACCGCTAATGGCAGGCGAAGAAAAGACACGCGAAGTGTTCGGAGACGAAGTGTCAGTATACGATTTTAAGCAATCTATAGAAGATAAGGCAACGGTTCCGCTCTACTATGAAAACCGCGTTCCCAGATTGCAATTGACAAATATCGATTTAAATGCCGACCTTGAACAGATTCTGGAGGAAGCTGAGTTAGATGAGGCACAAGAAGCAAGACTGGAACGCGAGTTTGCACGAGAATATCATCTTATTACCAGAGATGAACGATTAGAAACAGTTGCAGAAGACATCGTTTCACACTTTATCGGGAGAGGCTATCGAGGGAAGGCAATGGTCATCTCCATTGATAAACCCACAGCAGTTAAGATGTACGATAAAGTGCAAAAGTACTGGCATCAGAAAATCCAATCGCTAAAATCAGAATTGAACAGTGGTGTTGCAAGAGACAGAGAGGAACCACTTGAGGCTCTAATTCAGTATATGGAAGAAACCGATATGGCAGTAGTAGTGTCACAATCACAAAACGAAATTGATGATCTGAGACAGAGAGGGGTTGAAATTATGCCACACCGACAACGCATGCACAGTGAGGATTTAGACACCAAATTCAAGAATCCAGATGATCCTTTCCGTATTGTTTTCCTCTGTGCGATGTGGACAACAGGTTTTGATGTCCCTTCATGTTCAACGATCTATCTTGACAAACCGCAACGCAACCATACACTCATGCAAACCATAGCAAGAGCCAACCGCGTGTATAAAGAAAAAGTCAACGGTTTGATTGTTGATTACATAGGGATTTTTCGTAATCTTGAAAAGGCACTCGCGATCTATGCTACAGGTTCTAATGGAGATAGAAGCAACCCGATTGCGGATAAGTCAGAACTTATTGAGGAACTCAGAAACGCAATTGCAGAAATCTGTGCATTTTGTAACAACCTCGGAATTGATTTTGCGGAAATAGAAACAGCGGATAGTATCCTAAGAATTCAGTTGATTGACGCATCTGTAAACCAACTTCTGGTAAATGATGAAACTAAGCGGAATTTTCTTGAACAGGCGCGTAATGTCTATAAACTATTCAAAGCAATTCTGCCCGACACCGAAGCAAATGCTTTTAGTGGAATATGTTCACTGATAAACATTATTGCACGCAAGATAAAGAATCTCAGAGAACCCGTTGACATCTCCGAAGTCGAAGATGCAGTAGAAGATTTACTGGACCGCTCAATCGCACCCGAAGGTTACATCATCAACGCAGGTCAAAATATTTATGACTCTGAACTAATTGACTTAAGCCAGATTGATTTTGAACAACTCGCTGAACAATTCAACACGGAACACAGACACACACAAGCTGAAAAACTCAAGGGAGCGATAAATAAAAAACTCAAGGTAATGATTCAACTCAACAGAACCCGAATTGACCTGCAGGCGGAATTCGAACAGATGATCGCAGAATACAACGAAGGTCATATTACCGACTATGGGCATTTTGAAGATATCCTCGCATTTCTTGAATCACTCAGTGAAGAGGAACAACGCGCCGAAAACGAAGAACTTTCAGAAGAGCAATTGGCAATATATGATCTGCTAACAAAACCTGATTTTCAATTAACCTTACCTCAGCGGAATGAAGTAAAGACTACTATAAGGGAATTACTTAAGACACTCGAACAGGAGAATCTTGTGTTGGACTGGCGCAAACAACAGCGATTGCGTGCTCAAGTCATGGTCACTGTAGGAGATATTCTTGGGCAAGGACTTCCTGATGAATGTTATCCACCAATACTGTTCGGTCAGATATCGGAAGCGGTATATCTACACGTCTATGACTCCTACTACGGAGAAGGAAAGAGTATATATACCGAATTCCAAAATTAATGGAGTGCCTAAATTAATAGAGGGTGTGTATTGCTATGAAACCACTACTCACTGTCAAATCCATCACAAAACGTTTTACTGAATCACCAGTCGTCAAAGATGTAAGCTTTCAAGTATATCCCAGTGAAATCTTCGCTCTTTTGGGGGCAAGCGGGTGTGGTAAGACCACTACCTTACGCCTAATAGCAGGATTTGAAAAGCCAGAAACCGGTACCATAGTAATGGGAGATCGTGTTCTGGTTAATATAGATACTTTTATACCCCCTGAAGCACGTGAAATCGGGTTGGTTTTTCAAGATTATGCGCTCTTTCCTGATAAGAATGTCCTCAAAAATGCAGCATTCGGACTGAGTCGAAAAATACCTAAGAAAGAACGGAACGAAATCGCACTGGAAAACCTTAGACGGGTAGGTATCGCACACCTAGACAAACGGATGCCACATCATATCTCTGGGGGTGAACAACAACGGGTCGCTTTAGCACGTTCGCTTGTCACACAACCGAAGCTGCTACTTTTAGATGAACCCTTCTCCAGTCTTGATACGGACTTGCGGCAAGTGACTCGTGAAGAAGTCCGCGAACTGTTGAAAGAATTTGGAATCAGTGTTGTATTGGTGACGCACGACCAAGAAGAAGCTCTCAGTTTTGCGGATCGAGTCGCCGTGATGAACAACGGCAGCATTGAACAAATTGGTACACCTGAAGATGTCTACAGAAAACCAAAAACAGAATACGTCGCAAGTTTCCTGGGTAAAACTAACATCATTGAAACATCTATAAACGATGGAAATGCAAACACACCATTTGGCGCGATAGAGATAGAATCTCCTGACAAAACTAACGTTCTACTCTCAATTCGACCTGAATACATTAACCTTTCACCGCATGCTGCGGACAAAAATGAATCAGTTTCAGGACGTATAATAGCAAGAGAATTCAAAGGGCACGATTTGACCTATACCGTTCAGGTAAAAGGTAAACATTACTTCGTTCAAACTGACTATAAACAGCATTACCGTGTAGGTGATGAAGTATCCTTAAAATTGAATGAAGTGGATGTGATAGAAAACAGTGTTTAGTCTTTTGTTCATTCCGATTCGGAAATTTCACTACCCTTTTGACTCAGAATATGTTAAAATTAACGTGAGTCTGAAAAGCAAGATGTTGGATCTGTTGTAGGGATGAGATCACCTCTCCCGTAGGTTCGGAGATGATGATTAATATAAAAATCTGGAATTATGATTTCACCAGGACGGTAGGTGCGATTTCCTAATCGCAACTGTATCCGAAAGGATCTCTAATGGAAGCAAAAATACTGGTTGTAGAGGATGAACGCGATATTGTAGAGCTGCTCAAATACAATCTCAAACAGGAAGATTTTGAGGTTGATACTGTTCGTAACGGTGCTGATGCATTACAACGCGCTGTTGATAATCCACCCGACCTTATCTTGTTAGACCTGATGCTACCTGAAGTAGACGGTCTGATCGTCTGTCGTCTGCTGAAAAATGACCCACGTACGAAGAAGATTCCTATCATTATGCTAACGGCTAAAACCGATGAAAGTGACCGCGTGACGGGACTTGAACTCGGCGCAGATGATTATATTACAAAACCCTTTAGTCCACGCGAAGTGGTCTTACGGGTCAATGCTGTCCTACGCAGACTCAATGCAAGTAAAGAACCGGATGAAGAAAATCAGATTGAAACACACGGTGTTGTTATTGATCTTGATAGGCATCAAGTCATGACAGAAGATGGGGCAATTGATCTCACCGCAACAGAATTCAAACTCATAACGCTATTCGCAAAGTCACCGGGACGTGTCTTCAACCGAGATATTCTCATGGATGTTATCTGGGGACAAGAATACTACGGAATTGATAGGACAGTTGATACACACGTCAGCAGACTCAGACGTAAATTGGGTGAATTCGGTAAACATATTGAAACTGTATACGGTGTTGGATATAGGTTGAAGGAAAAAAAGTAAAACCCATTTTCTAATGAAATTGAATCTACAAATCAAAAAATAACGGAGCCAACTATGATCTTAGGACTAACCGATAAAGTTGTTGTAATTACCGGCGCAAGCAGAGGAATCGGTAGATCCATCGCACACGCATTCGCAATGGAGGAAGCAAAACTCAGTATCTGTGGACGTGATCCCGATACACTTCAGGTGATAACTGATGAATTAAAACCGTATAAAAGAGGTGTATTTTCAAAACCTACAGATGTAACAGATAGTCAACAGGTTCAAACGTTCATGTCTGAGACACTTGAGCATTTCGGACGAATTGATGTCGTCGTTAACAATGTCGGTGGAAGTCGATGGACTGCGTTAGAGGAAATCACAGATGAAGAATGGCATGAAATCATAGATTTAAACCTCGTCTCAGCTACACGTATAAACCAATTTGCTATTCCAGTCATGAAAAAGCAAGGTAGCGGTGTGATACTTATGATCACCTCCATCTACGGCAGAGAGGGTGGTGGACATATCACCTATAATGCTTCAAAAGCTGCTGCAATCAGTATGACGAAATCGTTAGCAAAAGAACTCGCACCTGATAATATTCGCGTCAATAGTATTGCCCCGGGTTCCATCCTGTTTCCTGGTGGCGGTTGGGATCGTCGGATGAAGGCTGATCCTGAAGGGATGAAAGCATTTGTTGAACGTGAAATGCCACTTGGACGATTCGGTAAGCCTGAGGAAATAGCGAATGTTGTCGTTTTCCTTGCATCCGACTGTGCAAGTCTGGTTACAGGTGCATGTATAAATGTAGATGGATGCCAGTCCCGTTCAAATATCTAAAAAACTGTCAAACCCACAATCAACAAGATTTAGTTTACCAAGATTGAATTTGAATGTACACATTTCATAAGGAGGCATATCTTTGTCACGATTGAAATCCCTTTACACTGTTTTTTTCGTATTAATCACACTTAATCCGTTCATGACCAGAATTGCAGCCCAGGAAATTGAAGAAGACCGATCACCTGTAGACGAGTTCATCAGAAGAGCAGAACAACATGTGGAACTCAATCAATTATTACAAGCTATAGAAATTTATGAACGCATTGTATTAGCTGCACCCGATGACACCGAATCTCAACTGCAGCTTGCAACACTTTATTCCCGCACGAATCAGCATGAAAAGGCTATAGAAACCTATAGTAAACTTCTTGAAACCGACCCGGAAAACTCAACCTATCAAGATGCCCTTCTTCGTAATTTACGAGCTGCAGGAAAAAGCAATGAAGCATTTGGTCTTGCCCTGGAATACATCAAGACAGAACCAGAGAAAGGTGTACATTATGCCCGAATTGCTCACCTCTATGAAATGGAGGGCAATGAAGCCGCAGCTATCGCTAACTATAACAAAGCAACCGAGTTAGGATACGAAAACTTACAGACATATCTAAGACTCGCAAGACTTAGTTTTCTCAATATGGATATGGATGCTGCTGAAACTGCATTGAAGAATGCCATTCTATATACGCCATCAACTTCCATGCGGGAAGAACTTGAACGACAATTGATTTATCTGTATCGTTTTAATGGGAATTTAGAACTGAAGATGCAAGAAGCGAAAGAAGTTGGTACACTGAATTTCGCGATGCAGAAATTAATCGCTGAAAACTTACATAAGAACGGGGAATTAGAAAAAGCTGTTGAGGTATATAAAACTGCACACGGCTTGACAGCTAATGCTAATGAAAAATCAAAAATCTCTGGTGAATTACTCAAATTATACGTGGAACTCGGGCAAATTGACTCAGTATTAGACCCCTATGAACGCCAAGTGGGTTTAGATGTAGACAGCAAGACTAATACCTACACTTCTGAATTAATCACTCCCGTATTTTCAGCACTATATGTTTTGGAAACAGCACGGGACTCTTTGATTGATGCGTTCAAAACACAAGATAAACTTGATGTGTTGAGAACACATTATGAAAGCAAACTTGCAGAAAACAGAGATAATCCTCTACTACTCACCATAATGGCACGGATATATTGGGAAAATAAGGATTATCAGAAATCTGCTGAAATGTATGAAGCACTCGGGAAAGCAGATTCTAACAATGTCCGTTATCTATATTATGCTGCGGCTGCATTGCAGAAAAGTCATCAACCAGTATTAGCTAAAGAGATACTCAACCAAGCAAAAATGGCACTTGCGGACAACCCAGAGAAAAATGATGGACGATTTCTTGGTACGCTTGCAACAATCTGTATTGAAAACAGAATGTATGAACCCGCGATTAAACTCTCAAAAACTGCGATCAGTTTAAGTCTATGGGAAGATGATCCATCTATTCTGGAAACTTTACACACTATACTTGGGAAAAGTTATCGTAGAACAGGCCGTTACAAAGAAGCTATTGAAGTATTTCAGCAATTAGCAGACAATACCAGACGATACAGCATACAAAAAATGGCAGAAAATGCAATCCGTGAATGTGCAAAGGAAGGAAACCTATATGAAGAGCGGATTCCTATACAACTAAACCAGTTAGAGAAGACACCAAACAACCATTATCTAATTGCCACACTCGCTGAAAGTTTTGAAGCTACCGGTAAGATTAAAGAAGCAATTCAGCAGTATGAAAAACTCACAAAACTGGACCCTGAATATGCCGATTGGTACAGGAAGTTGGGAGATCTGTATCAGAGAGTAGACCGTAAGATAGTTGATGTAATTGAAAGCAACGCTCTCAGCTTAGATGGAGATGGAAGCTATGTCGAAATTGACGACAGTGAAATCATCAACAATATATCAGAACACTTCACGATTTCTGCTTGGATAAAACCAACAGACTTTCCCAACACCTGCACAGCGTTATTCTTCAAGGGGAACAAACGTCAACCGCATATTACGCATCGCCAATTTACGCTCTGGATGTTTGATGAGGGCAGCGTATTCTTTGATACATCACCAGGAGGACTCCCACTAAAATATACAGTATCTGAAAGCGGATCTATCCAAGCAAACAACTGGTACCATGTTGCAGCAACGATTGATGCAGAAAGAAATATCATGAAGTTGTACCTCAACGGTTTTGAAGTTGGTAGGAATGACTTTAGGGATCAGAACAGTATACACAGAACAACACTCCCATTCCGAATCGGATGTTCACATGAAGAAGAAAGATCTGAACACGCATCTTTTGCAGGACTAATTGATGAAGTTCGGATCTGGAACATCGCACGCACAGAATATCAGATACGTTCCGATATGAATAGACAGTTGAAGGGAAATGAAACCGGTCTGATCGGATATTGGACATTTGACACTGAAACGGAAGGACGGATATCCGATAGTTCACCCCATCAGAACGACGGTCAACTCATCGGAAATGCTAAACTTGAGAAGTATAAACGTCCAATATCGGTAACTTCAAAGACCGACAATTTCACAAAGGCTGTGTCCTGCTATGAAAAAGCAATTGAACTTAATCCCGCTGTCTACCGAAATTACGATCTATTGGCGAAGCTGTTTTTGGAGCAGAACCAGACTTCAGATGTTGCATCCGTATATCTACGTGCGTTAGACTTACCATCAGAACGAGTGAATGCTGATGTAATAATACGGACACTTTCCGAACTTTACTCTGCTGAAGCACATGATGACAAACGCATTGCTATTCTTGAAGAAGTAAAACCCAAAATACAAAAGAGTGCTGTTTTACACGAAATTTTGGGTGATCTCTATAAGAATGTAGGTGAGTCAGAGAAATCTACATTTGCATATTCTGAGTGGATAAAAATAAAACTGTATGAAGATAATCTATGGAGTACACATTATCAACGTAAGGTAGCTGAAGCACTTCTTGAAAAAGGTATCTTTCCAGAAGAAACATTGAAACATGCAAAACAGGCTTGGTATAATGGCACAGAATCAAGTTTTTACTATCCATTGACACTTGGACATGCGTATGTCGCCAATGATCAATATGATGATGCATTACGGTATTATAGGTATGCTTTGAGCATCTTACCAATAGATTCTTCATTAGAATATTTCTGGAAACAGGTCGCAGAAGCAAGCAAACATGCAAAAGACAAGAAACGTTATAAACAGATGTTTGATGCGTTGATTCAATCCATTCCGCAGGAATATGCCAGCTCACGATCAGATTTAGGTGACTGAAACTTTACACCCACCCCAAAAATACAGTTTTCCCTTGCATCCATAAATTAGATATGATATTATATTTACAAATAACGACTCTTAAGACCTAAATAGTTAACGGAAATTCAGATAGACTTATCCATAATAACGTAATATAAAGCACTTTACCCGCAGGTGTAGATATTACGACAGGTGCATGTCGCGGGTAAAAACATAGGAGATGTATTCACAAGCGTTCCGCTTGAACAATGAATGCAGAATAAACGATGAGATCAGGATTATGGATCCCCGAATATGATACGCCAGAACTTTGGCATCATGAAATTTCAAGACGCAGCTTCTTCAAATTTGGTGTAAGTAGTTTTCTTGGACTTGTAGCAATGCAACATTTCGGCACCTCTGACGCATCACAACTCTCTGAGGTTATCCCGCGTGCTAAACAGTGCATCGTAATGTTTATGAGTGGCGGTCCAAGTCAATTAGATACTTTTGACCCAAAAAAACCGGATGTAGAAACCAGCGGTCCATTCAAAGCTATTCAGACAAGCGTAAAAGGTATTGAATTCTCAGAACATCTGCCAATGGTTGCAGAACAAGCACACCATCTTTCAGTTGTTCGCTCAATGGTTTCCCGAGAAGGTAATCATGAACGTGCGCGTTATCTTCTTCATACAGGATACGCGCCAGGTGGTGCAGTTAGACACCCGACTTTAGGTTCCCTGACCTCCTACTATCTTGATGACGACGAATCGCACTTACCAAGTAGTGTGAATATAAATTCACCAACATATTCTGGCGGATTCCTCGGTGCTACACACGACCCATTTGTAGTCAACAATCCATTGAAAAAAGTTGAAGACATAGAATATCCGGCACAGATGGATACACACAGATTCCGTGAGAGATTGAAGATGCTCAGAAACCTTCAAGAGGATTTCATCTCAAAACGCTCAAGCCGCGGCACAGAAGCACATGAAGCAATCTATAAAAAAGCGGATGAACTTATCAATTCGCCAAATATAAAAGCCTTTGAACTGAAAGAAGAACCTACGGAGATCCGACAGGCTTATGGGATGAACCGATTCGGACAAGGCTGTTTAATGGCGAGACGACTCATTGAATCGGGCGTAAAATTTGTGGAGATCACACTGGATGGATGGGACACGCACGAAAATAATTTTGAACGGACAAAAGAACTCCTGGAAATCGTTGATCCCGCTTACGCAATGTTGATCAAAGACCTCAGTGACCGAGACCTACTTGATGAAACTGTTGTACTATGGCTTGGAGAATTTGGACGAACACCAAGAATTAACAACAATGACGGTCGGGACCACCATCCGAACGGTTGGTCAGCTGTTATCGCTGGGGGCGGAACTCGCGGTGGACAAGTCATCGGAAGCACTAACGAAGATGGAACAAAAGTCGCAAGTGGTGCTGTCGGAGTACCAGACCTGTTCGCTTCGCTCTGCTTTGCACTCGGAATCGATCATCAGGAAGAGAATATGTCCCGTTCCGGACGTCCAATACGCGTTGTCAATGAAGGTACTGTCATAGAAGAACTGTTTGTATAGAAGGAATTAACGTAGCGTGTCTATCGGTGTTGTTAAACATTGTAACGACCCATCGATAGACACTTTACGCTAACAGATACATGCGAGTGATCGCAGGAAAATATAAGGGCAGAAAATTAGATGCCCTTAAAAACCTTAAAGTCCGACCTACTTCTGATAGAGTCAAAGAGTCAGTTTTCAGTATTATCCGAAAAAAAGTTACAGATGTCAACTTTCTTGATCTATGTGCCGGAAGCGGGAGCATCGGTATTGAGGCACTCAGTCAAGGGGCAAAACAGGTGACTTTTTTAGACGAAAACCCGCAAAGTATCCGATTAATTGAACAGAATCTTGAAAAATGCGGACTGAATAGACACAATCCACAGATTCTTATGCTGCGGAGTGATGTATCAAAAGGAATTAGCATCCTATCAAAACAGAGAAAGACTTATGCGTTAATCTATTTTGATCCACCCTATAATGCGGGGATTTACAAACGTTGCATCACACAGATTTCGGACGAAAGGATACTTGAAACTAAGGGATTACTTCTAATTGAACATCATCACAACACCCAGCTACCACTTGATATCGGTATCTTAAGATGTGATAGACAGAACAGATACGGGGAGACAAGAATATCTTTCTACCGACATAAGGGGTTTGAAAAATAGGCCAAGGAAAACGTGCATGAAGAATGAGGATCTAAACATATCACGACAGGGAAAACTTGTCGTCATTGAACATAAACATTACAACATTGAATATAATCTATCAAAAGGAACATGGAACTATAGCAATAAAAAGGGAAAAACAGTTCTTAAGAACGCAATCACACAGATAAGTTTGGATGACGAAACCACATTAAAGACCAGTGATGCCGGTTTCCGCGAATTCCACATAGATTCTATCCAAAAGGATGAATTCGGAAACTATCAAACCCTAAGGTTTTCTTATCAAACAAAGGATACCAAGCAAACCGCTGCAGAAAATACGACTCGCTCAAGTAAAGAGTCAAATGCTATCTGTTCTATTAATCGCGGTGTTTGGATACACACATATCTTACTTGCTATATTGAGCATCCCTATATCCTATTGAAAGTTAGCGTAGAAAACTGTAATGCCGACCCTATCAGTTTGTCAAATATAACGCTCATTGATATTTCAACCAAACAAGGATCGGTGCAGTTAGGCAGTCGTCCTTCACAATATCATCTCTATCTAAAGATACCTCCCATCTCACCTTGTGCCAGTACACACAGAAAAATATATGACGGGTTTCAGTTAAACCAAGACAATACCACGCAACCCTGTCAAGATGGCATCCTGTATGATGTAGAAAACAAGAACTCATTCTTGTTCGGATTTATCACTGCAGATAAGTGGTGGGCACGGATGCAGATCGGATATCAGGCGTCAAAACGCAAAACACAACAGGGATTAACGACGTGGGCACTTTATCACGATTGTGAGAACAAAACATGTCAATCAGGTGAAGAAGTGTTTTCTGAGGTAGGGTATCTTGACTTTTCAGATGATATATCTACATCTTACGATAGGTATACCGAACGGCTCGCTACGCAAAACGGGGTATTGCCAAAATTATCTCAGGATATTAAAGGTGTTTTCACAACGCAAACAGATAAGAAAAAGAGCATTGCCGGATGGAACATTACATCAGACAACACACATGGAAAACTGACAGCTAACACGATTGCTGAACAGATCAAATCTGTCGTCAAAAATCCTTTTTTGACCTCTATTCACGTCGAAAGATCAGACTATATTAACTTAGAATCTGGATGGCAAAAGACTCCCGGTTATCTTTCACTCAACCCAGACTGCTTCCCTGAAGGTATGGCATCTGCTGTTAATCAGATACACGAGTTAGGTTTCAAGGCAGGAATTAGGATAGACCCTTTTTGCATTGAACGAAAATCGGAATTATTACAGAAGTACCCAGATATATGTCTATTAGCCGTAGATAAAGAAAAAAATGGACAGAAAACGCCGAGGAAAGGGACACCTATTGAAGTACATCTGCCGGGTAGACAAAAAGCTTATGCTATCTTAGATGCTTCACACCCACAGACACAGAAACATATACGGAGGTTAATGAACCAGTTGATAGATGAATGGGGATTTGACTTGATCAAGATCGATTTATCCAGTTACACAAGCGGGATGATGTCTGTCAGTCATAATATCCGATGGCATGACAGCTCACTCACATCAACTGAACTATACAGACAGGCTGTCCGATTACTTACTGAAACCGCCGCAAATACAGAAAAAGATGCTATTCTTGCAGGGTACAATATAATAGAAAGTGTTAGTATCGGGTGCTTCAAAGTCATTTTTCCACTATTGCGTCAAAAGCATGTTGATAGTAGTGAATCGTGGCATCAACAGAATGGTACAAAACATAGACTGAGTAGATATGCAGGATATCTCAGCACACACAACGGTATGTGGCAGACCGTGTATGGCGATTTATCCGTTGATGAACCGCGCCCAATAAATGAAGCCATTGTTGAACTAACGGCTGCTGCATTAAGCGGGACACCTATATTCTGTGCCAATACACCCGCAACTTTATCTAAAATCAGGGCTGAATTGATGGGGAAAATATTTCCACTTACCGCAAACGAAGCAACAGTTATTGATATGTACGATGAAATGCTACCCCAAATTTGGCATCTACCTGTAACAACAGATGATGAGACCTGGCACTTGTTAGGCGTATTTAATTGGAAAGACCAACAGGACGATATTCATCTCAACTTAGATAAAGTCGGTCTTAGTTCAAATAAAGATTATCTTGTTCATGATTTTTGGATGCGACAATACTTAGGGGTGATCTCAAAAAATGTAACACTGCAAAATATTATACCGCGTTCTGCAAAACTCCTATGTCTACGAGAAGAACAAGCCGTACCTCAGCTCCTATCAACAGACATGCACTATACACAAGGTAGTATAGAGATCCTATCTGCTGGTTGGGATGAACATAGTCAAAGTTATCTACTTATATGTCAACCCCCACATGAGACGGAAGGTAATATATTCATACATGTGCCAGAAGACTATCTACCTGTCAGTCTATCTGCTTATGGAAGTGAGTACAAATATACTTGGGACAAACCTATTTATCAAATAACTTTTGGGGCAACAGATGCATTGGTGCATGCAAGCATCAAATTCACACAGACTTCAGGTGGAACGCAAGGTAAATGAAAAAAATACTAAATGACATGAAAACGAGAAAACAGGTTGCAGTTGATGCCGTGTTAAGAGCTTCAAAACTATGTCAACAAGTTCAGCAAGAAATGGTATCTTCAGATACTGTTGAGAAGAACGATCGCAGTCCAGTGACGATAGCTGACTATGGATCACAAGCATTGATCTGTCAAGTGATCAAAGACACTTATGCTGATGACGTTATCGTTGCTGAAGAAGATGCAGATTCACTCAGGCAGAATCCCGCACTTGCGGAACGAGTCACCGATTATGTTAATCAATCCTTAGATACAGACTCACAACCGCACGGATCATCACATAAAGTCTGCGAATGGATTGATCAAGGAACAGGTGAGATTAGGGATCGTTTTTGGACACTTGATCCAATTGATGGAACAAAAGGATTCCTGCGAAATGATCAATACGCTATCGCATTAGCCTGGATCGAAAATAGTGAAGTTCAACTCGGTGTCTTAGCTTGTCCAAATCTACCACATCAGTTAGACGAAACCGCTTCTCATCGCGGATGTCTCTTCGTCGCAGTTCGTGGACAAGGAACCGTTATCTATGATTTAAGCGGAGAAAAGTTGGGTGTTGCTAAAGTCTCAGATAATGCATCACGAATAGCAGAGAGTTATGAATCTGCACACGGGGACAGCATTACGCATGCCAGAATAGCGAAGAAGATCGGACTGCATCAGGAACCACTAAAAATCGACAGTCAAGCAAAATATGGCATTGTTGCAAGAGGAGAAGCGTCACTTTACATTCGTCTGCCAAATCCGAAATATCCTGACTATAGAGAATGTATTTGGGATCATGCCGCAGGTATGATTGTCGTAGAAGAGGCAGGCGGAAAAGTTACCGATGCCAATGGTTTACCATTGAGTTTCGTCAGTGGAAGACGTATGACTAATAATCGCGGAGTAGTTGCTACAAACGGAACTTTACATTCAGAGGTATTGAAGGTAGTAGGCACACTCCGTGTGCCGTAAAGGAGTTGTTATGAAAGCGGGGCAAATTGTTGCACCACATCATATTGAAATAATTGATATTGATAAACCGAGTTTGGCAGACTATCCTGAAGGTACCGTCATGATTAAGGCAATTCACAGTGCAATTTGTGGCAGCGATATGCCACATTTCGTGCTTGAAAACCTACCTGAACGATACCCGCTGGGGCACGGACTCTCGATCCACGAAGCTATCGGTGTTATTACCGAAAGTAAGTCTCAGAGATTCAAAGAGGGTGATGAAGTTCTGGCACTTCCAAGACATATAGGTGCATGTGCAGAATACTTCCTCTCAAACGAAGATGTTACAATCCCTTTAGTAGACTATGAACGAAAAGATTGTATCTTAATGTCCCAACCCTTAGGCACTGTAGTATGGGCATGTCGTAAATTAGGTAATTTGATAAACTTAGATACAGTGGTTGTTGGACAAGGACCAATGGGATTACTTATCGCCTTTATGTTAAGCAATCTCGGAGCAAAAACTGTGATTACCACCGACCTGTTTGACTTCCGACTTGAAGTATCAAAACAGATGCGTGCAACACACACAGTAAATTCTGCTACTGAAGACCTTGTCGGTGCAGTTAAAGATATTACCGACGGCAGAATGGCAGACCTTGTTGTTGAAGTGGTCGGACATCAAACAGAAACTATAAATACCTGTCTAAAGTTACTGAAACGCGAAGGGACACTGCTTGCATTCGGCGTGCCAGATGACGAAGTATATGATGTCCACTTCGCTGAATTATTTAGAAAGAATATTAAATTCTTATGTTCTGTTGGTCCCGATGTGCAGAACGATTTCCCGTTAGCAATGGATATGATCACACAAGGTCGGATTGATGTTTCTCCGATTATTACGCATCATCTACCGTTCACAGAAGTACAGAAGGGCTTTGAAATGGCACTGCACAAGAAGAATGAGGCTATTAAGATAGTGTTAGATTATTGAAGTGGTAATTCAACGATACGACCTTCACGACTTGACTGATAAATTGCAAGGATTATCTCAACCGCCTTACGTCCTTCACGACCATCAACCAGAATGGACGCATCGTTTTCCAGTCCGTTAATCAAGTTTTCCAATTGACGTCTGTGATTTGCATGATTGATAGCCCGTGGATCAGAAGCACCGCCACCCGTATCTGTCTGTTGAGCAAATTTCTCACGGATCACACTGTCTTCAGGAAGTTCAGGGTCAAATTCCCATTTCACGATGTCCTCTTCCTCTAAGATCGCAGTGCCTTTTGTGCCACAGATTTCGGTTTTTTTAAACATACCGGGATAGGCTGCGGTAGTGCCTTCAATGACGCCTAACGCGCCATTTTCAAAGCGAATTGCTGCTACTGCAACGTCTTCAACTTCAATACGTTCGTGTGCTAATGTATCCGTAAAAGCTTGAACAGACTTTACAGGACCCATAAAATACTGAAGTAGGTCAATTGCATGGATAGATTGATTCATCAACGCACCGCCACCGTCAAGGTCCCATGTGCCACGCCATCCACCACTATCATAGTATTCTTGGGAACGATACCATTTTATGTATGCATCCCCCAAGGTTAACTTGCCGAATCGTCCACTTTCGATCGTCGATTTTACGAGTTCAGCACCTTCGGTAAAACGGGAATTAAAAATAGCACACAATTGGACACCGGTTGCATCACAGGCTTGAATAATCTCATCACACCTTTGCAGCGTAATTTCAAGAGGTTTTTCAACGACAACATGTTTTCCCGCTTCTGCTGTAGCGATAGCGGGTTCAAGATGGGCACCACTTGGGGTGCAAATACAGACTATATCAAGGTCACTCCTTTTGAGCAATTCGTTGTAGTCAGAATAACCCTCAACGTTATATTTATCTGTGAGTCTTTTAGCATTGTCAGCATTGCGTGAACTCACACCAACTAACTGACCGTGTTCTAATTCCGATATTGCAGCGGCGTGAAAATCAGAGATCATACCGCAACCAATGATACCAAAACCGTAAGTTTTCATTAATTTTACTTTCCTTATTTCAACTTTTGTTATATAATACCATTTCTATAAGATAGTGCCTTTTTTGTAGCATAAACTTTTAGTTTGTGCCGATTTAGATTACAACTGACAAAAACCGATAATGCTACATCATGCCTTAGAAATGGTATATGATATAAATTATGACATCTGAAGAAAACCGATCTCATACGAACGAAACCAACCAAGTTCTTGATGAAAAATACGAGCCAAAACAAGAGCAAGAGTCAACCGTAGATACTGACACTGAAGAAGCACCCACAAACAGAGGTCTCAGAATTGGTTGTATGACTTTCTGTCTTGCTGTGACAGTGTTGTTTCTATGGGTCTGGCATCATCAATCACAATTCAATGATAACTATAGACAAGCATCCTTCCATTTACGGAACGGTGAACCGACCAAAGCCATTGAAGCCTACCAGAAAGCCATAAAGAACAAGAATCGGACTCTCTTCTTCAAAAGTGCACCAACCGCATACAATAACCTTGGACAGGCGTATATGCATGCAGAACAGTATCCCAAAGCCATTGAAACCTTTAGAGGCGTAATACAGATGGCACCAGATCAACCAGAAGGATATGTAAATTTAGCAACCGTCTTTCTCAGCATGAATGATCCAAAGAGTGCTTATGCCATTTGTATTGACGCGCTCCAAGACTTTCCCAAGTATGCATTCCTGCATTATAACCTTGCCTGTTCTTACGCACTCACTGACGATCCACAAAAAGCATTAAATTCACTAAGACAAGCAGTAGACCTTGATCCAGACTTGAGAGAATACGCACAAAACGAAGACGCTTTAATAGATATTGTTCCGCAACTTCCATGATAGCGTCTACGGTTTCTCAGTTCCTTCTAATATGCTTCTAAGGAATCTCTGCCACATAAACTTGTGAATGTCCGGTTACATCAGATGTATACACGACTGCCGTTTCATCAGGACTAAATGAAGGATGTGGATGCGTCCACTGTGGACCATAAACGGTGTCAACCTTCATCTCCATCCAACTTAATGACTTTTCCCTATCTCCAGCTTGCTGTGCTGCTGCCCAATCTTCAGCAACTGCATACCGATCCTTTTTCCATTGACTTCCACTTGATGAACTCTTTGGATAGCAGATTGGAACATGTTCACCTGTTTCTACATCAACCAACCGTAAACCGATATCTGGATGAACAGTGTCACACAATACCTTAGTCCCATCACGGTTACTCGCGATGTGCCAAGCATTGAAATCTGAAATTGTCTCCATCTCAAGTGAATCTAATGATATACGTCGTAGCGCATAAGGCCAATGTGTGACGATCAGGTCGTCTTGTGAACCGAGAAATGTCTCATGAACAAGGAACTCGTTATTATCGTGTTCGTATAACATGCGGTTTCCTGTCCCATCACGTCTTATCGTCCACATGCGTGGAGCGGGATCGCCAGAATATGCAATCAGATTAGCATCTCTTGGATGAAATTGCGGATGGATAATCGTTTGATCCGGGGAAGTATAGATAATCTCACCCCCACTGCCATCTGTAGCAGTTACGGTGATGTGAGATTTTCCGTCATGTTTCATCGCGGTTACGATGTATAGTTCATCAGCACTAACGCTACACTCTCCGAGACTACCTTCAGGAAATTCCGCTAATACACGTTCCGCAAAAGTATCAAAATGAACCTCCTTAATAGCATCACCTTCAGTATAGAAAAGTTTAGCACCACTCTTTGATATGACCCCAGAATATCCGTGAATTTCGTCACCATCAGTCAATTGTAGAATATCACCGTCTGGAAAACTGAGTTTATAGAAGTTCGCTTTACCTGAACGGTAGGACGTAAAGATAAGATAATTCTGATCAGGTGTAAAGGACGAGGTAAGAAAATAAAGGTTATGGTTTATCGTCTCATCATTCGTAAGTTGATAGATGTGTGCACCTGTCTCTTGATCTTTAAATTCTCTCAATTCCGAGGGATGAATGGAACCTTTTGTGTATTTTGACATTTCTTCTCCTAAGTTCCGAAGTTAAAAGACTTCTATACTACTAACAAGGATATGTTTATTATATCTCTATAGTCGTATATGTCAAGTAAAATGTTGTGTAGCGATTTAAGAATGTGTTGTCAGATTATACATATTGTGCTATACTTACCTTACATATTTCAAACAGTAAGGAGAATTGTGATGGAAGTTGTTTCTCTTGGTAAAACTGGGTTAGAAGTTTCACGCCTCTCAATTGGTACTGGTTCAAATGGATGGAACGGTCGTTCCAATCAAACGGACTTAGGATTTGAGGCGTTGCGTGACTTGTTGTTGTTTGCTCACGAACAAGGTGTTACTTTCTGGGATTCCGCTGATCAATACGGTAGTCATCCCCATATAAAGGAAACTTTAAAAGAACTGCCTCGTGAATCTGTTACGATTACAACAAAGACAGTTTCACGGACGCGTGAATCCGTTGAAGAAGATATTAAGCGTTTTCTCACAGAGATCGGTTCTGATTATGTAGATATTGTACTGCTCCACTGTCTTACGCAGGTCGATTGGCCAAGACGGTATCCAGATGCGATGGAAGCACTGACACGATGTAAAGAACAAGGATTAATACGAGCTCACGGTGTGTCCTGCCACGATTTCGGTGCATTCCAAACTTCTGCAATGACAGATTGGGTTGAGGTCGTGTTGGCACGTATTAACCACGCAGGTATTTCAATGGACGCGTCCCCCGCAGACGTTATCCGTACAATGGAGCAGATGGCTTATGCTGGCAAAGGCATCTACGGCATGAAAGTATTAGGCATGGGTAAATTGGCGAAAGATGCTGAAAGACAACGTGAAGCCATTGAATTTGTCATGGGATTACCGTGCGTCCATGCCATGACAATAGGTATGACTTCTCGTGAAGAAATACTCGCAAATGTAGCAGTTGTTAATGAACTCTCGGAGAATGGTGTATAAGAAAAACAAACCAATTGTAGCGCGAGATGTTTGCTTGACATTTTAAGAATGTTAGCAGGGCAGATACTCGCGCTATTTGTTATCAAATCAAGTAAGAGTGAATACATGGAAAAATACGAAATAGTCATCGGTTTAGAAATACACGTTGAATTATGTACAGAAAGCAAGTTGTTCTGTAACTGTGCCTATACATTTGGTGCGTCTGCCAACGACTGCACGTGTCCCATCTGTCTGGGAATGCCCGGAACACTACCTGTTATCAATCAACGCGCGTTAGAGTTTGCTGTTCGCGCCGGTTTAGCGATGAATTGTGAAATCACTACTTATAGCAAATTTGATAGGAAAAACTATTTCTATCCGGATCTTCCAAAGAATTATCAGATCTCACAATACGACCTACCCTTGTGCAGAAATGGTGCGGTTACTTATACTATGGATGGAGAAACAAAAACAGTTGCACTTCGAAGGATACATCTGGAAGAAGATGCTGGTAAGTCTATCCATGCTGAAGTCACAGGGGACCCAACCCGTAGTTTTATGGATTTTAATCGGGCAGGTGTTCCACTCATGGAAATCGTAAGTGAACCTGAAATACATTCACCTGAGGAAGCGATCGCATACTGCCGCGCTGTCAAAGAGATATTAGAGTACATTGAGGTAAGTGATTGTAACATGGAAGAGGGTAGTCTTCGGTGTGAACCGAATATCTCGCTGCGTCCTCGTGGAAGTGAGGAATTAGGTACTCGCACAGAGATAAAGAATAAGAATTCGTTTCAGGAACTACTCGTTGCTATGGAATACGAAGTAAAACGACAAGCGCGTATCCTCGATTCAGGCGGGGAAGTCGTACAGGAAACCCTTCTGTTTGACGCCAATACAGGAAAGACGGTGGCAATGCGAGGAAAAGAAGAAGCGGATGACTATCGCTACTTTCCGGAACCGGATCTCGTCCACGTACAGATAGATGATCAATGGATTGGAGAAATAAAACCGTCACTCCCTGAACTTCCAGCATCACGTCGCACACGTTTTATTGAGGACTACGAAATCTCACCTGCCAACGCTGAATATCTAACAGCCACCAGACAAATAGCAGACTTCTTTGAAGAAGCAGCCAAACTCAGCGATGAACCCACAATCTGTGCTAATTGGATTATGGGAGACCTATCACGTTTACTCAATACGGCAGAGATAGAACTGATAGATTCTAAAGTCACACCATCACATCTCAGTGAACTTATCGTGTTGATAAACAACAATACCATCAGCGGAAAGATCGCCAAATCTGTGTTAGACGATGCATTTGAAACAGGTAAAATGCCGAAACAGATTGTTGAAGAAAAAGGGTTGTCGCAGATTACCGATACTTCCGAAATTGAGGCAATTGTTTTACAGGTCATAGAAGAAAACCCTGGTCCTGCTCAAGATGTGCGTGATGGTACGAAGAAAGCCATCGGGTTTCTTGTTGGACAGGTCATGAAAGCAACACGAGGCAAAGCAAATCCGCAACTCGTAAATCAGATTCTGGCACAGGTCTTGTCAACCGATTGAAGATGTCTGTTAATGGTTGAGACTATATAGGATAATTGGGAGGAATTTAGTATGAATTTATCAGAAAATCAAGAACTTGTTCAGAAACTTAATCTAATACTACAGGATTTTCCAGGACTTGAGTATGATCAACTAACTTCTGCACGAATAAAAAAAATGTTGATGGTAAAAGTATCAACTGATGCTAAATGTGATATTAGCACAGCAGGCGTTATTGCCCAGAAATTAAGTGAATCTACTGGTGATCAATTCAAAGTTCAAGCGCTTGCCGGTGCAGAGAGATTTACTTTTGTAAATATCAGAGGTTTTGGTTTATTTTTGTTTATACCGCATAAGAATGTACGAATTACCTATCCTGATCGTAAAGGGGACAAATTAGGAATTGATATTATGGAAGGAATGGAAATGGAACTTAATATGAACGATGAGGATATATGGTATTTTGCTGAAGGAAATGAATTAACAATACAATTTAACATTTTTGCCCAACCTAATTATCATAAATGTTTACGGAGTCATGTCACAAAGGTTAACCGAGACGATAAAGCGACTAAAGATGGTGATCTTCTCTCAGAATCCAGTTCAATGTGAATAAAAGATGGAGAATCGGGCTTTTTTAGTAATATCTGAAAAATGGAATTTGTAGATGAAATTAACAAGGTATATGGATATAAACAAGTATAAAGACTTGCTCTCTACAAAGACTTTATTTCTTCCCCGTTATGATATTTTAGGAGATCCGTATGAAGGGTGTTTAGGTCATATCCCAATAGATAAATTAATTGAGAAGCAAACCAATAGATTTTTATGATGATTTGTAGGAAATGAATATGTTTCTGACTACTTGGAACTACGATAATTAGTTTTGTAGAGGGAGTTAATGTAATTTAATTTACATTTTTTCGCTTTAATGCTATGCTTATATTGATGGAGGTTACTATGACTACAAATAGAGCTGCTAGAGTAATTAGAACAACTTACTCTAAACGTCCTCCTATGAAGTCACTTATTTACCTACCAGATGGTTCTGAAGAAACTAATGTACTTCAGATTCCTCGATCAGCATGTGTAAAAATTGGGGACATGATTGAATTTATTGAGGATAAAGTTTATGTCAAGTGTAAAAATGAAAATGAAAAGGCACAGATTCTTCCTTCTTATTCAGAAGAAGAAATGGTGCAACTTGGGGATTTAACTATTCCTGCTATTGTTAAGGAAATCACCGAACCTGAAGAGTATGAAGCATTTTGTCATTTGCAATTTCATCATTATCGTGGCAAATCACTCTTCGGTAGACATGCTCCATTAGTAATATGTGTCTCCCATCCTTATTTACCCTCTGTTGTAGGATATATTGAATTAGCAACACCATTTTTGGTTTCAAAACCTCGTCATGAACTTTTTAATACAAATTTCAAACTCAATGGCACAAGTTGGAATCAATGGGATCAAGAAACCTCAAAGAATCATATTTCATTATTTGTTCGTATTGCTCGATGTGTCGTTCATCCTGAACTTCGAGGAACAGGTATTGGACAAATACTTGTCAAACATTCAATCCAATTTGCCAAAACTCATTGGCAGAGCGGAGGTTGCCAACCTTATGTTCTTGAGATTTGTGCAGATATGCTTCGTTATGTTCCTTTCGCTGAAAATGCCGGTATGGTTTATATTGGAGAAACAGAGGGAAATGGACATCGGATTGTTGAAGACTTTTCCTATTTTATTAAACATCTTGAGCGCTACGAAAAAAAGAAAATTCTTCCTAATGATTCATGTGGAATCGTTGATATTAAGCGTTCGCAATTTCGAGCACTAATTGATTCGGATCCAAGCAAGAATCATGAACAAGCCTTAGATGACTTAAAACAGCAAATCCGAAAGCCAACACTCAAAGGAGATGCAAAGTTCAAAAGTGTCATTTCTTATCCAAAACCAGTATATGTTAAAGGACTTCATCCTGAGGCAGAAAAATTCATTCAAAATAGGCTTCGTGATCTTGAACTCATTACAAATAAAAAAAGTAGTTTTGAGGTAATGGAACCAATAAAGTCGTCACTTGTCCTTAATGAGGTAGAAGTAAAATTTCTTAAACAAGTTCCGCGTACTAAACTAACTAATCAAGTGGAAACTGCATTTGGAACATCATTAGATTCTTTTGAACATACAATTTTTCAATCTTTAAATTTCTCAATTAATCCAGAATCCATTTGCCTTATCACAGGATTGTCGGGAACAGGTAAGAGTACTGTTCTACAATTGTTAAGCCAGAAAATTCAACCAACGAGTGGAAATATAGATATACCTAAAAATGCAACAATCGGAACATTATCTCCAATCCGTTCAAAGAAACCATTGATAGATGTTTTAGGTGAAGGCAATGTTAATCGAGGAATTGAATTGATGAATTCGGTTGGACTTTCTGAAGCCTACCTTTATGTTAAACCATTTCAAGAATTAAGTACGGGGCAAAAATATCGTGCTATGTTGGCATTTCTTTTTTCCATGAACTGCAATTTATGGTTAATTGATGAATTTTGCGAGAGTTTAGACCCGATAACAACAAAACTTGTAGCAAAGAAATTGAGAACCGTAGCAGAAAAATACAAGGCAACTGTAGTTGTGTGTTCAGCAGATTATGAACAGTTCTTGGACACACTTCGTCCCGACCATGTATTATTACTTCAGGGTATGACAAAGTATAATGCCTTCTCATTTGAAGAATTTCAACGTTTTAACAAGAACATATAGTCAAGTTATTAATCCTTACGGTATTCAGTATGTCCACTAATTATTGGCAGCATATATACACAATACTTAATGAGTTTGATTCCAGTCAAGACACTTTTTTCAGTCAAGTATGGGGAAACAAACGTCTGAAATATGATGATGGCCACTTTAGACTTGATGATATAGATAAGTACTGTGCTCAATTGATATGCTCCGCCCATAACGAACAAAAACCTATACTTATTGTTTTGCCTGATGAATTGCCTCATCGCATTCCAATATTATTTGCAACCCTTTTGCTGCGACAAGCATTCAACAATATTAATCCTAATAATGATTTCCAAAATGTGGTTTATTTTGGTTTGATGGCGAGCATTCGCGACCATTTGTCAAAGACGTACTGCGGTGAATTCTGCCTTAAAGAAATTTTCAGTCAGATCGACTTAAAGAAAACTTTCGGTTCTAATTTGCCGAGACATGGTTTTCAAAATAGTCTACCCTATGTCATTTTTTCCAACATGCCAACAGATCCAGGAAATATTCTTGATACATACCTTCCAACTTGGTGTTTCATAGATCTTGGCAATGGTGAACGGTTAAAGTGGTTTCCTTTATGTTTGGAAATGCTTCAGCAAAAATATGTATCCGCAGTTGCCTGCATCCAAAATCCTCTCTCAAAGGCAATTCAACAATGTGAAGACGCTAACTGGCAAGTTTTTCGATGGCCCTACACAACATATGCCATAACTCCTGATAGCGATAACCAGGATAGCGATATCTCTATTCAGCCTTTGATACTAAAGGGTGAAACCGTTGAGGCACACTCTGAGCAATATCAACGTGTTTATCAAAACCTTTATAAACAGTCAAAAAACGCAAACGGAAAGTTTGCCTCAGATTCGTTGAAAATTGTTCGACAGTATGCAAATAGTTTGGAACAGCTAAACGTGCCCTATAAATTTTATGAATCTGAAAGTCAAAGACTTTACGGAATTTATTCGCTTTCAGATTCTCAAGAAACAGCACAACATTTCGTTGAAGTTCTGCAAAACGACAATTCTCCACTTGGTGCCTCTTTATATATGGCTTGTGAGACATTAAATCAAATCCACGACGAACTTCAATCCATGAAAGAACCGCCTTTGTGGCAGACCTTATGCAATTTTTGCTTCCCCGAGTTAGAGGAAGACAGCGTTCGCCTACTGGTTTTTCCAAGTGAGGCTCGTAAAAAGTTATTTGCATTAGCTCTTCTAGCATATCATAATTTTTCGACCGAGGATCTTGCATCAATCAATGTCTGGTTAGTTAGTCTTAGACGATTTAACCAGTGGCAGCGAATGCGTGAGTATCGGCATTTATCAACGGAATCTGGTGACAGCGATATGCCCCCTATAGAGAAGTTGTGGTATCCACTTTTGATTGGAATTCCTTATCAAGATACAAAGTACGCAGCATTACTCCGTTGTGGTTTACTAGATGTTTTGGTGTATCAACACCAAACTAAGGCACTACAGTACACCATCAATCAATGGAATAAAGCAATCGATAACGAGCATCCTGATAACATAAAAGCACTATCAGCACTTAACTCTGGTATACAGCAATTATCGATCAGAGATAATAACTGTACAGCGCAACGCGTTGTTATCACAACACCGCGGCAGTGGATAGTTGAAGAGAGTGAAGAGGTCATTTTACCAGAAAATAAAGAATTATTCCGTATTCCAAATCATGTTGATGAAATTGCTTGGTTGATGCGTCCCGGCGATAATGTACCGACTGAAGAACAGGTTTTATTGGATCAAACATCCGAGAATACCCAAATAACAACATATAATGCTATTACCACCGATCAGGTAACTCATCTTGTATTTCATGAAGGTTTTCATGTTCGGTTTCCACAAAACGCTACAGTCCAACTCGTTTCAAAAACGGACACAGATAGGTATCTTGATGAACGTAGTGTGCGTTCAGTTCGTGTCAATGACGTGGTTATGTTTATTCATGGGCAAAATAGGCAGAATCTTTATGAACTTATCATGTCGCGTGTCCATACCCACCCCTCTATTGCCCTCTATGTAAATCTGATCCAAAAATGGCAAGAAGAAATAACGGAAGGTGCAAGTATATCTAATCTCGGCCCAAAGGAAATTTTAAATCAGATGCAACAACACGGAAGTCAACTTCAGACTCCACAGGCCATTCAGTTTTGGATTGATGGGGGCGTGCTGTGTCCACAGAATATATTGGACTTAAAGCGAATTGCTGAAATCTTGAGCATGCCCTTTACTCAACAGTATTATCAAGAGATTGGTCGCGCGGCTACCCGTTTGCGGGGAATTCATATCGCGCTTTCGCGTCGTTTAAATCAGTGGCTACAACAGGATGCTGTTGCAACCTCTCCAGGTCAAATTGATGATTTCATTGATCCGAAATTGGGAATTACGTTCAATGATTTCCATGATGCTTTGCAGTTATTAACTGTTAAAGAAGTAAAACAGGAAAATGGTATTTTTTTAATTTCAGATTTAGGGCAGTTATCAAAGGAGTAAAATATGAGTTATGAAAGTTGGACACCACAAGAGGAAGAGAAACTTGCTAACTATATCGCTGAACAGGTGATATGCCGTGCCTCTGGTAAGTTGGAAGAAGAATGTCTTTTTAATATGCCTCAAGATAGTTACTTCATTGGGAATCTGCGTTCTGCAGTTGACAAAAAAGACGAGCAAATGAATAACCGCCTAGAACGGGATTTGCTCAATAAATTAGCACCAGTTGCGTTCGGAGCTGAATTTCTTGTCTGCCCTCAAACAGAACAACTGGATATTGAAGTAACCCTCCGATGGTCGTGTTACTATCCTGTATTTCCAACTTATAAACAACAATGTGAATTCTCGTTGTCCAAGACTGAAACTGATGAAAACGAGCTAGCTTTAAGTTCAGATAATGATGAGGAAAATGAAGAAATTGCATTTCAAAATGAATCTTATCAACAGCAGAATAGGCGAGATACTTTGTGCCCCCGCTTCAGAAAAATATTCTGCCAGGCTACAGGAAATATCTCTATTCGACAACAAAATGGTGAGGTTCCTATAATTTCTGGACTACAATCTGCAATAGATGCTGAAATTGAACGTGCAATAAAAATTGCCTCTACGGATCCTGACCGACTGAAAACTGACAAAAGTAATCCCGATGATAGGATTATCTTATCGGATGATATATTAACCTCAGAAGACAAATACAACCTATTTAAAGAGCAATTGGGAAATGATATACCGCTCTCGTGGAAATGGAGCATTCAAGTTGATTGCAAGGATGCAGAAAGCATCCTAAATGCTAGTGAACAAGGTAGATTTTTGGTATCCATCAACTTTACTAACAGTTCTGAGATGCCAAGGCGTTCATCAATCCGTCGTTCATCAACCCGCGAGGATTTTTTCTTTGATACACATGCCAAATTTCATTTTTTAAACGGTAACGTTGCCCCATTTACTTTAGACCTCGCCCCGCACGGTTTTCGCTATGATCGCGAAGTTTGGGGACGAGGGTTCAATTGTGATGTTTGTGCTGTTGAAGAAATTTCTGCAGATAAGTACTATACGACGCATACACCCTGTTTTAGGCAGATGCGCTATTTGACGAAAACGGAACCAACGGCTCCTTTTGAAGCGTTGGCTAAAGATCCTATTCCGGTTCTTGAATCAATCCACAGTGCTATGAGGAAAAGTCTTGAAGATTGGAATATTGCGGAAACTGAATTTCAGCAGCGTTTTACGGATCAATGGGAAACCGAGTACAAACAAGAATTTGATTTTGACCGACACAACTTCTTATCGGAGATTAAGCAATTTGAGCGTGGTTTGGATATGATCCGCACTAACCACGATGTTCGATTGGCTTTTTGTCTCACAAATGAAACTTTTAGACGTGCTGGTGATCGTCCCTCACCAAAGCGAACATGGAGACTTTTTCAAATAGTTTTTCTTGTTAGTCAAATTCCGGGAATTGCTGCACTCGCGATCCCCGGAAGTCCCGATGAACCTGAACGCGAGATGGTAGACATTATTTATTTTCCCACCGGTGGAGGTAAAACTGAAGCCTACTTAGGTGTTTTAGTATTTCACTGTTTTTTTGACCGATTGCGGGGAAAGCAAGCTGGTGTAACTGCTTGGACCCGTTTTCCATTACGTTTACTGACCCTACAACAAACGCAACGGATGTCTGACATTATCGGGATGGCGGAGTTAGTACGTCGCGCGCAGGAAGAACCACGCTTGAAAAATGCTGCTGGTTTTGCGGTGGGTTATTTTGTTGGAAAAGAAAGTACACCAAACGCGTTAATAAATATTAACAATTTGCCAAATTTGCAAAAACCTACAGCCGAAGAACAACGCAACTGGAGTTTGGCAACAGATAAACAGAGGCGTCAACGTTGGAAACGTGTTGTTAGTTGTCCAGCTTGTTTCACAAATTCGGTTGAAGTCGATCTGGACGAGCCTGATATCCGCATACGTCATCGATGTAAAAATGAAAACTGTCATTTTCCCGATGGAAATTTACCTGTATATGTAGTTGACAACGAAATATATCGTTATCTTCCTTCTGTTGTCGTTGGCACAATTGACAAATTAGCTAGCATAGGAAATCAGCGTAAATTGTCGATTCTTTTTGGAAAAGTTACCGGACGTTGCAAGATACACGGGTATTATAATGGTAAGTGCTGCCAACGGGAATGTGACGACCGAGAATGTTTAAGTCAAGATATTCCGAAAGGTATCACAGGTCCTACATTATTCATTCAGGACGAATTGCATCTCTTGCGTGAAGGACTTGGAACCTTTGATGCCCATTATGAGACCTTCATCCAAGAATTGCTAAAACAATTTGGACAAACACAACCCTTAAAAATCATCGCTTCTTCAGCAACAATTGAAGCATTTGACAGACAGGTGGAACATCTTTACGGGCGCTTGAAAACGCAATCGCGCGTTTTCCCCAGTCAAGGACCAACTCTTGGTAATTCATTTTATGCTGAAACACAGGACTACACACAGCGTTTGTTCTTCGGAATTATCGCCCATAACAAAACTGTTTTCAATGCGACCTTAGAACTTTTACAATTCTACCATGAGATCCTTCAAGACCTACAAAAATTACCTACAGATGCCCCTAATCCATACAACGGAAACATTCAACCCGGAAGTGGGCAATGGGAGGTACTCATTGACAATTATATGACTTCCTTAACTTATTTTCTTGTAGGTCGCCAACTGAGTTCTATTCACACCGATTTAGAAAATGATGTCAACATAGGTTTACAACAACAAGATTACCTGCCGCTAGCAATATCCGAAATGACTGGTAGTACGGGTACTGATGAAGTAACACGTATTCTTCAAAAGTTGGAAAATCCTCGTACCCATTCGGAGGAACCTCCAGATGCTATTCTAGCTACCAATATGATTAGTCATGGTGTTGATATAGACCGGCTCAACGCAATGTTCTTCTACGGCATGCCTAGACAAAATGCCGAATATATACAGGCTTCGAGCCGCATAGGACGTCAACATGTGGGTATAGTTCTAGTGTGTTTACATCCAGCAAGGGAACGAGATCAAAGCCATTATGCTTATTTTAAAAAATACCATGAATTTTTAGGGCAGATGATTGAACCTGTAGCAATTAACCGGTGGGCGAAGTTCAGTACTCAACGAACGCTTCCTGGTCTGTTTATGGCAGTTCTCCTACAACTTCTTGCACATCGTCCAGGGGAAAAGTCACCTGGACGGTTTTCTAGGTCCGAATATATTCGCCGGAAACTTTTAGAAGGACAAATTAATGAAGATGATTTCATACCTTTTCTTAAAGCCGCTTATGGTGTCTCCGATGCAAACACACCAGCAGGAATCACCGTCCAAAACGAAATTGAGTTGCGAGTCCGTCAGAACTTAGACCGGATCCGAGAAACGACAGGTGATAACTGGCTATCCGATGTTCTATATCCTCGTCCCATGATGAGTTTACGTGATGTAGATGAACCAATTGTAATTGAACTAGACGATAGAGGAAGCCGATGGGCATCCGAAAGGAATAGGGATTAAAT
Organism: Candidatus Poribacteria bacterium; assembly: GCA_022828145.1. Taxonomy (GTDB): domain Bacteria; phylum Poribacteria; class WGA-4E; order WGA-4E; family WGA-3G; genus MSPOR6. The sequence continues at coordinate 69,809 of JAJEJA010000095.1, read as the reverse complement.
TAATATGGGAGCTAAACTTATACGAGGCAAACAGCAGGTTTTATTTAGTTATTTGCCCGAAGATACTTTCGATTTTGGCAAATTAGGTGTTTTGGCGAAAGTCACCGAACTTTCTGGAAAGGAAAGCAAAGAACTAAATCTCAACCTTGTTTTGCAGGCTATTCAGCATTATGCATCAGCATGGCAAGCAGAACTCTCACCGATTTTCCGACCACCGTCTTTTGATAATTTTGTTTTGCTGGAACCCCGAAAAGTTTACGCTGATATTTTTCCAAAAGTGTTTTGGTGTCAAGAATCGACCTGTCATCGCATCTATGATTACACTGATCGTGATGAATTACCTAATCAAAAAACTTGTGAGAGTTGTCAAAAAGGCACGCTTATTCAACTTCGTTGGATTAAGGTTCATCGTTGTGGTTATATGGAAGAACTACGCCCACATTATCAATGCAAGAACTGCAAAACCGTTAATCAATTTGCTCTAACTACACGTAAAAGTGAACGTGTTGCAAATTTTCGATGGATCTGCAAGAATTGTAATCACTCGTCAAGATTATTTGGAGGTTTTTGCCCCTCATGCAACTGGACCATAATGACTGGAAAGACGGATCACAACTTACGTCGCATGGACATTGAAACACATCGTGCTGGACCAACATACTATCCCCACTACGTGCAGTTGCTTAACAAACCCGGTCCTGAAATGAATGATTTTCTGGGTAGGGATGATTGGCAATTGATCGCGGCAGCGCACTTCCTTGAATTACCGCAGGTCCAAGGTCAGGATCTAATGGATTTTCCTAAACACCAACTCCAAAACACAGCAAGTTTATCCGAACTTTCGGACGATCATATTGCCCAGCTTCAAACAGAGGGATATGACAATGAAAAGATTGAGCATTTTCGGCAAATGTTTGCCTCATTGAAGAATGCTGAAACAAGTGAGAAACCGGAACAAACATCGGAACATCTTGCTCAAACCCTAATTGAACAAAGTGGTGTTACAGAAACAATTTGGCGTAAAGCTGGGCAAGAACTGTTGGAAGCGGTTTTACCTATCAAAACAGGACAAATCCAAGAATTATTTTCCTTACAACATCCTACATCAAACCAACTAACTGCAGGTGAAATAGCACAGAATGCGGGGATTGAGTGTCTGACTTTAACCACAGATTTTCCGGTAACCTTAGCAACATTTGGGTTCAGCAGAACCTCTTATGAGCCTACAGAATGTCGATTAAATCCTTTCCCCGCGAATAATGATTTTGATGGTAGGTATCCAATTTTTGTAGATGTGGTCCAGGCTGATGCTATAATCATCCGTCTAAATGCTGACCGTGTATGGAAGTGGTTGGAGCAGAATGGATTTGGTCCTTCTTTACCAGGAAATCCTACAAATCTTGACCTTGCAAAACGGGCCTATTATGTCAATCTTTTCAATGATGTTTCGTTAGGGGTTAACATGACGAGTGAAGAACCTGAGAAACGTATGGTTTTCGGACTTTTACACACAATGAGTCATCTTTTTATCCGTCGTGCTTCGCTACTGTGTGGACTCGAAATGACTAGTTTGTCTGAGTATGTTATACCGCGTGCCTTGACATTTGCCCTTTATTGTAGTCATCGTCAGGGGGCAACGATAGGGGCGTTAGCATCCTTGTTTGAACAATCGCTTGCGGAATGGTTAAAGCAGATCTATAATGACACACGTAGGTGTGTCTATGATCCGATTTGTACTTCCGAGAATGGTGGTAATTGTCATGCATGTACTCACCTGTCAGAAACGAGTTGTCGGTTCTTTAACATGAATTTAGGTAGGTGTTTTCTCTTTGGTGGAGAGGATAAGAAACTTGAAAAAGAACTTGTTGGATACTTTGATCCAATTCTAAATCAGGGATCAAATCATGAATGAATTGGTTGAATTCGTCATAACAGTTCCAGAACCGTTTGGAGCAGAACTTGCCTACAGGAGTCGCGCACGCACAACTTTGGGCGTTTTAACACAGCTTATTGCGGGGGCACGACAGAAGATTGTTTTAGCGGCTCCTTTCATTCAAGCTGAACGGAGTTTAATCAAAGGCCCATTAGCAGAAGCATTGCAGGCAGCACTTCTACGTGGTGTTCGGATTGATATTGTTAGCACAGGTCAGAGCCTGCAATTGCTCAGGCAAATAGAATGGCTCGATTCCCCTCACCAGAATATCCGTTTTTTCCAAGCCAAAACGAATATCGATCAAGAACACCGCTTGGGTTCACATGCAAAATTCTGCATAGCAGATGAAACTTCAGTTTATGTTGGCAGTGCAAACATAACAGGGCCGGGACTCACTGAAAATTTAGAGATGGGTTTTTTGGTTAACGGAAAATACGCTAAACAGGTTGTCGATTTTTGGAATTACCTAATCGAAAAAAGGTTTTGGATTGTAGTAGAATGATGAATTTCTATGTGGTTTTCTAGGCAATCAATTAAGGTATAAGATAAGAGATATACGCTAATAAATCAAGTGCCTATCTGTGTAAACAATGGAACATCAACAAAATTATTTAATAACCCAAGTCGCTACCTATTGCCAAAGAGCATCTGAATATTGGCAGCAATAATGAATAAGTATACTTTCAACTCAAAACCAGCAGCTGTCACGGCATGTATCGACTTTGGCAAGAGTTGTGTAATAAGACTATTTGACACCTCAACACGCTTTCTATAAAAATGTTGAAGATAAACTTTCCAAGGTTCAAACTGACGCTTTGAGTTCTTTTTGCGAAGTGGACTAAATGTGATATAAGCTTCCTTTAGTACATCTTCAATACCATAATTGCAATATGCTTTGTCAGCATATACGATAGACCCTAGAGGTAAATCAAACGGAAAGTATTGCATCCCTTTGAGATCGCTGCAGCGTCTTGGTGTGAAGAAAACTCATACAATGTGTCCAGATTCGGTCATTATCAAGTGTGCCTTAAGACCATAGAAGTATCGGTGTTTACTGGCTATTTTGCCTCGTCATTCTTCACCTTGATAGATGCGGCAACAACTTATTCGGGTGTTATCACATAAAGTGAAGAAAGAATTGAACTGGAATTATAAGTTGCTGTTAAAAAAGACAGTGTTTATTTCAGCAGAGAAATGAAATAGGCGAGTATATGAAAAAAGCAACCTACACCGACGATAATCTCACACTCTTTTCTGAAACAGATACGAGTGATAATGTATTCTCCACTGAGCGTGATGTCAAGAGTCCACCTATAGATTTACCCGATTATCTGAAACCCAATACAAGGTTAAAGATGGACGGTCTCAAGTTCCTATCCCACCTACCAGCAGAATCTATACCGATAGCGTTCCTGGACCCGCAATATAGAGGTGTGCTTGACAAAATGAACTACGGTAATGAGGGAAAAAGCCGAGAGAAACGCAGGTCTGCATTGATGCAAATGTCTGAAGAACTGATTAGTAAGTTCATTCAAGGTATTGACAATGTGCTTATCCCTTCAGGACATCTTTTTCTGTGGATGGATAAGTTCCACTTGTGTCAAGGTTTTAAGTCTTGGTTTGATGACACACAGTTAGACATTGTTGACTTGATCGTTTGGAATAAAGACAGATTTGGCATGGGGTACCGATCCAGGCGCGTGAGTGAGTATTGTGTCGTCCTTCAAAAGCATCCGAAACGGGCAAAAGGTGTCTGGAAGATACATAACATTCGCGATGTCTGGCTTGAACGCACAAAAACAAAAGAACATCCCCATCAGAAACCTATCGGTTTACAGGCTGAGCTTATTGAGGCTGTTAGTAATGAAGGCGATTATGTGATCGATCCTGCTGCAGGTTCGTTTTCTGTGATGGAAGCAGCACTCTCAAAAGGACGCAATTTTATTGGATGTGACTTGGTAGAACACAAATGCAACAACTTGTAAACTAGATTTTGACGCGAGTGTTGTCAACAGATTAGCGGAAAATCTGTAAAAATGTATATGGGAAACTTGAGACGCAAAGATGAATCGTGGGACTACCGAACGGCAGATACAAAGGAATATACACACTGTTTCCATACCTATCCAGCGATGATGATTCCGCAAATCGCAAGAAGGCTTTTGAATAGTTATGGTGTGGAAGGTGAATGGCTTCTTGACCCTTATTGTGGGACAGGCACTTCTCTTGTTGAGGCATCTCTATTTGGCATGCATAGTGTTGGGTGCGACATCAATCCACTTGTGCGCCTCATAGCAACAGCCAAATTAACACCTATTCCGTTGGGTACACTTGACAGTGAACTAAAAAAGCTAAACGATACACTATTTCAAATTGAATTCGGAGTTGATAAGTTGCCTAACGCGCCTATACCGAAGATTCCGAATTTGGAATATTGGTTTTCCGCTGAGGTAATAAAATATCTTGCTTATTTATTGACACAGATTAACGCAGTTGAGGAACAAGCGGTTCAAAGATTAATAATGGTTGCTTTTTCAGAAACGGTCCGCGAGGTTTCGTTTACACGAACAAGTGGGTTTAAATTGCATAGAATGCCAGCAGATAAACTTGAGAATTTCGATCCCGATGTCTTTGGCATTTTTCGCAAAAAACTGAATAGGAACAGACAAGGATTGACAGCATATCTTGAAAAACGTAGGGATGTGGAAACGTCAATTTGTAATACCAATACTGTGAATGGAGAACTTCCTATGCCTCGCCCAATCGGAGGTTATAATTTAGTACTAACATCGCCACCTTATGGAGATGCGCATACAACAGTCGCGTATGGACAGTTTTCTCGTTTATCTGCAGAATGGATCGGATTATCAAATGCCCGTAAAGTTGACAAGCTTGCAATGGGTGGACACCGCTCCGGAACAATACCGAAGGTGTCACCTGTGTCGTCTGCCGTAGAAAAAGTCCGCTCAGTTGATGAAAAACGTGCTTATGAAGTTACTGCGTTTTACGTTGATCTGGAAAGTAGCATCAATTCGGTAGTCAAGACCCTGGCACCGCGTTCCATAATTTGCTATGTTGTAGGGAATCGCCGGGTAAAAGACATAATACTGCCAACAGACGAATTTGTTGTCTCTACGTTTGCAAAACACGGATTTTCACACAAGGAAACAATTGTTAGAAACATTCCAAATAAACGGATGCCAAAAAAGAACAGTCCTTCTAACATTGCAGGGCAAACCTCCACAACGATGCACGAAGAATACATCGTCATTTGTCAGAGAACGGATCAAACATGTCCGTAGGTCAGATAAAACTATCATCTGTTACAAAGAAGTTCGGAGATACAGTCGCAGTTGACGACATATCGCTGCAGATTGAGGATGGTGAGTTCTTCTCTTTACTCGGACCGAGCGGATGCGGGAAAACAACAACCCTTCGTATCATCGGTGGTTTTGATTTCCCTACTACTGGTGATGTCTATATCAACGATGAACTGATGAATGAAACGCCGCCATATCGTCGTCCTGTCAACACCGTTTTTCAAAACTACGCACTCTTTCCTCACAAGACAGTAGCACAGAACATTGCATTCGGACTCCAGATGAAGAAACTTTCAAAATCTGAAATCATAGATGCGATAGACCGTTCCCTTGATTTAATTCAGTTACCTAATTACGGTCAACGCAAACCTAACGAACTCTCAGGAGGTGAACGCCAGCGAGTCGCTCTTGCACGCGCATTGGTTAATGAACCCTCTATTTTGTTGTTAGACGAACCGCTTTCTGCACTCGATCAAAAACTTAGAAAACAGATGCAAGTGGAGCTCAAGGTATTACAACGGAAGGTTGGCATAACGTTTGTTTATGTTACACATGATCAGGGGGAGGCATTGGCACTCTCCGATAGGATTGCTGTTATGAATCACGGAAAGATTTTACAGGTCGGATCGCCATCTGAAATATACGATGCACCACAGAACAGTTTTGTCGCTGATTTCATAGGAACATCAAACTTTTTTGAAGGCACAATCGCAAAACTTGGTATTGACACAGCAGAAGTAGTTACGGATTCTGAACCTGCAATTACGTTTGTTTGTTTATATGATGAAGACATTTCAATAGATACACGCGTTACATTAGCTGTCCGACCTGAGAGAATTGATATAGCAACAGAACAGAATGCTGATTTACCCAACACGTTGTGTGGAGTGGTTCAGGACGAAAGTTATCTTGGCATGAATATGCAATACACCGTACAAACCGATTTCCCAACACCTATTATCGTAAATCAGCAATGGCGAGGAAAAGAAGGTATACCGACAAATGATGAAAATGGCGGAACGGAAGGAAAAGATTCATCTAATTTCACACGCGGTGATACCGTGTATGTTCAATGGGCAGCTGAGAATGTAATTGTCTTGAGAAATGATCGCGCTTGACGACATGCAGATTTAATCACAGCATAACTTTCCCATTGTTTTCCTGCTGCGATTTCAAGAAGCCGATGATTATCTGAACTACCTTATATCCTTCAGTGCCAGGAGAGACCGGTTCTCCACCTTCAGCAACAAGTTTCACTAACTCTTGAACACCTGCAGGTATACCGACAACATCCCATGTAGGTGCTTCAACAGACTCCACTGAATCTCCTTGATGGATGGTCGCACCTCTATCGTTAATCAGCACATATCCATCTGTTCCTACTATCTCTGCCCGGAATCCTGATTGTGTGGTCTTTGGTCCCCCTGCATAATAACCTCTTACGCCATTGGCAAAGTGGATATAACCGTGTGCTGAGGGTTCAGTTGATGGGTTGTGTCCACCATCACCTTTATATTCATCATAATCTTCGTATCCTTCCTCTAATTCAGCAGATACCCAGACAGGCTCCGAGTCAGCGTAATAGCAGATAGCGTCAACGCAATGCGTTCCATTACGGAATAGCATCGCGCGTCCACCACTTAATGTGCCGATAACATATTTCACATCACCGATATGTCCACTATTGACGATTTCATCTTTGGTATGTCGCCACAAAGGTTGCCATCTGCGGGTGTGGTCAATAGAGAGGATAGTGTTGTTTTTCTCTGTCGCTTCCAGCATCCTGTCAGCGTCTTCAAGGCTTGTAGCCATCGGTTTTTCACAGAAAATCCCCTTGACACCCGCGTTTGCTGCGTCCACAACAAGGTCCGCATGGCGATGGTCAGAAGTCGCAACTGTGATGATATCCAAATCCTCGTTTGCAAGCATCTCCTCGTGATTCGTGTATAGAGAAATGTTATCCCAATTATCTTTGTATTTTGTCTTGAAGGCATCCAGAGTGCTTTGCACAAAATCACATCCAGCGGCTAATTCCACATTCGGCAATCCGACTAACCCGGATGCGTGGATTGTCCCGATGCCGCTACACCCTATAACACCTACGCGTAGTTTTGCCATGTTTCTATTCTCCTCTATTCTGAAATCTCCTACCAGTTAACTTTGAAAAGATTGTAAACTGTAGCGTAGTATATGTCAAGTTTTTTGTGAAATTAAAACGATTAGAACTTAATTGTCAACTCACTGAGAAACTGACGCGCTTGATTACGACTCCCGAAGACTTCATAGAGATCCCCACCGACATCGTAAAACCTACGGACATAGTTCCGACTGGTTTCAGCAGGATTAAGGTCAGCATAACGGAACCAGAAATTGGTACGTGTCCACAAGTCCCAATTAATCTCAAATACCGTAGCGTCTGCATCCCCCGTATCAACTCTTCGCTGTTTATTCTGTTCAGGAAATAAGGCGTTCTGGGACAAGTCAGAAGTGCCATCTATACGTCCAATTGATAAGTTAAACTCCTTATACCGATACGGATTCGGATCTGTTATATACTTCAGATTTGCAACGAAGGCGTTTTCTAAGGCTTGTGTGTCAAAATTAAAACTATCCTCCAATTTCGGTGGGGTGACGTATCGTTCATCCTGTTCACTGTAGGTTAATTCATCAAGAAAAGTAAAGTGCCATCGTTCAGTTAGACTATAAGTCCATCCAACAAGATTCTTCAGCTCTAATTGGTTGAGTTCATCTTGCACATCTGTTGAGAAGTCAATGTCTTCATAGTCCTCCAAATAGTCATTTGAGAAATTCGCAACACGGGCACTATAAAAACCGTTCATGTGTGAAGGTTTTATTGTAAAACCAGTTATAGAATACTGCGCAATGGTGAAGTCACTTGTATCTCTCAGATAAAGATATCCTGATGAATCGAAATCAAGAAAGGTTAGGTCGTGCTTCTCTTCACTCAACTGATCGGTTTCGTAGATGATCCTGTCAATATAATTACCGTTGTTATCAAATTTCTGAATGCGTGAGATGATGTTGTGGGAGAGTGTTAGTCGTATGTCAGCACGTTTAAGTTCTTCGGCAAGTTCTTCATCATTTTCGGTATTTTCATCATAGTCATAATGTCTAAGATATTCCGCCTCTTCAAGCAGACGCAGGCGGCGGTTGAGAGAAGCAGTGTCAACCGCTTCTAAAGGATTCTGTGCAAAAGGTCCGTATCGGGGGCGTGTAGCATTTGTGATCGTATCGGCAAGGTTAGCTTGCGTGGGATTACTTTCGGTCAGTCGTGTCAAAGTCGGTGAAAGCGCGATGACTTCTGGTAAGCCACCGATTTTTCTACGGAAACGACTTGCATCCTTGACTAAAATTTCACCTGTAGGTAACGTGACAAGTGTCATCGGTTTTACAAATTCATTCTTGTTTCGTCCTCTTTTACCGAAACTAAGCACAAATTTCCCATCACCACTAAATTTTACAATGCGATGGTTACCTGTATCTGCGACGAAAACATTACCTCGTGCATCAATAGCAATATCGGCTGCATCCTTATCAAATTCACCATCCCCTGCACCATATCTGCCAAAAGTTAGTGTCTTTTTACCCTCTGTGTCGAATTTGTGAATACGTCCCCGTTTAGCATCTAAGACATAAAGATGGTTCTCTGCGTTAACTGCGACCCGTAATGCACGGTCGTGTCCGGTGGGTTGTATTGCGAATGCTGTTTTGCCATTTTCATCAATTATGAGTTTGGCAGGTAATACGACACCCGGACGTTCATCAACAGGATCCACAAAATATGTGTGTAAGAGTTCACCTGTTGGACTTAGTTTATGTACACATGGTGCGAAAACATAGATTTTCGGGTCAGAAGTATCTGTCATGTGATGAGCGGTTACATCTGCAACATAGATATTCCCAAGATCATCAACTGTGAGGTGTCCCGGTTTACGCAGGATATTATCAGGAGATTCTGGGTTAGTTGGAATTTGAAGTAGAAAGGCTCCTGTTGGAGATAGTTTCTGGATAAATCTGTTCTCAGTATCACTGACATATATATTCGTCTTAAATGCAAGATGAATATCTTTGCTAAAAGCACCTTCCGATGAACCTTTCCCAGAGAATTCTCGATCTAATTGGATAAATTCAACTGCCGAAGCAGTGTGACTAAAAATACATAGCAGAATTGTAAAGAGGGTAACAGGTAGTGTCAGTTGTAGATATCTGCAGTTTATTTGAGGTTTTGTAATCATTATGTTCCTTTGCTTTTTGTTTTAAATAATATCTGTTTTTGTCTTATATGTCAAGGAGATTTAGAGTAAACACAAGGAGAGACAATCGTGATGATTGTCTCTCATATATGATGATACTAAACAGTTATATGTTTGTTAATTTTTCAAGACTACGGAAACTGTACACCTAATTTTCGGCACAATTTTCTGATTTTGTTAATTGCACCGCCGACTTTCCTACCATCCCGTGTAACACCAAAGAGATGTTGACTTACAACACGGCGAGAAATGCCGAGGATTTCTCCTATCTCATCTTGTGTTTTGCCTTCATAGAAGTAAAGCTGAACACAATCGTATTGTCGGTCAGTAAGTTCTTTGGCAATTATCAGACGGATCTGTTTTAAGACTTGCTGCTTTTTTGCTGTGCGCGCCTCAGTATATCCGTTAGATGGGGGTTGATACCAGAGGTGGTCTTCAGTAGTCAGTTGATCAAAATATTCTGGTGGAACCGGAATTTCCCAAAAGTCCGGGTTAAACTTGGACATAGATAACGACTCCTCAAAGAGAGACGTGAGTACCTATGCCATTCCAAACTTAATGTAGTGAGAATGGACAGAGGCACCATCGCCTTGGACGCAATACGTTCAAATTGTGTGTGGTGTAGACATAATATAACATTAGTCGGTACCTCCTTATATATGAGTTAGGGTTGGAGTTTTGCTTAGATACCATGGGGGTATCAGCGAATTAATTGGTAAATATTCAACGTAATAATTATACACAAAAACCGTGTATTTTGCAATAAAAAATGATACAAACTACGCTTGCAGAAAATGTATAGTGAAATAACTCACTGCTCTTCTGTGTCGGAGGTCGGTTCTAATTCTGCTTGACATTCAGAACAGTAACCGATAATCTCATTTCTATAGCGAACTGGTTTGAATCTGTGTGCTTCACAAACTGCTTTCTGCAAGGATTCTATCTCTGGTTCAATAAACTCAACAATCTGTCCGCAACGCAGACAGATGAGGTGGGCATGTTCCTGAAGTGAATGAATCCTTTCATAACGGGTGTTCTTATGTGCATCAATAAATTCAGTAAGCAAACCACTTTTAACAAGAAGTGGGAGGGTACGATAAATTGTCGGGCGCGAAACTTTGTATCCATTTTGACGCATCTGAACCAGCAGATCCTCAATCTGAAAATGGCCGGGATACGCAAACACCTGATTCAAGACATCCATTCGACTTTGGGTTAAACGGAGTCCCGAGCTTCTGAGGAAATCCTCAAACTGTGCTGATACTTCTTCAACGTTACTGTTTTCTTCTGTGTGATTCATTTTCAACCCGTTCTGGCTATTTTCTTATCGTTCAATCTATAAAGGTCAAGGTTTGTCCCGAATCAACAAGTCCGTTCTTTGCAGCTAATTTGTAAAACCGCTCAAGACCGGCAATAGCCGATTCATCCAAATCATAATGGATGTGTTTCTGAATGTAATCTCTGCAGAGTTTTTCTGGTAAACCCAGCTTCTTTGCTTCAACCTGTGCAATCTCAGGTATTCTTGTGATTCCACGTTCCTTTGCTTTCAATAGTATCTTCGCTGTATCTCCAATGTCTATTTCTCTTCTTGCCACCCAACATGCGTAAACAAAAGGCAGACCTGTTAATTCCTGCCATGCAGTTCCGAGGTCAATACTGTATTCTGTTGTGCCAAGATTCTTTAGAGCTGCATCTCCAATTAATAACACCGAGTCTGTTTCTGCAGTTACAGGATCAATTGAAGGTTCACACCAGACGAAGTTTGGGTCTATATAGTATTTCTCTGCCAGCAGGATTTTCAGCAGGGCAATAGATGAACGTGAACTTGTATCTAAAGCGATATGCTTGATTTCGTGAATAGGGACGCGACTGAACAACTGTATGCTTAGGACACTCCCATGGGATGCAATTGCGATTTCAGGCAGAATACGATAACCTGCTCCTGTGGCATTAGCACGAAAATACTCAACTATGGGGATTAAACCGATATCTAATTCATCGCTACGCAGTTGGGTAGCGAGTTCGCTCGGTACGTGAACACTAAGTATGATGTTTTCTGCTGGCAGCTCACCGTTTAACAGAGGATATATGAGTGGTTTTGTGTTCAGAAATGAAACGGCACCGACTCTTATGCGGCTTTTCTGCACCACCGATTACCCTCACGAATAATTTCATTGTATAACGTATCGCGTTCTACAGGAATATAACCTGCTTCATCTATCAGTCTTGTTAGGGTATCAACTGAAACGGCTTCAGGTGTATCCGCGCCCGCCATGTGCGTGATTTTTTCTTCAGTTACCGTTCCATCAATGTCGTCAGCACCAAATCGGAGTGCAACCTGTGCAGTTTTTAAACCAGTCATAATCCAATAGACCTTGATATGTGGTAGGTTATCCAGCATTATTCTTGAAACAGCGATGCTGCGTAAATCAGTTAAACCTGAGGTTGAAGGGAGATAAGCCATGCGTGTGTTTGCCGGATGGAACGCGAGCGGGATGAATGTAACAAACCCACCTGATTTATCTTGTTGCTCGCGCAATCTAATGAGATGATCAACCCTATCCTCATTGGTTTCAAGGTGTCCATATAGCATCGTTGCGTTTGTCGGAATTCCCAATTTGTGTGCGATGTGATGTATTTCAAGCCATCCTTCGGCACTAAGTTTGCCTGGGCAGATTTTCTCACGTGTCTCTTCAGCAAAGATTTCAGCACCACCCCCTGGTAAAGAGTCTAATCCAGCTTCTCTGAGTTGTGTGAGTACTTCTTCTACAGACATTTTGAATATGCGCGAAAAGTGATGGATTTCGACGGCAGTGAAAAATTTTAGGTGTACATCTGGCATGCGTTCTTTAAGACCCCGTATCATCTGAAGATAATAGTCAAAGGGGAGTTTAGGGTGCAAACCGCCAACACTATGAATTTCGGTGCATCCGTTTTCAATAGAATACGTTGCTTTATCTAAGAATTCGTCTACGCTCATCTCCCATGCCCCTTCTGTCTGCATATTTTTTCGGGCAAAAGCACAAAAATGACAGCGTGCATGCAGGATACATACGTTCGAATAATCTATATGTTGATTGATATTGTAGTAGGCTAAGTTTCCGTTTAAGCGTTCTCGGATGTGGTTTGCTATATGTCCAACACCCGTTATATCTGGACTTTCGTAAAGTGCAACCCCCTCTTCAAAGGAGATGCGCTCTTCTGCTTTTACTTTTTCAAAGATTGAATGTAATTGCGGGTCTGTAAATAGGTTAAAATTCTCCATCGTTGTCAACACCTTGTGTGCATATTAAAGTTAAAAAAAACTGCTTGACAGTTGCGTAGTAATAAAGGTATTATAGCATAACAATTAACAAGAATGCAAGAGATTTTTTGGAAAGGAACGAATTATACTCATGTCAAAACTTGGACTTATTCATTACAATTACGCGGGCAACTCACTTGAGGATTTCCTTAAGTTTACAAGTGAAACAGGTTTCGGTTATGTAGAATTAGCGGTGGGTACTGTTTGGAACGCAGATACTGACGATCCTGAAAAAAATGCTGAAAATGTGCGCGAACTGGTTGAATCTTACGGTTTAGAGGTTTCTGCACTCGGTGCAGGTAACGATTTTGTTTTGTTAGAAGAAGAAGCAATACAGCAACAAGTTGACCGGATGGAACGTATTGCGGGATTGGCGAAACGTGTTGGAACATCTATTCTTCGCACGGAGGGGGGATCAATGAAAGATTCTGTTCCGCAAGACCGATGGGTTGAAGCGATGGCGGGTTGTCTGACGCGTTGTCTGGAATTTGCTGAAAGAGATGATGTCTACTTAGCGGTTGACAACCACGGACTTGTTACCAACGATGGCGACTTACAAGTAGAGTTGTTTGAAAGGGTCGGTTCAAAACATGTCGGCGCAAATATGGATACTATGAATTATCGTTGGGCAGGACATGATTTGGACACAGTCGGTAGATATTATGAAATCATTGCACCATTTACACTCCACACACATCTAAAGGATGGAACAGGTTCTCGTGGTAATTACCGAGGCGAAGCACTCGGTGAGGGTGAAATTGATCTTGTGAAAGCCATAGAATGTTTGCGCGATGCAGAATATAATGGCGTTTGGTGTTGTGAGTACGAAGGACGCGAAAACGATGGTACAGGTCAACGAAAAAGTTTCGCTTGGATGCAGGAAAACTTGTAATGTTACTTGATGTGTATAAATGGAAAAATCTTCACGGATTATCACCTTAACAACAGACTTTGGAACGAGCGATGTGTATGTCGGTGTAATGAAGGGTGTCATCTTAAGTATCAATCCGGATGTTGAGATTATAGATATCACGCATTCTGTCTCACCTCAGGACATCTACGAGGCAGCATTCACAATTAGAGCAGCATATCGCTATTTTCCAAAAGACACAATTCATGTTGTCGTCGTTGATCCAGGTGTAGGCAGCGAACGGCAGCCAATAGTATGTCAAACAGATATTGCCTACTTTGTCTGTGCTAACAACGGTGTATTGAGTCGTGTATTGCAGGATATTGAAACAGATGACACGAACACACCTAAATCGGTAGTCATAGAGAACGCATCCTACATATTACCCCAAGTGAGTAATACTTTCCACGGTAGAGATATCTTTTCCCCTGTCGCTGCACATCTATCGCTTGGTGTTGCGTTGTCACAGTTCGGGGCACCGATTCAGGACCTTGTCCGGTTTACAGTTCCAACAATTCAGACTATTGATAATACATTGACAGGAGAAATTATCAAAATAGACAGTTTTGGAAATTTAATAACGAACATCTCTGAAGACACACTTACCGCTTTCCTGTTATCAGTCAGCAATGATGCAGAAGCAGTTGATTTTGAGATTATAGCAGGTAATACTTCTATCACAAAACTAAACAGTTTCTATGCAGAATCGGAAGCAGGTGAACCACTTGCCATTATTGGGAGTTTTGGTCTGTTAGAAATCGCCATTAATTTGGGGAACGCTGAAACCGGTTTAGGAATGAAACGAGATGATAGAATCGTAGTCCGTAGGTTTGATTGACATCTCGATTTCTGCAAGTTATAATTTGAGCAGAATAAACAAAGGAGAACAGATTTGAAACAGATCGCTTTAACAGGAATCAAACCGACAGGTCAACCGCATATCGGCAACTATCTCGGCATGATCAAACCCGCATTAGAACTTGCGGAAGATTATCAGGCACTCTACTTTATCGCTGATTACCACGCACTCACCACGGTGAAAAACAAGAAAGAGTTAACAGATTTGACATATCAGGTAGCAGCAACGTGGTTAGCTCTCGGTTTAGACCCGGCGCGAGTGATTTTCTATCGTCAATCAGATATCCCAGAAGTGTTTGAGTTGTCTTGGGTCCTGGCGTGTTTTACATCAAAAGGTTTGCTCAATCGAGCACACGCTTATAAGACGTTAGTTGATGACAATACTGAAGCGGGTAGGGAAGAAGATAAAAATATCAATGCAGGACTATATACATATCCTGTCTTAATGGCCGCAGATATCTTGTTATTCGGAGCACATATTGTCCCTGTAGGGTTTGACCAGAAACAACACCTTGAGATTACACGGGACGTCGCACTCACTTTTAACAATAATTATCGTGAAGTATTGGTTGTCCCTGAAGTCGTAATTCGTAAAGAGGTTATGACAATCACCGGATTAGATGGTAGGAAAATGAGCAAAAGTTATAACAACATCATACCTCTTTTTGCACCATCAAACCAAGTACGAAAACAGGTGATGCGTATCGTAACAGATTCTAAACGACCTGAAGAACCGAAGGTCCCGGATGAATGCAATGTCTTCGCTATCTACAGACATTTTTCTGATGCTGATGCCATTAAAGCAAAACGCCAACAATATCTTGACGGTGGACTCGCGTATGGGGACATGAAGAATGAACTTTATGAATTGTTAGAGGCAACTTTCTCGGAACAACGGGAACGGTATAATGCGTTGATGGATAATCGCGCTGAATTGGAAAAAGTCCTACAGGATGGTGCAGAAAAAGCACGAGACATCGCTGTACCGATCTTAGCAAAGGTGCGAAAAGCTATCGGCGTAACGGGTGCAATATAAACAGTATTGTGTTTTCTTACTTCAAAGAATTGTCGTTAGTGGGTGTTTCTATTCATTTAGCATTTGCGCGAATGTTTCAATGTTTTGCACATCAGCAGCTTCAAGATGCAGCTGTTTGAGTTTTTGTAGATCGGTAACATTTTGGAGTGCTGGTATTAGGGGACGCACTGCTTCCACAGCAAATCGCCTTTCAAGGAGAGCCAGCGTGTTTTCTATGGTGTTCTCTCTGGTGAATTTTTCACTTAGAAGTTGGTAGTATTTAGATTCTTGCATGAGTCCCTCCGGTATGTGTTGTTGAAAAAATTGTGGGTTATGCACAATCGCGCCAAAAAGGGAGATTGCACAGAATAAATCTGCCTGCGTCCACTGATCTACAGCGGCGGAACGCGTTGCGTCAATGCATTGTTGTAACCAGCGTTCAATGTCCATCCCTGCTGGCGGTTTCATAAGCGGTGTGAAGGGTAAAAGTCCTGGTGCCTGCATCTCTAAAATCTCTTGTCCATCTTAGGCACTGTTTCAAACCGATCCTACAAGATGAATAGTAGCGGATGTTGAAAAATCTGTGTAATTTAATTCTGTGTGCGTAATTGCTTTTGATACTCCGCGTGTGCAGTCTGTGGATCAAATTCGCCATCCAATACACGCCGTAGACATTGCACGAAACTAATCGGATTATCTTCACCGAAAATTGTGCGTCCGAACAGGATTGCACGCCCACCATTCTGAACAACACTATGTGCCAGAGCAAACGTACTCCGCGCATTCTGACGCGGACCTCCCAAAGCACCTATAACGAGTGTCGTATCAAATTGACACAATTCTGTCCATACTTGCGCTGTCGTATACGCGGTTTTGATAAAACGTGGTCGTTGGTGTTTGCGTAGATAACTCATCGTTCGGACAATTGAATCAGCAACATACATGCCACGTTTCTCTTCATCCATTCCCGGTAGCTTAACATTCGGCAAAAACACTTCTAATAGATGGTCAAATCCTTCTATTTCACCGACAACGTGGGCAAATTGGATGTATGATTGCAACATTCTCTCGTCAACAAGTGGATCATTATTTAAGGTGATTGAATATAACCCCAAACTGACGCGACAATCCAATGCTGGTCCGATGAGATTCTCACAGTAACGTTGTATGTCTTCGGGAAAAACGGTCTGAAATGGCATTGAGGGTCGTGATGTATAAACACCAAAACGGGGGTTCCAAATTGCTGTTTCAGAGTTCATTCTAACAATTGGTGTGATAGGTGTATCTTCAAAAAGATTTTCATCAAGTGCCAATATCTCAGCATCTGCGGGGGTCATGAGAAGTCCATCAAGTTGTCCATCAGCTGTTAGATCGCGCTGCAGCTGCAAAAACTCTGCGTGTGTGCGGTAGTGTGGTTTTGGATGTTGGACTTGACCGAGTCCTTTAATGCCTGCTGATGCAAGTGGGTCAGCAGCAAAGACAAGAATAGGACTCTTCGTAAGAAGGTCAGTGTTCTCAAGCTTTTCAAATATCCGATTTCCCATAAGAAATAAATTCCTCTGTTTTAGTGTGTTAAAATTGTTATGTGTAATCCATTTCTATCTTATATTGTATCACAAGGTATTGGCTGGGTCAATATCCATAATGCATTCAATTGTCTTTGATTTTATTTCAGGTGGCACATCATCGTTCACACACCGTAGGAGTTGAGATAATTTTTCCACCTGTCTACAACGGAACAGGAAGTGCCATCGGAACTTTCCATCAATTTTTGATAGGGGGGCAGGAGCTGGACCCAGTATTTTTATATCTGGAAACTTTTCGGTCTGTAATACATCAAGATGATTGCTCATGATGTTTGCAGCATCAATGACTTCATTTTCATTCTTTCCGCGAAGCAGCAAAGTGCCGATGTGAGAAAATGGAGGATACTGTAGCGGACTTCTGGCTTCCACCTCTTTTTCATAGAAGTCTATATAATCGTGTTTCTTTACAGCCGAAATGCAATAATGGTCAGGCATATAGGTCTGAATGATGACTTCACCTGCAGTTTCTGCGCGTCCCGAACGTCCTGCTACTTGTGTGAGTAAACTGAACGTGTTTTCACTTGCTCGGAAGTCCGGTAGATTAAGGGCTGTATCCGCAACGACAACCCCAACAAGCGTCACATTTGGAAAGTCTAACCCTTTTGCGATCATCTGTGTACCGATAAGAATGTCAATGTCCTGTTTTTCGAATGCAGTTAGAATCTGTTCATGCGCGTTTTTCTTTGCTGTAGAATCCGCATCAAATCTTTTGACATTTGCATCTGGAAACAGTTTCTGTATCTCCCTTTCCACAGTTTCAGTTCCGAATCCTCTACGTCCGAAATAATCTATTGCTGGACTATCACATTCGGGACAAGATGGATGCGTTTCGCGTCTATGACCACAATGATGACACACTAACATTTTAGATTCAAAATGAAAAGTGAGTGAGATTGAGCAGTTTTCACATCTCTCTGCATAACCACAACTGCGACAGAAAACATAGCTGGAATGTCCACGTCGGTTAAGAAACAGTATCACCTGTTCCTGAATTAGAAGTCGTTCCGCAATAGCGAATTTCAGGCATTCGGAGAGGATAGACCTGTTTCCATTTTTGAGTTCATCCCGCATATCTACAATACGAACATCCGGCATCTTCCTACCCATCACGCGCGTTGGCAAACTTAGAAGTTTGTACCTGTCCTGTTTTGCTTGATAATAGCTTTCAAGTGAGGGAGTAGCACTGCCAAGAATGAGTGGACATTTTGCGATTTCAGCACGTTTCTTGGCTACTTCCCTAGCATGATAACGGAGGGACGTATCGGATTTATATGAGTCAGAATGCTCTTCATCGATTATCAGTAAACCGAGGTCTTTTACTGGAGCAAAGACTGCTGACCGTGGCCCTATAACGATGTCAGCATCCCCGTTGTGTATACGATACCACTGATCGAAACGTTCACCGACACTGAGGCGACTATGAAGAACAGCGACCCGTTCCCCGAAACGTCCAATAAACCTTGAGGCAGTTTGAGGTGTAAGCGATATTTCCGGCACAAGCACGATGACCGATTTTCCTGTTTCAAGTATTTGTGCCATAACCCGCATATAAATCTCAGTTTTACCGCTTCCTGTGACTCCATGAAGTAGATGGGTCTGTATGGAATTGTCTTCTATTTCAAGTGCCTTGCTAATTTCAGTGAATGCTTCTAACTGTGCCGGGTTTAATTCGTGTGGATGTGTCGGTACAACAGATTGCAAACTGAGCGGATTCCGCACTACTGCAGCACGTGTGATTTTGACAAATCCGCGCCGCTCAAGCGTCCGAAGGATAGATAAGTTTGTTTTCGTGCGTTTCGTAAGGTCAGATGTTGCAACAGGAACACCTTCATTAAGCAGGATTTGTAGGATTTCAGCATGTTTCATATCTGCTGCGTGAGGAGTTATTTTCCTTTCATCATCTGTTGAACTTCCATACCCATCTTCCCCCGATGTGAGCTTTTCAATCTCTGCTTCAATATCTTCGGTGGGTAAAGCGAATTCGGCAACATTAGTCGTCTTTGCCTTCGCTTTGGGTTTATGCGTAATGGTCAGCTCAATAACCCCTCTATCTCGTAGTGTTCTAATTGTCGTTTGCAGACGTTGAAGGCTCAAGCCAGTTTTTTCAACAAGTTGATTAAGGGATAGTGGTCCAGCAGTCTCCAATGCGGTGACAATCATTTTCTGATTTTTTCCTATAGGAGGTTTATAATCAGGACAGAGTTGAACCAATTGTAGTTTCTTATTCCGGACAGCTGCGGGGACAGCACAGAAAAGCGCGTTTCCCCATGATGAGAGATAGTAATCTGCCATCCACTTTGTAAGCGTAAGCAGCTCCTGTGAATATGTGGGGGTCTCATCAAGACAAGCAGCAATCGGTTTTATTATATCAGCAGATAGATCGGTCTCTTCTAATCTTTCTACAACGACCCCTTCCTGCTTACTACCGTGAAGAGAGGCTAAGACGCGCACGCCAGGTTTCACAACATTCAATAAGTTTTCTGGTATTGTGTATGTAAACAACCGATTGACTGCAATTGGGAAGGCAACGTTTGCATAAGTCATGCTGCTGTTTTTCCGATTAGACAACTGTTTTTCTAATTCTACACAGTGTGTGTTCGTCAGTTTTGCTCTAAATATGTCATAACCTGTTGCATATCTTCCCAAACATCTCTTTTTCCGTTTGGGTTACGAAGTAGATATGCTGGATGATAGGTTGGCATTACAACGGGCGCATGACCTTCTTTTTCAGCGAATGCATATTCATGAAATTTTCCGCGAAGTGCTGTAATCCCTGTTTTCGTACCAAGCAACATCTTTGTAGAAAAATTACCGAGTGTGACAATTACTTTCGGTTGGATTAATTCAATCTGTCGGAGTAGATAAGGGCTGCAGGTTTCTACTTCATCGGGTTCAGGATTTCTGTTACCTGGTGGACGACATTTGAGTACATTGGCAATATACACATCGTCGCGCGTCAATTGCATCGCTTCTATTATTTTCGTGAGTAATTGTCCCGCTCTCCCGACAAATGGTTCTCCTTGTTTATCCTCGTCTGCACCTGGTGCTTCACCGACAAACATTAGATCAGCATTTGGATTACCGACTCCGAATACTACGGTATTTCTTCCTTGATGTAAACCACATTTGATACAACCTTGTGCATCTGCATCCAATGCAGCTAAATCTAAGTCGGCATATTGAGATTGCTGTTCAGATTCGGGCACTTCTGCTTCAAACAGTCCGAGTTGAAGTTGTTCTTCCACGTATTCCCTCACTGTTGCTGTGATCTGCAAGTATTCCTCTGTGATGGCGTCTTTCGTCATTGAAATTCCTGTTCTGTTTTATCAATTGCGTATACGATCGAATAGTCTTAATCCGTCATAGAAAGTGATATATATGAAGAATGCGATGAGAAGGAGAACGGATACTTGCTGTATGATTGCTTGTATTTTTATTGATATGGGGCGTCCGCGAATTTTTTCCAAAGCAAAGAACAGTAAATGTCCCCCATCAGCAATTGGGATCGGCAGTAGATTTACGATTGCAAGGTTGATGCTGATGAATCCGATGAAAAAGAGAAGACTGTTTAAACCAACGTTTTCAAACATCCTATTTGTCATATCTGCAATAGCTGTTGGTCCAGCAAGTTGATTAGGTTTTGCTTCCCCCGCAAACAACTTTTTTAAGATGCGCGCAATTGCTGTACAAGTAAGCCAACTAGTTTTCACACCGTTGGTAAAAGCACCTATGAGACTATAGTATTGTGTCGGTATTTCTTTCCTTTTTAACAACATCCCGTTCAGAGAATTGTTCCATATTATACCGTAAAAAGTACCATCTTCATCCGATTTTGTTTTCTTATCGGGCGATAAGGTGTATGTTGTTTCTGTTCCATCTCGTACGAATGTGAGATTTACTGGCATATCTGTTGATGCTTTTATTTGTGCGTAAAGTGATTTACTGTCAACCGTTTTTCCATTAAATGTAGTGAGTATATCCCCTGTTCTTATACCAACCTTATGTGCGGTGCTTTCTTGTTCAACTATTGCTATCATTTCCCATTCTACAGGAAGTTTAAACGTAAGTTTCTCATTGTCGCGTCGGACTCCTAATGTGACAACATCTTTATTCTCTTTAATATCATCATAGATAGGCCTATATTTCGCAGCCATCCACATTTCGGGTTCCTCGCTCCAAATATCCGGACCAAAATATGGCGTATTGTATATTCTTTGTCCGTTAATAGATTCAATCTGGTCACTGATCTTTAAGCCTGCCTTTTCTGCTGAACTACCAGGGGCGATTTGACTTACAATCGTCACGTTTTTAAAACTCACATGAAGTATTCCCTCCTCTCCTCCAATTGCGGGTTTGGCATCAGGTATTACAGTGAAAATTTTCAAGTTACCCTCTCGTTCCACAACAAGTTCCAATTCTTTTCCAGGGTTAAACATTACTAACTCTTGGAACCTGGAATGGTTTGGAATTGCTTCTCCGTTTAGTGAAATAATCGTATCATCAGACATCACACCGGCGGCAAGGGCAGGGCTGTGGTCAGCTATCATCCCAAATTTAACACCCTTCTGCTCCAAACCGATATCTTGTCCTGTTAATCCATTGATTAGGCCAATTGCGTTCTCATTGATACCGACACTGAAGACGATCCAATAGGCTAATACACCAAACAGTAGATTGACAGCGGGTCCAGCAATAACAACGAATGCGCGTTTACCCAAGGAGGCACTTGCAAATTCACCCTCTGCTCCGGTCTGTTCAGTTGGATTTTCACCTTCCATTTGTACATATCCACCAAAGGGTAACCAAGAGAGTCTGTATTCTGTATCTTTATACACATACCCTACGATTTTTGGTCCGAATCCGATTGAGAATGTGTTGACCTTAATACCTGCTTTTTTTGCTGCGAGGAAGTGGCCAAGCTCATGTATGAAAATTAGAAATCCGAGTGGAATTATGGCAATAAGAATTGCTTTGATTACGGGAAAAATGCCGAGAATTAATTTAAGAATTTCCATTATTGTCTCCTAATTATGATTGCATGATTCTGATATGTCTACGGTTGTTTAAAGAGGAATTCCAACTATCCTTTAGCATTGATGATTGAACGGGTAGTTGACTTTGTCCATCTGTCTACCTCAAGGATGTCCTCAAGTGTCGGATCGTCTATCACGCCATGTTTGTTCATCACTTGATCCAGTATTGCGGGGATATCCATAAACCCGATCCTTTCATTGAGAAAAGCCTCTACTACGACTTCATCTGCACTGCTAAGGACAACCGGCAGTGTTCCCCCTACTTCCGCTGCTGTGTATGCAAGTGAAATACATGGAAATTTATCTCTATCTACAGGTTCAAAATGCAAAGTACGTAATTCACAGAGGTCTAACCGTGGGACAGGGGTGGGTAACCTATTTGGATATGACAACGCATATTGAATCATTATCTGCATATCCGTTGGTCCCAACTGCGCAAGGGTTGAACTATCCATCCATTCAACCATTGAATGTATAATACTCTCTCTGTGAATAACAATATCAATCTTTTCAAGTTCAATGTCAAACAACCACTTCGCTTCAATAACCTCCAGACCTTTATTCATCATAGTAGCGGAATCAACCGTAATTTTTGCTCCCATATCCCAATTGGGATGTTTAAGTGCTTGCTGTGCTGTTACCTTATATAGGTTCTCTTTTGGTGTATCCCGAAACGGACCACCGGATGCTGTTAATATCAAGCGATGGATGTCATCTTGTCGGTCTCTTGCTCCCTCTAAGCATTGAAAGATTGCACTCATTTCACCATCAATAGGTATCAGATTAATACCATTTTTTTTAACAGCGTTCATTACAATGGCACCGCACATCACCATCACCTCTTTATTGACGAAGGCGATGTCTTTTCCAGCGTTGATTGCTGATAGTGTCGGCAATAACCCCGCGCTTCCACCCATTCCGTCCAATACCTGTTCTGCCTCAGGAATAGTTGCTACAGCTTGAATTCCATCCGAACCAGATAGGATTTCAGTACTTTTATGATTGTATAGTCGTTTTCTCAGTTGCTCTGCTGCAATAGGGTTGTTTAGTGCAGCTAATCTTGGACAAAATTTACGGATCTGATGTTCAAGCGTGTCAACGTCGCTGTTTGCTGCGAGTGCGACTACATTAAACGCCTCACGATGTGTTTCTACAACATTAAGTGCATTCTTCCCAATTGAACCGGTACTACCTAAGATGGCAATGTGCTTCATGTCTGTTTGTTATAGTTGCACAATTCATTGTGCGTTTTTGGCATTTTGGATGGCACACGGCGTGTGCCTGCTACTATATTAAATGCAATTAGAAAGTAATTTGTCACGGATCTTATTGCAGATATTTGGTGACAACAAGAAAGTAAAAATAGAGTACTGGTGCACTGAAGATGAGACTATCACATCTATCCAGTAAACCTCCATGTCCAGGGATAGTATCCCCTGAGTCTTTGACACCTGCAGTCCGTTTCATAAGAGATATGCTCAGATCTCCGATCTGTCCAACGATACTCAATAGAAATCCGATAATTGCTGCGTGTGTAACAGTAAATGTACCTTGTAGGAATACTGAACTAATAACAATACTGGTCAAGGTTCCGACGACCAATCCAGCGATAGTTCCTTCAATCGTCTTTCGTGGACTAATCGGTGTACTCAGTTTGTGTTTTCCTACAGCGCGTCCGATCAAGTAAGCACCCGTATCACCAATCCAAACGGTTCCTATAAGTAAGAAGATCAGTTGCATGCCTACTTCGTCAGTATTTCTTAGTAGTATACAGTAATACCCAAACAACCACCCGATTGTAAGTATTCCTGTGAGTTTTAGTGCAACAGTGAGTAGTTCGTCAGCTACCTCTCCTCGAAATACACTTGTACAGAATGCATAGATAGGTATAAAAACAAAGAAACTCAACAGAACTGTTTCGGCGTAAGCGTTTTCTCCGTGTGAAGGTGTTGGAAGGAAATACGCAAACAAGCAGAATGCTACTGTTAATATTGATGGACTTATCGGATTTAGTTTTTGACTCAGGTGTTGTGTCAATCGGCAGTATTCAACTTGCATCATTATGACAGCGACAGAGATAAGAAACAAGAAAAACAGACTGCCAAAATAGATGATCAACAGGACTAAGGGAGCCAGAACAACAGCACTCAGAGCTCGCCGCCAAAACATGGTTATTTCTCTAAAAGTTCAGCTTCTTTGGTATCGGCTAAATCATTGATTTTGTTGACATAAGTATCCGTTAGGTTCTGTACAGGATCAACATCGGTACGTCCAGATTTTTTATCGCCGCCTCTACCTTTGCTTCTTCTACTGCCTGAGCTTGCATCGCCACCTTCAAGTTTCTTAATAGCATCGTTAGCGTCCCTGCGTATGTTTCTTATGGCAACTCGTCCTTCCTCGGCTAATTTCTTAACGAGTTTAGTGAGTTCAACTCTCCGTTCAGTTGTCAATTCTGGTACTTGGATACGAATAATACTGCCATCATTACTTGTCGCAAGTCCTAAATCAGATTGAGCAATTGCCTTTTCTATTTCAGTAATCAATGTCTTGTCCCAAGGTTGGATGACGAGTTGATGCGGTTCGGGAGTTGTGATCGTTCCGACTTGATTCAAAGGTGTTTTGCTGCCGTAATAGTTTACTGTCACTTGGTCTAACAACGCAGTTGTCGCGCGTCCTGTCTGTACATGTGAGAGCTTATTTGCTGTTGATTCGACCGATTTCTTCATTCGTGATTCAGCATCTTTCAGTACTTCTTGCATCTGAATTCCCTTTCTTTGTTTCTGTTTTCGCTGATTCCGATGTAAGGTGTCGTGTCCAGATTAGACTTTACTGCCCGAGGACATAAAGCACAAACCGCTTAACTACGATATTCTCACCAAGCTGTGCAATTGCGTCCTTGACGAGGTCTTCAATAGTTTTATCGGCATCGCGAATGTAAGGTTGTTTTAGTAGACATGCTTCCGAATAGAATTTAGAAAGCCGTCCTTGAACAATTTTATCAACAATATGGTCAGGTTTTCCTTCCTGTAGAGCTTGTGTCTTCAATATTGTTTTTTCTGCATCAAGTTCTTCTGCGGGGACCTCATCCTCGTTGACGTATCTCGGTTTTGCAGCAGCGACTTGCATAGCAATCTCTGTTGCTAATTTTTGGAATTGTTCTGTTCTTGCGACGAAGTCAGTTTCGCAGTTTAATTCCACCATTGTGCCGACTCGATTTCCAGGATGTATATATGAGATAATAAGTCCCTCTTCAGTTGCACGTCCGCCTTTTACTTCAGAAGCTTTTAAGCCCTGCTCACGAAGTTTCTTAATTGCAGCATCAACATCTCCTTCCGTTTCAGTCAATGCCTTTTTGCAATCCATAATCCCTGCCCCCGTGCGCGAACGCAGTTCACTGACCATTTTTGCTGTAATAGCCATTTTTCCTCCAATTTAGGTGCTTTACATTGCTAACATGAGTAATCTTTGTGAATTTTGAAGTTAGAACCCTACATTGTGCCTCCGCAGGATATAAAACTGGTTATTGATTTACCTATTGAATTACTGTGGGGAGCGTCGTGGGCGTCCAGGTCTTTTCTTCGGACGTTGTTGGCGCGTTTGTCGTTGTTCTCCATCACCGATCGTCTCTGGCTCAGCAGAAAGTTGTTCAACATCCAGAATCTGTGCAGTCTGCTGTTCATGACGTTCCACTTCAGCGACCTTATCTAACTGACTCTCTGCCGACTTTCCATCTCCTGCTTCAACTTCTGCACCTTCAACCGCATCACCACGTCCTTCAATAACAGCTTCAGCGAGAACAGAACATATAAGGCGAATTGACCGGATAGCGTCATCGTTCCCTGGGATGGGTAAATCAATTGGGTCGGGATCACAGTTTGTATCTACTATCGCGATGATTGGAATACCGAGTTTGTTTGCTTCTGCAATAGCTGTGTGTTCTTTTCGAGTGTCTGTAACAATAACAACAGCAGGGAGAATTGACATTTCTTTTATACCAGTCAGGTTATTTGCCAACTTCCCTTTCTCTCGCATTAAACGGATAATCTCTTTCTTCGGTCGTTTTTCCAGTTCACCGCTCTCTTCTTCAGTTTCAAGTTCCTCTAATTTACTGATGCTCTGTCTAATCGTTTGAAAGTTAGTTAGCATACCTCCTAACCATCGGTGATTAACATAGAACATACTACAACGCATTGCTTCCTCTAACACTGCTTCCTGTGACTGTCGTTTTGTTCCCACAAAAAGCACTGAACCGCCTTGTGCAGCAACGGTTTGTACGAACTCTACTGCAGTTTCCAACATTCTTAGGGTCTTCTGTAAATCAATAATGTATATACCGTTTCGCTCCGCAAAGATGTATTCTGCCATCTTTGGGTTCCAGCGTCGGGTTTGGTGTCCAAAATGAACTCCACATTCAAGGAGTTCTTTCATTGTAACTGGCAAAATTACCTCCTGGGTTTGTATGAGACTTAATGCTCATTATTGGGTTTAGGCGTCCACCTCCTTCACATCTGCAACAGCCTCACATTTTGAGAGAACCCGCCGTGCACATCTGGAGGTGTGTTTCTTGCATAAAATCATAGTAATTATAACACGTTTCTTAGGTGTATGCAATCTTTTTTGGTATGGATCTCAGAGAGATACAATTTACATTTTTTATATTTTTCAAATCATGCCATAACAACCAATGCCAAAACATCTGGTTTCAACCTAAGTCAAATTAATAACGTCTCATTTATCAAAATGGATCAGAACGTGCTGAATATCGTCGCATTGTTCATATTGGGACTAAAACAGATCAAGATTCAGTTAAAATGGTAGTTGGCTCGGTAATTTTTACAACAAAGGGGCAACTTATAAATCGATGGTTGAACTCCGTCATGAGTGGGGGTTGGAATAAAGTTCTTATTAAGGAGAATCGTATGATTTACAAGCAATGGAAGATCTCATTTTTAATCGGTATTCTCACGTTTTGCTGGATTGTAGAGGGTGTAGCAGACAATTCAACCGCATCTGGCACTGTATTTTTGGATTCTAATCGTAATCAGATGAAGGATGACAATGAGAAAGGATTGGCTGGCGTTCGTGTCTCTAATGGTCAAGATGTAGTGCAGACAGACGCTAATGGAAAATACTCGCTTGCAGTCAGTGAAGACAGTATTGTTTTTGTTATTAAACCTCGTGGATTTATGATACCTGTTGACAAGAATCGACTTCCAAGATTCTATTACATTCACAAACCGCAGGGTTCACCGACCGGATTAAAGTATCCAGGGGTCGCACCTACCGGTCCGTTGCCTGAGTCTATTGATTTTCCACTTACTGTGCAGGACGAATCTGATACTTTCAAGGTGCTCGTCTTCGGGGACACACAACCCCGTAATATGCGTGAAATTGCGTGGTTAGCACACGATGTTATTGAAGAGGTTATCGGGACAGATGCAGTTTTCGGGCTCAGTCTTGGCGATCTGGTGGGTGACGATTTGAACTTATTTCAACCTCTTAATGAAGTGATTGCTACGATAGGTATCCCGTGGTTCAACGTATATGGTAATCATGATATGAACCGTCTCGTTTCAGATGACCGTTACGCCGACGAAACTTATGAAAGAGTTTACGGACCCACGTGCTACTCCTTTGATTGGGGCCCTGTTCATTTCATTAATATAGACAATGTGATTTTTCTACCTGAAAAAGAGGATAACCCCCCATATATCTGTGAGTTGGGGGATAGACAACTGACTTTTATTCGGAACGATCTTGCTCTGGTTCCGAAAGATCAGCTCGTTGTTGTATCCATGCACATTCCATTGACCGAGATGCGTAATGTGAAGGAATTGATGAAACTACTTGAGGATCGACCTAACACATTAACGTTGTCTGCACATACCCATTTACAAAGGGATGACTTCCTTGGTGCGGAACACGGTTGGCATGGAGAGGATCTACATCATCACCATAACCATGCAACCACTTCAGGAAGTTGGTGGCAAGGAACGCTTGATGAGATCGGTATTCCACACACAACGATGCGGGATGGTGCCCCGAACGGATATGGAATATTCACATTTAGTGGGAATCAATATTCAATTCGGTTTAAAGCTGCCCGGCGTCCTGCAAATTATCAGATGAATATTTGGGCACCTTGGGAAGTTCCCCTAACAGAAATTGCCAAAACTGATGTTCTCGTTAATATCTTCGGCGGAACAAAAAGGTCAAAGGTTGAAATCCGACTTGGTGCAGATGGGAAATGGCAAACGATGACCTATATGCCGCAGAAGGACCCGTACTTTCAAGATCTCAAAAAGAGGGACGAGAATTACCATATTGAGCGGAAAATACATGCTGCAATACGCGATTCAATGGAGTTGCTGTTGAAGGAAGAAACCGAACTACCCGATAGGGGGAAACGACTACTTTACGGTGTGCCGAAATCAACGCATATCTGGCAAGCTAAACTTCCAGAGAACACTCCTAAAGGAACGCATGTTATATATGTCAGGACAACTGATATGTTTGGTCAAACTTTCACAGGCCGTCGGATCATCAGGGTGCACTGACCGATAGTAATTACATTAAGACCTTTCGTCGACTTGGCGAGTCAATGAACAGCGCATCACCACCATCAACCGTCAATTCCAGACCTGTAACCCACGCAGCCTCATCTGAACACAACCATAATGCAGCGTATGCTACGTCAATTGGATTACCTAATCTCTCTAATTGTGCTGCAACTGGAGCGATCTCTCCATCTGGTAGCGGATCCCAGATGATCCCTGGACATAATGCATGGACGCGGATGTTCTTTTCATACAGTTCTTTCGCAAGATTCTTTGCAGTAGCAACCATACCCGCTTTTGCTGCAGCATAAGCAGCATTTGCATCTTGACGTACTCGTGCCCCTGCTGAAATGGTGATGATGCATCCGCCTCCACGTTTCTCTAAAATCGGGACAAGTTTCCGAACAGGATTGAAGAGTGTTCTCAGGTTGTTTTCTAACGCACCGTCCCAGAATTCAGGATCCATTGCAGTAATATCATGTTCGGTTGAGAAGAACCCTCCTGCAGCGTGTATAAAGCAATCGATTCCACCAAATTCAGCCACTGTAGCATTGATCAAAGAATCTACTTGTGATGCATCAGCTAAGTCTGTTTGGTGTGTTAGTACATCTCCACCGTTTTCACGTATACGTTGTGCTGTTTCCTGCATCTTTTCGTTTGTCCGCGCGGCGAGTGCTACTTTTGCCCCTTCTTGAGCAAAAAGCAGTGCTGATGCACGGCTCATATTTGAGCCAGCTCCGCCTATCAATACAACTTTATCTCTTAATCGCATCTATGAATTCCTCTTGATTTTCTCTTTAGATCTATTGAATAATCCAGACTAAACTTGTGGGTATAAGCAATAGTCGGGAATCGGAGTTCCCTCCTACCATAAGCAGTCCATTGGTAGGAGCGATCTCCGAATCGCGACCTTTACACGAACAATTAGAATGGACTATCTACTATTACACCTTCACGGTGTGTGAGTGTAAGTATATCATTCCTCACCCGCCGAGTGCAATCAGTTTTCTATCATCTGTTGTCTTATGTTGCTTTATAGCAGATCAGAGAGAGCCGAATCAATCGTTGTAAACTGAAATTCATAGCCGGTTGCTTCTGTTTTTTCAGGAAGGACTTTCTGACTCAACAGCACAAAATCTGCAAACTCACCCATCATTAACTTTAGTCCGAAGTTGGGCACTGGAAGCATAGTTGGCTTACGAAGTACTGAACCGAGAGCTTTTGTGAACTCAATGTTCCTTACCGGCACAGGTGCTGTCGCATTCAATGCACCATTGATACTACCGTTTTCCAATGCGTGTAATATGATTCCAACAACATCGTCTACATGAATCCACGACATCCACTGTTGTCCACTTCCGAGTTTCCCCCCGACTCCTATTCTAAATGGCGTTAGAACTTGTTGCAGCATGCCGCCACCTAAACCAAGGACAAGTCCGATTCGCACAGTTACAACCCGTATTCCAAGTTCACTTGCCTTGTATGCTTCAGTTTCCCATTCTTTACAAACCTCAGCGAGGTAATCTGTACCCGGAGGTGTTTCCTCAGTAAAGCTATTGTCTCCGCTGTCTCCATATAATCCGATTGCTGATGCACATATCAATGCTGTCGGTTTGGATTCAACATTAGCACAAGATTCAACAAGGTTTCGGGTAGATAAGACACGACTGTCCCGTATTCTTCGCTTTTTTTCACTGTTCCACCTGCCTGCGATCGTTTCTCCTGCGAGATGAATTACGGCATTTGTATCCGATATAGCTTCTGTGGGGAGTTGTTCTGTTTCTGGATTCCAACCGTGTATTTCTCCTAATTGTCCTAATTCAGCTTTTGCTTTTTCAGGATTACGGGACACTACATTTACATCATAATCTTTATTGTGGAGGGTATCACAAACTTTTTTCCCGATAAAACCGGTTCCCCCTGTGACAAGTATTTTTTTCACTTTTTCCTCCGTTTTCTTCATAGCACTCTATCAATATAACGTGAGTTTGATAATTAAATACAATATTCATTGTAGGTTGGGTAGAGGCACGAAACCCAACATGTAGTGCTCTATAATGGGTCAAGATGTTGGGTTTCGTGCCTCAACCCAACCTACGTAAGTTATTTGTTCCGATTTATCAAACTCACGTTCAATATAGGACCTTTAACTTGCGTCGCCCAACTTTTTAAGTTGTTTTGCCTTATTTTGAAAGTTCTGCGATAGTGCTTTCCAGTTGTCTATAATCATTTATGACAGCATCACTAAGTGTGTCGTTGCTTTCCGACTTATTAATGCCCGCGAACCGTATTGCTTTCATCCCCGCATTTTTTGCCCCTACAATGTCGGTTCTAACGATGTCTCCGATGTGCACAGCTTCGGCAGGTTTTGCGTTTAATTTTTTCAAAGTAGAATGAAATTGGATAACTTCAGGCTTTGTATGTGCTGTTTCATCAGAAAAAGTAAAGACAGAAAAGTATTGCAGAATATCGTCACGTTCCATGAGTTGTCGCGCGTAACGTCCTGGTGTCAATGCGGAATCTGAAATAATCCCCAGTGGATATAGTTTGCTAAGGTTTGCTAACACAGGTTTAATATGTTGAATGAGAACAGGTGGAGATGCCAAGAAAGCACTTCCCAGACACTCGATAATAGCTGCGATTTCTGTTTCATCAAGCGTAATTTCAAGCGTTTCAGCGAAGGTCATCATACATGTTTCTACAGAAACGCCTTTATGTTGGTACCATCGGGACATCGCAACATTATATGCGTCATCCATTCCTGTTTCTACCTGACTTATTTCACAAGAGTGTCCTTGACTGTTTAGATAATCATGACATTTCTTTACCCGTATTACCTGTCGCCTTTTCCAATTCTCGAGTGAATCTGCATAAAGCGTTTGCCAGAAATCAAATGTAATTGCTTTGAGCATTAATTCTCCTTATTGTTACATTTTTTACTATCTAATCCATCTTTCATTGTATCTTGCATAGTAGTAAGATGTCAAGGCACTAATAGAGAAGTGAAAAATAACTTACTTGAAATAAGGCATCATTTAAGATATAATATTAGTGTACCGATATGTTTGAAGCGTATAAATTTGCTTAGAGGTCGTTATATTGAGGTGGTATCGTAACATTACTTCTACTTACCCGACCAGTCGGTTAATGCTCATCTATTTCAGTGTTGGTGTAGTTATACTGATTATTGTATTTACGTATTATACGCGTCAAATTTCAGATTTAAATGCTGAAATAGAATCACAGATAGAAATTTTTGTGAATCTTGCGATTGAATTACCGAGTATTGAAGATCGGGAATTGCAGGAACGTTTACTTTCAGTCATGCGGCAGGAACTTTATGCTGAGAATAGGGTGCGTCGGTTCTCTTTTATTATAACGGACTCTGATGGGAATGTTGAAATTTCTCAAGGTGTTGATACAAAATTAGATGAAAAAGTCAACGAAGATGGTACTATTTCGTTAACAGATACAGAGCAAGCACTATTACGCTCATCTTTGGAACGGATGAGAAGTAAGAATGATCCGAGAAAAATACCGTTCCTTCAAGAAGATAGAAAAATTGCGGGATATTTCTACTATGGGGATGTGGCACCGAGTGAGATGGCACAACTCCCATTCGCAATAACGGATACTGATAAAACGCCACAAAAATGGCAGATGTGGAACGATGTACTCACTGCCGAAAAGGCGACTCTTGAAGAGAAAGAACGCGCAAAAACATTTGTTCAAAATACACTTTCTTTCGCAGCAATTCAGACTATACCAGAATGGCAAGAAGGGTATTTCTACTATGAGATTAGATCGTTTTACGGTTTATTGGTAACACCCATTGTATTGGCAGTTGTTTTCTTGCTTTTCGGTTTTGGTTCCCTTCTGATCTATATGCGGATAAAATCTTATGAACATGCAGCAATATGGGGAGGATTAGCCAAAGAGACCGCACATCAACTCGGTACGCCTATCTCGGCTCTGTTAGCATGGACAGAACTATTAGATGAACACAGTGAGGAAACAGGGGACAGAGTCCTTGGGGAACTATCTGCAAACATGCAGAACGACCTTGAACGATTGCAGAAAACGACTACAAGATTTGGCTTGATCGGCACTGAACCAACTATGACTGAGGTGGACCTCGCAGAGGTACTCGCCGAAGTTCTAACATACTTTGAGAAGCGACTGCCTCAGATTAGTCGTGATGTTGATATCGGTATTACACCTTATAATGTGCCTGTCATTATAGGTAATGCACAATTGCTACAGTGGGTTTTTGAGAATTTAATTCGTAACTCATTGGATGCAATGCAAAAAGAGGTCGGACAGATTGAAATAGAACCAGAATATGACAATCGACATAAGCAAGTGATCATACGTTATTCGGATAACGGAAGTGGTATTGCAGCAGAAAATCAACGGGCAATATTTGAACCAGGTATGACAACAAAAACACACGGTTGGGGACTTGGGTTGACTATCGTACGACGGATTATTAGAGACTATCATCACGGTAGTATTAGGTTAGTAGAAAGTAGTTCTGATGGAACTACATTTGAAATTCGTCTGCCGTGTAATGTATATTAGCGTGTATTAAGGAAAGAAATGCAACAGAAATCACACCAAATACTTTGGATAGACGATGAAATAGAGGCATTGCTACCACATAGACGTTTTCTTGAAACACGCGGATATGTCGTCACGGCTGCTACGAATGGGGAAGATGGGATTGAATTGCTGAAGCAGCAAAAAACCGGTTACGATGCAATCTTACTTGACCAAGTGATGCCCGGGAAAGATGGCATGGCGACATTGGATGTTATCCGGACAATTAACACACAGGTTCCTGTAATCCTCGTA
This sequence comes from Candidatus Poribacteria bacterium, assembly GCA_022828145.1. GTDB lineage: Bacteria > Poribacteria > WGA-4E > WGA-4E > WGA-3G > MSPOR6. Next base: position 36,165 of record JAJEJA010000095.1, on the reverse strand, counting down.
ACACAGTCCAGTGATGATAAATTTGTTGATGTTGCCCTCGGTAAACAGGTGACAGATTTTTTGGTAAAACCGATCGGGGTTGCTCAGATTGCTTCTACACTCAAACGGGTACTCGAACAGCAACACATAGTGGAAACGCAAATACCGAGTCGTTACACCAATGATTTTAATATGATTAGCACACTAAAGGCATCACAACCAGGTTGGCAAGATTGGATTGATATTTACGTCAAATTACTCAAATGGGATCTACAATCTGATCGGTTAGCCGAGCAGGGATTACAAGAGACACACTTGGAACAAAAAAAAGAGTGCAACACCGAATTCTCTGATTTTGTAGCATTGAATTATCCAGAATGGGTTAACGGTGGTGTGGATAGACCACCGTTATCTGTAGATGTTTTGGACCGCCATGTGTTGCCATTACTTAAAGAGAATGTTCCGATCTATTTTATAGTCGTAGATTGTTTTCGTCTTGACCATTGGATGGCGATAGAATCGCTATTGTATCCATATTTTTCCATTGAGTTAGACTATAGTTTTTCTATTTTACCGAGTGCAACAATGTATTCTCGGAATGGTCTATTTAGCGGGTTATTTCCTGCCGATTTAGCAAGGAATTACCCGGAATACTGGCAGGAGAAATCGGACAATGGTACAAGCACAAACCAGTATGAACGACAGTTACTTGAGGAGTATTTAAAGAGAAACGGCATCAGTATAAAACCTGGTGTTAAGTATTTTAAGATTTTTGATTTACGCGGGGGCAGTGAATATAAGAAACGGGTTGCTGCAGCAGCACAAGTTAGTTTATCTGCGTTGGTTGTGAATTTTATAGATATTTTAACGCATCAACGTTCACAATCAGAAGTACTGCAACAGCTTGCCCCTGACGAACCTGCATTTCGTGCTTTGGCGCGTTCTTGGTTTGCACATTCATCCCTTTACGATATTTTACGGATGATAGCTGATCAAGGGGTTCATGTTGTGCTTACGACAGATCACGGTTCAGAGTTCTGCAATCGTGCAACTCGCGCGTATGGCAATCGCGATACAAGCACAAGCCTACGTTTCAAAATCGGCAATAACTTAGGATGTGATGAGAACCAAGCCGTGTATATTTCTAAGCCAGAGGAATATCGGTTACCAGCCGAAAACGCGAGCAAGGATTATATTCTCGCAAAAGACGATTATTATTTCGTCTATCCAAACGAATTTTATAAGTATAAGCGGCAGTTTCAAGGAGGGTTCCAACATGGTGGCATCTCAATGGGAGAACTGATAACCCCTGTTGTTACGTTGACACCACGGAAAGAGTAGGTATGAATCGCTTTAAAATAATAACGCGGAGAGAGATAATGGTTTTTTATTTGAAAGTTTATCATCAGAACCTTGGGAAATCTATTTACAGTAAATCTATCGCTGTATCGCAATTGAGCCTAATGAACTCTTCTTTCTCAGTGCTGCCGCTTATTCATCTGAACGAATTGACTAACCGAGATGTCTTTCTTCGGAAAGACCTGATAGGAGGTAAAGCTGACAATGGAAAAGGAGATACTGATTTCTGATGATGAGTATGAAACGCGATGTGCTGTATTGGAGGAAGGCGTATTAAATGAAATTCAGATTGAGCGAAAAGCGGTAAAACCTGTTTTAGGGAATCTATATAAGGGACGGGTTGAAAATGTTTTACCGGGAATGCAGGTCGCTTTTGTTGATATAGGTTTAGAACGACATGCTTTCCTACACATATCTGACTTGAAATATAATAATTCACTTAACGGAACTGGGGATGATGGATTACCGACATTAGACATGCAGGCAACACCGCCAAACAAGTCACGGGGGGGCAGAGGTTTTCCTTACCTAATTACTGACCTTATTTCAAAGAGAGAAGAGATACTTGTTCAAGTTTGTAAAGAACCTATAGGTAGTAAAGGAGCACGTGTTACGAGTAATATCACACTGCCAGGACGTTATGTTGTCTATCTGCCGAATTCATCTACTATTGGTGTTTCACGCCGGTTGGAGTCGGAAAGTGAACGTGATCGATTGCGGGACTTAGCACAGAACTTGAAAGCAGATGTTGATGGCGGTTTTATTATTCGAACCGCTGCTGAGGGGTTGAGTGAAGAGGAATTTGGTGCAGAAATCCGATCGCTGATCAATCAGTGGAAGCAGGTGGGGGAAAGAGCAAAACGCAAATCTGCACCGAGCCTAATTCTTAAAGATGTAAGTTTCGCGAATCGTATTGTTCGGGACATGCTTACAAAGGACGTTAAACAACTTCTGATCGATTCACAATCTGGTTATAAGGAAACAGTTGATTATGTCACCTCAATAATGCCGAATATGCTGGATCGGATTTCTCTGTACAAGAACGACACCGCGCTTTTTGAGGCATACGGCGTTGAGGAAGAACTACAGAAAGCACTTAGTGAGAAAATCTGGCTTAAGTGTGGTGGACATATAATCATTCAACAAACAGAAGCGATGGTGTCTATTGATGTAAATACTGGCCGTTTCGTTGGACAATCTGATCCAGATAATACGATTCTAAGTGCCAATCTTGAGGCGGTTGATGAAGTCGTGCGTCAAATTCAGTTACGCGATTTAGGAGGGATTATCGTTGTTGACTTTATTGACATGGAGGCACATGCACATCGGAAGCAGGTGTTCAAAATCCTTCGAGAAGCACTGCGAAAGGATAAAGCACGGACAAACATCCTCCATTTTTCTGATTTAGGCTTGGTTGAAATGACGCGTCAACGCACCCGTCCGAGCCTATCTACTTTGCTCACAGAACAGTGTCCTTACTGTGAAGGTCATGGTACAATTCTCTCTATTGAAACTGTCGCGATAAGGTTATTTCGTGCGATTAAGACTGCATATCGACAGACGCAGCACTCTAAGCTCCGTATTCTCGCTAATGACCACATCATCTCACATATCAACGCACAGATGTATACGAAATTGCGAGAACTTAAACGGAATTTAAAGTTGGAATTGACCCTTGAACCTGATGCTGACCTGCATCTTGAGGATTATCGCATCTTCGTCGCTAACGGTGAGGAACTATACTTAGATTAGCAAGAGTAGGCAACGTGTGAAACATGACTGTGATGGTTATCAAAGTTGGAAAGTCCTTTTCAATAGTTGCTTCGGTGCTATCTTGACACACGTTAAAAACATTTGACTTTTGAGCTGAAATATGGCATAATGTAATTGTCCGAATGACATTTTATGGACGGATAGGTGCGTCCGAACCCTTTTTCAATTCTACTACGATTTATAAGAAGGGCATCAAAAAAGAACATTCCTGATGTTAGATAAGGAGTTCTACACCTAAAAGGAGTGGAAGCAAAATGTATGCAGTATTTGCAAGCGGTGGGAAACAGCATCGTGTTGAGGTAGGAAACCTTATTGATGTAGAAAAATTGGACAATGCTGTGGGTGAAACGGTTACCTTTCCCTCCGTTTTAGCGATTGCCGGTGAAGATGGTCAACTCCAAACCGGAACACCGTACCTTGAGAACATGTTTGTTACCGGTGAAGTGATTGAGCAAGGACGTGCAAAGAAGCTCATCGTTTTTAAGTCGAAACGTAGAAAAGGTTACAAACGTAAGTTAGGTCACCGTCAATCATACACAAGAGTTAAAATTACTGCGATTGGCGCAGAGGAGGTTGAATCTGATGGCACATAAGAAGGGTGGCGGAAGTACACGTAATGGTCGGGATAGTATAGGCAAACGGCTTGGTGTCAAAAGGTTTTCAGGTAACTATGTAACCGCCGGTAGTATTCTCGTGCGGCAACGTGGAACGCATTTGCATGCTGGGAATAATGTCGGTGTTGGTAGGGACTATACGCTTTTCTCAAAAATAGACGGGTATGTCTGGTTTGAGCGAAAAGATAAATATCGCCGCAAGGTGAGTGTTTACACAGAACGTCCTGCCTATTAGAACGTTTTAATAGTAAAACTTAGAATTAAATATACACTTATCGCTAACAGATACCTGTTTGTAGTGGGACAATTTAAGTTTCCCTCGTTCCAAGAAGTGTCATGATATTTTTAGGTTTCACTGTATAAAAGAAACCTCACCTTTGTGTGGGGTTTTTTGCTTATTTTTCAATGTGTTGCAGGTTTGTATAGTTTTGACGCAACCTATTTACGAACGTTTTTCTATATAACTTTCTGCTATTAGGGTGATAACATGAAATGGATATATTCGCTTCTAATTCTGTTTTTTATAGTTGGATGTGGAAACAAGAGAATTGAGGAACTGGCGATTGAAACCATGGGAAATGCCCGTTTGAGTATTACTGCTGCTGAAAATGTCGGTGCCCGTGATGTCGCTGTTGCCGACATAAACTCTGCAGAAGAGATGCTTGTCAATTCTGAAGATGCTTTACATTTTGGGGATGTAGAACGTGCATATCGGCTTGGATTACGCGCCTATCTGCATGCCCGCATTGCAACAGAAAAATCTCTGGCAATTCGTTTGGAATCACAATTACTGGAAGCACGGGCGGAATTACAGCTACGGGAAAAGGCTACTGAAGAAGCAAAAAACAGGTTGGAAAGATTAAAAACTGAACGCGCGACACCAAAAGATTAAAGGATTCTTATAATGCGGTTTCTTGTTGTGTTGATGATACTATATTGTTTGATCAGCATCGGATGTGTGTCAGAAAAGATGGATATTGTTCTTCTTGAGACGCAGCTGCAGAATGGACAGAAAGCCGTCTCCGATGCAGAAGAATTAAATGCTGAGCAGTTTGCAGCCGACGAATATGGTCGTGCAATGAAACTCTTGAAATATGCTAAGCAGGCTCAAGAGAACGGCGACATTGCAAAAAGCATGGAATTTGCTAATCAGGCTGAACTTGTCGCACGGATTGCATTGTATCAGGCAAAGCAGCAACAGATACGGGAAGAGATAGCTTCAATTCGGGAACAGGTGTTTCAAGAACTCATTTCAGAAAGAGAGTATGAATATGATCTGCAGAAGTTACTCAATGAGATAAAAACTGAAGAATATGAACAAGCCTTGAAAGAAATTCAGGAAGAGAAACAACGTGCCGGTTCACTCTCAACGGATCTTGAAAAAACACAAGATGTGCTACGTAGAGCAGAAATCCGTATTCCTCTCACAGGTTCTGAATTGCTTGTCACCTTTGCCAAGCAGGTATATCCTGGTATTGAAGAAACTGCCGATTATGAACGCGTCCAATCTACAATTGCTCGTGCCACATCTCACTTACAACGAAAAGAGTTTACTGAAGCAGAGAAAGCAGCATTAGAATCAAAGACTCAAGCAGACAACCTTTTTGAACAAGCCCTTCAGAAACAGAAACTGCGTTTTGCTGCTGAAACTTCTTCGCTAATTGCCATTGAACGTGCGGATGTAAAAATCAAGCATGCAGAATCGCTCAATGCAAACATCCACGCTCCTGAACCATACAAAAAAGCACAAACGCAATTAGTAGACGCGAGAAATGCTCATAAAGATAACAACTTTAAGGTTGCCAGTCAAATGGCTGGAGAATCTGAACAGACAGCGAACACTGTAATTTCTACTTCAGAAGTCGCTGAATTCCGAATTCGTGCCAAGAAGGAACTTGATGAAAAGATTACACGCGCGAAGAATGCTGTCGCAAGTCTAAAAGAAGTTATTACAGAAAACATTAACACAAGGGTTCCTAAGTTAGCATCGCAATTGTATGAAGAGGCTACGGCAGCCCTCGTAAATGCTGAAACGGCATTTGCCAATAAGGAGTACACTGCCGCCGAAGAGGCTGCACTGCAGGGTAACGATTACATGCAACGTGCTATTCAGAAAACTGAAAAGCATGACACAGAACAGGCAGCTTTAGTTGAAGCAACGAAAAAGATACCAAAAGCAGCAATCATTGAACGGGAGGGAGGTGTACTGATTAGGATAAGTGGTAATCTATTCGCTACCACAAGCACACGTCTCAGAGAAGATTATTTTCCTACGTTTTTGAAACTCGCTGAAATACTGCAACAGGAGGCGTTTAAAGATTATGCTGCTAAGATTGAAGGACATACTGATTCGCTTGGAGCAGCGGGTGCCAATAAGGTACTAACTGAAAAAAGGGCAAACTCTGTAAAAACTTACTTGATCAACAAAGGTAACGTATCTGAAAGTCGTCTGACTGCAGTTGGCCATGGTGAAACTCAACTTATTGACGAGGATTCGCCGGAAAAAAACCGTAGAATCGATATTATTATATTTAGACCCGAATAAAACGTTGTAGTGAATCAGATCGAAACTTAATGCGAAGGTAATCAATTATATTGTCCTGTCTACAGATTGCACCTTATGTTGTCAATCAGATTGCTCAAAGTCTGTTCGGTGATAGATACATTATTATCTATGGAAACACGATACAGTTCCACAATCATTGTTACCATGTGCGGACGATTGAGTCTGAAGAACATCCCTATAGAGGTTGCTACTATCTGCAAGATGCGAATACTGACTTAGCCATGTGGAGCGATGTGGAATTCGCACCTCTTGGGTTTTATGGGGCGATTTTTGAACCAGAAACAGGCAACATTATTGATTATGAGCCTTGACAAACTCTACTTGCTATAACACATAAAGACCAGAAGTGTTGTTAGGAAACCAATTCTAAATTCAAATTAAATCCTACCTGAGAAACCGCTATTGACAAACGGAGAAATGACATGAAGCGAGACGCGATTGTCGTATTAGACTTTGGCTCGCAATATACGCAGTTAATTGCCCGGCGTATACGAGAACAACAGGTCTACTGCGAAATTCATCCTTATACCTTGCCGCTGAGTGCCATTAAGAAGTTGGCACCAAAAGGCATTATTCTATCTGGTGGTCCCGCCAGTGTCTATGATAAAGATGCACCAAAAATTGATGCTGAACTGTTTTCGCTCGGGATTCCTGTATTAGGTATCTGCTACGGTATGCAACTGATTGCACATCTATTAGAGGGCGGTAAAGTCTATCCTGCAACAGAACGAGAGTACGGTAACGCGCAGTTACAAATCACAGACACGTCAGAACCACTATTCGCCGGATTGTCTTCCGATGTAACCGCATGGATGAGTCATGGGGATAAGATAGACAGGCTGCCTGACGGATTCCGGACAATTGCCAAAACCTCCAACTCTCCAATAGCTGCTATGGTCAACACGGAAGGAACCTTATACGGGATACAATTCCATCCTGAAGTTGAGCATACACGTGATTCGGATAAGATATTGTTTAACTTTGTTCGGAAGATATGTGGTTGCGCAGCTACATGGACAATGGGAGCTTTTATTGCAGAAGCTACAACAGACATCCGAGAAAAGGTCAAAGATGAAAAAGTACTATGTGCGGTTAGTGGTGGTATAGATTCCATGGTGCTGGCGACACTGCTTCATCAGGCAATTGGGGACGCTTTAGTGTCTGTTTTTGTAGACAATGGCTTACTACGGCATAATGAAGCGGAACAAGTGTTGGCAACATGCAAAGCATTAGGTATAAATATAACATTCGTAGAAGCTGGGGAGTCATTTTTAAATGTCTTATCGGGTGTTGTAAATCCAGAGCAGAAACGTAAGGTTATCGGTGCACAGTTCATAGAAACTTTTAGATCAGCTGTGAAAGAGTTGGGACCGTGTCGATTTCTTGCACAAGGCACGTTATATCCGGATGTTATTGAGAGTGTCTCGACCAAAGGTCCCTCTGCCACGATAAAGACGCACCATAATGTGGGTGGACTCCCACCTGATATGCCGTTTGTTCTGATTGAACCTTTCCGGGAATTATTTAAAGACGAAGTCCGGGCTGTTGGAGCAGCGTTAAACGTCCCCGCGCATGTTCTTGGGAGACATCCGTTCCCCGGTCCAGGTCTTGCAGTAAGGATTATCGGTGAGGTTACCCAGGAACGATTAGCAGTTCTCCGTTTGGCGGATGATATCTTCATCAATGAGATAAAGGATGCGGGTTTGTATGATGATATTTGGCAAGCATTAGCAGTACTATTACCTGTTAAGAGTGTGGGGGTGATGGGAGATGAACGTACCTACGAAAACGCGGTTGCTTTACGGGCTGTCACCAGCAGTGATGCAATGACCGCGGATTGGGCAAGGATACCTGAAGATGTATTGGCAAGAGTATCCACCCGCATTATCAATGAAGTACAGGGTATTAACCGCGTTGTCTACGACATCAGCTCAAAACCCCCGAGCACAATTGAATGGGAATAATTTGGATAAATGTCCGATGGTACGGCTGAGATGGCAGACAGCAGTATGAGGTTATTGCTGATAAACTGTGGCAGCTGCGCTTACAGCGGTACCAGTATCAACGTTATATCCGAGTTCTATTAGGAGTTTCTCTATCGCGTTTAAAACGAGCAGGACATTCTGTTCGTTTGCAGCGTCCCCCATAAGTCCGATCCGCCATGCTTTTCCAGCAAATATACCTAAGCCACCGCCTATTTCAATGTTGTAATCTTGAATAAGTCGTTTACGGACGGTAACATCGTCAATCCCTTCTGGAATTCGGAGTGTTGTTAGCATTGGGGCGCGGTAGTTTTCTGCTGCAGCAGGTTGTAAACCGATTGCCTCAGCACCAGCGATCAAAGCTTGAGCGTTGCGTTCATGCCGTTGGTAACGAGCACTTTCTCCCTCCTCAATTATTATACGTAGTGCTTCGTGTAGTGCATAGACCAGAGTCATTGAAAGTGTATGATGGTATTTGCGTGTGTCCCCCATCCAATATTCTGCCAGCAAGGTAGCATTTAGATAAAAACTTTGAATCTTTGACTTTCTGTTCTGAATGACTTCAACTGCTTGATCGCTAAAACTGATTGGAGAAAGACCTGGCGGTCCTGCAAGACATTTCTGCGTACAACTGTAAGCGATATCAATACCACGTTTATCTAAATCTACGGGTTGTCCCCCAAGTGATGTAACACAGTCTGCCAAGAACAGTGCTCCGTTATCGTGTGTGATTTCAATAATATCCTCTAAGGGTTGCAGAATTCCGGTAGAGGTCTCACCGTGTACTACAGCTATAAGTTTCGGTTTAACTTTTTTGCACGCATTAGCGATCTGTTCAGGTTCAATAATCTGTCCCCATTCAGCGTTAACTGAGGTGACAACTGCTCCACACCGTTCGGCAATATCCGCTATTCTTCCGCCAAAATAACCGTTTATACCTACAATAACAGCATCATCAGGTTCAATTATGTTTGTCAGAGCTGCTTCCATTCCTGCTGTACCGGTACCAGATATCGGGAAAGTGAGGGTATTCTTGGTGCCGTAGACTTGCCGTAACATATCTACGGTTTCATCCATCACCTTTATAAAGTCATTATCTAAATAACCGAGCATGGGTGTTGTCATTGCTTTGAGTACACGAGGGTTGGCTATGCTGGGTCCCGGTCCAAGTAGGATCCGGGGTGGGACTCTTAATTCACTTTGCACTATTGATTAACTCCTTTTGTAGATTAGTTTTGAAATTATGTGTAAAGTAACATAGGGACAGGTGCTACACCTGTCCCTATGAAGTAGGTTGTTGCTTGTCCTAAAAATTAGTTGTCACCCGTAGGTTCTTGGCGTTCAGGTATACCCTTAGCTCTCATGTAATCCCGAACTTCTGCTGCCTCACGAGTGCAGTAATCAATTGCATCTTTGACCTGAGCATCAGTCGGGTTACCGACATTATATTTTTTAGGCAGGAATCTGTAATAGTATAATGCATCTGCAAAATAGTGTTCTTCTTTATCTGCCAGCATTGTATAGGCATCACCTAATCTGCCGTAGGCAAGGTCTCCATACTTGGTCGTGTGATATTCTTTTGCGATTGACTTGAACATTTCAATTGCTGCTTCAATATCAGACTTTTTACCTGCTCTCCCTGCCTTCTTGAGTGCGTCGTCAGCTTGTTCATATTCGTTATGTGCAAGGAAGCTGGCAGTATCATCTCGGAAACCTTCTGCAATGCTCTTGGATTCATCACTGAGCCCGGGAGATGCCATGGCACGTTCATAGTTCTCGATTGCGAGTCGGAACAGACGAATTCGCTCAGTTTGTTCAAGCTCTTTGTCTAATGCGGAATTATAGTGTTTATTTCCGATATTGATAAAGGCTTCTCCAGCGAATTTGCTATTCTGAAATTCCTCTACAAGGATTTCATTCGTCTCAAACAACTTATCAAGATATGTTTTCTCTGCATCTGCATTGCCAGCATCTTTTGCTTCCTCTGACAGGTATTGATAGCAAGTAGCGATTGCATATAAAGATTCAGGTGCTTTTTCATGCGATTTGTTGATTTTCCTGACTTTATCGTACTCAACAATCGCTTTGTCAAACTGCTCAGTCGTGTAAAATGCTTCTCCAGCTTGGTATTGCCATAATGCAGCATCTGGAGAACTCGGGTAGCGTTTGACTAGATCGTTAAACAACTTTGCGGAAGTAGTAAAGTATGCTACAGCTTGTATAGACATTTCTTCGTCTAAACCGACTTGCATGCGTCCAAGATCAAAATTAGCAGATGCTAAATAGTTTAGTGCCGTCACCACGTTGTCTGCAAGAACATCTGAAGCGGGGAACACGCCAGCGTCTGCATACTTCACAAATTGTGAAAGCGGTTCAAGCGAACTTACCAACTCTTCATGCCGTTTGTAACCAACACCAAGAGAATAATAGATCTGACCTGCTTGGAAGAGGGACCGCTCCACATAAGGGATGACAGTTTTCTTATCAGCTTGCTCTATCGGTGCTGCTATTTTTCCGACTTCAAAGAAAGATGCAGCAGCTAACCCACTTGTTTCGATGTATGGCTTCATATCAAAACCTGCAGGTATTTCGCCTTCAGGATAGAGCTTTTGTGCTGTACCAGAATATAGAAAACCGAGGTTGTATTGTGCAGCTACCTTCTGTGAAACTGTCGCGTTCGGGTTTGTTTTGTATCCTTCGATTGCGGCGAGTGTGGTAGCGATTGCCTCTTCTGAACGTCCGAGACCAACTAACAGTTCAGAACTGCGTAGACGAGAATCAGCGACCATAGAAGCGACGCTGGCGTTCTGATCTGAACCGTAGTTTTCTATCAAAGTTTCAAATACACCTAATGCCTTATCAAGCTGCTTGACTTTTTCTTGGTAGATCAGTCCCATGCGATAATATGCTTGGGCTTTAATCTGATCTCCAGCCAATTCAGTTGCCTTTTGATAATTCATCAATGCATCATCATACATCTTAAGATGTTCATCTTGAGCGTACGCCATTGCGAAGTATGAGCGTCCACGTAGATCATCATCTTCGGTGTTAGCGATTATATACTGATACTCTTTGACAGCGCCAGCATAGTCTCCTACACCACTCAGCAATTCTGCGAGTCTTGAATGTGCTTGAGAGATGAGATTCTTACGGTCGTCATCTTCTGTCTGCCCTTCCCTTGCAGTAACCTGCTTGAAAGCTTCTATTGAGGCAGCGTTGTTTTTTAACCCTAACTGTGCTAAACCGAGTGTATAGTATGCACTGATAAGGTTATCCACATTCTCGGTCATATCTGCGACTTTTTCTGCTTCACTCACTGCATTGGTATAAGCGAGTTGAGCGGAATCAGTGTCATTTGCTTCCTGTGCTTTCAGAGCGATCTGATAGTGACAGACAGCTGCTTGATATTGTGCGTTTGGGGCGATTTCATTGTCCGGATAGGTCTCAACGAACAGTTTATATGCAGCAAGTGCCTCTTGAAAATTCTCATTCTTGTAGTAAGTATGCCCGATTTTCAGTTGTGCGCGTATGCGAGCAGTTTCTGGTGCGCCAGGGTTATCAATAATGCGACTAAAACTTGCCACAAGTGCTTCAACGTCACCTCCATCTGTATTTTCAATCGCGGAGGCTTTTATGAGATCAATCTGTCCGAGTGTTCGAAGAACCAGTTCATCATTACTATCCGCGAACTTCTCGTTGGCAGCATCAGCAGCTTGGATTACGAATGGCCACTTGGATGTATCCCCACGTTTTTGTGCTGCGTCGCTATACACAAGGACTAACCCGTAATACGCTTCAATGGCGTTTGGACTATCCCCGTGTTCCTCAATGACTCTATTGAAAGCTGCGATTGCCTTATCGGCAAGTTCTGGTTTGTCTACTGAAGCGTGGTAATAACAGAGGCCAATTAAATAAAGAGCGTCATCTGCATAATCACCTGTTGGATTATTGTCAACAACAGTTTGATACTGTGCAGCGGCCTGTTCAAATTGTTCCTCTGCCCGTAGTAGGTCAGCTAACTTAATATCTGCAAGAGATCGGTTATCCTTATCAGCGAGTTTTGGCAGGATGGTATTGTAATAGTCAATAGCTTGAGTCTTATTGCCTTCCCTGACATAACTGTTTGCTGTAAAAAGAAGTGATCGCTCATAGTAATCACTGCCTTCAGGAATCGTTGCGTATCGTTGTCGTGCTGTTTCCCAATCTCCGATCATCTCGTGTGAAAGAGCTTCGTTCATAATACAGGCTTCAATTTGTGCAATACGATCGGGAAAGTCACTGTAACGACCTTCGGTAATGCCGGGTTGGAATGCCTCATCTGAAAATGTTGTGATAGCGAGTTGATATGCGGCAACAGATTTTTGAAGGTATTCAGTATTGAAGTTTTCGGTAGTATCACCTTCTTGGAATCCTTCAGGTTTTGCTGCTTCATAGTATGATTTACCTTCAAAGAATTTGCCCATCAGTTTAAGCCGATGGAATTTCGGTAGTGGTTTGTAATCCCACAGTTTTGCGTATTCTTCTGCGGCTTCAACGTATTGTTTAAATTCGGTGCGTTTCATATCCGCAAACCGTAGTTGAACTTCAGCAGCAAGGATGTCAAACTCGTTGTCGTCTTTATTTTTTTGAATAAAATCGTTGGCTACTTTTTCCAGTTCTTCCTTTCGTCCCAGATCATTCAACGTCCAGATGGCACCATAGAGTGCATGTGGTGCGACAGGGTCTTCAGGAAAATCGTCAACAGTCTTTTGATACCATTCTAAAGCGAGTATAAGGTTAGCGTCTCCTTCTGCCATCTGTCCTGCATCGCGTTGATCGGTTCCGAGTTTGTAATATGCCTCTGCGATTTGGATAGCACAGTAGGGAGTAAAACTCGTATCAATGGAACCATCATCTGTTGCAGCACTTTTTTCGTGATCAATTACTGCTTGATACGAGGTAACTGCGTCACTCCAACGTTCCAATTTAAACTGACTGTCAGCTATGCCGAGTTTTGCTTCATCTCTATAGTCACTATCTGGATATTCATCCAGAAGTACTGTGTAGGCGACGATCGCGTTTTCAAAATCTTCCTGATCGAAATATGTTTGTCCTATTGCTGTCTGAATCTCGGATTGTACACCACGATCTGCAGTGTTTTGCAGAGCTAACTCGTAGTTTACGCGTGCATTATCATAGTCTTTCTGTTTAGAATATATTGCACCTTGGTCGAAGTATGCTGCAGTTACGAGCTTATTCTCAGGATATTGTGTGATAAAATTCGTGTAACGACTAATGGCTTCGTCGTGTCTGTTGAGTTGGTTTAAGCACATAGCGGCTTTGTACATCGCCTCGGCATGAAGTTCGGTGTAATTCTTGAATTCTTCGGTAGCAAATTTATCAAATTCTGGATAAGCTTGCTCCCAGTTCCTTTCATCAAGAAAGGATTGAGCGATGAGGAGTTGAGCATCATCCTTAAATTCAGAATTAGGGAAGCCTGAAAGGATGTTATTGAAAGCCGTGCGACAGTCTTCATAGTTACCTAACTTATAGTTCAATTGTCCGATAGCATACCATGAATTTTCCACATTGAGACTGTTGGGGAAGTTCTCAATCAGTTGTTTGAACTTTGCTTCTGCCAGCTCATACTCTTCAGTCCGAAACAGAATATGTCCCCATAAATATGTTAAACCTTCCTGATGTTTAGGAACAGTTGCATTGAGCGCAACTTTTTGGATATAGTCTAATGCAGTCTCGTAGTGATTGTGGTCTAAGGACTGTTCAGCTAGCCGAGAATAACAGACAGCGATTTGAAAGTTGGCAAGTGTTGTGAAATCTTTGTCAATTACTTCGGTTTTCACACCGCGTTTTGTCGATTCTTCAAGTGCTTCAATGTACTTGTCAATTGCGCCTTCATAATCTGCTTGACCATATAAGGTCTCAGCGTCTGTGTAGAGCTCCTCTACCTTCTTGGAACTACCCATTAAGAAAGGCGACAGGATTGCGACTACAAGTGCAAGACCACCAATTACGCCTAAAATTCTTGGATTCATTACATTCTCCTTTGAAATATGTATAAAAGAAACTACGGGAAACGTGGATTAACTCCACTCCTAAAATTGTCAGAACACGGATGGATCTGTCCAAATGTCCTGTCTATTGTGCTTAACCATGATAGTATATTTATATCAAGGTGATTGCGTAAGGTATCGTAAATACTGTGTTAAGTCGATATTCATTACAACTACAATTTAATCAAGTCGTAGAACTCTGGAATAGTTAACATTTCTGTAGGTAGATGTATTAACTTCACAACAAAACCTGACAGTTTTCGTTGTTTTCTCGGATGTTTTTCAGAAAAAGGATCTACATGAAGGTCTAACGGGAGTGCAACATAATCCTCTTGAAGAGGAGATTTTCTCTCTAATATCGTTGGCTCTTCATAAACAACAACTTCAGAATCAGTATCGCCTGGTGCAGAACGATCATTGCTGATATGTATAAAAATAATATGCTCTTCTGTATCGTTTGCTAAAGGCTGTGAGAGTCTCCAATACCCTTCTTTCTCAACATTTGCTGTGAGTGCAGGTGAACTTACTTCGCTGGAATCTTTCCAGTTAGTTCTATGTTGATGAAGTGACTTCTTTTGTTGGTCATCTATATCTGTTTCTCCATCGGCTATTTGCCCACCCGCTGCCCCATTAAGGTATACCTTAGGTGGATGAGAAATTTCCTGATTGAGAAAATGTGTTGCGACAAATCCAGATACAATTAAGAGTAGGAGCGCGCCTACAGTTAAAGTGTTCATCCGTGTGTCATTATACTTGCTGATGCTCTGCCTGAGTTGGGTTAGCAGACACCATAGGAACTGTGCAGCGGATGTCTTTAAACGTTGGTTCAGTGATGTTGGTCCCTTCTTTTGAAGAGAACGGTGTAATTCCACCTCAAATTGATGGAAATAATTTTCTGAGGCTACAGGTTCTACATAATAATCAATAACAAGATCACGCGTTTTTCTGATAGCAGCAATCTCCCGTTGACACTTTGTACAGAATTGGAGATGGGTTTCTACCTTTGCTACATCATTTTTATTGAGCGTATCATCTATATAATCTGATATTAAACTCTGTATAGCGTTACATTTAAGTTTCATGGTTGATGTCGGTTTCAATTTCTATAGTTTAGAAACCGCTCCCCAAGGATTATCTGTTCATTATCTGAATTTTACCAATAGTAGACTATAGTTGGCAGCTTACTAAAAATCTGAGGTAGCATCAACATAAGGTTTTAGCAAAGACCTGAGTTGTTTCCGTGCATAGTGCAGTCTTGAGCGAACAGTTCCTTCAGAACAATTCAAGATTGATGCTATTTCAGCATGTGTTAACCCTTCTAATTCATGTAGGATAACAACAATCCGATGTTTAAGTGAAAGACTATTGACTGCTTTTGTAACCCAGTGACGTAGTTCGGCTTTCTCTGCTTGTATTTCTGGGTCATTTTTTATCTTCGCTTTCCATAGTGTTTCAGTGTTAAACTCTGATTCATCTGTAGTTTCGAGTGAAGATTCCCGTCGTCGTTCGCGTCGTTTGACGAAATTGAGTGCCTCATTGACAGCGATACGATACACCCATGTTTCAAAAGCTGCCTCCTGCCGAAAGGTGTGAATTGACTGATATACCTTTATAAAGGTTTCTTGCATCACGTCGTTAGCGTCCTCGTGATTTTTCGTTATCTGCATTGCGAGGCGATGCACCATACGTTTATATTTCTCAACCAGTGGTGCAAGTGCTGTTTCATCCCCTTCACGAAGATGATCAATGAGTAATGCTTCAGTTCTTTCCACGTAAAATTTCTCCTTCGGTTTCTACTATTTAGACAACGCTATTTTAAAAACCGTTCAAATTTTCTTAAAATACTATTATAGCACATATTGAGAAATTGTGTTGAAAAAAGTGTGTTAATATTTTGTCAATGGTTTAGTTGTCAGGTGATAGAAATTAATTGGGTTAAAAAAGATCATCTGAAGAATCCATAAAAAAAGACAGCGTATCAAGATACGCTGTCTTTTTTATCGAAATAGTCGGAAATTTACTCTTTTGCTTTCGTGGTAAAACTGATCTCAACGTCAGCTTCGTTGCCAGAAGCGTCTGCGACCGTTCCCACAACCATATATTCGGTTTCGTTACTGAGTTCTTGACCGGCATTACCGATAAGGGTAATTGTATCACCGTCTGTAGATGATGTCCATCCGACATCTGTATCGCCATCCATCAGTGCCAGTGACCCTGTGACGGATTCAGTAAATGTGACCGTAATCCCATCTTCAAACACTGTATCGGGATCGAGGTTTTCAGCACCGTTATCGGGATCACTGCTTGCGACTTCAGGTGCGGTTTCATCTGCTTCAGTGACAGTATAGTTCAGTGTTTGGCTGCCATCACCGTTTGTCCAGGTAACTTCGAGTGCCAAAGAACCGACATCAAAAGGACCTGAGATGGTCCGTGATGATCCAGCTCCAGAAACGGTGCCAGCACTTGCCATTACTTCACCTGGATTCTTGTCAAATGTGACTTTGATACTTCCGTTTGCTGCGACAGATCCACCGTCAGCGGGATCAGCACTTTCAAATGCAGCGATAACATCAGCAGGATCTTCAGGATCGGCGCCATCACCACCGCAACCAACAATGTAAACAGCAAGCAATGCTGTCATGACTATTGCCAAGGTTCTAAAAAATAGTTTCATGAGTAGGTAACTCCTTAATTAAGGTTTATCAGAATATAAGGTACCTGCAAATCAGGTACAAATTAGTAGTTCATATTTTGATGCGGTTTGCTTTGTCGCTCTACTTTTTTAGCGATTTTAAATGAAACCTGCCATCATATCTAATGTTAAGTCAAACAATTTCAGACTATTTCGTGTTCCTTCCCCATTAGTATTAGAGGAATGGAAATATATGCTTTGAGAATAAAACTTCTTTGGAACTGATACTTTCTAATACCATTGGAAAGGCATCTTTTAGTCCCAAAAGTCAACGCCCAAACTCTATACCTTTAAGTTTAGCAAATAATGCAAAATCTGTAAAGGTAAAAAATTATAATTTTCACATATAATTATACAAAATATCTCCGTTTTTGTAAAGTGAAAATTCAATTTATATTTAAGTTGGATAAAAAATAACATATATTCAAACTTTTTTCAAGCAAAAACATGTTTTTATTTTCTTTTTTTATCGTATGTTGGAGATTTTGCTCCCATGAAGTTAAAATAATTGTGTTTGTTCTGCAGATGTACCTATAATATGTGATTTTAGTTTATCCGGTTCTTTTAATAAATTCTCTACGAAATCGAGTTGATTAGGTTGAAAAGGTATTGCCCCTTTTGCGATGAGTTGTCGTGTACCTGCCCTGTGCTCATTTTGCGAATTCCATTGACAGGCAAAAACCGGCCTATCTTGTCGTTCAGCGTAGCGTGCTGTATGCATTGCCCCATTATCTATAGCTGTTTCAATCACAATGGTTGCCATAGAGATACCCGTGATGATCCTGTTTCGCATGACCAAATAGGTTGGCGTCGGTTTTGTTGGATACGGGTGTTCCGAAAAAATGCAACCTGTCTCACAAATCTGTTTTGCGAGTTCCTTATTCTGGGGTGGATAGATATATGACAGGTCTGTTGCGATGACACCAATAGTTGTTCCACCTACACAAAATGTCCCGTAATGTGCGTTTGCGTCAATACCAGCTGCCAGTCCACTTACTATCGTAAAACCTGCGTTCGCCAATCGCATTGAAAGATCGAGTGTCACCTCAATCGCTTCAGGTGTGGGTTTTGAACTGCCGACAATTGCTATGCACTTATCCGTCACGTCAGACAGTTTACCGATCTTACAGAGCAATATAGGTGCATCGGGCAACAATTTTAGGAGCGTTGGATACCTATTATCTTCCTTAAAGAGTATCTCGATTCCTTGGTCTGTAAGTTCGTCAAACTTTTGGCGATACTGATCTAACTGCTTACGTGCAGTCAGGATGCGCGTTGCTAAAATCGGATTAAATCTCGGCAATTGTGCTATTTCATAGATTTCTGCTTCAAAGATCCGTTCTACTGTTCCGAAATGTTTTAATAAATTTTTGATTCTAACTGGTCCAATTCCCTCAACCGAATTAAGCGCAAACAGGTATTCTTGATGTTTTCTTTTTTCTGAATTAGTGTAATTTGACATTTTTAGTTAATAGTTTTCTATAGCTTATGTTTCGCTTGGAATACCTTACACCTGTTGCTCAACCATTCTGACGAGGATGCCGAAGATTTTGTCACATTGCTGAATTGAATAGACTGCTCTGTCAATATAGAGCATCTGTGCATTGAGTTTAAGAAATTGCCACATTGTGCCTGTAGTAGCAACTCCATAAATGTAAGGGATTTCATTTTGTTTTTCAGCATTAAAACGTTGTGCGGCGAGCATTTCCGCGACACACTGTCCGAATCCTGTTGTCGGTTCATCTTTCTTAGCCTCAACGATGACGATAATGGGTGCCTCTAAATAAAATTGCGTAGGCGAGTGGCTTATCAAGAAATCGCATACACCGGTTAAGCCGTTTTCTGCATCAACGTTGAAATCAATACCTGAAAACAGACTAATACGCCGAGTGAAGTGTTCTCGGAGTTCAACAAGTACATTGGTGACGATCATTTCTGACTTTGCCTTCTCTGTGCCTATAGCAACAGCTAACGGCACGTTCCTCGACAGTATCGTGGTGAGCTGTTCACTGGGTATGACTGGGGCTATGCCTGAAGAAATGTCTGCGGTTTCCTCAGCTTCCAATTTAAATGTTTTCCGAACGGTTTCCAATGTAAAATTGCTATAAGCCATGACTGCAGTCCCTCCTTATCACGGCATTTTTTTCTTTTACTACCAACGTTCTTAAAGTTACAGGATGTATATGTTAAGTGTATCATGTAAAGTTAATTATCACAAGCAAAACTGAAAACAATCACTGTGCAATTGCGGTTCACCTTGACATTAGAGAAAAAAGCATGTTATTCTTTATATATAGATATGCACCGAACACTATATTATAAGGAGATGCCTGATATGACACCAGATATAGCGATTGCTTGGTTACTTTTCAACTTTTTTCTTGTCGTTTTAACGCTGATTTGGGGTATATTTCGGTACCGAAAAGGCACTTGGTATCGGAAGTTGGTCCTGAGATTTCAAGCATATCTTCTTTGGGGTATCGGGGGTATTGCGCTGCTAAGCAGTATTTTTCCTTTTTCATACCTCTATACTGAACATCTCTGGTTTTATGAAAACGTTGAATACTCAGAAGTTTTTTGGAAGATCCGGCAAGTGAAGTGGGGACTGTTTGCTGGATTTTTTTTCATTGCCTTACTCTTCCTGAATTTAAACGGTATAATTGCAAAACGTCTCTGTCCTGAACCGCGTGAATTTGCGCGTTGGACACGTGATCAGACTGTAGCTTTTCATCGCGTATTCTTCTGCGGAACAGTACTTGTTGCCTTAATTCTTGCTGTTCCGATGATGTCGCTCGACGATGCATTTGTACGTTATTTATACCGTCCCGTAGAAAAGATAGAACCTTATCTATTGGGTAAAGACAGGAATTTCTTTCTTTTCTCTTTTCCTATACATCAATCTGTGAGTTTGTGGGTTAATATCCTGCTTTGGACAACCTGCATTTTTGTGGGTTTTCTCTATAACTACTATTATCGGCGTGATGCGCGTTCTAAAGGGTATGTAAAAAGAAATATTGTATTGCATGGAACTGTTTTGTGGCTGATGTTGCTGGCAGCGGGAATCTGGACTGCACAGGTTCATTTGTGGAGTAAACTTTACAAACCTTCATTATCAAGACGATTATCAGAATATCATGGTATGTTCTATGCTGACAGTATGCTTGCGGGTGCAACACAGATATACTTTGTCATTCTCCTTGCTATTGGTGTTGTTATCATATTTAACTTATTCTGGAGAAGACGTATAATTTGGTATGCTTCAATTGCAATATTATTAGTAGGTCATGTCTGCTTACTTCATGTTTATCCTATGGTGATAAATTACTGGACAGTCAGGACAGCAAGTAATGCGGTAAAAGTAGAAAGTGAATTCCTAAAGCAACATATTCAGGACACACGGACAGCTTATGATTTAAATCAAATTAAGAGAGAGAGTTATGGATATGAAAAAGGTCTTGCCAAACTTGAAACGATTATTGAGCGAAATGAAGAAGTCAAACAAAATATCCAATTTTGGGATCGACGTGTATTCTACCATATTCTTCGCAATGCGGAGATCAAACGCCATCATGATTTTCACCCTTATGCTGATGTTGATAGATACCGTTTAAGTAGACGAACTGAAAATCAGGAGTCACCAGAAAACAGTGCAAATTCAGTAGAACAGTATAGACAGATGCTTATCTCTGCTCGCGAGATTGATGTGGATCCAGGTCCCAGAGAATGGGGAGAACTCAAGCTGCAGTTTACACACGGTTACGGTGTATGTGTTGCCCCTGTCAATGAAGTTTCCGGTAATACACCAGATTTGTGGGTTAAAGGTGTTCCCATCAGTCAGAAAGAGGGTATGGACTATGCGGAGTTAGAGGTAAGTCAACCGAGAATCTATTATGGTGAAATGACAAGCGATTATGTGATCGTCAATACAAAACAACCGGAATATAATGTTGAGGAAGCGGAAGGCACATCTGACGATAATACATCCGCACCTGAAGTGGAAGATAACAATAGACAACCGGAACAGAATATTGAGGAAGCGGAAGGCACATCTGACGATAATACATCCGCACCTGAAGTGGAAGATACCAATAAAGGTTACCATTATGAAGGAAAAGAAGGCGGGGTTGAATTAGGTGGATTGTTTAGAAGGTTCTGCTTTGCTGTGCGATTCTCATCTGTCTTTATCTTGCGGAACTCAAACCTAAAGTCTGATAGTCGCGTCATGTTTTGGCGTAGAATAGGGACGCGGAAGGATGGTAAACTTGTCAAGGACCGTTTATCACAAATCGCTCCTTTCCTTGATTACGACCCTGATCCGTACATTGTGATCTACGATGGAAAACTGTGGTGGATCGTAGACTTCTATGTTACAAGCGATTGGTTCCCGAATGCACAACCTTATTCAGATGACACTGCTCCAATTGAAGACAATGAACTTGATCTGTACGTAGAACCTCGTTTCAAAAGGTTCAAAAGGTTCAATTACATTCGTAATCCTGGTGTCGCTGTAGTCAATGCCTATTCTGGAAAGGTCGATTTCTATACGGACATTGAAAATGAAGCAATTACGGAAATCTACAGGAAAGCTTATCCGAAACTATTTAAGAACATAGAAAATATGCCAGAAGGGTTGAGATCTCATCGGCGTTTTCCTGATTACTTAACGAGGATTCAAGCTCGAAAATACGGAGACTATCATGAACGAGATGCAGGGAAGTTCATCAACAATAGCAATCAATGGAAGATTTCAAAGGAGGCATATTATTCAGATACGCCGAATCACGAGATGATGCCTTATTACGTCATGTTGAAGCTACCTGGTGAAGAAAAAGCTGAATTTGTTAATATGATTCCATTTACCCCACCGAAGAAAGACAATTTCATGAAAGGTTGGATGATTGCCCGTTGCGATCCACCGAATTATGGACAACGCATCGTCTATACGCTTTCAGAAAAACTGAATGTTAAGGGCCCAAAACATGTAGAAGATGATATCGGCAAGGAGGAAGAAATTTGGCCAAGTTCTCCTGAGTTTACTAAAAACAACGATATTATAAGAGGGAATCTACATGTCATTCCAATTGAGGAAGGTATTTTCTATGTTAAACCTATCTTCGTTAAACCGAAGAAGATTAAGGGAAAGAATGGTTCTGATGTTAATGGTTCTGAAGATCCTATACAGGATTTACCGACCTTGATGACTATTGTCGTAGCAGCAGCAGACCCACATGAGAATGAGTCCTTTGCACTTGCTGCGGATCAGTCCTTTGATGAAGCGTTGCGAAAGATATTTTTAGGACAACCTTCTGCTACAACAACTGAAACAGACGACGAAGAGACATTGACATTGTCAGAACAATTTGAGGTACTATTGAAATCCGTGGAAGACTTTGGTAAAGCCCTAAAAGCGGCAGAAAAGGGCACAAACACAAAAGCATCGGGAAATTAGAGAAACAGTCAGTAGAACATAAAAAATGCGGGAAACTTCATCTGAATGATGTCTCCCGCATTCTTGTTATAGAGTCTGACTAACGCAATAAGATACGTTCTTTCCACTTCTGGGTATCGAGCCACTTGACTGAATAGTGTAACAGGTTTTCCATCAATTTCCTGTTTATTTCTACATCTCTCGGATTATCATTCTTCAAGCTTGTGACAATGTACAATCCTTGTTGAAATGGAAGTGTAAGCAGTGCAGAGGCGTCCTGTGCTGTAGATTTCGCGAGTGAATTCCATTTACCGAGTGGGTCGACCCACATATCGTCAAGTTTAACTAAAGGAATCTCCTTTGTTTCAGGTGTGGTATTGAGCATATTCGGTTTATGAAAAACCCTACTCCTTCTGCCTTGTGTAGTTGGCAGAAGTTCATCGGTTTCGTCATATTCAATACCTGTCAAAGGTTCTGGAATCCAACCACCACCGCGTCTCTGTCTTACGTTTGTTTTCACATCCTGTCCCGATACGATAACAATGCCGCCTTGACTGACAAAGTTTTTGATCCTATGTTCGGCATCAATATTGAGACGATACCCTGCTTTATATATCTCTCCGTTTCCTATCCATAGGATGTCCATTTTAGCGAGTCTATCATTGCGTAAAGTATCAACAGGTTCATAGAGCATGTGATGTTCCTGAATGTGTTCAAACTGTTCAATGACTGGGTACTCTTCATTTGTGCCGTTACTCGTAAATACCATGACTTTAAGGGGTAGCCGAATTTCACCATTTGTAACCAACTTCAGCAACGGTACTCGCAATCGTTTCTTAAATTTTTTAGGATACGCTAAATGTGATATAGCTTCTCTCTGTAGTTGGTTTTCCCTGATGTGTTCTACAAGTGCGTTTTGTGTAACAAGTCGTTTCGCATAAAATGGCATTATTCGCTTGCGGATTGGCACTCGGTGACGTAAGGTGTTGTCAAAATGGGTATATGCACTCTCTACTTCCCACCGTCTACTGTAGCTTGAATCAACTGACTTTATATCAAGTCTTTCTTCATTTACATTGGTGACATATCCGTGAACAAGGTTCATGCCGTGAATAGGTCTTCCATGAGCATCCTGTATAGCGATTTCTTCCTTTTCACTGCGGTCCATGAGTGCTTCAGTCAATGCGGATATACTGAACAATTCCTGTTGATGCTTTTCAGCACTTTCTATGATTCTGCACACGCCTCGTGGAAAGATAACATCTGCATCTCTGAAAGATTGAAAATGGATTTGTATCTTTTTATAGTTTCTCGGAGTCCGCATTTCAGGTACTGTAACTCGTTCAAAAGGACCGACTCGGTGTTTTGCCACTGGGTTAAGGCGAATTCTCTTGACACTGAGGGGTTCAACACTCCACTTAAATTCCATGTTCCTTTCCCAATTAGGTGATCCATCATGGAGAATAATCTTTCCAACCTGTATTGTATAGGCGGTATTGTTTTCTAAGACTAAGAAGTATCTTCCCTGTTTGTCTTCCACCATGCGGCAGCGGAGTCCTCGGTCATCACGTCTGTTGAAATTGTTGATATTGTGTTTATATTCGTGATCATAACTCCAATGGTCTCTGTAACCTTTGTTGTCCTTATCTTTTACATTCATGAATGAGAGATATTCTTGACTGTAATCTTTGAGTAGAGCCATATATTGTCCCGAACCTTCCACGTTAATTTTTACCCGTGTACCTACGAGTCGTTCAATTATAGAATCATAACTTTCTTCCATAATGATAGCTTCAGATTGGGTTTGTAATTCTTTCATTGCTGTATTATACTGGTCTTCTGCGCCTTCTCCTCCGATATCTTTGACAGCAGTATCAATGGTTTGTAGTCGTTTTTTTAACGGGTTTGCTGCCTGTTGGATTCCACCCCATACCATATTAATTGCGTTTTTAACTGCGTCATTCAAAGCACCGAAGATGTTGCGTACCTTTCGGGCAAATCTTTGAGAAATGGGTGGGTGGAGAAGACGTTCGAGTTCCCACGAACGTTCTCGTAATTCCCGTTCGTTCATGGTGTCTATATACCTTACGTAACCTCTCATTCTATTCTTCAATTCATCTCCTGGAAAAATATAACTTGGTGCTTGTCCGCGTTGTCGTGATTCTTCGGAAACAATTTCCCATCCACTACTACCTTTGCGCATTGTACCTTGGTATCGAGCACCATCTTTCATATCAAACACGACATACTTGTTCATGATTGTCTTGAGTATTCTGTCATGCTTAAACAAACGGATGATATAAAAGATGCCTTGAAAAACGAACATGAGAAGGGCGGCAATAACAGGTAGTTTTATTCTATCCCAGAGAGTTTTTGCCCCATCCTCTATACTGTCAGCGATCTTTTCTTCCTGAGCTACAGCTGTATGGGATGCCAAGACTACCCCGATGATAATTATGATTAGAAGTACATGTTGTTTCTTTACCATGATTCAATCCTCCGATTAATATATGCTAACCCCGTTATCCGTTGCGATTCTGCGGACATTCTTATTCGCAAGCGGTATCTTCTCTTTCGGTAGATGTTCTATCAGTCCATACCCGTCAGGATAAAGTTCATCAAATCTCTTTAATGCAACTCCCAATGCCAACTCACCTTCACCTGGTACCTCTTCGTTAAGATGTAAGACCAATCCGTTTTCGACGCGTATGTCTTTAATATGTGCCATCGGTGCGACCTGTCCCATCACATCAAAGATGTGATTTAGTCTTGCTTCGCTTTCATAAACCTGTCGGAGTGTTTGAAAATGGTTGACAAAATCCATAACGATGCGGAGTCTATCAGAACCGACTTTTTCGACGACTTCTCTGCAAGTTTCAGGTGAATCCATAATGGAAATTGCGTGTGTTTCCATGACGAGTGTCAATTCTTCGCGTTCAGCATTTTCGGCAATCGGTTTTAAAGTTTCAATTAACCTATCCATAGACTCAGGTAGATGGTTGTCCTTATGTGAAGTCCATGCGCCATCTGGGTTTAGACTACCCGGTCGGAACAGATAGAAAAATGCGTTGAGTTTTCGCGCGACTTGCATCCCAGAATTAACCGCTGCAATTGCTGCTTCTCGTACCGTAGATCGCGGATCAAATAAACACTCCTTATAGGTTATACCAAATTGTACCAGATCAAGTTTAGCATTTTCAAGGAGAAATCTACATGTTGAACATTCTTTTGGTGAAACAAGCGGAATATTATCGCTTGAAAAGTGGAAACTTACGCCAGTAAACTGCATTTCCTGAACTGCGGATATCTCTTCTTGATTGAGTTTTCTAAAATCACCACAGATACCAACAACCCCGAGTCTCATTATATTCAGTCCTTCCGATTTTGAGAGGTATGTAATTTATTTTGTTCGTTACAAAGTTTCTGACTTAATTTGTGTAGTAAAGCGCGCGCTTCTTTCTGGTCAACATTATCAAAACCTTCCGTGAACCAATCGCATATCATCTCAAGCTTCTGGTATGCGATGTCATGCCGATTCTGTGCGATCAATAGTTTGCTAAAACTGACAACTGTGCGTATTTCCCAAGATTTTGCTTCTTGACGTTGTGCTATATCTATTGCTTTTTCAAAGCAAACTTCTGCTTCACGTTCATATAGTGAATGATTGTTCTTATTTTCTTGTTTACCTGTATCCATATCTACCTTTATGAGAAGACTATCAGCCTTTAGTAGAAGTTCCCCTTTCAGGCGATAGAGTTCAGCCTCATTTGCGCGTTCACCACTTTCAGCAACTGCCTCTAATGCGATATTAATAGTCTGAAGTCCGTCTTGGATTCTTCCTGTTTGCATATATGCTTGTGCTAAAATACCTAAATAAAAGGGACGCAATACCCGTGACCGATTAGATTCCCATCCGAGAAGCCCCTCTCGGATGAGGGAAATTGCTTCTTCGTTTGTATCGTGCGATTCCTGTAGTAATGCCCACCCTTTCATGATCTTCCCAGTAGGTTCCCATACAGTGAATCCGTGTTCTTTGCATATTGCTATGAGTTCTGTAGCGTATTCGTTGACTTTTCCTGCATCTCCACGCTGTTGATACATCAGAGCACCAAAATGTAATGAGATTACTTTGCTAAACGGGTGTGGTCGTTCCTCACCCATCTGCTGTGACTCTTGGAATTTATCTATAGCTTGTTCTGGATACCCTAAACACCACATGAGTGGGGCGGCATAAGCGTGTAAAGTCATTCCAGGATCAGCAAGATAGTGAAAAAATGCATGGACTGGATGTTGGTGTGGATCATATCGTGAAATACCTGCTTCAATGTGTGCGCGTGCCATCTTTAGCTCCCCGAGATAGAAGAGTGTTGCTCCTAATGCGCGATGTGCTTCTACCTGTAATACTTCGTCGTCTTGTTGTTCTGCCATTACTAAACACTGTTCCCCCAGTTCCCGTGCAGTTTGCAGTTTCGCTCTAACGAGGTATGACAACCACAGTCCAAAGAGAATAGGAAATCGGAGTGGCATCCTTTCGCTGTTTGGCATTGTTTCCAGGAGTTCTTTTGCGCGTACATAAGTTTCTTCTACTTCACGTGCTGCATACCCCATCGTCGCTATCAAAGCTGGTCCCAAGGTTGTCTGTAGCACCAGTTCCCGTGCTGCCCGTGCTGGAGAGTCTGGTAAAGTTTCTAACAACGTTAAACCTTGTGTAAGGTGTCGAATCCCTTCAACATTAGCAGACCGAACGACTGCACGTTGTCCAGCCTGTTGCCAATACTCAATACCGCGTTCGGGGAGTTCTCCCTCCGTATAGTGGTATGCAACCAATTCAGGTTGTGTCCGAACAACATCACCGAATGACCTACGTAACACTGTAGCAATCCGTCTATGGTATGCAATACGTGTACTTTTTAAGAGTCCTTGATAAGCCGTTTCTTGGACTAACGGGTGTCTAAAAGTGTAAACGAGTTTGTTTTCATGGGTCATTCTTGACCTTAATATATCTGCTTCAATCAGGTAATTTAACTCATTTTCAAGCCATTGCAGATTGTTCATCTGATCTGTTAACGGGTGCGAAACTGTCGTTTTTTCAGCATGTGTCAGTATCTGATCTGTTGTCGGTTCTTCAGTTATGCTGACCATGACTTTATGCAGTAATTCTGCAGTCCATTCCCTACCGAGTGTTGCGCCAAGTTGTACTATTTCTTTCCGATCACCCAGTCGGTCAAGTCGTGCTGTCAATGATGCTTGTAGAGTCGCTGGTATATCTGTCGTAACATCAATATCTTGCATGTCAGATTCAATCACCATGCGTGTTATTTCTTCAACAAAAAAAGGAACACCTTCGGTTTTTTCAGCTATCTGTTTGGACACATCTGAAGGTATAGCGTGATCTCCTGCGACTTCCGAGATCATCTGAAACACCTGTTCTCTACTCATGCGTTCTAAGGAGATATCGGTTACCCATCTAAACCCTGTTAGTGAATTGAGTTTTGCTCTACTTGCGGCTTGTGTTTTATCTTGATTAACCTCAACCTCTCCACGTAATGTAAGGATAGCAAGTATTGGATTTTTTTCCATGCGAGAGATTAACAGATGTAAGAAATCTATTGTAGATGGATCTGCCCAATGTAAATCTTCAGCGATAAGGAGAAGAGGTTTACGTTGAGCGGTTCTTAAGAAAATTCTAACGAGTGTTTGTAAAATGCGTCTTCGGAGTTGTTCTGGTTTCAATGCAACGGGTTGATAGTTTGCATCAATTTCTAATAGTTCAGCCAAAACAGGGAGTTGATTTGCCCTGATATCGTTTCTGTTCAGGAACTCCTCCAGTTTTACGAGTCGTTTTTCACCCGTGTCCATCTCTCCAAACTTTAAGAGTTGCTGTTTTAGTAGTGTGAGGATTGGATATAAAGGACTGTTTTGTGAATCTGGTGATCCGCGACATTCTAATATTTGTGCATCTGCTTCAGCACCATTGTAACATGTAACAGTGTCAGCAATAACGGCGACGATACGAGATTTCCCGATTCCCGCCTCCCCTTCAATCAGGACGACCTGTCCAGATGATTTTAGAGCAAGTTCCCATCTATCTTTAAGGGTAGAAACGTGTTGGTCTCTACCAATTATTGGTGTCATGCCATCGTGTGATGGTAGTTTTGTCTGTTCACGTCTGAATGCTGGCAGTGTGCTGTCGGGATGTTCCTCAAGTATCTGGTATATCGGGACAGGTTGAGAGATACCTTTCAGTGTTATTGTACCTAAGTCCTGATATGTGAAGAGACCCTCAATTAATCTGAGTGTTGTATCACCGATCACGATCCCGTTCGGTGGTGCGATCTGTTGCATTCGTGCAGCAATATTGGGTGTTTTTCCCACAATATCTATTGCATCACCGTGATAACGTTCTCCGTTATAACTTTCTAAAGGGGAGCGTTGCTCAGTTTTATTTTTGGGTGTTCCGATTTCCCATACAACAACCAAACCGGTGTCAATACTGAGACGTACCTGTATCTGGATACCGAACATCTCTAACAATTGTGAATTCAGTGTTTCTAAACCAGCGACGATTCCCAAACCTGCTTGAACAGCCCGCCGTGTTGCGTCTTCATGTGCGATGGGATATCCGAAGTAGACAAGAATTCCATCTCCGAAATATTGCGCGATATGTCCATCGTATTCCAAAACAACAGCTGCGACAGATGCTCGATATGCATCTAACACTTGTCTTAAATCTTCTGGATCTAATTGTTCTGTCAATGCTGTTGAGTCAATAACATCGCAAAATAGAACTGTCAGTTGACGCCTCTCTGCTTTGCTGACTGCTTTGCTGATCGGTGTTGCACTGATAGGTGTTTCGTTGTTATCAAGCTCACATCCGCAGTCCCCACAGAACTTCACAGATGGATTGAGAAACCCACAATTTGTGCAACGTTTTTGGGTTAGGCTTTGCATAATTTATACGGGTATATCTATAGCACATACTCCCTTTAACTGTTTAAAAATCTCCCCCAAATTGGTGCAGGTATTCAGCGAGTTCTTCATCTCCAGGTGCACGTTTTTTGGCTTCAAGCAAGAAATTGATGGCTTTATCCCTTAAACCAATTTTCATATAAAACGATCCGAGATTGCGATACGGTGCATCGTAAGTAGATTTATATTCTATAGACTTAAGGTACAACCATCGCGCATGCAACAGATGATCTTTTGTTGAACCTATTAGGATATTGAGCGTTGTCCCAGTATTTCCGTAGTGTGGAAATACCTTCCCTCCTTTTTCTTCTGCATATAGTTGAATTGCATTGGCTATCTTAGTTGAGTCTGTTAGCAAAACGATATAACCGGATTCGGTTTTCTCTATAGCGAGGTCAAGTTCAGCATACGCCTCTTTCACTGATGCCCCTGTTAAGTCTTTCTTCCATGAGGGCCAATCTGGACCTGCGTATTTCAGTCCAAGATCGTAGTGTGAGGAACCGAGGTCGTTATATATCTCAGCATTTTCTGGACGTAAGTCTAATGCTTGCTCGTAAAGCGCAATCGCCTGCGTATAATTCTGTGCAATATATGCGTTTTCTGCATCAATCTTGATAGACCTAAACTCTTCGCTTTCAACATTTACTTCCTCAGGAGATTGTGAGTTCCTACCCCCCAAGTAATGTATAGTTCCAATAAGGACAATTGACACACAAATAATAATAAGTATGAGCATGTACGTTTTCATTTTTATATCTCCAATGTTTTGGATGGCATTGATCATGCATTCTATCTATAGGATACGCTCTGTCCATCCATATTGTTGTTTGCCATTTATTTGGATGGGAATTGCTTCTATCTGTAAGTAACCTTAAAACACTTATCTATAACGATTGTTCCTATTAAAAGTGATAGAGATAGATTTTTCTTTGCCAGCTCTCTCGAAGTAAAGTCGTATTCTATACCTTCCTCTGATGCGTTGATCCACAATCTTAAATATTTCCAATGAATGAATGGTGATGTCGTTTATCCGATAGATGATGTCTCCCTTTTTTAAACTATCTGCTAAACCACTATCTTTTTCCACGTGTGAGATGAGGACTCCCTGTCGATTTGATTGCTTGAGGTAATTCCTATTCGGTTGTGTGAGGGTGAGGCCCCATCCATCGGGTATATAATTCCATTCCAATTCTTGTAATCTTATGAATGTATTCTCCTGATTTCCCCTCCGTATAAATTCAAATGGTATGTCCTGATTTAGCGGTAGCAATCGTCCAACAGCCTTGAATTCATTTTCATCTTTTATTTTTAATCCTGCCATTGATTTTATGATGTCGCCGCGTTTTATACCTGCTTTGGCAATCGGACTATCTTTTTCAAGTTCTGCTACTAAAACGCCGCGGGAATAGATTGCGTTCTGTGCAATAGCTTTACCGAGAAGTTTTTCCGCCATTTCCTCAGTTACGGACTGTGTTTCTATGCCAAGATAAGGGGGTACAACGGTACCGTGTTCAATGATCTTTCTGATAACTCTTCTTGCTTTGTTTGTTGGAATAGCAAAACCGACCCCTTGTGAACCGCCACTTGTTGAACGTATGACAGTATTAATACCGATCAGTTGTCCAAATACATTTACTAATGCACCGCCACTGTTACCGGGGTTCACGGATGCATCTGTTTGTATAAGTGCTTCATAGAATCGGTTGTCAACAGTCATAGAACGTTGTGTAGCACTAACAATGCCGATTGTCACTGTGGGTTGTGCGGTGCCGATTGATAGTCCAAAAGGATTTCCTATTGCAAGTGCCCATTCACCGATAAGCAGGTCATCAGAATTGCCCCATTCGATTTTGGGTAAATCCTCTTTCGTATTAACCTTTAATAATGCAAGGTCGGATAGGAAATCATATCCAAGTATTTCAGCCTTAAACTGTCGCCCATCAGCAATGGCAACAGTGATTTTTTCTGCCTGCTCAATGACGTGATGGTTTGTGAGGATATGACCCTCTTTACTGATGATGACACCTGAACCGACTTCCCGTAAGGATCGTCTCTGAACTTGAGGGAGGTCACCCCACCACCATTCTTCAAAGGGTGTTAGCTGCGCCACACTGCGAATTGCACTAATATTCACAACTGCTGGACTTGCCCGTTCAACTGCGTTGACGATGGCAGTTCTCCGAGATTGTGTAACAGCACGTTGTAAGTCCTGTTCTGCCAATATATTTACAGTATTGATAAAACCAAAGAAGCAAGAAATCATGATCAAGATTAGAATTGTTCTTTTACGGATCTTACAGAGATTTGAAAACTGCTGTCCTATTTTAAGTAATCTGCTATATGATAAGACTGTCATTTGTAATTTTGTATTATACCTTTTCTGAGGTTAAGAATTAAAGTTTGCTGTCTCAATTATAGCATTAATACATTGGGTGTGTAAAGTTTAAGTGTATAGGTGTAAAGTTAAGAAAACTTAGAAACTCTGATGAATCACTCTGAATCCTTATGGTTATACGGTTTGTCTTCTCTTCAGTCCCGTAGGGACGATATATTTATAGAAAAATGTGTACCCCACCTCTCTCCAGTCCCGTAGGGACGATATGTTTATATCAGAATGAGCTACTATACATATCGTCCCTAATGAAGTTAAAGAAAATATTTGGGTAATTTGGCGAGGTTAGGAAACCTCGCCAGCAGAGTGGTATGCCTTCATTATGCAAACAAGAAATTACCCCTTTAATTATTTAAACTTCATACGGGACTAAAGAGGGTTTGTATAACGTTTAGCTGTAAACATAGCGTCCCTACGGGACTGAAGAGGGATTCTGGCATCGAAAATTCCTTAACTTTACACCTATAGGTGTGTAAAGTTTAAGTGTTACCCATTCTTCAATTCTTCAGTTTTAAATTGACTTGGTATGACATAATTGGTATTATAGGATATAGTATAGTTTATTAATTGTATTTCAACATGTTATTCAAGAAATGGAGGGAAAATCAATGAGACTCGGTATTTTAGTTGTGTTTATTTTATGTGTAAGTTTCAGTTTAATGTTAGCGACATCCGACGCAGCGATTGATCCTGATGATGTAGTTGGTGTATGGTTGTTTGATGAGGGAAGCGGCGAAGTTGCTACTGACGCTTCAGAAAATGGATTAGACGGTATTGTACATGGCAATCCAAAATGGGTTGATGGTAAATTTGGCAAAGCCTTAGAATTGGATGGCAGTGCTGCCCATGTTGAAGTACCAGAACATGAAAACCCTCGTGAAGCCATAACTGTGTCGCTTTGGGTAAAAAGTTTGACAGAGAATTGGAATCAGCACGGTTGGATGATAGAAAAACGTAATGCTTATGTTTTGCATCCTAACACAGGCACGAAGAATGTCGCTTGGGCAATTTGCAATGGTGGGTGTTGGAACAAACCGCGTGCATGGAGTGATAATGCAATTGGTCCCGCAGATGTTACTGAGTGGCACATGTACACTGCTACCTGGGACAGTGCAACCGGTGAATGGTTCATCTACATTGATGCTAAAGAAGAAAGTGCAATGAATCTCGATAAAACTCCCCTTGATGCAGATGCGGGTGCTGTTTTTATTGGTAGAGATTCATGCTGTGCTGGGAGATTCGGGAACGCAGTTATAGATGAAGTCGCTATATTTAGTGTGGCATTAGACCAGTCAGAGATTGAAACCCTAATGACGAAAGGACTTGGTAATACAGTTGCTGATGTAGAAGCTAAGGACAAGATGACAACCACGTGGGGAAATATTAAAGCCAATTATTAGCATAGATTATATCCTGCAGTTTTCTATCAAAAAAGCACATTCTATCTGTATAATACAGACGAGTGTGCTTTTTTATGTCGATCTACGATCAAGTTATCTGTTTTTTTTCAATTTCAGTGATATGCGGTATCCTTCTAAACCAGGATCTGTGTCTACAATTTTTTGAACTTCATCTAAAGAACGCCGTTTTGCGGGGATATTTTTGATGTAGGCACATCGTAGTGCTATCCTTGCCCCG
Organism: Candidatus Poribacteria bacterium; assembly: GCA_022828145.1. Classification (GTDB taxonomy): domain Bacteria; phylum Poribacteria; class WGA-4E; order WGA-4E; family WGA-3G; genus MSPOR6. The sequence continues at coordinate 2,723 of JAJEJA010000095.1, read as the reverse complement.
ATTGAACTTGCTCGTCGCAGGTTGTCTAATTCTACCTTTTCGAGAGTATCGTAAGCGGTATGTCCAAATCCGCGTCCTGACGGTGCTGATGTAGGGTCCCCCATGTGGCTTGTCGGCACTCCCTTTAGGAAAAAGGGGAAGTGGTCGGAATAGGAATGCACTTTCTGGCCTATAGGCATATCATCATGTATATGCCCTTGAAAACGTTCAAACAACGGCTGCAATATTTCCCAATGATGCAGGACGATGCCTTTTCTGCTTGTTCCACCTGCAGCATCCATATTCAGCAAGAATCTGATGTTATCTAACTCGTCATCATGTGCGTCTGTATATCGAGATGCTCCCGTGAGACCGATTTCTTCTGTCCCAAAAGCGATGAATCTGATAGTTCGTTTAAGTGAATCGGCAGCATACGTAGCTAAAACCCGTGCAGCTTCTATTACAGAAACCATGCCTGATGCTGGGTCGTGAGCCCCTTGTGCTATGTCGTGTCCATCGTAATGGCATCCTAATATAATCATCTCTTCTGGTATTTCTTTTCCTGGGAGGTCAGCGACAACATTCCAAGATGTGCGTGGTTCGTTGATATCAGTCGTTTGTAGTCGCATTTTGACTTTTCCGTATCGGTCTATACATCGCGTTAGAAAATCACCGTCTTCCTTACAAACGGAGATACCAGGAATTGGTGCGGGACTATCATTCTGAAGACTCCCCGTTTCGGGTCCGACACCTGGATGCTCACTGACAAAAATGAATGCGCTTGCTCCATAGAGAACTGCCCGTTCATACTTTTCTTTTCGGTGTACCCATCGTCCAAGGTTCCTTGGAGATGAACTTTTCGCCATCACAATCTTTGTTTTTGCAGTGTCCTCAATTTTACTGTATTCGTTTGGACTGCCATGTCCAACAGAAACAAGCTCAGCTGTAATATCATTTTCAGGACAGTAGGGTAGCGAAATGCAGTGTAAAGTTCTTTCTATAGGTTCGGTGATTGTCAAGGTTGCTTGACCGCGTGTCCATCCGGCATACGGATATTCCTCTAATCTAACGTTCTCAAGTCCGTATCGTGTGAATGTGTCCGAAATAAAGGTTGCTGCCTTGTACTCTTCAGGAGTTCCTGCAAAACGTGAACCGAAGTCATCACATAGCACCGTGAGGTTTTCCATAGATTCACGACTTGTATAAATATCGCCGACCATTTGCTGGTCTAAATGTAGGTATGGATTTTTGTTGTTCATGGTCTCCTTTTGTCAAGAGAAAGTTGACAAACTTATGTTTACGTTTTAGATACTGTTGAGTCTGTCTGAATGTTATTAGCGTTGGATAGATTTGCCAGTAATTCCAGACCAAAATCATCATCAGAAGCGGTGTCAGGTTCTGGAAGTGGAGCGAGCGTTTTCATACGCGCATCCGCGATTTTCTTTAGCTGCCAAGGATTTAAAATCTGAATTCTTCCTCTCCGTTTCTTAATTACATTGTGCTGTTCGAACGTTTTTAGAAGCGATTCTATTGTCTCGGTTGAACTGCCGATTAATCTTGATATACGTTTTGTTGATAGACGAGGTACTAACACGACACCTCTTCTGTCTGGTGTTTCTGCAATATTCTGTAGTAACAAAGCAAGACGAGATGAGGCACACTGGAAGGCAATGTTACTAAGGGGATTCTTACTGAGTTTGTCTGGATTTTTGTTTAGCTTGAATATGTTAGATGAACCGACAGGCAATTGTTTGTCTTTCCCTTTGATAGATGGATAAACGTTTCTAACCTTTCTAAACATATTAGGCATCCTACTTTTTGAAGGCAGGGCTAAGTGCGGTTTCCGTTTGAGAAAAAACGCAAAGTCGCGAATCGTCACAACACCGAGACATACGTCTGATAGAGTCTCTGCATAAGTCTGGACATTTTCATCCAAAACGTCAGCATCATTTTGAACAACACCAAACAATTCCCCCTGTTCCAATACCTCTTTTGTATTCTGTTTTTCGTCTGGGTCAGTATTCTTGGGTGTTTCTGATTCAGGTTCTGATGCGTTATCGGCAATCTTCACACGACCCTCTTTAATCAGATAAACACTTTCTGTTGAGATGCGTTCCTTATGTTTTAGTTGTTTGAATGTAGTGATTTGATCTAATGCACGTGCATCTATTTCTGATAGGTCTCGGAAGATATTGATGTGCTTTACACACCAGAAGTGTTCTTTTATAAGATTTTTCATACTAATTCTCAGATAGTACTAAGTAGGATAACCAATTTTAGTATCCTACCAAAATCCTATAAAACAGTCAAGTCAAAATTGTTGATGCTTTCAGGAAATTGGTAATTTTTTCTGTACACGAATCCTTTCTATGACTGGGTTTTTCCGATCGAAAAATTACCAATTTTACCAATTAGTTGTGGATTAACGTAAATTGAGCAAATAACTATACAAGCTGTGTCAGTTAACTATTTGTGTGTTTATATTATCACATTGTTTAACATACACATTTTGGATTGTCAAGGGAATTACCTCAGTTGTTGCAAGGGGAGTGTAAAGTTTTTGCACTCTATTTGTCAGAATCGCGGAGGACGCGGAAGGGGGTTTTGGTAAGATGAAGTCCTTTGTAAGGTATTTACTGCATGTTGGATAAAGAAGCACAATCAAGGATGAATGTGCTACGGTAGTGTCAAGATGGATGGGGTAGGGGGAAGGGAATGAGGGATGAATGGGTTGGAGGAAGATA
>JAJEJA010000094.1 GCA_022828145.1 Candidatus Poribacteria bacterium | reverse complement strand
CTCTTCAGTCCCGTAGGGACGATATGTTTATATCAGAATGGGCTACTACACATATCGTCCCTACGGGACTAATGAGGGGCTGTATAACGTTTAACTATAAACATATCGTCCCTACGGGACTGAAGAGGGTTTCTGGCATCGAAAATTCCTAACCTTTACACTTATAGGTAGAGCGAACGAAACCCGACCTACAGAAGAAGGCTTGACAGAACCCTAATTAACCTCTGTTCCTGACATCTGTTCCAATGCCAGTAACAATGCTTGTGTTCCTAAACGTCCGTGTCCTTGTGCTTGCACAGCAGTATAGAGCTGATGCACTAATGCGAGTCCAGGAAGACTAAGGTTCATTTTACGTGCTTCGTCCAATGCGATGCTCATGTCTTTGATGAAGTGTTCAACAAAGAAGCCAGGATCAAAATTCCGTTGTAACACACGCGGTGCTAAGTTGTCTAATGACCAGCAAGCAGCAGCACCACCACTAATCGAAGATAACATCGTTTCTAAATCCAATCCTGCTTTGTGTCCATAGATGAGTCCTTCACAAACACCGATCATTGTACCAGAGATAGTAATCTGATTACACATTTTTGTGTGCTGCCCCGCACCTGCACCACCTTGATGTACAATGTTCTTCCCCATTGCCTCAAAGAGTGGCATGACGGCTTGGACAGCTGCTTCGTCCCCACCAACCATAATGGAGAGTCGTGCTTCACGGGCACCCACATCTCCACCTGAGACAGGTGCATCCACAGATGAGATATCCTGTTCTCTCGCTTCAAGGTATATTTCTTGTGCCAGGGACGGTTCAGTGGTCGTCATGTCAACAATGATACTACCGGGTTTTGCACCTTTCAATATACCGTTATCACCAAGGTATACTTCACGGACATCGGGTGGAAAACCTACAATTGTGAAGATCACATCGGAATCCGCGGCGACTTCACTGGGGGAATCTGCGTAGGTTGCCCCATCATCAATTAAGGGTTGTGCTTTTGATTTTGTCCGGTTATAGACAGTCATGCCGTAACCCAAATCCATGAGATGCTGGCACATCCAACGTCCCATTACGCCTGTTCCAATCCAACCAAGTTTTGTTGTCTTGGGATCAACTTTATTAATTCGGTTATTCATAATTCTCCTTTCACGGATATTGTCTTGTTGGTATTTTCTACACAACCCAAGTTGCTACCTATCAAGACTTTGGTCTGGAAACACCCTCTTTTGGACAATATTGTAGCGTCTGCTTCCAGTTTATGCCCTCTTATGCACAATCTAACAGAATGTGCTACATTAGGTGGCAACTTGGGTTACAATAATGAGTCAGCTCTGTACTTTCTCATTCTTAAATTCTCCGATTGCGCGAGTCTGCACCTGCTGCTGTGAATCTTCAGAGACATCTTTTTTACCTGATTTTAGATCTTTAGCGATTTGCAGTGAAATTACTATCCCACCAGCAACGACACCGCTATACACTGCAAAGAACCTTGTCAACAGTACAAAAGGGGGTATGAAAGTATTAGGGATTATCTTTTCCATCAATCCGTTCTTCGTAAGTTCTGCAAAACCACTTGCACCTGGTGTTGGCATAAAGAGCACAACAAAGTTATACAGCATCTCTACAACGGTCAAGTCCCAAAAAGAAGCATGCAAACCGAACGCTCTAATGACATAGTAACCACCGAGGATGCGTGCGGCAAAAAATCCACAGGTTAACAGTAGACTCAGTAAACACGTCAATTTGTGATCCCTAATAAGCGTTCTGGCAAAAGTCTTGTGTTCAGTGGTGATCTGTTCAGCTTTCAGTTGGACACGTTTCAAGAAAGGCGCAAGAGGTTTGATTCTTCGACCGACATGCTCAGAAATCCAATAGAAAATACGGAAAACAATCTCTGGCTTAAACAGCAACAGCACGAAGGTTGTAAACACTAAACTGAATATCAACAAACTAAATAGACTTAACCATTCAGAACCTTTTGGCATGACGTTAGGATTTATCCAAAGTATACCCCCTGCGGAGACTATTAGTATCACCAAAGTTGATAAAAAGGCAGCAATACCTGCTGTAATTGCAGCCGATAGTTTAGCACCTGACCTTGCATATATGTAAAGATGTCCAACACCTCCTGTCTGAAAGGGGGTGATTGCAGAGACGCAGATTGTGGCTAAGATTGCCCGAAAACTATTCCTGAATTTCATCGTCGGCGTCACCACCTTAATGAAAACGTGGAATCTCAGACCTGCACATAACCAATCCAAAATCATACAGACGAATGCCCCTATTAGAAACTCATAATGCATCTCTACAAAGACATTCTTAAATGCTTCTGCACCTCCTTTGAGATCCTTTACACCACTACTCCATACAAAACTGAGCACTAACCCTATTATCGTGAACAACACAAAAAAAAGCACACCGCGAATCATGTTTTCACGGCTGATAGGGGGTCGCATTATAATATGATTTCCTTTAATGTCTGCTATGTCTTTGTCAAGTGCTATTTGTAGGTCGGGTAGAGCGAAGCGCCAATAAAATATTAACTGGCGACAGGATAGTCACAATCCTTACGTGTCGGGTTTCGTTCCTCTACCCGACCTACTTATTTAGTCTGGACTATCCACTAAGTGAAATTTGTCTATTCTTTCACAAGTGTCAAGTTTAAACTTATATCCATGGGCATTGCAGAATGTGTTAATGCACCGACAGAGATTAAATCAACGCCAGTTGCAGCAACTGCTTGTACCTGATCCAATGTAATCCCACCTGAAGCTTCCGTTAATGCACGTTTATCTACTAATTCTACAGCTTGTGACATCGTAGACGGTGACATATTATCTAAAAGTAAGATGTCTGCTTTTGCATCAAGTGCTGCGTAAACCTGTTCAATAGTTTCAACTTCTACTTCAATTTTTGTGGTATGCGGTGCAGCTAAACGTGCGCGCTTAACTGCATCCCGTATCCCACCTGCTGCGACAATATGATTATCTTTAATGAGAATTGCATCGTATAGACCGAAGCGGTGATTGTTTCCACCGCCAACACGAACAGCGTATTTTTGAAGTGCACGCCAACCCGGTGTTGTTTTACGTGTATCAACTATCCTTACATCATAATCCAATACTGCAGCAACATATTCTGATGTTAAAGTTGCAACACCAGAGAGACGTTGAAGAAAGTTCAGAACAGTTCTCTCCACTATCAATATAGACTTCGCACTGCCTTTTACCGTAGCAATACAATCACCTGCTTTGACTTCCTCTCCATCGGTAACTATTGACTCAAAAACAAGATCGCTATCAAACCTCTTGAACGTACGATCTGCAACAGACAGACCAGCGATAATACCGGGGCTCTTAGCAACGAGTGATCCTTTACCTTTTTGTAACGGAGGGACAGTAGACTCGGTTGTAATGTCACCGATACCGATGTCCTCTGCGAATGCCAGATCAATTATTGCATCTACAGACTGCAGATTTAGCATGGGTTTATCTCTGTTTCATCCACTAGTGGACAGTCCAGACTAAACTTGTGGGTATAAGTAATAGTCGGGAATCGGAGTTCCCTCCTACAGAACAGAGTATTGGTAGGAGCGATCTCCGAATCGCGACCTTTACCCGAACAATTAGAACGGACTATCGTCTAATATCTCTCTAAATAGGGTGTCAGGAATTTCTTTGCATCTTCCGTGACCTCCCAAGCATTTGGCCAAAAACATAGGTCGATTGAGAACCATTCACCATCGTATCCTGTTTCGTCCATGATAACAGGTATGATAGCATCAAAATCCAGCACACCGTCTCCAAATGGCGCGTGCGTGCTTGTTTCATCTCCGTGTAACGTATTGTCAGAATCGATAAGGTGGAAGTGTCCGATTTCACCTTTGAGTTGACGGGCAAGCTCAATAACCCCATTATCCCCCAGTGTCTCCTTTTCGCCGACCTGTCTTGAGCCGACTGTTGCACACATCTGGGCATGACATGTATCAAACATTACCTTAAAATTGGGGTGATCTACAGCTTTAGGCAAGTTTATGATGTCACTGGGTTTATTGAACATAAAGCCTGGTTCAAATTCCCATAACATCAGTACGCCATAGTCTTCAGCTACTTGGGCACAACGTCTCCATAGGGTTGCGATCCTATCCCATGCTTCCTGACGTTCAACACCTTCAATTTCTTTCTCAGGATCTGATACTGTGTCAACACGTATTGATGGTGAACCGAGATCAAGAGCAAGTTGAAGGTTCCGTCTGAAGAGTTTGAAATATGCGTCGTCCTCTTGTGCTTCGTCGGTTCCTGGTCCGTCATGTGACCAAAAATCAGCTGCTAATCCTGAAACTTCTAAACCGTAGTAACTTATCAGTCCCTTGACAGCATCACGGTCACTTTTCATGGGATAATCGTTGATGTCAATATGTGGTTTAAAAGCACCGATTTCAATCCCATCAAATTCAAGTTCTGCGAGTCGTTTGACGACATCATCAAATGGGACAGGGTTATCTTCATAAGGTCCAAATGCGTAAGCCCAACTTCCAATAGACAATTTTTTTGCCATGTTTTCCTCCTATAGGAAAGATTATAGTAAAACCAAGTTCTGGACTTGGGTTTCTAATTCAGTCGTTATCTGTTCTACAGTCTCTTTCTTTTTTGCTTTGTAAGTTTCGTATCGTTCAGATAGATTGATCGGATCACTCACCCGAATAGTCGCGACACGTGGTCCACGCCTATTAGCTGCGCCAAATACCTCTTTTTCCAATCTGAATATCACCTCAAGATATCGTTCTGGTGAATGCTCTTCAGCGACATAGCCATCGGCTATTGCAATGAAATTTATCAGTCGTTCTAAGTCTGGATAAAACTGTTGAAATTTCCGTAACTGTTCCTCATGTATTTTTCGTTCATATTCTGTCATCTGCTCAACATCCCTATAGACTTCAGCATCAACGATGTTCTTAAGGGCACGGACACGGGTCAGTACATCGTCATCGGATTCAATCCCCATGATCTTTTCTGCATGTGATAGTATCTGTTCCTTCAACCCTTGAATATGTTCATTGAGCGAAGAGGTAGACTCTACCTTATATTGATATTCATCCGCAAGCGTTTTCAGGACAGTGATGCCGATACGCCGCAATCGCTGGTAACGTTCATTTGGTGTACGTGCGTTGTCAGGTAGGATATTACGTTCCAATGCTGTGAGCGCATTATCAATGACGTGCCACATATCCCGCGTATAGTGATATTTAATACCCATAGGTAAAACATACAACGGGTTGAACTTCTCTGTTTTTATCATATCATCAATTGCCCAAAAACAGAGTTGTGTGATCCCCCTTTCAAAACGCATAACGGTATCGTTCTGTCGGGATATTTCTCCTTCTCCAAAAATGACCAGAGGCCATTTACCCTCAACTAATATCTGTCGCGTGGTTCTAAAAGCATTTCTATCAGCAGTGCCTCGCACCACTGAATAAACACCCAGTCTTTGCATAACATAACTTCTGATTCCGCCTAATTTCCCTTTGTCAAAGGTTTCTCTGGCTGCCATATAGTAGAACGGTTGAGAAATCTGTTTTGACAAAAGAAAAACAACTGTAGGATCATCTGAAGCAGCATGATTTGGTGCGATTAAAGTCGGATTTCCGTGTATAGATTTTATTCTGTCAATAGACTCTGCATCAATGTCTATTGTCAATCCTTTTGAAAACAGTCTGTTTGCTAAAGGCACAATAACATTGGCGACCCTGATAGCTTTCAGATTTGGTTTCGGCGGTTTAAAATCTAACATTGTATGCTTCCGTTACAGACTTGGTGGATAGCAACAAATAATCTCCATCGGTGTATCGCCATTGCTGACGATGACATAACTTGATAGACATCTCGGTATAAAGACAGATTTACCCCGTTTGAGAGGAACATCGTCAAAGTCACCTCTGAGTACCCCTTCGCCGCCTAATGTAACAAGAGCATAGAAACCTTTCCCAGCGGGCATGCTGAGTGTTGAATTGACCGTCAACCGTGTACAACCGAAAAACTTCGATGCTTCTTCTGGCACGATTCTGTCTTCACGGTTATCACCTTCCGCTCTTACGAGTTCGGGTGTGCGGCGAATATAGTTATTGAGATAATCAAGTTCAAGTTTGTCAAATTCGGCACAATCTACAGCTAAATCCCATCCGAGTCCAAGGTGTCCATCTTCCTTATCATAAGGAAAACCTTCCCATTCAGCGAGTATGTTCCAGTCCGTCGGTTCTTGAGGTTCAAGCACACAGAGTCCTGTACCGAGTGAATGAACGATGGGTGTCCGTAGGAAATATACTTCACCTACCTTCGGTTCAACGACGTGCATCAAGCTTCTTAAAGTTTCAATATCTTGTGCTTCCATCAATCTTCGGAATTCAGATTTTTCAATAGCTTCTTTCCAACCTATCCAAGCTTTTGCACCGGGACGTGTTCCGATGAGAATCCATGCTTCATTCTTACCAAATGGTGAGTCAAGATGCTGCTGTGCGAAGTCTGGATTTGGATGCCAATGTATCGGTATATGTGCACCTTCACCGACATCAAAAATCTTTAGAAGCACACCTAAATCAGTGCCAAATTTCTCTACATGTGCATTCCCAAGTGTATCTTCTGGATAAGCGTCCAATAATTCCTTTAACAGGATCTCCTCTCCGTCAGGTAAATTGATCTTGCTAAAACCTTTTTCTGGCGGGTTATCTCTACCTGGTGTTATTGCTCTGTTTGTTGAGAAAATCCATTCTTCAGAATAGTAGTCATCCTTCGGGTCGGGTTCCCCCATGAATTCTGCGCGAAGTTTTCCGCCATTATAGAAGTGCAAATATGTATTCGGTGCTAATGCTATGGGTGCGTTTAGCATTGATTTTAATTCTGTTTTTGATGCCATATCATGTTCCTTTCATTGAGTATAGATTTAAATTTTATCATTACTTAGGAGGAATTGTCAAGTGGGTTTTCAGCTGCAGCCAGAAATTCAATTGACAGACTGCTAATATTGCTATAAGATAAGTTGAAGAATGAATATTGAAATGTTTTACAATTAACTGATACTTTGCTATGGTTTAGAAGGAGATTTAATAATGCCCAAGAGGGTTAATAAAGCAATTGAATTATTAGTTGAAGACCAACCGGTTTTTTACACAGGAAGCCATACGGGTGCAGACCTAAACTTTGATGCTGGGCGTGCAATGGCAAAGACATGGGCAGATTATATCAATATCGGAATGGAACACGGTTGTTTTGATTTGTCCGGTTTAGATCAATTTATGAAAGGACTTGCTGATGGAGGTCCAACCAATAGTGGACACAAGACGCCAGCAGTGGTCGTCGAACTACCGGTAGATGGTGTGAGTGCGGATGTTATTCGTGCTAACGGCTGGCAGATGCGACAACTCCTTGCACGCGGTGTACACGGTCTTCTGCTTTGCCACGCGGAATCTCCTGAAGCTGTCAGAGCTTTTGTTGAAGCATGCCGATACCCTTTCCAGACGATCGGTGTTGGGTCACACTTAGATGTCGGTAGACGCGGTTCTGCTGGTCAAGGTTCCGCTGCACCAATATGGGGAGTTTCGGTGGACCAATACCTTGATACTGCTGACCCTTGGCCCCTAAATCCTAATGGAGAATTGCTACTCGGTCTAAAGTTTGAGAATAAGCGTGCATTAGCAAATGTTGAAATTTCCGCTCAAGTGCCAGGGATAGCATTTGCCGAATGGGGACCTGGGGATATGAGCATGTCATTTGGCTATAAACATCAACCCAATCCAAGACCACAAGAACTTCAGGACGCAAGAGACCGTGTTTTTGCTGCATGTCAGTCAGCAGGTCTTAGATTTTTGGAAAGTGCATCTCCAGAATCAATTGAGTCAAGCATTGATGCTGGTGTCAGGATTTGTGGCTCAGGTGAAGAAACTGCGCGTATAGGTCGTGCTTATGCTGGTAGAACTTTGCCGGTTTAATTGAATTTTTGAATATCAATAAAATGAGGAATATTATGGCATTAACTGAATATGAAATGTTGGCAGAATTGCGGAAATATGACACACCCTCAATCACAAATGTTGTCGCAACCTATCCGGGTAACCCACTCTGTCTTGGGTTATACAACCCTTGGACTGAAAACTGGTATACGGACACGACAGTAAAATGCATGTTTCCTGAATTAGGGGCAATGGCAGGATATGCTGTGACGTGTGTCTACGGTTTACCAGACCCAAACTTTTCTGAACTCTCATTCATGGATGTTGTTGATGCGTTAGACGTCTCAAAAAAACCGACGATTCTTGCGCTACAACAGAAGTTTCCACCAGAAATAGCCAATAAGGTAGGATTAGCGGGTGGTAACATGACAGCTGCGATGAAATCTGTAGGGTGTTTAGGATTGATCTCAAACGGACCTTCACGTGATATAGATGAAATTCGACCGATGGAATTCCAAAATCTATTAAGCGGTATTAGTCCTGGACACGGTGCCCAGGCAGTGCATGCGGTGAATGTTCCAGTTTCTATTGCTGGGATGGATGTTGCCCCTGGTGAGATCATACACATGGATGAAAACGGAGCATGTAAATTTCCCGGAGATCAACTAAAAGCGGTGTTGACAAATGTTGAAAAACTGATTGAGCAAGAAGGGGATAGAATTGGACAGTTGTTGTCAGGACCAAAAACAGCAAAACAGGTGCGTGCCATCTTCAGCGGTCATGCCTATTCTGAAGATGAGGATGCGTAGAAACCGTATACATGACTATAATTGATAGCAACTTAGGTGGAAAAATGAGAAGTTTTGGAACCAGAGGTCGTGTATATCCCGATAGACACTATATTGTAGCACGCACAGAAGAAATCAGGGATTTCATTAACCGTATCAAAGAAGGTAGATACATTGTTCTGTTTGCACCGCGCCAAACAGGTAAGACTACCTTTTTTCGGTTTACTACCGAAGAACTCACGAATCAGGATCAATCCTTTTTTCCAATTCAACTGAATTTTGAGTCGTATAATAACCTACCATCTTCGGATTTCTATATCTCCTTCTACAAAGAAACATGTAAAGAAATTGAGAATGTTATTCAAACTCGGACAGAAGGTTTATCTGAGGAAACAGTACAATTCCTTGAAGACCAATCAATCGTTGATCATATTTCAATGAGAAGATTTTTTGAGTCCCTCACAGACTTTCTTTCAATCCAGCAAGAAGTCAGGCAAAAGATCGTTCTTATAATTGACGAATTTGATGGTATACCTCAAACCGCCGTGAGCGATTTTCTGCATTCACTTCGTCATATATACCTATCTGATAATCAAAGATGTATACATAGTGTCTGCATGGTCGGGGTAAAGAGTATCACACAACTCAACTATGATCGTTCAATTTCTCCGTTTAACATCCAAGATGAATTCAACTTGCCAAACTTCACGTTGGAACAGGTGCAGGAACTACTTTCGCAATACACGGATGAAGTCGGGCAACCTTTTGACCAAGAAGTTATCATCTCATTACATAAACAGACAGCAGGACAGCCTTTCCTTGTTAACCGTGCAGCACAGATAATGACAGAGGAATTAAACATTCCTAAAACCGATACAATTGAAATGGCACACTTTGCAGATGCACATACACAACTGCTTGAGGAAAGAAACACCAATATTGAACATCTTCTGACAAATATTCGTAGAGACCGTCGTTTTGAAAGATTACTGATGAAAATTGCTTCTTATGAAAGAGGTGTTCCATTTATTCTTGATGATGACAGAATAAATGAACTCACCATGTATGGTGTCATTAAGAGAGGTCCTGACAGAATGTGCCAGATTGTCAATCCGATATACCAACATCGCATTTTGCAAGCATTTAAACCAACAATAAACGGTTTAGAGAATGACTATTTTTCTGAAGAGACCGATGCAGATTTCATTGACTATGTCACACCTTCGGGTGAAATTGAACTTGAAAGTTTACTCAACAACTTTAAAGATTTCATTTCTCGCGTAGGTTTTCGGATATTACAAGTTCCAGAAACACCGCAAGAATCTGTTGGGCAAAACCTACTCTATGCATATTTAGATCACTTCATCAGAACTATAAATGCAAGTATGTTCCTTGAAGTTCAAACGGGTCGAGGAAGGATTGACTTGTTGATTCTCTATAACTCACGAAAATATATAGTAGAAACCAAAATTTGGGAAGGAGAAAGGTATCATCAAGCAGGAAAGATGCAGCTGGTAGCGTATCTCAAATCTGAAAAAGTTGATAAAGGGTATTATGTTGTTTTTGATCACCGCACGAATCCAGAATCGCGTGTTGAAACGGATACGATTGAAGGTGTAACCATTCGATCCTACCTCATCCCTGTTGTTCAAAGTAAACCTTCATCTATCTCTGAATCTTGATATAAATAAACTACTGTTTCTGTGCTTTTCTGGTAAATCGTGCCTGCCACAACCACCATAATATTGCTGGAATGAGCGGTAGTGTGGTCATTCCCCACAGAACATACATGACGCCAAACAGATCAATCATTGCACCAACAATGGCAGTAGCAATGCCACCCATTAACGTAAATAGTGCAAATTCTGTTCCAAATATCCGACCTCGGATCTCATTCGGGGCCCGTTGAAGAAGGAGTTGTGTTGAGAACACCCACGCAATGCCACCACCGATACTACGCACAAACCCGCCAAACACCACAATCGTTAAACTCACAAGCGGTGCAGTGATTGCTAATCCAACTGATCCAATTAGGTAACCGAGACTGATGCTTTGGCGCAACGGTCTATCCCTGTCCCCTGTCCAATACCTTGCAATAATCGGTCCTATGCCACTACCCACACCACCCATACAAAACATCAGTCCTAAGCTTATTGCGCCATCCTTCCCAACAACGAAGACTGTCTTTGCAATCTCAACCTGCACAACTTGAAATCCAGAAGACAAGAGGAGTGCGATGGCTGCTTTATGGAGCGTGAGGAAGAAGATATCGGGATGTTGAAACATATAGCGAAATGTAACGAACTTTGCACGCGTCGGTAGTTCGACTTGAGATTCAGAACGTTTCGGAAGTCTAATCTGCCACAACAATACCGCTGAAATGAGGAAAGTTAACCCATCAATTACAAAAGCTGTGTAAACCCCTAACAGACCTGCCGTCAATCCACCTATAGCAGCTCCCAGAGCAAGCATAACTGACCAGCTTGTTGCGCTCAACGCATTTGCTGTTCCCAGTTCGCGTGGTGAAGTGATATCAGGTAGAATTGCACTTCGGGCAGGACTGAAAAATCCACTGACGCCAAATAGAAGTGCAGCAAGGAGATACAGAAGCCATATATCGTTTTCATCTCGCACAAAAAGATACCCGATTAGGAGTATACCTCTTATAATATCCGTAATGATCAGAAGGTGCTTTCTGTTGAATCGATCCGCACAAATGCCAGCTAATGGAGAGATGAGAAAAGGTGCAAGCATACGAATCGTAAACAGTACACCTAAAGCAAGAGCAGAATCGGTAAGACTGCGAATCAGGATAGCCGATGCGATTATGTTAAACCAGTCACCCAATAGACTAACGACCTGTCCTGACCATAACCACCTAAAATTAGAATTATGCTGAAGGAGTTCAAAGTATCCGACCAGTTTCTCTCTTTTTGCAGATTCATCCTTAGGCGGAACATCTTTGTCAGGTGTTATAGTAGAGGATTTTACCTTCTCAGACAACTATAACCCCCATCGTTTATTGATCGCCCATCGTTCATTGATCACCTTTTGATATACTTCTGTATTTAGACAAACATTAAGATGAGCATTTGCCATACCATCACAACCAAAAAATGAATAAAAATTCATTTTTCCTCAATTTTAACTTGATATCTGTATTTATATATGTTACAATAAAATAAAAGTTATTAAATTAATTACTAAAGGTTTATGCAAAAAGTGTTGACAATGCTATTCTACAGAATATCCAGAAATTATCATTATATCAGAAAAAACCAATATTTTCATGCATATTTCAACATGCAGAGAATTTCGTACCATTGAGGAATTTAAAAAATTTGACTCCGTCAAAAAACACGCTACAAAACCTTACTGCAACTAACGCCAAAGCCAATGTACCAAATCGTACCACGGTACGAAATTTCGTACCATATGGTACGATTTTGAAAGGAGAAACGCAATGAGATTACAGGAACATCACAGAGAATTCGCTGTCAGATGCTTCGCATAATATATACAACGCAGCGATGTCGTTCACGCATTTATGCAAGAATTTGAATACGATCTACAAAAGCCTTACACATCCTTTCAACAATCTTTAAATACAATTTCGTTTGACTTTTCTGTCAATTTATGGTACTATTATAGGGTAATTCAAACTTAATAGCGGGGCGTGGCGCAGCCCGGAAGCGCGCTTGAATGGGGTTCAAGAGGTCGCTGGTTCGAATCCAGTCGCCCCGATTTTACGGGTGTTTATGCGGATTTATATGCTGATGCCCGATTTTCTTTGTTTAAGAACATCACAGAAGAGGCAATTGCAGTCGTGAATAAATCGTCTATCAATATAGGTATTTTAGGATGGGGGACAGTCGGGACAGGTGTTTCCAAAATACTTGTTAATCAGAACGCTCTCATATCAAAAAATAGCGGTGTCAAACTATCTCTAAAAAAGGTAGTCAAAAGAACACTCCCTGCGTCACGTCATGGCATTAAACTACCTGACGACTTCTTAACAACTGATCCAGCCGATGTTGTTGACAACCCAGAGATTGATATTGTCGTGGAGCTTATCGGTGGTATTGCCGATGCACAGTCGCTTATTAAACGTGCTATCCGAAATGGAAAGCACGTTGTGACCGCAAACAAAGCTCTTTTGGCTGAATACGGGGGTGAGTTATTTCAATTAGCACAGAAGCATCAGGTCAGTCTCAAATTTGAGGCGAGTACTGCAGGTGGAATTCCTATCATTAAAACGCTCCAGGAGAGTTTCACTGCTAATCAAATTCAATCTATATATGGTATTGTTAACGGTACCTGTAACTACATGCTAACAGAAATGCATGAAGGTGGTGTTGATTTTGCTGATGTGCTTGCGGATGCTCAGGAGAAAGGTTACGCTGAAGCCGATCCGACCCTTGATGTTGAAGGTATTGATGCAGCACAAAAACTCTCGCTCCTCATAGCCCTTGCATACGGTGTGAATATTCCGGTTGACCAATTCCATGTTGAAGGTATCACCGACATTTCACAACAAGAAATTCAGTATTCGCGTGAACTCGGTTATGTTATCAAATTGCTGGCAATTGCCAAGTTGACTGATGACAATCGCGTAGAAGCACGGGTGCATCCGACACTTCTACCAGATAGAAGTTTGTTGGCAAATGTCAATGGTGCTTATAACGCTGTTTGCGTCATCGGTTCGGCTGTTGGTCCAACGCTTTTTTATGGACAGGGTGCAGGTGAAATGCCTACTGCCAGTGCGGTCGTTGCGGATATTATTGACGCCGCGAAATCTATACAATTGGGTATCAGTTCACACATATCTCATGCCTGGCTTGACAACGTACAATCTGAAATTACAGTCTGTCCTATTGATGACATTGAGACGCGTTACTATCTACGTTTCGTTGTGATTGATAAACCGGGGGTACTTGCAAGTATCTGTAGTATATTGGGAAACTACGATATTAGTATCGCCTCAGTTGTTCAAAAAGAACCACACGATACCGAGACCGTCTCACTGATGCTATTAACGCATCATGCCCGTGAAAAAAACATGAAAGATGCACTTGAAAAGATACTCAAATTAGAAGTTGTTAAAGGTGGTGCGAAACTGATTAGAATTGAAGAAGAAGTTGCCCAAACATAAACAAATTTTAGTTTCGGCAAAAAAAGTGAAAAATACGAAAAAATGAAAAACACGTTAGTTTTTGACACAAGAAACATTGAAGACGGTGTTTTTAACAATCACGAAATAGAAGTTCACGCTTCACAACTGGCGTTTAATATTGCAGAAATACAATTTGTCGGTCCAGTACAAGGATATGTGCAATTACTACGTCACAGTGAGGATAGTATCTACGTCAAGGCTGAAGTGTCTGCTGAGATTGAGATGCAGTGTCGTAGATGCCTTGACCCTTTTAATATAGGTATTGCCGGATTGTTTGAAGTACAGTTTACACCTGCTAACAATCCTGAAGATCTATCTACGGAAGGATTTGAAGACGATGAACGTTACTACGATGGTGAAACATTTGACATATCTGAAGATACAAGACAAGCATTGGTAATACAGATACCGGTATGGCCTTTATGTTCAGACGAATGTTCTGGACTCTGTACAGACTGTGGCGTAAACCTGAATGATGAACAGTGTGTCTGTGTTGACGTAGAGGATTCTGAATTTGAAGTACAACGTGTCAATTCACCTTTTGCCGAACTTCCTCAACTGCTTGCATCAGCAAAATCGGAAGCTGAACTTAAACAGAAAAATCGTAAGGAGATAACCCCAAAAAATGGCACATCCAAAACGTAAGACATCAAAATCGAAAAAAAGGATGCGAAGAAGTCATCATGCCCTTCGAAGTCGAGACATTACAGATTGCTCATATTGTGGAGAAATGATGGTTTCGCATCGAGTCTGCACGCACTGTGGACACTATAAGGGGCATTCAGTTCGCAAAGAAACAGAACAGTTGTAGGTAAACACTCGCATTAATATTTTCGCTGATTGATCTTCTTAGAAACTAATTCTATAGTATTGATCTGTCATAATCGGCTCAAAAAGGATAATTAGCATGGCTCGAAATGCAGCAATTACTGGTACGGGTGCTTATCTACCTGAAAATGTACTAACTAATTTTGATCTTGAGAAAATGGTGGACACAAGCGACGAATGGATTCGGCAACGGACAGGTATTGTTGAGCGCAGAATCGCAGAGGATGATATCGCCACATCAGACCTAAGCGTGCATGCTGCGCGATTAGCAATAAAAAGAGCACAGATTGACCCACTTGACATTGAGATGATTCTCGTAGCTACTGTTACACCGGACTCATTTTTCCCTTCAACTGCATGTTATGTACAAAAGGGAATAGGAGCAAAAAATGCCTCAGCCATGGACATATCCGCAGCATGTGCAGGATTCCTGTATGGACTGGATTTAGCAAATGGGTTGATTATATCTGGACAGTATGATACTATTCTTGTTGTTGGTGGTGAAGTCTTTAACAACATCGTTGATTGGAACGATAGGAATACCTGTGTGCTGTTCGGAGATGGCGCGGGTGCTGCAATTGTTCAAGCTACCGATGAACCCAAAGGTATCATCTCGTCCTACATCGGGTCGGATGGTGATTATGCCGATATTGACCTACTCGGTATCCCCGCGGGGGGTTCAAGGATGCCGGTTACAGCAGAAGCCCTTGACCAGAATTTGAATAAAATCCAAATGAATGGTAGGGAAGTTTTCAAACTCGGGGTTCGACTTATGCCAGAGGCAGCAGAACGCGCGCTCAAGAAAGCAGATGTCAGCGTCGATGATATTGATCTCCTGATACCACATCAAGCCAATTTACGGATTATTGAAGCAGTGGGACAGAGACTTGGCGTGCCACGAGAGAAGGTATATGTTAACGTTGATAAATACGGCAATACATCAGCAGCTACAGTCATCATCGCCTTAGATGAGGCAATTCAAGAAGGACGTGCAAAACCGGAAGACCTTATACTACTTGTAACTTTCGGGGCAGGTTTAACATGGGGTAGCACACTCTTGAGACTATAATATCAGATAAATCTCGTGTTTAAGGCGAGTTTGTCAATATCATAAAAAACGTAATTAAACAGTATAACTAAGACAAAATGACAGAAATCGCCTTCATTTTTCCTGGACAAGGTTCACAACAGGTCGGTATGGGTTTAGAGTTGGCACAGAACTACGTAAAAGCCAAATCCGTTTTTGATAAAGCGGATACCTTCTTACGTAGACAATTAAGTCAACTCTGTTTTGAGGGACCAGAAGCAGAATTAAGACAGACAGAAAATACACAGCTTGCAATTTTGACATGTAGTGTTGCGACATTAAATGTGCTTACGGAATCGGGAGTTTCACCAAAGGTTGTTGCAGGACATAGTTTAGGAGAATATTCCGCACTTATCGCATCAGGTGTCCTGGATTTCTCAGATGCATTGCGATTAGTAAGTGCTCGCGCACAGTTTATGGCGGAAGCAGGTAAAAAGCAAAACGGTACAATGGCTGCAATCCTCGGTATGGAGGTAGAGCAACTCCAAAGTATTTGTGAAAAGGTTCAAGGTGTGGTTAGAATTGCAAATTACAATTGTCCCGGTCAATTAGTGATTTCAGGTGAAATTGATGCTGTTAATAAAGCAGTTGCACTTGCCGCAGACAAAATCGGCGCAAGACGTTGTCGCATTCTGCCCGTCAGTGGGGCATTTCATTCACCGCTGATGGATTCAGCAAAACAGAAGTTTCAAAATGTGATTGACTCAGTACCGTTCCATCAACCCACAATTGATATCGCAATGAACGTTACAGGGGAGTTAGCAACTGATACAGAACGTATTAAACATCTACTGTTTCAACAGATAACAGAACCTGTTCAGTGGGAAAAAACGTTACGCACTATACACAATACTGGAATTAAGGATTTTGTCGAAGTCGGTCCCGGAAAGGTTTTATCCGGCTTAGTAAAACGGACATTACCTGAAAGCATTGCCTTCAACGTTGAAGATGTTGAATCCCTGTCTAACGTGACAGACGAATTTGCAAACGGTGAATAATAATGGATATGGCAACAGTCAAGTCAATATTTAAAGATGACATGCTGAGTGGGAAAACGGCAATTGTAACCGGAGCATCAAGAGGCATTGGGGCTGCGATCGCACATAGACTGTGTGAAGTTGGCGCGAATGTTACAGTCTGTTCCCGGTCAACGGAATCGGTATCCCAAATTGAATCTGCCTTGAAAGAGAAAGGATACACCGTAAACGCTATGGCAGCAGACGTTTCTCTGAAGGCAGACGTTGAAGCACTTGTTAAGGAAACGATCGCTCAATTCTCGCAAATAGATATTCTTGTGAACAATGCCGGAATTACACGTGATATGTTACTCATGAGACTCAAAGATGAAGATTGGGATGCTGTCTTACAGACAAACCTTACAGGAACGATGTATTGCTCACGTGAAGTGCTGCGCCCCATGATCCGTCAGAAAAGTGGTCGTATCATTAATATTTCGTCAGTAGTCGGTCTGATGGGGAATGTAGGGCAAGCCAGTTATGCCGCAGCAAAAGCTGGAATAATCGGACTGACAAAGACAATCGCAAAAGAGGTCGGAACAAGAGGGATAACTGTAAACGCTATCGCTCCCGGTTTTATAACAACCGACATGACAGCAAAAATTCCTGAAGACTTACAAAATAAAATACTTGAACTTATTCCATTACAGAACTTCGGCATACCAGAAGATATAGCAGATGCAGTCTGCTTTTTAGCATCGGATGCCGCACGTTATATCACCGGTCAAACCCTTCAGGTTGATGGTGGTATGGCGATGTAATTTAAACCTATAGAACATTTTTCAGCAGCAAGAAAAGACGTGTTCATGAAACAGATACCTTACAAATCACAATATAATATGGCAATTTGTGCCTTACAACTATGTCTATTGGCAATCGCATTCGTGTTTGTTGGATGCGAAAAGATTGACATTATGAGTCATGAAGCAGATGACTATAAGGTCGGCATGCTTTTACCTGGTTCTACTGACGATAAAGGTTGGAATGCTTTGGCTTATGACGCACTTTTAGCGATTGAAGAAGAACTTGATGTCACAATCAATCCAGTTGAAAGCCATACACCCGCTAAACATGAGGCAGATGTCCGCAGTTTAGCGACAGAGGGATATAATCTCATTTTCGGACACGGGTATGAATATGGAGCACCTATAAAAATAGTCGCCCCTGATTTTCCTGAAACGGTATTTGTTATATCTTCCGGTGACGTTGTCGCGGAGAACATAGCGTCTATAAACTTCCAAGTTGAACCAGCCACCTATCTTTTAGGTATCATCGCAGGTATGATGACAAAAACAGAGAAAATAGGTGTTATCGGTGGTCAAGATTTTCCGTCAGTCATTAGCGCATTCGACGCGTTTGAAGCTGGAGTCAAAAGTGTTAACCCTGATGCAGAGGTGCGAAGGGATTATGTCGGGAATTGGGAAGATGTTGCTAAAGGAAAGGAACTCGCAATCGCACAGATC
The DNA here is from genome assembly GCA_022828145.1 of Candidatus Poribacteria bacterium. GTDB lineage: Bacteria > Poribacteria > WGA-4E > WGA-4E > WGA-3G > MSPOR6. The sequence continues at coordinate 87,451 of JAJEJA010000094.1, read as the reverse complement.
AACGAGGGGATTGACTTTATCTTTCCCAATGCCGATATAGCCAGCAGAGGCGTTTTTATGGCTGCAGAAGAAGCACACACCGATGGAAATATCATTTACACTTTTGGGGCAAACCGAGACCAAAGCGCAGTTTCCCCAACAACAGTGATTGCAAACGCGGTGATTACACAACGTCCATTTGTAGAAATTGCCAAACTTGTTAAAGAAGGAACGTTCACACCGCAAATATACACCTATACCATGTCAACGGATAGAGCCATTGACATGGTGTATAACCCATCATTGATCAATAAAGTACCTGAAGCAGTGAAAACAAAAGTTGCGGAAGCAAAGGCTGAAATCCTGTCAGGCAAGTTGTTTGATTAACTGAATAAGGTTTGATATTCAACGATTATTGGCAACGATCGGTGGCTAATATGAGCATAATTGATTTTTCGCGGTATTTGTGGTATACCGTAAGACATAAACATATAGATAGCATTACACAAGTTATAATCTTGTAGATTGTATTCATAAAGATTTTTTAACCATATATTTTGAATTCACGTTAACTTAACTATTGGTCTATCGTAGGGACTATGTAACTTACTCTACCGATTAACCATGACTTTCCAACATAGGAGCGGTTGCGACAATTATCTTATTGTTGTAGATTTTGCCGCCCGTTTGATAGGAGATAAAAATAAAAATGGCTACAAATGAAGAACGACTTATAGAAATCATCTCACATCAACTCGGTATTGACGCAGATAACGTAACACCTGATGCTTCTTTTATGGAAGACTTAGGGGCAGATTCACTTGATACCGTAGAACTGGTCATGGCTCTTGAAGAAGAATTTGATCTCGAAATCCCTGACAGTGATGCTGAGAAAATTCAGACGGTTCAAGATGCTCTTGATTATCTTGATGAGCATGTATAGATTCTCACATTCCAAAAAAACTGTTGAGGGCATGTGACCTAAACTGCAAGCCCTCTTTACTTACTTTAGAAAAGGATCGGTCTCGTGGAACGTGTAGTTATTACAGGAATCGGCGTTATCAATGCGATCGGCAATACGAAAGAAGAATATTGGGATGCCCTTGCTATCGGTAAAAACGGAATCGAAGCTTTAACTTCCTTTGATGCAACCGATTTTCGTACACAGATTGCCGCTGAGGTAAAAGACTTTCAAGCAGAGAAATATCTGGATAAGAAGGCAGCATCGCGTCTACCTCTTTTTATTCAATATGGACTTGTTGCCGCAATGATGGCACATGAAGATTCGCGATTGGATCTGTCAAGTGTTGATCCATACCGGGCAGGGGTTCAAATCGGTTCTGGGGTTGGGGGTATCGGTGTCCTTGAGGACAACGCAGCAATCCTTATTGAAAAAGGACCCAAACGTGTAAGTCCGTTTCTGGTACCATATATGATCATCAATATGGCATCGGGACAGGTCTCCATCCAGTTTAACCTAAAGGGTCCCAATTCCTCATCTGTCACGGCTTGTGCGACTGCTAACCATTCCATCGGGGAATCATTACGTTTGATCCAAAATGGGTACGCAGATGTGATGTTTACAGGAGGAACAGAATCAGCTATTACACCTTTGGCTTTCGGGGGGTTCTGTTCAATGCGTGCAATGTCCGAACGCAACGATGAACCTGGAAAAGCCTCCCGTCCATTCAACAAAGATAGGGATGGGTTTGTCATGGGTGAGGGTGCGGGTATTCTTATCCTTGAATCACTTTCGCATGCTAAAAAACGCGGCGCATATATCTATGCTGAAATAATCGGTTTCGGCATGACATCGGATGCTCATGATATGGTTGCTCCACCAAGTGACGGCGAAGGTGCAGCAAAAGCGATGGAATTCGCATTAAAAGATGCAAAACTTCAAGTAGACTCTGTGGATTATATCAACGCACACGGCACCTCAACACCCCATGGCGATATCGCTGAAACTAACGCAATCAAATCCTTATTCGGTGAACACGCTTATAAAATACCGGTTAGTTCTACAAAATCTATGGTTGGGCATCTACTCGGTGCTGCAGGTGCTGTGGAACTCATCGGGTGCATAGGTGGAATGGAGAAAGGTTTTCTACCGCCAACAATAAACTACGAAGTGCCGGATGAAGATTGTGATTTGGATTATGTCCCAAATGAGAGTCGTGAAGCAAAAATTGATGTCGCACTTTCAAATGCATTCGGTTTTGGTGGACACAACACCTCTATTGCTATCCGTAAATATGCCGAGTAATTTTCCATTCTAACGGCTCAAACGTTGTGCATTTAGCATACATCGGCTTCGGCAGCAACATTGGCGATAGGTTATCGTATATCCGAAGTGCAATCACTGCTCTATCGGAGATAGAAGGGATCACTTTACAAAAGATTTCCTCACTATACGAAACTGCCCCTGTCGGAAATGAAGCACAAGATGATTTTCTAAACGGTGTCGTCTCAATCAGAACTCACCATTCTCCACATACTCTGCTGTATACGTTAAAGCAAATTGAGATTAACATTGGCAGAGAACACCGTATCCGTTGGGGACCGAGAGAAATCGACATGGATATTCTCATCTATGGCGATTTATGTGTAGAAACCCAAAATCTTACTGTCCCGCATCCAGAGATGCACCTGCGTCGTTTTGTGCTTGTCCCATTAGCAGAAATTGCGCCTGACCTTGTGCATCCTATCTTGAATGTAACTATCCAAACATTGCTTACACATCTTGAAGATGATAGGTCCGTTGTGAAAGCAGAAGGTTTATCTTTTAATCCTACCTCTTATACACACCTTTTCTTATAGACTTTCACACCGCAATCTGATATAATTCCTTCAACGACTTTAGGAGAATTAAGAGATGCGATGGTTTGAAACACGCGGTCCCGTAAATCCAGAGGATAACTATGTTGTCGCGCGCACAGAAGAACTCACAGATTTTGTTGACCGGTTAAAAAAGGGGAGATACATCGTCCTATTTGCACCGCGCCAAACAGGCAAGACTACGTTATTCAGAAACGCGCTTGATGTCCTTGATAGTCAAGAAAATGGTTATTTTCCAATACAACTCAATTTTGAACCCTATGTAGATACTTCTTTGTCAACCTTCTATGAATATCTCTGTAATGATCTTCGTACCAACATTGAAAGTGTATATGAAAAGCTGGGAAGTAAACCTTCTGATGATATGACCAGATTCTTGAATAATACTGAGATTGTTGACCATCCTTCAATGGGGAGATATTTTAAGCAGCTTGAAAGACTGTTAGAAAGACAGCGGTTTGTCATGATTATTGATGAATTTGATGCTATTCCCCCAGATGCACTTAGAGGATTTCTGCATACGCTCCGTAGTATCTACCTGACTGGCAGAGAACGCTGTCCTTACAGTGTTGGTATAGTTGGTGTTAAGAACATTACGCAGCTCAATTATGATCGTTCTATTTCACCTTTCAATATACAAGATGAGTTCAACCTAAACAATTTCACACTTCAGCAGGTGGAAGAGCTTCTATCGCAATATACCAATGAAGTTGGACAACCTTTTGACAGGCAGGTCATTGGGTCAATTCATAAACAGACTGCTGGTCAACCCGTGCTTGTTAACCGATTTGCACAGATTCTCACTGAGGAGATGGATATACCCAAAAATGAACCAATTACCATGGATCACTTTTCAATAGCACATATCAATCTACTTCAAGAACGTAACACCAATATCAGTCATTTGGTAACGAATATACGTAAAAACCGGAACTTTGAAAGACTTCTCATGAAGATTGCCTCCAACGATGAAGGTGTAGAATTCAGTTTTGATAATGAACTCGTCAGTGAACTTGCTACCTATGGTGTAATTGGTGAAGGTGCTGACGGGATGTGTGAAATAGTCAATCCAATTTACCAATATCGCATCATGCGAGCTTTTAAACCCCTTGTAAACGGATTAGAACAAGATTACTTACCGGAAGACACACATGATGGATTTAGAGATTATGTCACACCAGAAGGGGATATTCGGATGGAGGCACTTCTTGATAACTTTCGTGACTTTATCGCCCGCGCAGGTTTCAAGATACTACAAGTGCCAGAGACACCCCAAGAATACGTTGGACAGCATCTTCTCTTCGCCTATCTGAGCCAATTTGTTCAGATTGTTGGCGGTGTGATGTATCTTGAAGTACAAACAGGTCGTGGTAGGATGGACATCCTTATACTTCACAATAACCGAAAGTATATCGTTGAAACTAAGCTTTGGAGTGGAGAAAACCGTTATCAGAGAGGTAAAGCACAACTCGCCGCCTACGTCAAATCGGAAAAAGCAGTAAAAGGATACTATGTCGTATTTAATCATCGCAAAACAGCAGAAGATAGAGTAGAAAATGAGACGTTAGAAGGCTTTAAAATACGGAGCTATGTAATCCCTGTGATACAGGAACTGCCCTCATCTGTTCTAACGTAAACCATCATCAAATACTTGCAATTACCAATCAAAGTATAGTATAATCTGTAACACATTTTCCTGTCTCATATTGATATTCTACCTGAAGTTATTATTACATATAAAAGGACTTGCACTGACAACATAAAAGATGAATATACATGAATACCAAGCGAAAGAAATATTAGAATCCTTTGGTGTTAGCACACTTCCCGGAAAGGTTGCTGAAACGCCTGAAGAAGCAGAAGCGATAGCAAATACAATTAATAGCCAAAAGTTTGTAATCAAAGCACAGATACATGCTGGAGGACGCGGAAAGGGTGGGGGTGTAAAGCTCGCGAATTCAGTAGAGGAAGTTAAACAACTCGCTGCAGACATGATCGGTATGCAACTCGTGACACCTCAGACCGGTCCTGAGGGAAAACTGGTCAGAAAAGTGCTTATCGTTGAAGCTGCTGAAATACGAGAAGAGTATTATCTTGCATTGTTGCTTGATAGAGAGACATCCAAACTCACCATTATCGGAAGCGAAGAAGGGGGTATGGATATTGAGGAAGTCGCCGCGCGTACACCTGGAAAAATTATCCGAACTCAGATAGATCCTGCTTTCGGGTTAACCGATTTCCAAGCACGCGAATTTTCATACAAACTGATTACTGATCCAACTTACCGACACCTTATACCAGATACCACTGCATTGATCATCTCGCTTTACAACACCTTTGTCGGATGTGATTGTTCGTTGATTGAAATAAATCCGTTGGCAATTGTTGGTGAGGATGATGACTTAGAAATCGTTGCCCTTGATTCTAAAGTGAATCTTGATGACAACTCGCTGTGGCGACACACAGAAATTGCCGATATGCGTGATCCACACGAAGAAGACCCAAGCGAATTAGAGGCGAGTGAGTCCGGTCTAAGTTATATCCGACTTGATGGAAATATCGGATGTATGGTCAACGGCGCAGGATTAGCTATGGCAACGATGGATATTATCAAACAGAAGGGCGGTGAACCAGCCAACTTTCTTGATGTTGGCGGAGGGGCATCCGTAGAGGCAGTTGCACACGCATTTAGACTTATCCTCGCAGACGAAAACGTGAAAGCAGTTCTCGTCAATATCTTTGGGGGTATCATGAAATGTGACACCATAGCAACCGGTATTGTTGAAGCAGCGAAGCAGGTCAAACTCAATGTTCCTCTCGTGGTACGATTAGAGGGGACAAATGTTGAACTGGGAAAACAGATTATCGCTGCATCGGACTTGAACTTACAATTGGCTGAAGGACTTTCTGAAGCAGCTGAACTCACAGTGAACGCATCAAATAACGCATAGAGGAATTTTAAACGAATCATTGTTGAATGCCGAAATCTTAACACCTTAAAATTCATCACTTAGAAAACAGAAAAATGGCAAAACTTGAATTAGCAGACATTGATGTAACAGGAAAACGGGTTCTCGTCCGTGTAGATTTTAACGTCCCTATTCAAGACGGAAAAATCACTGATGAAACCCGTATTACTGCTGCTTTGCCGACACTTTTAGACCTAATTCACCGTAATGCGAAAATCATCCTGATTACTCACTTGGGTAGACCCATAGTAGGCTCCGCTTCTGACCGAGAGAAATTCTCTACTGAGCCAATTGCTGTTGCCCTCAGTCGCAAACTTGGCAAACGTGTTGCTCATGCTAACGACTGCATCGGTGAAATCGCAGAAAATGCTGTTGAATCATTAGATAACGGTGAGATGCTACTCCTTGAAAATGTGCGATTTTATGCAGAAGAAACAGATAACGATCCAGAGTTTGCTGAAAAACTTGCATCACTTGCAGATGTGTTTGTTAACGATGCTTTCGGCACAGCACATCGTGCACATGCCTCAACTGAAGGCGTCACACATTACCTAACTTCGTGTGTCGCGGGTATACTCATGGCACGCGAGATTCATTATCTCAGTATAACTCTTGAGAATCCGCAACGTCCTTATGTAGCCATCCTTGGGGGCGCAAAGATTTCTGACAAAATCACACTGATTGAAAAACTATTGGATAAAGTTGATAGTCTACTCATTGGGGGTGGGATGGCTTACACGTTTCTCGCTGCAATGGGTGTTTCAATTGGCAATTCGCTTGTTGAAACAGAGAAACTTGACCTTGCAGCATCGTTAATTAAGAAGCGCGGCTTTTCAGATACTGTGGTCTTACCAGCTGACCACGTCGTTGGAAAAACGTTTGAACCTGACACTGAATCTAAAGTTGTAGACGAAGTCAGCATCCCCGATGAGTGGCAAGGACTGGATGTAGGACCTAAAACTGTGGCAGTATTTGGTGAACGCATTACCGATGCGAAAACGGTGGTGTGGAACGGTCCTTTAGGTGTCTATGAGTTTGAAAAATTTGCTAACGGTACAATAGCCGTTGCTCAGCAAATCGCAGCCTCCGATTCTGTGAGCATTATCGGTGGCGGTGATTGCGTCGCAGCAATTCAACAGGCTGGTGTCGCTGATAGAATTACCCATGTTTCAACTGGTGGCGGCGCATCATTAGAGTTTTTAGAAGGAAAGTCTTTGCCGGGAATCATGGCATTAACCGATAAATAATCAAAGCGAAACTAAAATATGTTTGATAAAATTACACCTCGAAGTGAAGACTACTCAAAATGGTATACGCAAGTCATCCGACAGGCAGAGATGGCAGACTATGCACCCGTGCGCGGATGCATGGTTGTGCGTCCTTACGGCTACGCGCTCTGGGAAAACGTCAAGGAACAGATGGATATCCGCTTCAAAGCCACAGGACACCAAAACGCTGCATTCCCGCTTTTCATTCCGATGAGCTTCATTGAGAAAGAAGCAGAGCACGTTGAAGGTTTCAAACCTGAACTTGCAATCGTAACACACGGTGGTGGAAAAGAACTGGAAGAACCGCTTGTCGTCCGTCCAACATCCGAAACCATCATCGGTTATATGTATAGTCAGTGGATACAATCCTATAGAGACCTACCCGTGCTTATCAATCAGTGGGCAAACGTGGTGCGATGGGAGTTACGTCCTCGCCTATTTCTGCGTACGATGGAGTTTTTCTGGCAAGAGGGACATACTGCTCATGCAACACATGAAGAGGCTGAGGAAGAAACGCTCCGCATCCTTGACATCTATACTGACTTTGCAGTCAACGAAGCAGCGATACCCGTCATCCCCGGGCGTAAAAGTGATAGTGAAAAGTTTCCCGGTGCCTTAACCTCCTATACGATTGAGGCGATGATGGGTGATAAACGCGCGCTTCAAGCAGGCACTTCACACGACCTCGGACAAAACTTTGCTAAAGCTTTTGATATACAATATCTTGACGCAAACCAGAAGCAGCAGCACTGCTGGACAACCAGTTGGGGTGTTAGCACACGAATGATTGGTGCAATTATCATGACACACGGAGATGATCAAGGGTTAGTTCTACCCCCACGGCTTGCTCCCACCCAACTTGTCATCGTGCCGATTGTTCCCAAAAATAACGAGGAAGCGAAACAGGACGTATCGGAAACCGTTGACCTTATCTGCAGCACTTTAGGCGACATCCGTTACCATGTTGATGACCGATACGAGTATTCACCCGGGTGGCGGTTCAACGAATGGGAACTCAAAGGTGTACCTTTGCGGATAGAGATCGGTCCGCGCGACATTGAGAACCAACAGGTCGTCTTTGCAAGACGAGATATACCCGGTAAAGAAGGCAAATCGTTCATCCCGATCACCGATGTAGCCGAGACTGCAAGTAAGATGCTTGAGACAATTCAGTCGGACATGTTAAAACGCGCAACCGAATTCCGAGAGGAAAACACCTTTGAACCTAAAGACTATGATGAATTTAAAGGGACTATTGAAAACGGGTTTGCACGTGCATGGTGGTGCGGAAACGGTGAATGTGAAGATAAGGTCAAAGAAGACACACAAGCCACTATCCGATGTATCCCCATAGAGCAACCCGATTCTGGTGGTACGTGTATTGTCTGCGGGGCAGAAGCGCATGAGATCACGATTTTCGCACGCGCATACTAACACAATGTGTCTTAATTTATGGAGATAAATATGAAATACATCACGATTCTAACAATGCTACTTTCAGTCATCGTCCTACCCGCATATAGCGATCTTACACCAACAGACCTTGATAAAATCGAAGAAATTGTTAAAAAAGCTGTCACTGAATCTGAAAAACGAACCAAAGATTACGTTGATGTAAGATTTGATAGCGTTGATAAACGAATGACACAACAAGCAAATATCACTTATGCTCTCATGGCACTTATTGCAATTGCAATAGGTGTCCCCGCATGGCGAAGCCAAAAAGACCGATCTCTTGAAAGAAAGATAGAAGCACTCACACAAGAAATTGAAAAACTCAAAAAACAACGTATACAATCCCCGTAAAAAATGTTACCTATTAATCCATAAAATCTACTTAGGAGGAAAAAATGATGACATTAAAAATAGGAAACGTGTTAATTCTTATGTTTGCCATATCCGTTATGGCACTGACCGGTTGTGAATCAATTCAAAACGTTGTTGATAGCACAGTACAACCTGAAGATAGCATGGTAGAGGAAATTCCTGTCAAGTTTGTTTTGTTAATTGATTACCCTGAAGGCAAGAAAGATGCCTATATTGCGTGGGTGGCTTCTGTAGCGGCAACACTGCAAGCACCTGAAGAGATTGACAGAATACGGTCTTACGATAATCTTGATCAAACCATGAGTCCACATCGACTTGTAGAGTTCGAATTTAAAAGTTATCTTCATGCTGCGACATACTTGAATCGTCCAGAGATAGCTGGAATACTTGGAGACATTCCGAACCACGCAAGCAAAGTAAGTGCCCATACATTTATCCAACGTTCTGATTATGAAAAAGAGGAGGATGGTAACTGGCAAGTAAAAAGCGTTCTGTTGGTAGATTATCCTCTTGGTGGAAAACAGGCATATCTGGATTGGGTTGATTCCGTTTCTTCAATAACTGTCGGACCGCCCCAGCTAAAGACAATAACATCTTATGACAACTATTATGGTGAATCCCCACATCGACTTGTTGAATTTGAATTTGCAAATTCCGATGATTCTACTACTTATGGTGAATTAGAAGATATTATGGCACTTGAAGCTGAACTTGATGTACGTACGGGCAGCTGGATACAACATACGTTTGAGTTGCGATCAGACTACATCAACGAATAGCAGCTTAATGAAAAGGCACGAGGATTCCGGTAAGTCTCATTTAATTCGAGCGATTTATGGTAGATTTTACAAATAACTGGACACTATGATCGTAGGAGGGAACTCCGATTCCCGATCAGTCCCGATTCGGAGATCGCTCCTACAGAGTTCGTGTTTCATCAATTATAGTTGACACTACAGTAAGGAGATAAACTTATGCTATCCCGATTGTTTGTATGGTACTGTATTCTGATACTCGTTATAGGCGTAATGGCTGTAGAAGCCGCTGATATTGTCGTTGTTGATTTTGCTGACGAATGGACAAAGGTTGATGCGTTACGTCAGACTCTGGATGAATTCAAAGTCGAGTATGATGATCTCACAGATGACCTTGAAGGCGGACAGTTACATTTCAAAGCAGATGATAAAATCTTCTTAATCGGTAGTATGACGACCAACAGTGCTGTGCTTCACCAAAGCCTTGATAACAATGCACAAGTTATTCAGGATTTCGTTGAAAATGGAGGTATCGTCTGGGAACCAACCCAAGCTGATCAAAACGAAGCAAATGTAGATTGGCTGCCCCCTGAATTGAGTTGTGTCCGGAGTGACCGAGACAGCACAGATTTTGAGATATTGGAAGCGGATCATCTACTCTTTAACAAACCCAACCGTATGGATCCAGAATCCTTTAAAGACTGGGGATTTGGAGGTTGGCCTACTGTTTGGGAAGTCATCGCTTCTCAAAGAGGATTTGACGTGCTGATGGAAAGTTTAGGAGAACCTGTCATCATGGAAGCAACTTACGGAAAAGGGAAATTCCTGATGATGGCAATTGCACCCGATAAATATCATGTCGTAGGCAACGATGACAATACGAAAGACATGGCAGCACTTTTCATGGAGAATCTGCTAAACTATGTTGAAGAATTTGCCGCTGTTGAAGCACATGATAAACTCACTACCAGATGGGCGAATTTGAAAATGTAATACTATTGAAGAATTACAGATACCTATAAATTGGAGAGACCACATAGTTAGCACACCAGAAATACTACGGGGTAGACCACGTATAAAAGGTACGAGGATTCCTGTAAGTCTTCTTCTTGGTTACCTTGCTGCGGGGTATACGACTGACGAAATCATCGTCGAATTTCCAGATATCAAAACAACGCAGATTTATGCTTGCCTTGATTATGCACGCGACTTAGCAGAATTTGAGGAAGTTGCATAATGGGATTGCGGTTTTTTGCCGATCGGTGTACACCAAGATCACGTTAAAATATAAAAGGATACAACATGCAACACACATCACAACAAAACGACTGGTTAGTCCAACCATACACGCAACCCGCTTCAGTAGAAGAAACGGACAATACACTTATTCTCACAAACGGACTCATACAACGAAGGTTCGTCACCGCACCGAATTTCGCAACAGTCAATTATACCAATCAAATCACAGAAACCAGTCTTCTACGTGGTATCAAACCAGAGGCGATTCTTTCGATTAATGGACACGAATATGAGGTAGGTGGATTGAAAGGACAACCCGATTACGCCTATCTTGATGAGGAATGGATCGCAGACTTGACCACCGACGAAAACGCATTTCAATTTCAAGAGTATCAAGTCGGTGAGCCTAAAAATCCATATCCGTGGGTGAAAAGACGTTCAACAACACCGTCAGTATATCCGCCAGAAGGTGTAACACTATCGGTTACGTTCTCACCACCGCCATCCATTGATTCACTTCAGGTTAGCGTGCATTATGAACTATATCAAGGTATTCCTGTGCTATCCAAATGGATTACTATTCACAATGAGGGGCAAAAACCGATTCAATTGGATGCCTTAAGCTGTGAAATTCTTGCAGTCAACGAGCAGGAACAGCATCGGCTGCAGGTGGAGAGCGATTATGCTTTCAGTAGAATGCAAACGACAGAATGGGGACCGGATGAAGAATACCTGACACAGGTGGATTATCGCTATCAGATGCCGTTATTGATGAAAAGCCATTATCCCCTCGGTCCTGGTGTGATTCTACAACAGGGAGAGACTTTCACAAGTTTTCGCACCTTCGAAATTCTACACGATAGCGATGACCGTGAACGAAAAGGACTCGCACGCCGTAAGATGTATCGCACAGTCGCACCACAGATCACGGAAAATCCTATTCTTATGCATGTGCGGAGTGCAGAACCGGACGCTGTGCGATTAGCAATCGATCAGTGTGCTGAAGTCGGTTTCGAAATGGTGATTATGACCTTCGGCAGTGGATACAATATAGAAAGTGAAAACCCAGAATACATCGCCAGAATGAAGGAGTTGGCAGATTACGCACATAGTAAAGGGATTCAACTCGGCGGCTATACACTGATGTGTGCTTCGCGGGGTGTGGGGGAAGAGTTCAACTGTATTGACCCAGAAACTGGCAAACCAGGAAGTAGATTTGGACAGAGTGCTTGTCTTGCAAGTGCATGGGGAGATGGATATGTCAAACGTGTGTTAAATTTCATGGATGCGACGGGTATGGATATCATAGAGACAGATGGTCCTTATCACGGTGATGTCTGTGCATCTACAGAACACAAACACCATAACGGATTGGCAGATTCGCAGTTGCGCCAGTGGGAAGCATGTGTGAATTTTTACCATGAATGCCGAAAACGCGGTATCTATATCAATTCACCAGACAATTATTATCTCAACGGTTCAAACAAATGTGGTATGGGTTATCGAGAAACGAATTTTAGTTTACCACGCGAGCGACAAATTCTGATTGCACGGCAGAATATCTACGATGGAACTTACGAGAAAACGCCAAGTATGGGGTGGATGTTCGTTCCATTGGTCGAGTATCACGGTGGTGGGCAAGCCGCAACATTCGAACCGCTTTCCGAACACCTTGATGACTACGAATCACATCTTGCACAGAACTTCGGTAGTGGTGTGATTGCTTGCTATCGCGGTCCACGACTTTTTGACACTGAACAGACGAAAGCAGTCGTTAAGAAATGGGTTGACTTTTTCAAAAAATACCGTACAATATTAGAGTCTGATGTTATTCATGTGCGACGACCAGATGGACGTTCCATAGATTGTATACTCCACGCAAACGCGCAAATCAGTCCCTGTGGACTCGCGATGCTCTACAATCCTACGCAGAAAACGCAAGAGACCACTTTGAAACTGCCGTTATATTATACCGGATTGTCTGAAACTGCTAATATACGGGAAAAAGAGGGAGAACCCAAAGAGTACAAAATCGACCGAAACTACAATGTTGAGATTCCAATTGAGATGGAGGCAAAAAGCGTTAGTTATCTCGTGATTGAATAAGAAATATGAGCATATTCGTCAATAAAAATACAAAAGTAATAGTGCAAGGTATTACGGGAAGTTCTGGACGCTTTCACACAGAACAGTGTGTGGATTACGGAACGCAGATTGTTGCCGGAACAGTACCCGGTAAAGGCGGAGTTGATGTCAACGGGATACCCGTTTTTGATACTGTTGCCCAAGGTGTTGCGGAAACAGGAGCAGATACGTCACTTATATTCGTTCCCGCACGTTTCAACGCCGCAGATTCCATCATGGAAGCTGCAGATGCTGGTGTTGAATTAATTGTCTGTATCTCTGAGCACATCCCTATCCTTGATATGGTGAAAGCAAAAGCTTTTTTAAATGGTAAACAGACACGACTAATTGGTCCGAACTGTCCGGGTATCATCACGCCAGGTGAATGTAAAATCGGTGTGATGCCAGCATTTGCATATTCACCCGGGAACGTTGGAATAGTCTCACGAAGCGGGACGTTGACCTATGAAGCCGCGTATCAATTGAAACAGCTCGGTATTGGACAATCTACTTGTGTCGGGATCGGAGGGGACCCTGTGATTGGGACAACCTTTGTTGATGTTCTCAAACGTTTTGAGGAAGATGATGACACACACGCAGTTGTCTTAATCGGTGAAATCGGTGGAACATCCGAGGAAAAAGCTGCACAGTTCGTCAAAACCGAAATGACAAAACCTGTGATCGGTTTTATTGCCGGACAAACTGCTCCACCCGGCAAACGGATGGGACATGCAGGTGCTATCATCTCTGGGGGAAAAGGCACCGCTGCCGATAAAATTGCGTCACTCAAAGATGCTGGAATTGCCGTTGCAGATGACCTCACCACCATCGGAGAGACAGTTGCAGAGGTCTTGGGAAGATAGATTCAACAATGAAGAAAGACATCACCTACCTTCATAGTAAAAAAAAGCAGCACCAACCGATCACCGTGCTAACCTGTTACGATTATCCCACAGCTTGTCTGCAGGATGACGCAAACATAGACATCGTTTTTGTGGGGGATAGCGTCGGTACGAATATCCTCGGCTACAAAAGCGAAATGGAGGTGACGATGGCGGATATGCTACATCACCTTAAAGCTGTACGTCGTGGTGTGACTTATGCCTACCTCCTCGTCGATATGCCTTATGCCTCTGACCAAAATTCCAAGCAAGCCGTTGCGAATGCAAATCTCTTCTTAGACAACGGAGCTGATGCTGTTAAATTAGAAGGCGGAACAGAAAAAGTCCCTATTGTTACCGCTCTCACCGAGCAAGAGATAGACGTCTGCGCACATATCGGACACACCCCGCAGATACACGGTACAAGGGCATCAACACACGGGAAAACGGTTGCGAATGCCAAGGAACTCATTCAAACCGCATCAGCACTTGAAGACGCAGGAGCAAAACTCATCGTACTTGAGAAGATCACCGAAGAGATTAGCCGCATCATCACGGATACCCTGGACATCCCGACTATAGGTATCGGGGCAGGTAGATACTGTGATGGACAAGTGCTTGTTATCAACGATGTTTTAGGGATAGGTACATCTTTCAGACATGCAAAACGTTATCAAGACTACAACCAACTCACCTTTGAAGCAATATGTCAGTATAAGCAAGAAGTCCAAAACGGAGACTTTCCAACAGATGCTAATGTTGCCCACATCGCCACTGACAAATTAGCACGGGTGCAGAAATGGTTGGAGTCAGAACGGTAAAACACCTCACACTTTTCTCTTACTGTTCTAAACTCTCAAGGACTTCCTCCCAATCCCACAGAAGGATTGCACCATCATACCCCGCACTAACAAGCGTTTTACCATCAGGTGAAAATGAAAACACATACGGTGAAGCAGTATGCCCTTCAAGTGTAGTGAGTACTTCTCCCGTAGCTACATCCCGTAATTGAATTCCCCCACCAATAAGGCTGAGAATAAGCACGGTATTATCTGGTGAAAAAATAGCTTCAAGCCAAAAAGTATCAGCTCCAGAGGACGCTTCATTAAAATGCGGTTGTTTCGCTCGTCCCACCAGACGAATTTGTTCTTGCATTACTACAGCAATTAAGGATCCGTCTGAAGAGATTGTTATATCCATAATGTGTTCGATAGGTTGTTCGTCAAAGAAGGAGGTTAACAAAACGCCATCTTTGACATCCCACATCTGAACCTTTCCTTCATGGGTCCCTATTACAAGTCTATATCCGTCCGGAGAAAATGCCATAGCACTCAGCCCTTCGGATTGATCCGCAAATTGGATATCAAAGGTGTCATCGGTCTCTGTATTCCATAAGCGAATTTTTCCATAAGTATGACTATGAACACCGAAGGCTATCATTTTTCCATCAGGTGAGAATTCTATCTCTGAGGAATTTTCATTGGTATACACCAAGGTATTCAACTCACGTCCAGTGCTGACATCAAACAAGCGAAGCAGGTAGGTCAGTCTCAGCGGGGCTGTCGAGTCATTCATTACCCCGTTGCTGACAAGTTTTGTTCCATCGGGTGAAAATACCAATGGCTCTGATTCAGCCTCCCATCTCGTATTTTCAAAAGCAGTCTTAGTTCGGTGTGTGGTGATTTGTGATGTTTCCAAATCCCATATAGTGATCATGCCGCCATAATCAACGCAAGCAAGTGTTGAGCTATTATTAATAAAACTTGTGCTTATTACCCAAGGTATATGTCTGGTAATGTGAGATTGAATCGGTTTGCCTGTATTGATGTTCCAATACTTGATTGTACCATCATTACTTGCACTCGCGAGCGTGCTGCCATCAGTTGAAAACGCTAAATATTCAATAAAACCGATATGTGCTGTAAAGGTAGTGATCAATTCACCGGTGGTAGTATCCCATAATTTCACATGCTGACCTGCTCCACATGCGAGGATTTTTCCATTCGGAGAGAATAACAAGACATCTGGACCGCCAACTAACTCCTGATGGGTTCGCAACAAATCCCCACTTAACGATTGTTTTTGAAGCAGGATAGGTTCACTGTTACCTGACGTATCCCATAACCGTACACTTCTATCTAATCTTCCAGTAGCGAGATGCGTGCCATCTGGGGAGAATGCCAAGGATATAACACGGTTAGAATAGGGTCCTATAATATCGTCTGCTTGAATCCTTTCTGCTGGTCCTGTAAGTGTAGACAGCTTTCTGCCAGTTTCTGAGTTCCACAACTCAAGTATTCCACTATTTTCAGCTACCGCAATTTTGTCGTGTGTAAGTGCGTAAACATCATAGGGATGTGAATCGAGTCGATTTTCAAACTTCTTAACGCGACTTTTTCCGGTATCGGTATCTACCCAATAGATCGTGTCTCCTGCTTGATTCAGTGCGACAAGTGTTTTGCTGTCATCGGAGAACCAAAGCTCCGATGCAGCCGGCAGCCGAGTGTGTAGTGTAACTTTTTGTCCTGTATCTATTTCCCACAACTGGAATCCAGTTTCCCATCGGGTGCCACCTATCGCGCTACTTGGGTCGCCTCCACCATTAGCAAGAAAACGTCCATCAGGCGAAAAAGCAAGCGATTCACATCTTCCCGGCAATAGTGATATTTCCTTACCTGTCTCCGCATCATACATCCACACACCAATTTCAGTGCCAACAGCAAGTTGTTTACCATTAGGTGAGAACTGAATTTCTCTAATCTCACCTTTTCCTAAACGCTTTTTCGCTTTATTGGGTAATTCCCATTGTGTGTAATCTTTCACTGTTTCCTCTTTTTGTGCATCTTCAGATATAGTGGTGCTGTTATCATCTTGTTGATTTTCAGGATCATTTTGATTTACCAATACATTTGCGTTTTTTGCTTGTGTTCGCACATCAAGTTTAGATTCAAGATTCGCTACTATAGGTGCATCAATGATCTCGATTGCGATCTCTGCAGTGGCATCGAAACTATAGGGTTTCTGAAAACGCGTCAAGTATGTGTTATTGCCAAAACCGAGCATGAGCAACACCACTGCCAATGTAGAAGCAGCAATTGCCCACGGGACGAAAGGTTTATTACTTGTCGGGGTAGCGGGTTTGATGCGCGAAATCTCACGCATGACATTATCAGTAAGATGTGGTGTGATTTTGAAATTGTCTAAAGCCTCTCTTATCATCGTTTCCTCCTTTTGTAGACGCTGCTGCGCGCGGCGCAGTCGACTCTTAACCGTATTTGCCGATACACCCATGAAGGCACCGATCTCAGCACACGACATCTCTCCAAAGTAATGTAATGTCACGACAGTGCGTTCACTTTCACCAAGCTTCGCAAGTAATTTTTTGACGACGTCGCGCTGTGTTTCTGTGGTGATCCGTTCATTTTCCTCAAGCACATGCTCAGAATAGGTTGCTTTATCGGGATGTGCAATATCCTTGTCCTCTAACAATTGCTTACGCAGTTGCTTTTGACGCAACCAACTACTGCAGCAATTTGCTGCAATCACATAAAGCCAACCTGAGAAACTTTGTGACTTTTTCAGTGATGCGAGTTTCTGATACGCTTTCAGAAATGTATCTTGTGTAATCTCTTCGGCGATGTGGAAATCCCCGATTTTTCGCCACACCAACGCGTGTACCTGCTTCTGATATTTCTCAACGAGTTTCGTGAAGGCGGCATCATCACCATCAAGCGTAAGGTGGATTAATTGTATATCACTGTTTTTCATGGATTGCCTCCGATTTTACCCTATAGGACGCAATGAAACTGTGAAATGGGTGCATAATTCTGCATAGATAAGTGGGTGTTCAGATAAGAGAGTTAAACATTTACTGGTAAATATGAAATCTAAGGGATATTATAACGGATTATATTTCTTCTGTTAGTGGAATTATACCATAAATCTGATTTCTGGGAGGGGTTTTCTAATCAATTTCAACATAGGTCAAATCCCAAAACAACTAATTCCGTTTTTCTATTTCTGGTTCTAATTCTTTTGCTTTGGCAAGGTCTGCTTCTGCTGCTTCATGCTGTTCGAGTGCTTGTTTTGCTTTACTGCGATTGTAGTAAGCCTTTGCATATTTTGGATTTAGTTTGATAGACATATCGTAATCTTCAATCGCACCCTCATAATCCTCAAGGGCAGCTTTGGCAGCACCGCGATGGTGATGGATTGCAGACCGACAAGCGTCACATTCCATTTCTGACTGGATTGCTTCATCGCTGTCTGATATGACATTTTGATATAGGGTTAGGGCTGCTTCCGTATTCCCCTGTTGACTCTCAAGTTGTGCTAACTGATGTCTCGCCTGTCCAATGTGATTATAGATGTATAGTCCTTTTAATTTGCGGTTGATTGCTTCACTATAGTCGTTGATCGTCCCTTCAAACAATTTTTTTGTTACTTTCAAGTCTTTGTGTTGTGATTCAAACTCTCCGAAAATGTATTTTGCTTTTCCCCTGTGGTAATAGGGCACTGCCCGTTTCGGTTTTTTCTTTATAACTTCGGAAAGATGGACTATTGCCTCTTTATATGAGTTTCTTGCTGCATCCAAATACTTCCGCTTCTCTTCACCGGGTTTATCGTTGATAACCTCAGTAAAGTCATCAATTATTGCTTGATATATATTCAATACATCTGATATTTTTCCATTTGCAATTTTACTTTTGGCAAGACGGAATCTGACCTGTGCTTGAACTTCGAACCAAGTGTTTTCTCCGACTAATTTCCTTATGAGTTTTTGAAAACCTAAAACTAAAGAAAATCTGATAAATCGTAGATGCCAAGAAAAAAATAAGCCAATACGTTTAAGATTAAATCGTTCTCTATTGAGTTTATGAGCTGAGAGTGTATTGAGCATGTATTCGTCCCGTTTCTCTAAGGAGTACATCAATAAGGCTCTGTTTCTGTAAACATCAGCCAAATCTGGATTGAGTCTTATGGCATCATCGTAACGTGCGATTGCCTCCTTAATGTCGCCGTGGTCTCGGCTAAGATACGCATCAGAAGATTTTACATAAGCATATATTCGTGATCGCTTTAGCCATGCATCAAGTGATTCCACTTCATGGGTTTCATTCAACAAGTTTTTGAGAAGATTTGAGGCAATGTTTGTACTCATAATGAATTCACCATCATCAACTGGTGGACCTCCAGCACAGATAATACCGATAACTTCACCTTTCGTATTCAGCAGAGGACTGCCACTATACCCCTGTACATCAGTAATATTGAACTTTACGATGATATGTTTGCCACTGTTTTGAATGCTATAAACAGTGCCGTCCAAACGGTTTTTCTTATCATTTCGATATCCTAATAGACAGACGTGCTCACCTTTACGAACTTTTTTGCTATTGCCGGGGGAAAACGGTGTACCTTCCTCTGCAATCTTTAGAACAGCGAGGTCGTTTATGTCATCAAAGGCGATGACACCTTCAATGGTGTAAGTAGTTTCTGTATCAACGCAATGCGCAGTGAGTGTTGATGCCCCAGCAAGGACATGAACGTTGGTTACGATTTTATCAGGTTCAATGAAAAATCCATTACCTAAAGCATGAGATTTGTCCTCCTTATATACCTTTTTCAAGAGAACTGTTGTGCCTGTAATTCCTTCTATGTTCTGCGGGGAAATATCATGTCTTTCTTGTTCCATTATTGCTTTACTCCTGACTGATAGCTATCCAATGATTTTCTATCTGTTTGCAGGTGGTAGATCTAAATTTAGTTCAGCTGGTAGTCGAATATCCAATTTCAGGTTTGAATTCACCTTCAAGCGTCCGATTAATTAATTGTGTATCTTTGTCTTTCATAAAGCACCTCCGATTTTACCCTATAATGTTGCCACAAAACGGTGAATCGGGTGCATAATTCTGCAAAAAAGTTTTGATATAATATTATACCATGAGTCCTAACAAATGGTGGAATGATTATGGATGCGTAAAGTTTTTGCCACTATAAGTGTCAATTTAAGAGGAATTACACCCATGCGTCTAACTCTGTAGGTGCGATTTCCTAATCAAGGCAGAATACCAAACGCGTATTCTCCTTATGCGTCATTTTTAGAAATTGTCTGGGTTATTGTGAACACCTCTAAGGGCGCATGATTATTGAGATTGACCCTCTCTTTAGTCCCGTAGGGACGATATGTTTATAGATCGCGTTTATCCACGGTATCTTTAGTCCCGTAGGGACGATATGTTTATAAATACCGTAGCATAACATATCGTCCCTAATGAAGATCAAAAAATAAATTGGGTAATTAGGACCCAGGCACGGTAGGTTCGGTTTCCTAACCGAACCGGATCCTTCGCGAAAACCTTTATGGACGCAATTGGCACAAAGCCGGTTCGGTTAGGAAACCGAACCTACCGGCCTGGGGTATTATCACTTTCGTATTTCGTTAAATTGACGCTTATGGTTCGGTTAGGAAACCGCACCTACCGAGTCTGGGGAAAATAAAATATTACCCGATTTAATACTTTAACTTCATACGGGACTAAAGAGAGACGGGACACGTTTTCTATAAACATATCGTCCCTACGGGACTGAAGAGGGGTTTTTATAACGTTTAACTATAAACATATCGTCCCTACGGGACTGAAGATAACTCTGATTTTGGAAATTCCTACTGTTTAAGCCTCTCTGATTTTCTACTGGTCTGAACCCTTAAGCACTTCATCCCAATCCCACAGAAGAATGGTGCCATCATACCCCGTACTGAAAAGCGTTTTGCCATCAGACGAAAAAAGTAGTTTTGAAATTAGTGCCGTGTGCCCGTCAAGTGTAGTGAGTTCGTCTCCTGTAGTAATATCCAATAACTGAATTCCACCATCCCAAAGTCCTACAACAAGCACGCTATCATCTGGTGAAAACACCAATGTACTGCATTTTACTTTAGATACTTCCTTAAAGTGCGTTTTTTTCTGGCTACCGAACAAACGAATTTTTTCAAGGTTTCCTGCGGCGATCAGACTCTCATCTGAGGAGAATGCTAATCCGTTAATTCGATTTAGAAGCATATTTTGAAGCTGCGATTCAATTCCATTATCCATTGCTTCCTCTTTTTCATCTCCTGCTAAGAAGTTGGTTAACGCATCCCCAGTTTTCGTGTCCCATATTTGAACATTTCCTTGTGAGTCTCCACTGACAAGTTTTTTTCCATCCCGTGAGAAGATCAAAGTAGAGATTGTTTGCACGAACATATCGTTATGAGGTATGTTAAGAGACATGTTTAGAATTTTGCCCGTTTCTGTGTTCCATAAGCGGATTCCTCCTTGACTATTACAAGCAAGAGCTACCGTTTTTCCATCGGGTGAAACTGCTGTCACTGAAACGTTACTATGCTCTGGTTCTGCCAAACTTGCTAATTCCCCACCAGTACGGACATCAGTGAAGTGAATCAGTTGCTGATTGCCAATTGCAAGTCTTGTTCCATCAGGTGAAAAGGCTACGTTGAATAATCCATAGGAATACCATTTAGTTTGGAGGTTAGTCTTTCGTTGTGTCTTTAGATCCCAAAATGTGGTTATGCCGTTATACGCTACACTTATAAGTGTATTACTATCTTTTAAAATCGTCATTCCTCTTTGTGTATATGTGTGATCGGAGATGTGTATGGGTAATGGTTTATTTGTTTCTGTATTCCAAAATAGAACATCCCCATCTCCACTTGCACTTACAAGCGTGCTTCCATCTGGTGAGAAAGTTAACCCAGTTATGACGCTGGTATGTTTAGTAAGTATTGTGAGTAGTTTACCAGTGTCTGTATCCCACAATTGCACTGTAGTGTCTGTATCCCACAATTGCGCTGTATTGTCAGTACCCCCACTTGCTAACATTTTCCCGTTCGGAGAAAAGGCAAAAACTGGCGTGTGCACGAACGGGTTTGCCTGACCTATATGTTTTCTCAGGATTATCGGTTCATTATTTCCAGTAGTATCCCACAATAGAAATGTATTATCGCTCCCAAAAGCAAGTTGGGATCCGTCGGGAGAGAATGCTAATCCTACGCTATGGTCATTTTTTCCCATTTCAAAAGATATTTCTTTTCTGAGAGTTGGGAGTTTTTTTCCTGAGATCGGGTCCCATAATTGAATCTTGCCGGATACGCCACCAATTGCTAATTTATCATGTGTAAGTACATAGGATTCACTATATTTATCCTTTGGTTGTTCTCTGAATTTTTTTAGGTTCACTTCTCCTGTTTCAATATTTAGGTTGCCAATTGTATCTCTATTTTCCCAATCTCCCAAAAAGATGAGCGTCTTACCATCTTCAGAAAATCGTACTGCTGAAACAGGAGGAGGATTTTTAGCAAGTGTCATTCGTTTACCTGTAGAAACTTCCCACAACTGAATTTCTTTTCCATGATATCTGCCAGTTCCCCCATACCCACCACCATTAGCGAGCAAACGTCCATCTGGTGAAAATGCGAGCGATTCGCACGCGCCTGGGAACATGGATACTTCCTTCCCTGTTTTCGCGTCGTAAAGCCATACACCGATATTACTGCCTACTGCAAGTTGGTTACCGTCAGGTGAAAACTGCAGCACATTAATCCCACCCTTGCCTAAACGAGCTTGCGCTGCTTTCGGCAATTCCCATTTTGTGTAATCTTCCGCTATTTCGTCCGTTTGTGCTTCTGCAATTGCAGTGGAGGCATCATTAGGCTGCTGTTCGGAATTATTGATCTGATTCTGAACGTTAGTTCTTTCTATTTCTGTCCGCACATCTGGCTTGGATTCCAAGTTCGCGACGACAGGTGTGTCAATAAGCTCAACCGCCATATCAGTCTGTGCATCTAAATTATAAGGTTGCTGAAAACGTGTCAAATATATGCTATTCCCAAAACCGAGCATGAGCAACACAACTGTTAACGTGGAAGCAGCAATTGCCCATGGTACAATAGGTTTACTGCCAGATGGTGTAGCAGGTTTGGTCCGCGAAATTTTACGCATGATGTTTTCCGTAAGATGTGGTGAAATTTGGTAGTTGTCTAAAGCCTCTCTTATCATCGTTTCCTCCTTTTGCAAACGCTGCTGGGCACGGCGAAGTCGACTCTTAACCGTATTTGTCGATACACCTAAGAAAGCTCCAATTTCTGAACACGACATCTCCCCAAAGTAATGCAACGTCACGACAGTGCGTTCACTTTCCCCAAGCTTTGCCAGCAGTTTTTTAACGACGTCGCGCTGTGTTTCTGTGGTGATCCGTTCATTTTCCGCAAGCACATACTCAGAATAGGTCGCATCCTCAGAATGAGTGGTATCCGTGCCTTGTCTTAACTGTTCCCGCCGATACTTTTTACGGAACCACGCCCTACAGAGACTTGTGGCAATTACATATAGCCAACTTGAGAAACTTTGTGATTTTTTCAGCGTTGCAAGTTTCTCATACGCTATCAGGAATGTGTCTTGTGTGATTTCTTCAGCAATATGAAAATCTCCGATTTTCCGCCACACAAGTGCATGAACCGGCTTTTGATATTTATCTACAAGTTCTGTGAAGGCATTATCATCACCATCAAGAGTAAGGTGAATTAATTGTGTATCGTTGTTTTTCATGGTACACCTCCGATTTCACCCTATAATGATGCCACGAAACGGTGAATCGGGTGCATAATTCTGTGTAGATAAGTAGGTGTTTAGATAAGAAGGTTAGAATTCTTATGTAAATATGGAAATCAAAGAAATATATCCTGGAGCATATCAGAAAACGTCTATTAGAAGAATTATAGCATAAATCTGGTTTTTGGGAAGGATTTTCAAATATTTATTTCTTACTGGTCCGAACCCTTAAGCACTTCATCCCAATCCCACACAAGAATTGTGCCATCTCTACTGCTTGTAGCAAGTGTTGTACCATCTTCAGAAAACACTAACTTTGATATCGAACTTGCATGTCCGGCATATTCAGAAATTATCTTACCAGTAGTTGAATCTCGCAATTGGACTATGCCATCCCTATTACCACTCACAACTACTGACCCATCCGGAGAAAATGTTAGTACAGTTGGATATGGTAGGGGAGACTTGGGTACATCTTCCAATCGTACTTTCCGGTCGTACTGGATAGTTTCGGGATTCCAAGTATAAATGTGTGTACCACCGGCAAAGGTGTTCCTGTCTGGTGCAAATGCTACTGCACCTTGGTCTGGAAAAGATGCAAGTAACGCACCGGTCAGGGTATCCCACAACCTTATTGTTACGTCCTTAGAAGTCCAACCTGAGGTGATGACAGTCTTGTTATCAGGAGAAAATGCCAAACTGTAAACATGCGTCGTATGCCCCTCAAGTCTACAGAGCGTTTTGCGGTTAGGCACATCCCATATTTGAACAGTATTGTCTTTACGCGCAGTTACTGCCAGTAGGCTACCATCAGGAGAAAACACCACTGTTTTTACAAAACCAGCATGTTCTTTACCACCTATTGTAGATAATACATCTTTGGTATGCGTATCCCATAAGCGCACTACAAGATCGTTGGTAACAAATAGATTCCCGTCTGGTGATATGGCAAATTCATAACCTATAGCATTACGATATTCACGCCTATCTAATATTTCTACCCTATCAACAGAAAGTCTGTTTCCAGTTTCAATATCCCAAACCGAAACAAAGATATGAGTTTGATAATAGGAATATGGACTTCATTTTGCCCAAAATATCACTTCATAGACCCGGTATGTTCGGTTAGGAAACCGAACATACCGGCCTGGGAAAATCTGATTTTTCAAACTCACGTTGCAATACTATTTATTGATTATTTAGAGACAATCTCATGCAACAGCATGTTATCAAATGTCTTATGTTTTTTCAAACCCTTCTTTATATGAGGGGGGCATAGAATATTTGACAAAATAAAACCTAATACGTATAATATAAACATATACTAATGTGTTGTCGTGCATCTAAGATTTATACAGATACAGTGATACAGTATCACTCTATAATTTTTTCTAAGGTAAGGAAGGGTAACAGATATGGCTGAATACGTTAATCCTGAAGTATTGGTTAGTACGGATTGGGTGGCAGAACACGGTAATGATGCGGGAATCCGTCTACTTGAAGTCGATGTTGACACAACCGCTTACGCTGATGGACATATCGCTGGGGCAGTTGGTCTGAATTGGCAAACGCAGCTGTGTGACCAAGTGCGACGCGATATACTCACAAGAGAACAGTTTGAAGCACTCTGCCATGACAGTGGAATCGCTAACGATACCAACGTTATTTTCTATGGTGATAACAACAACTGGTTTGCAACTTATGCACTTTGGCAATTTCGCTATTATGGACATGATGAGAGTCTATTGAAGGTGATGAACGGCGGACGCCAAAAATGGATTGATGAAGGTAGAGAACTTGTCAAGGATGTACCATCTTATGCAAGTACCGGATATCAGGCTAAATTCCCAGATGACAATGTACGCGCAACTAAGGACAATGTCCTACCCACACTGGAGCAAGGTGTGATTAACCTCGTTGATGTGCGTTCACCTGCAGAATTCTCCGGTGAAGTCATCGCACCACCAGGAATGAGTGAAACGGCACAAAGAGGTGGACACATCCCAGGTGCAGCGAATATTCCATGGGCAACTGCTGTCGCTGAAGATGGCACCTTCAAATCACACGATGAACTGAAAACAATCTATGGCGGTGCTGGGGTTGATGATACAAAAGAAACCATCGCTTATTGTCGTATCGGTGAAAGATCATCACATACATGGTTTGTCCTGAAATACCTACTCGGATATGAGAAGGTACGCAACTATGACGGTAGTTGGACAGAATGGGGCAATTTGGTCGGGGCACCTATAGCACGGGATTGAACACAGACACGGTGATGTAATCATCACGCAAATGTCTTGCACAATATAAGATAGTTTGAAATATGAAATTTATCTCTGCTCATGCGATCGCATGTATGACGCGGCAAGATGTCGCACGTCTGTTGAAACGTTTCCAAGAAGAAGCAGATGAAGATGTTCAAAACATCCGTGTTCTATGTGATACGTTATCAGGTAGGATGCTTTGTGAATGGGAAGCACGCGACCGTCTTACACTAATTGAGTGGCTAAAAAAGTGTAATGTCCATCTGCGGGGTACCGGCGAATGGGTGATGTCGGTTCAGTATGAATCGGTTGGAGATGAGTTGGTTACTCCAAAAACAACTTGATAGTTGAACAGTTTCTCACAAGAATGTTTCACACGTGGTCTAACTGATGTATTACTTGACACGTCAGACAGCTTTTGAAGCGTCTCATTTCAATCGGATACCTGAGTTGAGTGATGCAGAGAACTTTCAACTGTTCGGTTCAGCAGCTAATCCAAATAGCCACGGACACAATTATGTCCTTGAAGTAATGGTCAAAGGTCATTTGGACACGCACGATGGAATGGTCATCAACTTGACAGACCTGGATGCTTTGTTGAAAACAGAAGTGCAGCCGCACTACGACCACAAACTTTTGAATAAACAGCATCCCATATTTTCAAAAAACCCGTGCCTACAACCGACTTGTGAGAACATCACGATAGATATATGGCACAGGCTTGATTCTTCTCTACCTAATGCATTATTGCATCGCGTGCGACTCTATGAAAGTTCTACACATTTTGCTGACTATTATGGAGAGGACGTAATGGTTTATCTCACCAAAGTTTATGAGTTCAGTGCTGCACACCGTCTACATAGCCAACAACTTTCAGATAAGGAAAATCTTGAAATCTTTGGAAAATGTAATAATCCCGCTGGTCATGGACATAACTATGTTCTTGAAGTGACAATTAAAGGTACTGTTGATCCTAAAACAGGATTGATCGCAGACCTCAATCTGCTTGATGAAGTAATTGAAAAGGAGGTATTTTCACGATTTGACTACAAACATCTGAATCTTGATACGGCAGAATTCGAAAATGTTAATCCGACATCTGAAAACTTCGTCAAAGTACTTTGGGATGTTCTGGAACCGAATTTACAACCTGTGCGCTTACACAGAGTACGATTGCGGGAAACACCCAAAAATCATTTTGATTATTACGGAGAACCCTCATAATACATGAAGACTAAACAGGAAAGTGAAACAGATATTAATCGTGAATGTCTAGACAGGACAAATGACTTAGAATTCCTCTATGCACAGATTATTGAGAAGCTTGGAGAAAATCCAAACCGTCAAGGTTTAAAAAGAACACCACTCCGAGCAGCAACTGCCATGGAATTCTTGACAAGCGGATACACACAGGACCTGACTAAATTATTAAATCAGGCTATCTTTGACGAAGATTACGATGAAATGGTCATTGTCAAGGATATTGAGTTTTATAGCCTTTGCGAACATCATATACTCCCCTTTTGGGGCAAATGCCATGTCGGCTATCTACCGAATAAACGCATCATCGGTTTGAGTAAGATACCGAGAATTGTTGATATGTTTTCACGACGTTTACAAGTACAGGAGAGATTAACACGTCAAATTGCTGAAACATTGGAAGAAGCAATAGACCCGACAGGTGTAGGCGTTGTTATAGAGGCACAACATATGTGTATGATGGCACGCGGCGTGGAGAAACAGGCATCAAAGATGACAACCAATACAATGCTCGGTACGTTCCGTGAGGATAGTTCTTCAAGAGCAGAATTTCTGAGATGTATTTAGGAATTTTTCGGTTTACCGCGCACAACGGATAACTAATACCATAGATTATTATGTCAACACCAAACAGTATTGAAGGAAAGGTTGCTATTGTTACAGGGGCATCTAAAGGCATTGGTAAAGCAATAGCAGAAGTTTTCGCAAAATCGGGGGTAAAGGTAGTCTTGGCAGCGAGAACGCGCAAAGTCGTTGAACAAGTTGCTGATGATTTAAAAGAGACAGGGGCGGATGTGCTGGCAATTCCGACTGATGTTACAGATGATAAGGCAGTTCAATCTCTGATCACAGAAACGCTTGACATCTATCAGAAACTGGACATATTGATAAACAACGCAGGTGCTGGTGTTTTTGGTAATGTTATTGATTTTGACCACACAGATTGGGATACAGTTATCAATTCAAACTTGAAAGGTGTGTTTCTCTGCTCCAAATTTGCACTACCCCATCTGATTGCAGATGGGGGTGGACAGATAATAAATGTCCTATCTATCGCTGCAAAAGTTGCTTTTCCTGCTTCGGGGGCATATTGTGCAGCAAAAGCAGGAGCACTCGCCTTTACAAAAGTGTTGGCTGCTGAAGTACGACAACAAAACGTTCGCGTAACAGCAGTTCTACCCGGTTCAGTTGAAACACCCTTTTGGGATGATATACCAGAGCATCCAGACTTTGACAAGATGCTCAAACCGGAACATATAGCAGATGCGATTTTGTCTGTATGTCAACAACCTAACGGTATGGTCACGGAAGAGATAGTCGTGATGCCACCACTTGGAATTTTGTAAGGATTTCATAGTCTAACGTGAGTTTGATAAATCAGAACAAATAACTTACGTAGGTTGGGTTGAGGCACGAAACCCAACATTTTGACCCATTATATAGCAATACATGTTGGGTTTCGTTCCTCAACCCAACCTACAACGCATATTGCATTTAATTATCAAACTCACGTTAGTCTAGTGTTTTTTCAAGTGTCTTTTGATGGCATAAGAAAGTCGGGAATTGGTCAGAAATATGTTAACATGGTCTCCTACAATACAACAGATTCTGTAGGAGCGATCTCCGAATCGTGACCTACAATAGTGTAGAAGTCGTTACGTTTTGAATCTTCCCAGGCGACGTCGAATCCGTATTTTTTTGATTGCTCGTGTATCTGCATCTAATATTGTAATGACTGAGTCACCAAGTTCCAATTCTGTTCCGGTTTCCGGTATCGTACCGGTCCGTTCAAGGATATAACCTGCGATAGTTTCATAGTCGCCTTCAGGAATAGATAATCCGTACTGTTCATCTAAAATGTCGATTTCAGTTCTACCTTCACATTCAATAATTTCTGGTGAGATCAGATGTATGGAATCGGGGTCATCTCGTTCATCAGCAAATTCACCGACGATTTCTTCTACAAGGTCTTCAACGGTTACAAGACCAACAATACCACTGTATTCATCAACCGCAAATACCATCGTATGCTGGGTTTGCTGAATTTCTTTAAGGAGGGCGTTTATATTTTTCGATTCTGGGACAACATGTAAGTCTGTCCGGGTAAAGGATTCAATTGTATCAGGTAGATTTTCTGCATAGATTACATCTAAGAGGTTAACAATCCCGATAATGTCGTATATACGTTCATCGTAAACTGGCAGACGAGAGTATCCTGAATCAGCAGCAATCTGCAAAAAATCTTCACAAGTGGTTGTTTTTTCAATCGCTACGATATCAACAAGCGGTACCATTACCTGCCGTACAGTTCGGTCTTGAATATTAAGCAGGCGGTGAATCATGCGTCGCTGTTCAGCATGTAGATTTCCTGATTGTTCACCCATAGTTGCAACCAAACGTAATTCTTCCCGTTGTGCATCAACATTAGGTTCAGAAGGACCTCTATCAATGATCCTAACAAGGACTTTAGTTACTGTTTGCACAAAGTAGATTAGCGGAGATAAAACATATTCAGAAAATCTCAATAGATAGGCATACCGTAAAGCAAGTATATCCGCTTTTACGCGAAATACGGTTTTGGGTAATATCTCTCCGAAGATAAGAAGTAGTATTGTCACATAAAGGATAGAAATAACACCCTGTATTCTATCTGATATATTTGTATCTGATAAGACCTGTTCAGTCAATCGGTCCCCGTATTGTGCAATGAGTATATTCGCAAGATTAGTACCCACCAATGTGAGAGCAAGCATTTTATCAGGAGATGCGATTAAACGGTGGATAATCCTTGCCTTTTTGTCCTTAGACTCAACGAGTTGATTTATCCGCAGTTTATTTACAGAGACGAGAGCAGTTTCTGAACCGGAGTAGAATGCCGACAAGATAAGACAGACAAGTACGGCAACAGCGAACGAAGTGATCAGTAAAGCGGATTGCGTTGCACTACCTGCCCCGATTAGAAAGAGGGATAAAATTAGGATTTGCAAAATAAAAATACTCGGTTAATTTTCTGCTTCTAGTTCATCAGGGTCAGGCACACGGATTAGCAGACTTGTGATTAAGTTTCCTTCTGTCTCAATGATTTCAAACTCTAAACCGTTTTCATTCACCTGGGTTTCGCCTACAGAAGGGATTCGTCCAAACAGACCGTAAGCGTAGCCACCGATGGTATCCGCATCTTCTTCCTGAATATTGAGTTCATATTGATAGTTTAGATCACGAATACTCATGCGTCCTGTGGTTTCTAATATTAATGGGTTTTCTGAGTGTTTTATACATCCATTTGCAGAATCGGTTTTATCATGTTCATCAACGATATCACCGACGACCTGTTCAACGATATCTTCTGTGGTAACGATGCCAGAGAACCCGCCATATTCATCGTGGAGGACAGCTAATTTGGTTTTTTCACGTTTCAGTCTTAACAACAGTATTCCGATTTTTCGGATTTCGAGGACAGTGACAGGTTCTCGTATGAGGGGTGCTTGTTCAGATATCTCTGCAAACTGTTCTCTTTTTTTAAGGAATTCCTCAATTGTTAGAGAGTTGACATCTTTATGACCCCATTTGGCAATATCTTTGACGTAGAAGACTCCGCATATTTTGTCAATTTCTTCTTGATAGACAAGTATGCGAGAAAAACCAGATTTCTTTGCTTGCGTCAATGTTTCTTGGATAGTGTGTAAGGTGGACACAGCAACGACTTCAGTTCTGGGAACCATGATTTCTTTCGCTTCTATGTTTCGCAATTCAAGGATATTGCTGACAATTTCGCGTTCGTCTGGGGGAAGTGTTTCTTCGTGATATGTTTTGAAAAACTCTTGCAAATCTTCTGCTGTGAATTCTTCGTCTTCTGGTGGGTTTCCACCGAATATTGGAACAAGTCGGTCGATAATCCTGCGAAGCAGTGAACGTAAAGGGGTAATACAGATTGAAAAGACCCATAAAGGCGGTGCAGTTAGTTTCGCAAAAAATATAGGATACTTTATAGCATAGGTCTTTGGTGTCATTTCGCCAAAGATGAGCATCGGCACGACAGTCAATAGTAATGCCAAGTAGGGATAAAAGTTTTCTATGGATTCAGGAAATACTGATGGGACAAGTCGAAGAACAAGTATTGCAAAAGAGACATTAACCAGATTGTTACCAAGGAGAACCGTGATAAACAAGCGGCGAGGATTGTCAACAAAATTGACAATTGCAGAGGTCTTTCCGCGTTCAAGTCGTAACTTTTCTATCTGCACACGAGTCAAAGCACAGAGAGCAGTTTCAGAACCGGAGAAAAAACCCGAGAGGATGAGTAAACCTACTAATCCAATAAAATAAGGTAGTAGTGGAACTTCCATTCGTTTGTGTGGACGAAGTATAGTTAGATATTCGTCCGGGAGTATTAGACCTCAATTCCGTTTGTTGTATACTATACTAATACTTTTTCAAGTGTTTTTTGATGGCATTAAAAAGTCGGGAATCGGCCAGAAATATGTTAACTGGCCTTCTGCAGTACAACAGATTCTGTAGGAGTGATCTCCGAATCGCGATCTACAATAGTTTGTTGACTAAGCATTCATGTAAAAACTTCTGTTTGAATGACTTGATACTTATGTTAACATGTTAAGAGATTAAATGCAACAAGAAAATCTACATATTAAAATAGATTTAAGTGTTCAACGAGAACGTGTTGCAACTGAAAACAACCATTGATCAATAGATAATGAGGCAGCGTATGACAAAATTAGAACAGATGCACCGTATTGAAGCATGCGGTATTGTGGCGATAATTCGTGCCAACAGTTCAAATGAACTGATTGAAGTAGCGGAGGCTATTCAAACTGGAGGCGTTAATGTTATTGAAATAACGATGACAACACCAGACGCGTTACGTGTAATCACTGAAGTGTCTACAAGGTTTGGAAATGAGGTATTAATTGGTGTTGGTTCTGTTTTGGACTCGGAAACGGCGCGCGCTGCGATACTTGCAGGTGCTGAATTTGTCGTCAGTCCAGTTACAAAACCAGAAGTAATTGAAATTTGCAACCGCTATGGTAAAGTCGTAATACCTGGCGCATTTACACCTACGGAGATTTTGACAGCCTGGGAGCTTGGTGCGGATTATGTCAAAGTTTTTCCTTCAACCGGCGTTGGTCCATCCTATATCAAAGATATTAAAGCACCGCTACCCCAGATTCCACTAATTCCAACCGGCGGCATCAGTGCCGACAATGCAGCCGAGTATATATCTGCGGGGGCAGCCGCTTTAGGTGTAGGAAGTTTTCTGGTAAGTAGCAGGCTCATTGAATCTCGCGATTTCAATGAACTTACCGACAGAGCGAAAAAACTGGCAGCTGCCGTTAATTCTGTGCAATAATTCATAATAATAATTTAGGTAATTCGTTGAGACACCCGGCAGAATGCGCGTTTGGTATTCTGCATTGGTTAGGAAACCGAACCTACCGGGTCTGTGAAAAATAAAATATTACCCAATTTAATACTTTAACTTCATAATTGCCTGTTGATTACCCGAAGGATTTTTTAAAACCTTCTGTCAAATCCCATGCTTTAGCTTGCGGGATGTAGACAGTTCATCAGTTTGTTTATCAAAAAAACTTGACATTTTCGTACATACTTTGCTATACTCTCTTTAGCAATCGGCATTGGTTGTGATCCCCAACCTTTAGGTTGTGGGTACTATGACTATAGCGTTGTGTACACCATCTGATTTTCCGGACGATTCAACATAAGATTCATCGCCATGAAGATTAACCAATTAATATTAGGTAAATACAGATTGGAGGAATATCTGAGTTCAGGTAGTTTCTCGTCAGTTTTTCGCGCCCGTGAAGAGATGACAGAACGCATCGTTGCAATCAAAGCAGTATCTAAAGATGCCTATCCTGCAGATAGACTGCGTTATTTGCGAACTGAACTTCAATCAATGTCAAAGATAGGTGGACACCCGAACATCGTCGCTATTCATACTGTTGAACCAGGCAGGGACAACTGTCTTGCTTGGATAGTTATGGAATATATTGAAGGGACAAACCTACATCAACTTGTGCAACAGGATGATCTAACCATTAACGACGTACTTAATATCGGGATAGGTATATGCAACGGATTGAAAGCCGCACATGCAGAAAACATCTTACACCGTGACATTAAACCCCAGAATATATTGCTTACGGCTGATAAAGAGGCAAAAATAGCGGACTTTAGCATTGCACGCATATTTGGCGATGCTTCAAAATTGGCATCCACAATGACAGGGACAAGACGTTACATGGCACCAGAACAACACTATGGTGCCTATGATTATCGAGCGGATCTATATGCTACAGGTCTGCTCTTATATGAAGCACTCACAAAACAGTACCCTTTCTCGGGTGAAGCAGATGAAATTGATAGAAAGAAAGCTGCAGGTGAAATTGAGGATCTCGAAAAATGTCCAGAGGAATTCAGGAATTTTGCTGTAAAAGCTCTCAATAGGGATGTAGATAAACGATATCAAACTGCCGCTGAAATGTATGATGAGCTTGATAAAATCCGACGTTGGAAATATGAACAGCAAGCATCTATACTCATAGCTGAGAGTACTAATTCCCCTGCTACTGAATTGGCAAAAGCACTTGAACGGTGTAGAAAAACTTTCCGATTAGAGATTGACGTTGCTGAACTGATCAACCAAACACTCTTCTTTGAAACGCGCAATAGACAGGAAAAGGACAACGAAGAAAAACGGAAAATTCGTCTTAAGCAACACTATACCAATGCTATTGAATACATCGAAAATGGCTCTGTTGATGAGACACTAAGAGAGTTACATAAAGCACACACTCTTAGTTTACAAGATGCCGACCTTGAAACACAAGCGGATACTATCTTTAAGAAAGTGGCAGATACAACATCGCTTCCCGATAGGTTAACAGTTCAGGACATTGTGGAATTGATTGAAAAGTTGTCTGAAACGGAAAAAGCCAATCTACTGTATATGCTGACTGTATCAGAAGATGACTTAGAACCTGTTGTTTACTACGATGAACCTGATGTACACCATGAAGAGCCTGAAATTGTCCATGAAGACTTAGATCATTTCCCTGTCCCTCAGACGCAGGTGCAACAGGAAAGAAGTTATCGGGTATTGATTGAGGAAGCACCACCTGAGTTTTTATTAGATAAGGTGCACGAGGATATTCAATATCCGCATGAAAGGGAAGCAGCGCATATTTATCAGCAGGCACAAATATATATGCAACAAGAGAATATACGACGATGTTTGATTCAATATAGTAGACTCGGAGCATTTTACAACAGACACGCCAAAAAGTTTATAAGAGTGAATGAAATTGAACTTGTAGCAAACTGTTATACGCGAGCACGATTCTCTTATGCCGCAGCAAAAAAGCAGCGTCATGCAAGAAAAAATGCAAGAAACGGAGCTATCTATTATGTTCATTTGGCACGACAGTTAGAAATGCAACGTGCATGGACAGAGGCGGGAAAATCGTTTATACTGGCGGCAGATAATTATCGGTTTGCACAACTCGTTCCAGAAGTTGAAAAGTGTAAAGCTTCTGCTACCGTCTGCTATTTCAATGCAGCCGAAAATGCACATTTCAACGGTGATCTACAGACAGCTTATGATTATTATATGCAAATATTATCAATTGGTGCAAAATTATCGAATCCTCCAAGAGCTGTGATTGAGGCACAGAAATTGTTGGACGAAATACGGATGGAAAGTGTTGGATAATTGAGTAGACGATAGAATGTATGACGTTCTAACTATTGGTCGTAGTTCCATAGACCTATATTCAAATGATATCGGAGTGCCTTTTCCAGAGATCACAAGTTTTGGTGCGTTTGTTGGAGGGTGTCCTACCAATATAAGTGTTGGCACGCGTCGGCTTGGTCTACAGTCTGCACTTCTCACTGCCATCGGAGATGATCCGGTTGGTGAGTTCATTCTCAAGTTTCTGGAAGATGAAGATATTGAAACACGTTTTATTGTCATTAAACCTGAGCATCGAACGAGTGCGGTTGTCCTCGGTATAGAACCGCCTGACAAATTTCCACTCATCTATTACCGTGAAAACTGTGCTGATATTGAACTGACTATTGATGATGTTCTTGCTTCACCGATTGCAGAGAGTCGTGCTATATTGATATCGGGAACTGGTCTCAGCAAAGAGCCGAGTCGAACTGCTACTCTCTTTGCAGCAGAACAAGCAAAGGCACTGCAACGCGAAGTTTTCTTGGATTTAGACTTTCGAGCAGACCAGTGGCATGACCCTCGCGCTTTTGGTGTAAGTATACGTTCTGCCTTGCGAAATGTTGATATTGCTATTGGGACAGAAGAGGAGATTAAGGCAACATCTATGACAAATATCTCACAGATGTCAATAGAACACTCACAAATTTCTAACCCGAACATTGAAGGGGATATCGACGTAGCAGTTACGACTATTTTAGATGCTGGGCCCAACGCACTTGTCATGAAGCGGGGAATAGATGGCGCGGACATTTACACAAAAGAGGGTGAAGTTATTCATGCAAACCCTTTTCCTGTTGAAGTCTATAATACACTTGGGGCTGGCGACGCATTTGCAAGCGGTTTTATATATGGTATACTAAACGGATGGGATTGGCAGAAATCAGCCCGTCTCGGGAATGCTACTGGAGCAATCGTGGTAACCCGACACGGATGCGCAAACTTTATGCCGACAATGGCTGAAGTTGACGCGTTCGTTGAAGTCCGTGGTGGATTATAACGCATAGATAGGAGAGTTTACAATGAAAACACGCGAACTAACGATGGGACAAGCCATCGTCCAATTTCTCAAACAGCAGTATGTTGAACGAGATGGCATTAAAACGGAATTCTTCGCTGGGATGTTTGGGATCTTTGGACATGGAAATGTCGCTGGTATTGGACAAGCACTACATCAATACTCAGATGAATTTCGCTTTTATCAGACGCGGAACGAACAGTCTATGGTACATACCGCAGCTGCTTTTGCAAAGATGTCTAACCGTCTCAAAACCTTTGCTTGTACCTCTTCTATTGGTCCGGGGGCAACTAATATGCTCACAGGTGCTGCGGGAGCAACTATCAACAGACTCCCTGTGCTCCTGTTACCAGGAGACATCTTTTCTACACGGTTGGTTGCACCTGTCCTACAACAGTTGGAGTCTCCTCATTCACAAGACATCTCAGTTAACGATTGCTTCAAACCTATTTCTCAATATTGGGATCGCATAAATCGTCCTGAGCAGATTATCACTGCATTACCAGAGGCAATGCGCGTGTTGACGTCACAAGCCGATACGGGTACAGTAACATTAGCATTACCACAGGATGTTCAAGCAGAAGCATTTCCATATCCGGTAGAACTTTTTGAGAAACGTGTCTATACTATCCCAAGACCGCGCGCTGATGAAAACTTGTTCAACCGGGCAGTAGAATGGATTACAAGTAGTGAAAAGCCGATCATTATTGCTGGCGGTGGAGTAATCTATAGTGAAGCAACTGAGCAGTTAGCACAATTTGTTGAGAAAACTGGTATCCCTGTTGGAGAGACCTTTGCCGGTAAAGGTTCACTACGGTATGACCACCCACAAAACCTCGGTGCCATTGGTGCAACAGGAACACCCGGCGCAAATATCGCTGCTCGTGAAGCGGACCTGGTCATCGCCATCGGAACAAGATTGAGCGATTTCACGACCGCATCAAAAACCGCCTTCCAAAATCCCAACGTAAGATTCATCAATATTAACATTGCTGAGTTTGATGCTGCCAAACATGCTGCGCTACCTTTAGTTACCGATGCATGTGTTACGCTATCTGAATTGGTAGATGCCGTTGGAAATTATAAAATCAACACCGATTACGCTGCACGCATTGAGAAATATAGAGATACGTGGGATGAGGAAGTGGACAGGTTATTTCATCTTGAGCTTCAACCACTGCCGAGTCAGAGTGAAGTTATAGGTGTTGTCAATGAATTTTCACGTCCCGAAGATGTCGTCGTGTGTGCTGCGGGTAGTCTTCCCGGGGACCTACACAAACTCTGGCGGACACGCAATCCGAAACAGTTCCATCTTGAATACGGATACTCTTGCATGGGATATGAAATCGCTGGTGGATTAGGCATTAAAATGGCTGACCCTACCCGTGATGTCTATGTGCTTGTTGGTGACGGTTCATATCTCATGTTAGCACAGGAAATCATTACCTCAATTCAGGAAAACTATAAGTTGATTATTGTCCTAATAAATAACGAAGGACATAGCAGTATCGGTGGATTATCTGAAGCAACAGGCGCACAAGGTTTTGCAACCAGATTCAGATACAGAGACGACAACTCCGGAAAACTTCATGGAGATTTTTTACCTGTTAACCTTGCAGCAAATGCCGAAAGTCTCGGGGCAAACGTCATTCAAGTAACTACCCCACATACACTAAAGATGGCACTGCAGGAAGCGCGGGATGCTGATAAGACTACTGTTGTCAAGATTGATGTTGATTTTGACGTAAGAGTACCACAATATGAATCATGGTGGGATGTTCCTGTCGCGGAAGTCTCTGAGGTAGAATCTGCTGAAAAAGCATATCAAACGTATACAGAAGCAAAGAAAAGGGAACGATATTTCCTTGGATAAGATAAAGGAGTTAAATATATGAAAGCATCAGAATTACTCACAAAACTAAAAGCAGGTGAAGTTATTCCATGCAACAATTGTGATGGTACAATTCCAGTTGATGAGATGTTGTCTTTTGCGTTTAAATTAGGAAAACTTGCACCGCGAATGGAGAACGCAAACGTTGGCAGCATTACATGTGTCCAATGTCAAATTGACGACCCAGATATCAAGATAACACCCCGTGGTCCAGATGTAAAATTTACACGTGGGGATTAAATCTACCGCAACAAGACCCACATGCGCTTATCCGTCTGGAGAGAATCTGTATGTCAGAGAAAATCGTTGGCAGGAATCCTGTGATGGAAGCACTCAGAAGTGGTTCACCTCAAATAGAAAAAATCTTGATAGTGCAAGGTAATGAGAATAGACGTATCCGTGAAATAATTGATGCAGCAACGTGGAAAGGAATCCCATTTCAGCGACCTCCCAGACATCTTATGGATAGACTCATTGACAGACGAGATTCGAACCATCAAGGGGTGATTGCATTCATTCGTGAGTTTCAGTATTCAGACCTGTCAATCATACTGAAAAGAATCCGGAACAAAAAGGATGTCCCTCCTGTCTTGCTCATGTTAGATCAGATACAAGACCCAAGAAATTTAGGTGCGATCATTCGGACTGCTAATGCAGTTGAGGCTGACGGTGTGATTATCCCAAAAAACAACGCTGCTGAGATTACTGCTACAGTTCATAAAGCATCTGCTGGTAGTACAGCATACACACCGATTTCTAAAGTGACAAATCTTGCACAGACGATTGAACAACTTAAGTCGCTTGGAATCTGGGTTGTTGGCACTGCCGAGGATGCAGGAATGTGTTATACTTCAGCCAACTATACAGTACCGTTATGTATCGTCTTAGGAAACGAAGGGAGTGGGATTAGGAGACTTGTTAAGAAGAAATGTGATTATCTTGTTCACCTACCGATGTTAGGTCAGATCAGTTCATTGAACGTCTCCGTCACGGCAGGGGTTCTGTTATACGAAGTACTACGACAACGTGGTACTAAATAACCCCTTCTTCTTTCAAACTATAAAAGATACCATCACCGATTATGATGTGGTCTAACACCTTGATACCGATATAGTTTCCTGCTTCGATCAATTGCTTCGTCGCGCGTATGTCTTCCTGACTCGGCTGTGGATCACCTGATGGGTGGTTATGTGCTAGCACAATGGCGTTTGCTGATTCTTCAATCGCAAAACGAAATATTTCTCTTGGGTGAAAAACACTTGCATTTAGAGTGCCTTCAAACACTGTATCCTCTGAAACGACAAGTGTCCGCCCCCAATCAATCTCGTTGTCTGTGTCACCTGCAATACCTTGTGTTGTAATACCCCCTTTGGTATCGAGACACATCACACAGACGACCTCCTTTTGCAGGTCTCGCATGAGTGGCATCAGCATGTCAGCGACATCACTTGGTGAAGAAATCTTGGTCCGGTCAGCATGTGAACGTGCCAATCTACGACCTAATTCAAAAGCAGCCACAAGTTGTGCAGCTTTCGCGGATCCAACACCCTTTACAGATTCAAACTGTTTTGGACGATTCGCTGCCATGCGTTTTAGGTCGTTATTAAACGTATTCAGAATCTGTTCTCCAAGTTGAACCGCAGTTGTACCTTCGTATCCGTTCTTTAGAATAATCGCAATTAATTCAGAAGTTTTTAGTTGTGAAGGTCCGTGTTTATATAGTCTTTCTCTTGGAAGTTCATCTTCTGGTAGTTCTTTTAATGTGGGTTGGTTAACTGTATCCATTTCGCTCCTTTTCTGTATATACATTCGCAAGATACTTGTAATTATAGTAAATTATGTAAATAAGTTTACATATATTCTGTAGGAGCGATCTCCGAATTGCGACGCAGCCACTAATAGTCGGGAATCGGAGTTCCCTCCTACTCAGATGTAAAGTTAATTGTAAAATCCACTATATAAAGTATAGTCACTTTGGATAAAAATGGCAAGTGAAAATTTTGATGAAATATCCAAATAGCGTAAAGTTTCTTGATAATCCGTAAACAATATATCAACAAAAACGTCAATTGATTATAAATGTCTAACATGCATGGTAAATCACTTGACAAAACATACAAGTTTTCTGTAAAATAGATATAGAATTAGTGAAAATGCCGTAAAACTATAAAAATGATAAGGGAGACTAAACATGGCAACCACGGTTCGTTACCGAGATGGTGTTACAATTTTGGAACCATCAGGCAAGATTATGGGTGCTGGGGTAACCGAGTTGAGAGAGGTAATTACCGCTGAGGTGGATGCCTCCGATACACCGCGAATTCTGATAGATTTTGAAAAAGTCAACATGATGGACAGTTCCGGGCTTGGAACCCTCATGGGGGCACATGTCACTATTACTCGTCAAGGGGGTCGGGTTGGTGTTCTAAATGTTGGAAAGAACATCAAAAACTTAATTGTACGAAGCCGTCTCGCGAGTATCTTTGAACATTTCACAACTGAAGATGAAGCTGTCTCAACATTAGGCAGCGACAAGTAATCCATATTTTCATCACGCATCAGACTGGAGACTGCACCGATGGCAATCACCCAATTAGAACGTGATGGTGTAATTATATTTAAACTTGATGGTAGAATCATAGCACCTGACGTCCAAGAATTATCAGATACTGTTCAAAATACACTGGTGAGGATTGATGATCCCCCCAAACTCGTCTTTGACTTCAAAGATGTTACAGGTATGGATAGTTCTGGACTTGGTGCATTGATGAGAATCTATGCTGATATACAACCCCGCGGTGGCTCCATAGCAGTTATAAATGTAAACAAACATGTCAAAAACCTTATTGTTATGGCGAGGTTGATTACGGTCTTCCGCAACTTTGAGAATGAAGACGAAGCTGTATGGGCACTCCTTAATCCCCCCGTTGATCCACCGCAATAACTCCTATAGGATACGTTATGATAAAAAATATCCTGGTTTCAATAGGCGATACCGATTATGAAAAAAACGCCTTTGATTACGCAGGACAACTTGCAGTTCTTTTAGGAACACATCTTTCGTGTATCTTTTTTCAGGATACGTCTCACGGTGGCAGTGCTGACCTTGCCGAAACGGTACTCCGTCGTACAGAAAAGGAATGCTCGCTTTACGATTTTTTGGATTATCATATTGATGTAATAGCAGGAAATCCGAGACAGATGATCTGTCAAGAAGCGCAATCAGCGGATTTAGTCGTCGTCGGTCTACCTGAAGACATTAAAACGCGCGGCTTAAAACTAATACAGAATCAGATAGATGATGTTGTTGCACATATCACAAAACCTATTATTGTCGTACATGAGCAGTGTACGCTATTACGGAAGATATTAGCTGTTCACCACGGCGATATATACTCCGACCACGTTCTTGCACTCGCTGCTGAAATTGGTGAGCTAACGAAAGCAAGTATCTTTGGACTCGCACTTTCAAATACTAACCAAGAAGCAGCACAGATTAAGCAGCAGATGGAATCTTATCTACACTATTACGATGTATCTACTGAATTCCATACGGCTCTCGGTTTCACAGTAACGAACATTTTAGAAAATGCTGAGGAAAATGATTGTGATCTGATTGCCCTTAGTGCAAGTCATCATGGACGTTTATATGAATTGGTTTTCCAAAGCACCACGCAAACTGTAGTGAAGCTCGCAAATCGTGCTGTCCTCGTAACCAAATAATGGGGTACCCTCATGGCACCTACATCTGAAACGCTTGACACCTTCCATTTTATTCAGATGTCCTCAGACATGTTTGGGTATATCAATTTTGACGGTGAAATCTTACCCCTCAATCCAGCCTGGGAAAAAACACTCGGTTATACTTGTGAGGAACTCCAGACGCAGAATTGGATAGAACTTATTCATCCTGATGACCGACAATCAACTGAGATAGATTTAGCAAAACTAAAATCAGAAGACACTCTCTCTATTTCCATTGAGAATCGTGTTCAATGCAGTGATGGGGATTATAGAGATCTTTTCTGGACATTGGAGTCTGACGAGGAAAACTCTCGTTATTGTGTCATTGTCAAGGATGTAACAAGACAAAAAAGGGTTGAGACAAAACTCCGAGAAACTGAAAAACGTTTTAAGCGATTGGCACAAACGCATTCTCAGGAAGTTGATTTCTTACATACACTAATGGATAACAATCCCGATCATGTCTATTTTAAAGATATTGAGAGCAGATTTATTCGCATTAGTCGTTCTCTTGCTAATCATTTCGGATTGAAAAATCCTGCAGAAGCTGTTGGCAAAAGCGACTTCGATTTCTTTACACGCGAACATGCACAGCAAGCGTATCAGGATGAGCGAACAGTCATTGAAACGGGAAAACCAATTGAGGGTAAACAGGAAAAAGAAACTTGGCCCGGTGGACAAGATACATGGGTATCCACCACAAAAGTTCCAATTCGTGATAGAGGTGGTCGTATCAAAGGCACATGTGGTATCTCCCGAGACATCACAGAATACCAACTTGCAGATCAAGCACTACGCGACTCAGAGGCAAAATGGAGATCGTTGGTCGAAAGTGCACCTGATATTATCTCAACGATCGATATAGACTACACATTACAGTTTGTTAATCGTGTACCCTCAGGGCTTGGTATTACGCCAGATGACATCATTGGAGACAGTATCTTTGATTTCCTGACAGAGGAACATCATGATGGATTTCGTAAGGCATGTCAGCAAGTAATTGAAACAGGGGAAGTCGCGGGTTATGAAATACAAGGTAAATTGAGTGGAAATTGGTATGCCTCCTGGGTTGGGCCCATCACACGCGATGAGGAAATAGTCGGGTTTGTCGTCAATTCAACAAATATCACAGACAGAAAAAATGCTGAAACTGAATTACAGGAAAGCGAGGATAGATTCCGTCGAGCAGTATTAAATGCACCCTTACCGATTATGATCCATGCTGAGAATGGTGAGGTAATTCTCATCAGCCGCACATGGACAGAACTCACCGGTTATACGTCTGATGAGATGACTACTGTGTCGGATTGGTTGGGAGAAGCAAACAGTGAATTGAGCGCAAAGATTCAAGAAGATCTCGTGCAGGTCAATCAGGACAAAGGACGTACATCACCACAACAATACGAGATTATGACGAAAGCAGGGAAAAAACAGATCTGGGAATTCAGCTCATCTTTACTCGGTATTCAGCCAGATGGACAGCGGATCATTATCAGCATGGCATTAGACAATACGGATCGGATTAAAGCACAAAGAGCAATGCAAAGTGCTAAAGAGACTGCAG
Organism: Candidatus Poribacteria bacterium; assembly: GCA_022828145.1. Lineage (GTDB taxonomy): Bacteria > Poribacteria > WGA-4E > WGA-4E > WGA-3G > MSPOR6. Next base: position 44,454 of record JAJEJA010000094.1, on the reverse strand, counting down.
AATACGCAAGCAGAGCAAAAAGCGACTTCCTTGCGAATATGAGCCATGAATTACGGACACCTTTGAACGCAATTATAGGATTCGCTGAGATACTTAGAGATGAACTCGTCGGTCCGATTAACAATGACCAACAGGAATGTGTTAACGATATCCGCATGAGTGGACAACATCTACTTGAAATGATTAACGACATTCTGGATCTCTCAAAAATTGAGGCAGGAAAAATGTCGTTACAACTTGAAAAGTTCGCAATCGTGGATGCCGTTGAGGAAGTTAACACAATCATCAATGCACTTGCACTCAAGAAAAACATTGAACTTAACCTTACATTTAATCAAAATAAGACAATTGAAGCCGATCGCGTTAAAGTAAAGCAAGTCTTCTATAATCTGCTTTCAAATGCTGTCAAATTTACACCCGATGGGGGTAAAGTTACCACACATCTTCATGTTACACCTACAGAAGTACAAGTTAAAGTGATAGATACAGGAATAGGAATCTCGGAAGAGGATCAGATGAAACTATTTGCTCCATTTACACAGATAGATACTTCAAAATCAAGACGGTATGGTGGTACTGGACTCGGTCTTGCATTGACGCAACGCTTGATTGAGTTGCATGGTGGTGAAATCAGTGTTACCAGCGAAGAAGAAAAAGGGAGTGCTTTCTCTTTCAATATTCCGACTTATCAGACACAAAAAAACATCTAAAAGTTTGTTGTTATAGGGGCTTGTTGCTATAATGGTGATGAATTGAGCAAAGATGAGTCAATACCGATCTTAGTTATAGAGGACCAGGCGTTGAACCGAAAGGTTGTACGCATCGTCCTGCAATCTAAAGGATATAAGGTGATTGAAGCATCTGACGCTACAGAAGCACTGTTCTGTTTAAAAACCACCAACCCCGCACTCATTCTAATGGATATCGCGCTTCCGGGAACAAGCGGTGAGGATCTGACACGACAGATAAAAACCGACCCGAATTGGTCCGAAATTCCGATAATCGCATTAACCGCAGCAGCAATGTCTGGCGACCGTGAACGACTGCTCAAGGCGGGTTGCGATGATTACCTTAGCAAACCGATTGATACCCGTTTTCTCTTAGAACGCGTTGCACATCATCTTAAAGGACACATAAATGATGGTTGAAGAGACAGCAACAATACTTGTTGTTGATGATGAACCTCGCAACGTCAGAATCCTTCAGATACAACTTGAAGCTCGCGGATATACCGTACTAACCGCTGGTGATGGGGCGGATGCATTAGAGATTATAGCAGATAAACCGCCAGACCTTATTCTGTTAGATATCAATATGCCAAAGGTAGATGGATTTGAGGTCGTAAAAAGAGTTCGGGCAGATAAAAAAACAGAGTTTATTCCTATTATCATGATTACCGCACTACGCGATACACACGAAAATAGAATTAAAGCAGTTGAAGCAGGAGCGGACGACTTTATTGAGAAACCTTTCAATAGTTTTGAGGTAATGGCGAGGATTAAATCGCTCTTACGAATAAAACTCTATCACGACAGACTTGAACAACATAATGAACGTTTAGCAGCAGAACTGCAAATGGCGCGAACTGTGCAAGATATCCTGATACCCCAGGACGGTTCACAAGAAATCGCAGGATTTAACATCGCGTCACACTGTTCGCCAGCTCTTGAAATTGGTGGAGATTTTTTTGATCTGTGGGAAATAAACGAAAACAGGTTAGGTGTATTAATTTCTGATGTAATGGGACACGGTGCCTCTGCAGCACTTGTCACTGTCTTTATCAAAACTGTTGTAGCGGAACATAGAGATAAGTTCAGCGATGATCCTGCGCATCTACTACATATCCTCAACACGCGCTTCAACAATATAATCAGTTCGCATCTGTATATGTTCGCCACCGCCTTCTGTGGTGTTTTTGATCAAAAAAAAGAACAACTCATCTGTGCCAACGCTGGACATCCATTGCCTTTCTTGCAACACACACCACAATCCGACTGTGAACTCATTACACATCAACATACTGGAAACGGTTTAGGTATTAGCCGTGAATCTGTTTATGAGAATTGCATTTACCCGTTTAATGCGTTAAGCAGGACATTTCTTTATACAGATGGTGCTTATGAGGTTAAGAACCCGCATGGAGAGCAATTTACGGTGGAACAACTACAAAACACAATCGCGAATTGTAACGTTAAAACACCCGAAGATCTTATCCGGCAAGTATCTGATACAATTACTGACTTTACGAATGGCCATCCGAATGAGGATGACTTAACGATCATTGCAATTCAAGGTTAATCTTCGTTTGTCCGTTCTTTCCGATAGAAAATTGCTGTCACGTCAGTCCCACCGACGTTATTCTGCTTTAGGTTATGTTCATCAGCGAGACATTTAATAAGGTATAAACCGTGTCCACTCTCCCCTGTAGGTGAGCGTCGCGCTTGTATTTCTTCTAATCTCTTAGGTGTTAACCATTCACGTGTGTCCGCTTTACCTTTATCTCTAACGACAATTTTAAGTTTTTGGGTGTTTACATACACTTGCATCAGGATTCCACTTGAAATACACGTGGAACCGTGATAGACAGCATTGCTGCATATTTCGTCAACGGCGAGTTGAATATCTGCGATACGTTTCTTTGAAAATCTGAGCGTTTCAGACAGTTTTCCGATAAATGCACGGACCGATTCAAGGTAATACACATTGCTCGGTACTTTCAACTCAATATAGTCTTTCTCCATAGACTGATACCACTCTTTTCTTTTCTTATCTATTGGAAAGCTGCTATTGCGCTTTTTTCAGATTCATATATTTCAACGACGCTGGATGCCCCTATGAGATTAAATGTTCGGGTAAGTGTTGATGCTAAGTTGCAAAGTTTTAGGTCGCCATCGTTTTGCCGTAATCGTTTCGCGATTCCGACTAAAGTGCCTACTGCAGTGCTGTTGATATGGTTCACTTCACTAAAATTTACAACAACCTTATCCACTTTTTCGTTTAGTAGCTTCTCCAAAACCTTCCGCAAATCTGTGGCAGCGTAGCTGCTCAAATCAGCCTTTACATCAACGATTTTGACATCCTCATTTTCTCGAAGGGTCATAAATTCGGTTCCGGTCATAAAAATCACCTTCCTACATTAAAATCGGTTTTTACATTGTAGTTTAGATGCAGGAAAAAATCAAGCAATTTAAAGGATGTGTTAGTTCACTATTCTATCCAAATCCCTATTTCTTTATAGAAGCGGATAGCGCCAGGATGGAAAGGTGTGCCGACATTGATCACAACATTCTTCTCATTGATTGCTCTTCCCGCTTTATGTGCTTTGACGACCTCCGCCCGGTTGTTATACACCGTTTTCGTAAAATTGTACACAGTCTCTTCATCTACCGACTCTGCAGTAATTAGGTGCATTGATCCGACATTCAGAGAATCAAAAGGTTCGGTGAGAATCTTTTCATATTCCTCAGCAGAAACAGTTCTTTTGTCGAAAAAAGGATACTGCTCGACCAATTTATCTATCGATGCTGGCTCAAAAGGTATAAAAAAGATATCCAGTGTAGCTGATGTTTGTGTAACAGCAGGTATAGGGTGGGCTCCCCCCATAAACGCTGCATCTGCAGAACCGTTTGTTAACATATCTGCTGCATCAAAGTATGGTGCATTGAGCGGTGAGAAATCATTATAGGTAACACCATGTTCTCCTAATACAGGTTCTAAAAAGTATTCAAAGCCTGCACCTGCGGGACCAACCACGACCCGTTTTCCTTTCAAATCTGCTATTGACTTGATACCCGAAGCTTTCGTTGTTACAAACAGACCTATGTTGGGTGCCAGTGTCATAACAGCCCGTATCGGGTGAACTTTTTTCCAATCCCCTTCTCCCTGAACAGCAAAATAGGAAATCGCAGCATTTGCAAGCGCAAACTCTAAATTACCATCATCGCTAACAAGTCTGCGTATATTCTCTTGTGTGCCTTTAGTAGATTCTGCTGTAACTTTCCATTCTACACCTTCATCTAAACCTTCAATGTTCTTCTCAACAACACCTGCTATCGCTGATCCGACTTGGACAAAAGCACCCCCGCCGGATGCAGTGCCAATGTTTATGAAAACTGTGTTAGTCTTCTTTTCGTCCGTTTCGCTTGCTTCATTTTCTGTAGATTGTTTATCTTTATTGTCACACCCAATTGTGAAACATAAAGCAAAAACAAGACAGAAAATCGTGAAATAAGTGGTTATAACTTTCATAGTTTTCTCCAAAAGTAATGTAATTAGGTTATTCTGTTATTGCCTTGCGGCGTCAAGTGGAACTTCTGGTGGAAAATAACACATTTTAGACATATCAGGGAAGATATGCGTTACATCTCTGCGATAAACATCTCCACTCAATATATCAACGATTCCACCTAAATGTTCCGGATAATCGGACAGAAAACGGGCAAAACTAAAATCCTTCGTATAAAATGCGTAGACAAGTTTACGGAAAGCCTCCATTCCATCAACAAACTTCTGACCGAATTCTCCGAGTTTGATCTCCGAAAAGTCATTATCGCGAAATGCTTCAATTATGGTATCCGCAGCCATCTCGCCAGATTTCAGTGCTAAAAAGAGACCTGTGGAATAAACCGGATCTAAGAAACCGAACGCATCACCGATCAATACCCAATGCTCTCCTGCAATTTTACTTGCACGGTAAGAGAAATCTTTAGTCGTCTGTATAGGAAACAACTGTTTTGCCCCCTCAAGTCTTTGCTTTAGAGGCTGACATCTGTCCAATTCTTCATCAAATATTTTCTGAGCATTGAGTTTACCGTCGGAATCTCTTCTATTTTGAAGCAGGTAATCTAACTCACCAACAACACCTACGCTGGTGCGATTGTAAGGAAGCGGGATGGACCAGAACCAAGAATCCTTCTCTTCTGTATGCAAGATGAGTGTGGCACCCTCGTCAATACCGCTGTCCCGATGTCCACCTTCATAATGTGTAAATAGCGATGCTTTCTTCAGGTTCGGTTCCACACTGTTTAGTTTCAACTGTCTACCAATGAGAGAACTTTGACCTGTTGAATCTACAATCACTGTGCCATAAACTCTTTCTGTGTCCTTATCCGGGGTTGATATTTCTGAATTACCTCTATTTTGAATAACAACGCCTATTGCCTTTTTCCCTTCAAAGATCACTTTGCGGACACCAACACCTCTGAGAACATCTACCCCATTCTCCGATGCGTTATCTAACAGCATCTGGTCAAATTCGCTTCGCAGTACCTGCCATGTCACAGAACTTTCATGCGGGTTGGTTTCAAAGAAATAGAACGGGGCAGAGGCTTTTCCTGAGCGTGAGTAAAACTGGACACTATACTTCTGTGGAAAATGACTCTTTCTAAGTCTGTTCAGCATGCCGAGTCGTTTGAAAGTCCAGTAAGTTGCGGGTATTAACGATTCACCGATTTTGAATGTCGGTTCAGCATCGCGTTCCAAAAGCAGAACCCGTTGTCCATTTTGTGCAATGAGTGTCGCAGCCGTGCTGCCTGCCGGTCCCCCACCGATGACAATGACATCGTAGTTTTCTTGATTATTCATCTGTATTCGTTCCATCCTCCATCCTCTGTTTTCACAGAATGGAGGCAACAAAAAAATGATAGGTTAGGGGTTTTGAATACGCTGCTTTTTGAGCATTTCGATTTCCTGAGTAAGTGTTTCTACCTGTTTCTTCAATGCTTCATCTGTTCTGCTACGCCATAAGAAGATGTATTGAGGGATGATGGCAATGGCAATTGGGTCACCACATTCGTCCAAATAAACTATTAATCTGCCGCTTTACCTTCTTCCGTTTTTGCAGCTTCTGGTTTCTCATCCGGTGGATCCACGAATTTGTATTTGCCAGACTTCCGATATTCTTTTTCTAACTTCCGGTAGTATTCACCCAGTTTCTTAGCATCGTGGTCAAACTTTGCAGAAATCTCCCTCCGAATTCTGTGAATTTCATCAAGTTCATAGTTCGTCATTTTAGTCGTCAACTCCTAAATAGTGTAGTGGGGTTATCAATTCTGGCGTTGATAATCCAAGTTCTTGGTTTATCTGCCGGATGCGATAAATCTTATTAAAGTTTACAAGATGTTTGTAATTTTACAGATTTGTGATCAATCCGCTGCTTTTTCGTCTCTTGATTTAGTGGATTCAGGCTTCTTTAGTGGTAAATCTGCAAATTTATATCCTGCCTTCCGGAATTCTTCATCCAATGCCCGGTAGTAAGTACCCAATTTTTCGGCATCATGGTTAAACCGCTCTGAAATTTCTTTACGAATTCTGTGAATTTCGTCAAGTTCGTAGTCTGCCATTTTAGTCATCAACTCCGGTGTTGGTAAGTCAAATTGTCGTTTCAATGTAGACGCGATATTGCTTTTCGTTATGTGACAATTATAGTCTCCAAGGATTTAAATGTCAAGGTAAACCAATCTGATATTCAATTAACGGAAACCTTAGTCTGCTTTCTGCTGGGTCGGACGTTCATCCGTAAATCGTTTTGACTTCAACTCATATCTCGGCAATGAACCTTGTGGCACAACTTTGACGATAGCACGCAAACCTAAAGTGTCCCGGATAGCAGAAACTACAGCATCCGCAGTGTCAGAAGGATTCTGATTTGTTGTTTCAATAAGGATTTCAAGTTCATCAAGCGTTTCTGTGCTATAAGTACGGACAGAAAACTCTTGTACATCGGGAAACTGAAGGATGATATTTTCAATCGTAGCGGGATATACGTTCAATCCTCTGATAATAATTGCATCGTCTAACCTTCCGATGACGCCACCGTCAAGCGCACGATGTTTGTTTCCACAACAGGCAACCGTCTTCAGTTTAACATAATCACCTGTACGATAACGTATAACGGGCATGCCAACGCGTCCTAAATTGGTTATGACCAACTCCCCTTCATCAGCCGATTTGCCAGTTTCAGGATTAAGCACTTCACATAAGAATTCATCCTCATTTAAGTGGACACTTTCTTGTGAATTGCACATGACACCCCATGCACCCACCTCTGTTGCGCCAGCGTGGTCATAAGCACGTGCACCCCAACTGTCTTCAATTCTCTGTTTAGTTGCTGGTATGCTTGCTCCCGGTTCACCTGCGTGTATCGTCACCCGCATATTGGATTCTTCGTTGAGATTGATTCCCATCTGTTTGGCGACTTCTGCCAGCCTGAGTGCGTAAGTAGGCGTGCAAACTAACACAGTAATATCGTTACTTAAGATTACCCGTAGACGCTGTTCAGATGAAAAGCCACCATTTGCGATTGTAAGTGCCCCAAGCTGCTGTGCGCCATGATAAGCACTCCAGAATCCGATAAATGGACCGAATGAGAACGCCATCATTATCCTGTCTGATGATGTAACGCCTGCTGCATCATAGATGTCTCGCCAACATTTACCCCACCAATCCCAAGATTCCCTTGTGTCTAACCATCTTAAGGGGGCTCCTGTCGTGCCTGATGTTTGATGTAGACAAGTATAATGTTCTAACGGAAATGTGAGATTTGTCCCGTAAGGTGGATGAGATACCTGGTCCGCGCTTAATTCATCTTTTGTGGTGAAGGGTAATTCTTGATAGTCAGTTAGAGTCTGTATCTTATCTGGATGTGTAATTCCGACTTCGTTTAGTTTTTTCTTATAGAATGTGTTTGTTTCCAAAACATGCTTGAGCATCTCACGGAATTGATGTAATTGGTCTTTTACTGGCATAGTTGTTGTGGTAAGTATCCTACCTAAATCTGAAGATTCTTACGAATTCTTACTCTTCCAGGAGAAATAACAGTAAATGCATTCTGTAAGTCATTCTCATGATTCTTCAATACTTCCGATATACTCCTTACCCTTGCCTGAAGAGATAAACCTGATAGACGAACAAGAACAACCCCGAAGTTAATCTGACCTTGTCAAAAGACAAGTTCACCAAAATCTTTATCTTCTGTAAACAGTAAGGACCTATTTTGGTTTGCATATTGCAATACTTTTGCATCATCAATAGTTGGAGCAACTTCAGCAATGTACAAAACGTTGTGACCGTTACGCCGCAGTTCTGTTACAATTGATCTGTTAATACTTTCGTCTGCTACAATATTCATTAACTATCTTCACGGATGGGGTAAATTACATCAGCACGAAGGACTTGTGCAGCAAAATTAATCGCAGCAAAAACTCCTTTGCTAGTCAACCGTGGGTATTCATCAAGTAATTGTTGGACCGTTTCACCTGCAGCAAGTTTTTCCAAGATTAGTTCAACAGTAATACGAGTACCTGCAACCACAGGTTTACCCATCATTATTGAAGGGTCCGATTGAATTAGTTTCTTATCCATATCTTACACCTCAGTAAATCTTAATAAACAATTCCAGCAGAGATTAAGTGTATCTTGTATTCTGATATTCGGGTGCATAAAACTCTGGTAGAAGGCTATCAACTCTAAGTAATCCGCGTTCTGTCAATTGTATCTCATCAGATTTTGACTTGATGACCAACATGCCATCATTCTGGAGTTTCTGATATGCCTCAGCATATATCTTAAGAATATCTGCGTTGAATTTTGCCCGGAAATAGGAGGGTCTGATTTTACCGAGTTTAAGTTGCAGAATCATCTCTCGTGTCAATTTTTCTGCCTCTGTCAGTTTGAGTGCACGATAGACAGGGAGTTTATCTTCCTCCAAATTGCCGAGATAGTCCCCCCAAGACGGAGCATTTTGGAAATGAATTCCGCTGAGATGTGAAAAAGATGCGACGCCAGTTCCAATCATATCGTTTCCTTGCCAGACTGCATCCCGATATACAAATTTTGAGGGTTGGTCTTTCTTTATGACAGTGTATGCGCTTGATTGTGCATAACCTGCTTTCTCAAACTGTTCAAATGCATATTGATGCCACTCCCGCTTCAGTTTCCAATCAGCCACAGGTAAGGCGTCTCCACCGAGAATGTCTTTTGAATATACAGTATTAAATGGCAACTCAAGTTGATATACGGTGACACAGTCGGGGTTGAGTTCTATAGTCTTCTTTACAGTGTCTCTCCAACTTTCCCATGTTTCTCCGATCATGCCTGATATGAGGTCCATATTGACCTGCTCAAAATCCAACTCTTGGATCCAAGGTGCAATGCGATATACCTCTTTTGATAGATGTGCTCTTCCATTTTCTGCTAATATGTCATCGTTCAGGTTTTCAACGCCGAGACTTAACCGTGTTACACCGATATGTTTTATTGCTTCTAATTTCTTCTGTGTGAGCGTTCCGGGTTCACACTCAAATGCTATCTCTTCAGCCGCATCCCAAGGCATTACTTTTTTGACTCTATCTACTAAGTTTGTTAGATGTTTAACACTGATATATGATGGTGTTCCGCCACCGAAATAAACAAAGTGTAAGGGTCTATCTGCAATTGCTGGTTGTCTGCTGTAGATTTCTATCTCTTTAGCAAGTGCGTTTAGATATGTGTCAATTTCTGAGCTATTCTTATCAGTATAGACGCGAAAATAGCAGAATTTACACCGCTTACGACAGAACGGAATGTGCATATACAAGCCGAGTAACGCATCTTTACGCGGTTTCTCGGTCAATGCATCATGTACTTCAGGAACTGTAGCTTCATTCCAGGTAGAATACGGAGGGTAATTGGAAACAAAAACACTTCCCACTGTCGTATCTTTTGACTCAATTCCTGCTGTAGCTGGTTCTGGTATTGATTTAGACATATTATGATCCTTATCTTATTACGTGTAGCGTGGCAATTACCTAACTCTTTTTTAATTCTACCACAAGTATAGCCAAAAAAACAAACTATTCGCTATATGATATATGTTGCAGCTGAACAGTCTGCTATTTCTCACCGAAGCAATATAGAATACCGTCTTCCGTTCCTATGTATATTTTGCCATCAGCAACACTCGGGGACGCGACGATAGATGAACCCGTTTCAAATTCCCAAACGCTCTTTCCGTTAGCAATATCCAAACCGATAAAAACGCCGCGCGTCGTACCGAAAAACACACGGTTCCCTATGATCACAGGTGAAGATTCAATTCGTGATTTCGCTGTGAAAGTCCATATCATTTCACCTGTCTCAGGGGATAGTGCGTGAACCATCTTATCTCTTCCACCAATGACAACGATGTTTTTCGTTATCGCAGCAGACGAAAAAAACGGCAGCTGACGTTCAGGATTTTCATAGTGCCATACAATATCCCCTGATGTCAGGTCTATTCCCAAAACCTCGTTTCCATAAGTCCCACAGAATGCTCTCCATAAACTATTAGCAACGGGAGAGGGGGTGTCCGATATAGACTCAAAATTAGAAATCGCTGGACTTGCTCCGACATAAGCACCCAGGTCAACTTGCTGAGCCTGTGTACCATCATGAATGTTAATCACACGTAGATAACTATCGCAACCCGTAACAATTGCATAATCTTGTTTGATATCCTTATCATCAGTCTGGGACCAGACAGCAGGAGTCCCGTGAACATATCCTTCAGTTTCGTATTTCCAATTCAGGTCGCCGCTATTCTTGTTGAGACAGTATAGGAATCCATCATAGGAGCCGAACAGTACGTTATCATCCAGAAAATTTGCTGATGAGATAATCTCTCCTTCAGTCTGAAATTGCCATAGTCTTTTTTGCGTCTCTACATCCACCGCATGAAAAATACCATCTCCATCACCAAAATAGACGACCCCATCCTGATAGGACGGTGAAGATTTAATAGATGACTCCGTACTATACGTCCACAGACTTTCCCCGTTTTGTGTGTCAATCGCATAGAGAATACCATCTAATGCACTTAGGTACACAACATTATCAACAATTGCAGCGGTAGACTCAATCATGTCACCTGCTTTAAAAGTCCAAAGTAATTCGAGTTTTTCCGGTAGTTGTGAGTTTGCAACCCCTGTCAGTTGCGAATTTCCGCGGAAACTTGTCCAGTTGGCACGGGTATATTGGACAATAAAGATAGTCAGAACACATACTATTAAGCTGAATGTTAGTTTTCTAATCTTTTTATAGTCTTGGCTTTTCATAGTTTTGTAGATTATTGCTAATTAGTTAATATTTGTAGTGCAAACTTTTAGTAAATCAACGGTATGAATGCCTTAATGGCATTCCCCGTGTTTCACAGGCACAATCTAACAGAATGTGCTACATTGAATTTTCAAAAAATTTCCTTATATAGGTCTATAATGTCCCGGACCTCTAAAGGACGTGGGTTAAACTGAGCAGTCCACTGATCTGCAGCGTCATTTGCTAAAGCAGGAATGTCGTTTGAATCTACACTGTTTTGAACATGACATTCCTGTATAGTGTTCGGTAATTCACCAATTCTCTTTAAATGTTCGATTCTGTCTACTATCGTATCTGCAGCGTAGAATTCGCTGTAAAGTTCTTCAACTACCTCTTTATTGAATCTGATAACGTGTGGTAACATCAAAGCTACAGCGATTCCGTGTGTAATTCCGTATCTGGCTGTTAATGGGTTTGCACAAGCGTGTGCTGCACCGAGCATGGAATTTTCTATTCCCAGACCTGCCAAATAGGCACCAAACAACATCTTTCCTCGTGCCTCGCTGTTCTGCCCTTCCTGTCTTTCAAGTGCCGATTCATAGTGTTCATTAAGAAGATTCCAGGCGTGTGATGAAAACATCTGTGACATGGGGTTGCGTCTTGTGCAAACATAACTTTCAACTGCATGTGCGATTGCATCAATTCCCGTTATTGCTGCGACTTCTCTCGGTAAAGATTGGGTTAGTGTCGGGTCTAACACTACCGTTCTAAATTGTGCTTTTTTATCGCCACAAGCCATCTTGATGTGTGTATCTTCCTGTGAAATGAGCGCGTAGGATTGTGCCTCACTTCCAGTGCCAATGGTTGTAGGGATTCCGATAGAGGGCAGCATAGGTTTTGTTGCTCTGTTCGTTCCCCAGTAGTCTTCCATTCTCCCGCCGTTCGTTAGTAGGAAATTCACCCCTTTTGCCGTATCCATTGCACTTCCACCGCCAAGTCCTACAATAAGGTCTATCTGTGAATGGGTTTTTGCGTAATGAACTGCTGCATCCACATGTTTCGTTGTTGGGTTTGAATCTACATCACTAAACACAGAACAGGGAATCTTTTCACTATCCAGTGCAGCCTGAGCTCTATTCAGAATACCCGCTTCCTCAATGCCTGGATCAGTTACTATTAAGACGCGACTGCCACCAAGTGCACTAACATATTCATCAAGTTTCTCAATGGTGTTATTACCAAAGATGACGCGTTGTGTCAAAACAGTATCAAAGGAATTCATGCATAAAGTATTACTTAGTAGATTGAGAAATTTCAGATAAATGTGCCTGTGGTGTACCGTTCTGATAGTCCCCATCACATGCGTTGCGTAACCAATCACTCAGTCTGTTCACAAGATCGGGATGTTCTTTGGAAATATCTTTTTCTTCGCGATAATCTTCCTCAAGATTATAGAGTTGAAAACTATCTGTTTTATTGATGTAACGTGATTTCCACCCATCTGACGTTACGATAGCTGGGCCCAAGCGGGATGCATAAACTATGTACTCATGATGCTGCTGCATCTCGGGTTGTTCTTGCAGCGTTGGCAGTAGAGAAATACCATCCTTGTCTTCTGGTAATTCAACGTCAAGTAACTCGGCAAGCGTAGGCAGCAGATCGTAATTAGCGAGTTGGTGGTTAGACACACTATCTGGAGCAGTAATACCTGGATAACGGACGATGAAAGGGAGTCGTGTTCCGCCTTCCCAACTTGAGAACTTCAATCCAGCCATACCATCATTTCCATTGAATATGTCGCCACACGTCTCAGAATAGAACTTTGATGTAATGTCATCTAATTTGTCTCCTGCTAAATCGTTTTGTCTTCCGGTTGTGCGTCCTTGTTGACGATAGTAAACTTCGTGTCCGTTATCAGATGTAAAGATTATCATCGTTCGGTCATCAATACCAAGCGTGTCAAGTTCATCTAAAATTATCCCAACAGTCGTATCTAACCTTAGAACCATAGAAGCGTATTCTTTTTCGTATTCAGTTAATCCATCTAAATGTCTAACCGATGGATGTATTTCTGGGATAGAAATTGGTCCGTGAGGTATCTGTGATGGGTGGTAGAGGAAGAACGGTTTATCTTTGTGTGATCGTAGATACGTTCTGATCTTATCGTCAAAAATGTCCTGAGAATATACTGCTTTTCCCTGACGATCGCTACGGATTTCCATGTTCTCAGCAGATTCTGAATTGGGATGCTTCCCGCAGTCTGCATGTGTATTACCCGGTATCTCTTTCAATTCTCCGTTTTCAAAGAGGAATGGCGGATAAAACCCGTGACACCGCTGATGATCATAATAACCGTAATGATACTGCCATCCATGACGCCGAATTCGGTCAGCAGTTGTTGCAAAACCCCATTCCAGTTTCCCAATTTGTCCAGTCGCATAACCCGCGTGTTCTGCGATCTGTGCCAAAAAGACATCATCAGCACTTGCTTGAATACCGGTCGTATGGATTAATTCTGATATTTCACTCGCATTCATTTCACCTGAACTGATACTCTTATAAATTCCAGCTTTAGTGTATGTCCATCTTCCTTCGTGGCAATCGTGTATACCTGTCAACATACTGGCACGAGATGGGGCACAGAAAGCACAACCGTAAGCGTGATTAAAACGTTTACCTTCGTTGGCAAGTCTATCAATATTCGGTGTCTCAAAATGTTGCTGTCCATAGCAGCTCAGCATTCCCCGTCCGAGATCATCAGCATAGATCAAAATAATGTTGGGTTTCTCTGTCATAGTGGGTTCCTCACAATTCAGCTAAGCATACTGAAAAGCGCGTTGCCGATATAGATGTTCAAACAGATTTCCTTCGTGCGGACTATCCCAAGATATCCTGTTTGTCGGAATTGCGCCAATATTCAACCGGTCCACAAGTGGTGTAGCTGATAGTCTCTGTATTAATTCTTCGTCATCGGATATTACTGTAGCGACAAGCGTTGCGTCTATTGAATCTACGATTTCAGTATAAGGAACTTCTACCACGCTTACAAATGGGAATGGAAATTCGGTGTTTGCTAACGGGTGTTCAGGGTCTTCACACCAGATAACCGTCGGTCTCAGGAACGTGCATCCATTTAATTCGACCACGCGATCACCCGTTGTCAATTCTATTGCACCGTTCTGCTTGAGATGTTGATCAATGAGGGAAGAAATGCTGTGTGCTGCTTTGGGATTTGCCCATGCTGCGATTCCAGCTTGAGGATGGTCAAGGGGTTTCGGCTCAATGCTCGCCAGACGATCTGATAATGCTTCTGCAACCTCTTCACCATGCGATGTTGTCCAGACTCCAGATGCGTTAATACATGACCGACCCCCGTTCTTTGATACCGACTCAACCATTAAGTCAAGATAATCATGCCAGTTCTTATTTTCTCTCTGATGAATGAGTATTTTACTTCTCCCCGGTCCGTGAATCTCCACACGAGGATCATTCAACCACGGTGCAACAGTTGCACCGCCACCAAACAGCATTGATCTACCACAGCGGAATAGAATCTCATTCGCACCGGGATAATCGGTTGGATAGAAACTAAATGCCTCTGGTGGCACACCAACTTCCATAAATGCCTGGGATATCCGATACGGCGTCCACGGTTCTTCACGACCCGGTTTCAAGACAAGCGGAACTTTTAGAGGGACAGCAGGAATCCAAAGGGAATGGACACCAGGGGAATTACTTGGTAACACAGCGCCGAGTGAATCTGTTTCACAGACATAGCTCAGCATGCGATCATTTTGTACTCCCCAGCCTGAGTCAAGAATACGTAAGTCCAACCCCCGCGTCAGACCATCTAACACAGTTTCAATATTCTTTAACATCCCTTCTATCTTTGCCATATTATCACGGCAAAGTGTCTCCGGTAATCCAGTTGTTCCTGATACCTGTTTGATATAATCCGTAGGTGATTGCGTTCCTGTATCAAGCGGTAAATCTGCAGTTGTGAATAGGTCTGCTGCTGCATTACACATTGATATCAATTCTTGGACAGTATATTGAGATAACGTTTGCTTGTGAATAGGTAGATCGCGCAGGTCTTTTGCTATTAAACCTGTATTGGCTTGGCTTACCTCTACAAAAGGTTCATCCGTCCTGATATGGGGAACGACTAAAGTATTTAAGCTTCTATAAGTTCGTCCAGCTCGAAGAATTGGTATGTGTATCATAGTGTTCTTACCGGTTCTGTTTTTGGTGTAGGTTATTCACGATGATATCTTTGCTACCCATCCTGATGATGCATCACAATAGAGGAAGTCATCTCCATAGATAGACAAACCGTGCGGCTCTGGATAGTGTTCTGATACTTCAATCGTATCCAGAATATCACCTGTTTCAAGGTTAAGTTTGACGATAACCCGTTCTGATGTATGTGTTACCCACAGACCATCTTCAACCCTTACTGTACCGTGTGCTCTGCCGTAAGGTAAGGGCAAGGTGTGTATGATTGACCAGTCAGAAGTTCTAACCTTGTGAATTTCTTGGTTTTTGAGTGTTTGTACCCATAGATGTCCTGGATCAAAGTTATCGTATTCAACACCGTGGGTTCCACCCCCTTCAGGGACAGGATACCGTCCAAGTGTTTTCCCCGTAGTAGGATCCACCTTGAAGATTTCTCCAGCACCGGGTTTAGCATCCGTATCTCTGACTGCACGCCATCGATCCCCAGGACCGTTTGCTGCTAACCAAAGCGCACCTTCCCCATAAGCCATCCCGCTTGTATTTGAAGAATCGCTTGGAATGTCACGGATAAGTTTAGGTACTTGATAATCTGGATCACAAGTTATCTCAACCAATGCAACTCTATCAGTAATCTGGTCAACTATCCACAATCCGTCATCTGTGACTTGCAAACCGTTAGGCACAGCGTAAGGAGATCGGAAGACTTTTTCAATTTTCGATGCCATATATAGTGTCCTTTATGGTAAAACTGAAGTCATTAAAACAACCCAGAGGAATACTCTAATACGTATTTTAGCACTTTTTTGCAAAATAGACGACTCTTTTTTAGTATAAGAGGCAATTTGAAGAAGGGACAAAGACTTTACACACCCATCCACAACATCTCACTTGTCTTTATTAGTGTATAGTGCTATGATATAAGCACTATGTAGCAAGTTAGACAACTCATGTTAGACTACAATCTCCACAATCATGACAAGTGAAAACATGAAAAAAATGAAGACATTCAGCACTTACGGTCCCGTGAATCCTGAAGATCATTACGTTGTCTCACGCAAGACAGAGCTCGCTGATTTCATCAACCGCGTCAAGCAAGGACGGTATATCGTCATATTTGCCCCTCGACAGACTGGCAAAACGACATTCTTCCAATGGGCTCTTGATGCACTCATAACTGATCGGCAAGAAACATACTTTCCAATTGAACTGAATTTTGAGATTTATGAAGACTATAACGTATCCGATTTTTATCCATCACTTTATGAAAGCATATACGAGGAGATTAAATGTGTCTTTGAGAAACGCGGATATGTGCCATCTGAAACGTTAAACCGATACTTGGAAAACACAAAGTTAACTGATCACGTTGCAATGCTCAGATTCTTTCAACAGTTTGGAACTATTCTCGGAGACGAGAAACTTGTTCTCATTATTGACGAATTTGATGGTATTCCCAGTGATGCCGTGGGAGGTTTCTTGCATGCACTCCGCAATATCTATGTTCATCGTTCTATGCGTGAATGTCCCTTCAGCGTCAGTATTGTAGGTGTTAAAAGTATTGCACAACTTAATCTTGACCGCTCTATTTCACCTTTCAATATACAGGATGAATTCATATTGCCGAACTTCACTTTGGATCAGGTGTGTGAGTTACTTGCTCAGTATACAGATGAAATTGGTCAAGACTTTCATCCAGACGTAATTGAGAATATCCATAGACAGACTGCTGGCCAACCCTTCCTTGTCAACCGATTCGCTCAGATACTCACAGAGGAGATGGACATCCCAAAAACAGAAACTATTACAATGACACACTTTGCACAGGCACACATAGATATATGTGAAGAAGACAACACCAATCTCACACATTTGATGACAAATATCCGTAGAGATCCAAGTTATAAAAATATCCTGATGCGAATCGTTTCTTATGAAAGGGGTGTCCGCTTCAACCCACGTAGAGACATCGTCAGTGAACTTG
This sequence comes from Candidatus Poribacteria bacterium, assembly GCA_022828145.1. Classification (GTDB taxonomy): domain Bacteria; phylum Poribacteria; class WGA-4E; order WGA-4E; family WGA-3G; genus MSPOR6. The sequence goes on along the minus strand of JAJEJA010000094.1, from coordinate 27,188 downwards.
CTACACTCGGTGTGATTGGAAAAGCACAGGATGGGATGTGTCAAATCGTAAATCCAATTTACCAGTACTGCATTCTACAGGCATTCAAACCTGAGGTAAATGGACTTGAGCAGGACTACCTCCCTGAAGATACCGTTTTTATGGACTATCTCACACCGACAGGACAAATCAATATGGAACTGCTTCTTGACAACTTCCAGAATTTCATTGCGCGCGCAGGGTATCGGATACTCCAAGTACCAGAAACACCGAAAGAATTTGTTGGTCAAGACCTTTTATACGCCTATCTTGACCAGTTTGTCAGTCTGATTCGTGGTGCAATGTTCCTTGAAACACAAACGGGACGTGGCAGGATGGACATGATTATCGTTCACAACGGGCACAAATATATCGTTGAAACAAAGATTTGGGAGGGAGAACGTTTCTATGATGCGGGTAAGAAGCAACTGTCCGCATATCTCAAATTAGAACGTGTGCGTGAAGGATATTACGTCGTTTTTGATCATCGCGCCAAACCGGAACCCCGTGTCCAAACAGAGTCGATAGATGGGGTGACTATCCGATCTTATGTTATTCCTGTGGTGCAGGAAGTTCCTTCAGGCATTGCTTAAAGTAACCTTTCATAATTTTCGTAGAAATCTGCCATCTCCTTTGCTTGTTTGCTCAAGATACGGTGTCTTTCTTTCTTTGGCAGTGCTAAGAATTGACGACGTTCACTAAGTGACATATCAGGAGTTGTCAGTCCCGTTTGAATAAAAATATAAAGACAGGTTACTGCTCATCATTGGAAAAAGATTAGAAGATTCCTGACTTACCCCTAGTTTTGGAAGTATGTTTTATCCTGAATGAATAGGAGGTTTATGGTTCTTTTCGGACATCTATTTTGCCTGTCACCGCTTCAGAGATGAGGGATTGACGGTACTCTTTGAGGAGTTGTATTTTTTGCTGTTCTGCAGATATGAGTTCGCCAATCTGTTTGGTTTTTTGGTAAAGGAAGTTGCCGATTTGGCACTGTTCGGTTTCAGAAGGTATAGGTAAGAGCAGGTTTTCAATGGATGCTTTTCCCAAGCCGTATCTGGTAATTCCATTTGAATTCACCTCAAAATATCTTCTCGTCCTATCAGATTGAATAAATCGAAAAATAAACTCCCCACGACAAGCAAGTGGTCTAATCATCGTTAAATGATAACCACAGATAACACTGTCTAAATCGTCCTTGACATAAGTTGGTACACCAATATCATCTGGAGTTTCAGAGTCTTTGGTAATAATTACATCACCTTTTCTCAAAACAAATTTCTCAAACTCACTTTCCTTACAACTACCCTTTTTCAAGACGGTATCAACTGTAATATAATCGTTGTAATAAACATCTGTATAGTTGCATAATCTGACCTGGATTTCATCTGGATAGATGTGTTTATCAACATTACTTGGTAGTATCTTGGCAACGTATTTGAGTCTATTAACTTCCCAGTGCCTTGGTATCTCTCCAATCCATTCGACTCCTGAAGGTTTCAAGTCCACATTTGGGTCAAGTCCCTTTGTTACTGTCTGATTTATCAGTGCGGTGCGTTGTTCTTGCAGCAGTTCTATCTGTCGTTCTTTGATGCGGGTGAGTTCGTCAATCTGTTCGGTTTTTTGGTTGAGGAAGTTGGCGATTTGCTGTTGTTCTTGATAAGTTGGTATAGGAATCCGAAAATTCTCTACAAATTCAGTTGGTACTCGTTTAAGACCAATTGCACTCTTCATAAAATGTTTACCAATGCTGCGAAGTGGAGCATTGTAGAGAATATAATGCAAAAAAGGGGGAAAAATCTTTTTCAGGTCAGGACGAATGACAATAAACTCGGTGGAGCCAAACCCAACTGAGGTCGTCAAATTCTTTATGTGGACAATCTTCCCATTTTCAAAACAAGGAGTGACTTTTGCTATTAGAATATCACCTTCCTCAAAGTAAGTGTAACCATTTTTTAGTTGAGAATATGGCAGTCTTAATTCTTGGTCGATTGTTCCATCAGTATGAACACGTTCCATTGGAAGAAAAACTACGAGATCATCTTTAAGACAAGCTGTCTTGGTATTGTTCTTGGATGGGTTGCTCAAACCAACATGTTTCGTTCTCAAAACTTCCCAATGCTTTGGTATCTCTCCAATCCACTCCACACTACTCTCTTTATATTCAGGATAACGTTTCATAATTCTAATATCTTTTTGTCAGAATCTCGGATTATTCGGAAAACACACCTCAGTTAACATATCTGGCATAGATGGGCGCAGAAAGTGTGCATGTCTATGAAGCATTCAATGGCGAATTTTTTGTGATTGTCCTGTAATTTCATAACGTTTCTCTTTTCGAAATCGTACCATATGGTACGAAATTTCGTACCGTGGTACGATTTGGTACATTGGTTAGGACGTTAGTCACCGTAAGGTTTTGTAGCATGTTTTTTGACAGAGTCAAAATTTTAAAATTCCTTTTTGGTACGAAATTCTCTGCATGTTGAAATATGCCTAAAAAAAATTGGTTTTTTATGATATTGTGATCATTTATAGACATTTTGTAAAATAGCATTGTCAACATCTTTTTACACATACTTTTGGTTATTAATTTCTTAACATACATTTATTTTAACATATAGAATTATATTTGTCAAGTTAAATATGACCACTGATTTGCCCCCAGTTTTCAGATCCCATATTTGGCTGAAAACTTATAATACTTACCATGAAAAAACATATTCGCTCATTTTTGTTTTTGTTATTAAAACGTGAGTTTGATAATGGGTATATGGAATTCATTTTGCCCAAATTACTACTTGCATAGACCGTTAGGTACGGTTTCCTAACCAATGCAGAATACCAAACGCGTATTCTGCATTATGCGTCAATTTAGCAATTTCCAAGACCATGGCTGTAACACATTCATCCTACATTACCCCTCTCCGCACAACATCCATATTGACATTGCTGTAGCACATTCATCCTTGATTGTGCTTCTTCTACAACCACTATAAGCATCAATTTAAGGATATTCCCTTTTGTTGGCAGGCTATATTAGTCCGATTTTAACCCTATACCTTTCGCACCGCTGGTGCTTGGGTTTTCGGGGAATCGTGTTCTATATACACCTTCCGCACCGAAATCAACGCTATGAATGCGCGTATGGCATTCAGCGGGTGCTGATATGTGATTTTCTAAAGCCTCAGAGAGGCGAAAGGTGTATAGACCCATTGATCCAACCAATAGCAAGCCCCAGAGGGGCGAAAGGTGTATCAAACGCACTAACGTTTTTCACTCAATAGACAAAAAACAGCCAGTCGAAACCCACAATTCGGTCAGCGCGTTTACTATGATTAATATATGTGTTGACTAAGGATTCAGTGTAACAAGACAAGCACTTAACATGTTTTCCACATCTCGACGCGTCTCGTCATGCAATGGGCCCGCGAGTGCGGCACGGTAAAGGTTCACGGCTCTACTCGGTTCGCCAGCCTTTTCATAACACGAAGCCGCACTAATTCTATGGACTGCTCCCTCTAATTCGCGACCTAATGCATCAAGAATTGGTGCAATATGCTCTTCATAGTTTGCGGCAGATAACCAAAGCGGTTGTGCTGTTTCTGTCATGCCAACTTCCCATAACGCCTGCGCTTTGGAAAGAATTTCTGACTTTTGGTTCATAGTTTCTTTAAGCTTTTTTGGGTAAGGTTTTGGGATAGACACGTGTTCATTCCTCCCAACGGTGATAAGAAAACCGTATCAGGTGGCCAGTCTTAGAAAAAGCACAGATGACAACATAAGCATCTAATCCGTATGGGTTTTCTAATGCTTGTCCCACCTTTTCTCTATGTCGTCGTCTGAGTTCAGATGCTGTTTCCGTGCCGCTGACTTCAAGGACGCTTGGCATATCTAATGAGCGGTAGTCAGCACGATCACCATAATTCGTTACGTCTAATTGTCCAATATTAACAATATTAGGAGTAAGAATAAAAGCAAGTGCCGATGCAGCCATCTCAACAATCGGTTTTGTTTGTATAGTTGCTCGTAAACGTTCAGCTTTCCTTTCAGTTGCCTCAGTCCATGAAATTTCAAGATTAAACTGTGTTTTTTCACCAAGCCAGTCGGAGACAATATTCTCACAAGCAACTTCAAACACTGCGGGTGAAACAGAATACGAACGCATTATCTCTACACATGCCACAATATGTGTCTCAAGAAATAGTCGTGGATGCCAATCTGAAACTTTTTCAATTGCACATTTGAATGTTTGCATAATTATATAATTTATCACAGAAAAGGATAAAACTCAAGCAAATTGTGTCTATTGTCTATCTATCTACTTTCGCTAAAGATGACATTAACCACTTAAAATACTCGGTTTTTCGTTCATTACTGGGAAGAGATTTGAGAAACTCATTTGTGGGCAAATGCTGGACAAACTCCAACGCTGGCGTCAGAATCAGAGAATCCACCGGATAAACAGAATGCTCTTGGAGTTTTGTCGCTAAGGCAGCTGCATCAGCTCCTTTGGCACCACTCTGTAATTTGGGTAATTCCCGCAGCAGAACCCAAGTATTCACAAAGTGTGTGTTGAGCAAGTCGATGACTTTTGATGAGGAGAGCGGACCCGCTCTCAGAGTTTTACCCGTCCCTCAGCACGATTCATCATCAAGTGTACCAAATAAAACTAACGCATGGATAGGACGCTTTGTTGCTTTCGCGAGTTCAGTGGCATCTTCAATTAGACCCCACTCAATTTTAGCAAATTTGTAGAACGCAGTCGCTAACTTTTCGCGGGCTTCCTCCTCAGTGATCGCTGTTTCCCATGCTATCTCGCGTGCAAGTGTGCTTGATAAAGTGGAGAGTTCCATGCGAGGGATAAAAGCGATGTCTGCTGCCCCGAACACATTAACGTCTACATTGCTATTGCGTGAAGGAAGAAACAGAGAAAACTCTACAACTGCTTCTTCCTTTCGATTCAGAAGCAGTCGTCCTGCAAACTGCGCTGGCAACAAACGGATACTAAACCCGTCCAGCACGAACTGCGCATGAATTCGGAAGACAATCTCGGCGTAATTAGGCGAGATTGCCCGTAAACACGCTTTTGACCCTTCATATCTATGTCTTCTGCGGGAAAAGATGGTAATCTCCGATGTTGCCCCCGAGTGAAACTGACAAAGAAAAGGTAGAATTCCTTTCGGGTCAAGTTCCCAAATATCTCCCACATTAGCAGTAGAAGACGGTAGAAAAACTTGAAAGTCGGATTGTTTGTAGTCCTTCAATGGGAATGCAGGTTTGGTATTGAAAAGTTCTAACGTTTGTTCCCACGCCATATTCACTGATTCTGGCAACCGTGCTTTGAGCCTATCGAACCGTTCTCGTGTTGGCTGATGCAAGTTGTACGTAGCATCCGAGATTGGCTCCCAATGTGCTTGCACTGGCACACCCGCTGTGCTGTTAAGGACATAATTAAAGTCCACTTTCACCTTTTTCTTCCTCTTTGTTAGGACGATTTAGTAAACCCCTACAACAACACTCTCTTGGAGTTCTGATAGCAAACGAAGGTTTTCAACACCGTCCCACGGATACTCTGGAATTGGTCTGGCACGTTCTGCCTCGTCTCGTTCAAGGAAACGCGGAACAAAGAACTCTTTTGTCAATGTCGTCAACATTACACGACCAGTTTCTCCGTAATCTACCGGCTCATCAGGATTTTGCGGATTAACTAACTCAATCACAGCACGCGGTTGTGGTGGATAGTACACTATTGTGTAGTTATCAGCAGGATCGAAAGGTTTGCAGGTAGCTAAACCCATAAGTGTATTACCGTAGGTCGGCACAAAATCTATGCCGGGTACTAACTCCTCACGTGCAAAGCGGTGAAATTGTGCATTCATCTCTGTCCCCCCACAGAAGATACCTTTGATACCGACTTTCTGAAGGGAAATCTTGGCACACAGTGCCTCAAGCAGTTTCGGTGTCGTGAATAGACACCGCACGTTGTCGTGTGCTTTAAGAACATTGAGAGCTTGGGAGATGACATGGGACTTGTATTCGTCCAATTCTTGGTGCTTACCATATTTGACAAGTTGATTGACCCAACGCGGATCCAGATCGACAAGAAAACAGATACCCCCACGATGTTGTGCAAGATGTTCTACAGCAAGTCGTAATCTGCGAGGTCCAGTGGGTCCTAACATTAACCAATCACTACCCGGTGGGAAACCTTCATCAGAAAGGGTTTTGCTGAACACCTCATAGTCAATCTGGAAATCACGGACACTGATACGCGTTTTTGGAATCCCTGTTGAGCCACCTGTTTCAAAAACATATACAGGTTGGTCTGCGTATGCTTTCGGTACCCATTTGCGGACAGGTCCTCCACGTAACCATTCGTCTTCAAAGTGTCCGAGCAGTTTCAGATCAGCGTATCCGTGAATCTCTTTTCTTGGATCAAAGTCCAAGTTTTCGGCATACTTTAACCAGAATGGACAGCCGGTTTCTGGACTGAAGTGCCAATTGACGATGTCCCGTACGTGTGCATCAAGGGTAGTTCGGGAATCTGTGACTTTTTGAGAGAGGTCTCGATGAGAGATGTGCATTTTTATCCTATACTCTATTTGCGCCGTTCGTTGGTTTCGGATGAATTCTTCACGCTTCCTGTTCCACCAGGCTTGCAAGAATACCGAAGGGTATTAAATGGACCCTTATTCTGAAATAGCAATTAATCTGTTCCGAGTTACGATGTAAAGCACACCATCTTTTGCCACGGGTGTGGTATAGACAGCACTCTCCATATTCGTTTCAAACAGCACCTCTTTGGTCTTACCCGTCTTCAGAATCACGACATCACCATCTTCATCACCGAGGTAAACCTTTCCATCAACGACATAAGGAGAACCCCATATTGCTGCATAAGTGTCATGCGTCCAATATAAGTCACCTGTTTTTACGTCTAAACAGTAAAGAAAACCGCTGAGGTCAGAGATGTAAAGAAGACCATCATGAATAGCAGCCGTAGACATCGTGCGATTGAACTGTTCATCGCCGAAGTGCCAGACGCCTGCACTTGACGTAGTTTCGCCTCCTGTAACCGTTGCGTCTATGCACCAGAGATGTCCAACACCTTCTCCGTGTTCAGGGTCTTGTCCAACAGCGATAAACACCTTATCGTCATAAATGACGGGTGTAGAGATGATGTTGTTCCGTGTTCCACGACCCCCAAGTTCCCATTGAGAGTCTTTTGGGTTACAGTCAAACATCCATACGATGTTGCCTGTTTCAGGTTCAAATGAATATACCCAACCGTCACCTCCTGGGATGATTACTTGCGGTATGCCATTTATGACGCCATAAGCAGGATTGGACCACTGTCCGTGTAGTATATTTTCTCCTGGCGATGCATCTTCCCAAACAAGTTCTCCAGTGTGCTTATTTAGCGCAATAAAACTTGGTGCATCTGGGGATGGGATATGGATGTGTCCCTCATCAACGCCGTTACTTGTTTCTAAAAATAGCAGGTCACCCACTGCAAGTGGTGAACAGGTTGCCAGATTATGTGGAAACACATCTAATTCATCCATCATATCGTAAATCCAGATGATGTCTCCATCAATTTTGCTGGTTTCTGTTTCGTCTGTATAGGGACCATCGTTTTCATCATCAAGGAATCCTTCTGTATCTATGCATACGACTTCACATCGGTTTGATACGTAGTATAAACGGTCTCCTTCAATATAAGGTGTAGAACAGATTCCCTGAAGAGGCCAATCGTTTACGCGTCCTGAAGTCAATTTTGTATGTGTGATCTGCCATAGGAATTCACCATCGGATTCTCGGAATGCCATAATGTTCCCGCGGTCACCTGTCAGTTTCGGATTTTTTAGTGCTTCGTTATTTGTTCCAACGAAAATCTTCCCACCGTGAATTAAAGGTCCAGCATAACTTTGTGATCCGAGCTCAGCTGTCCATTTTATATTTTCACCTGTCGCAATATCCCAATTTGCTGGAATGTTTTTCTCATCTGAGACCATGTTTCTGCTTAGACTACCACCCCAAAGTGATATTTCTTTTTCAGCAGTAACTTCAGTTACTCCGAGACTCGTAAAAAGACCCAATAAGAAAATAAATAGACTAACAGCAGATCCCAACATCCCTTTATAATTGCTGAGATCTGTTTTGCTTTTCATAGCCTTTCTTTTCATAGACTCACTGGGAAAATTGTTCTTCTTGTGCTTTCCATCATGCATCTTGCTATAACTCTGATAGGTTTCACATTTAAAATCCGCGATGCCTATAGCATCGCTTATGCGTTCAAAATTTCGTATACTTGGCATAAATCACCATACCTTTAAATTGTCGTAATAGATTATTGTGGGAGAATACCCGTAAATTCCAGGACTTCCTTCTCTGTTTGGCAATGGATCTTCTGCAGTAATAGTCCATTCATTCGGTTCTGTATCAGCAGTTTTCCAAACTTTACCGTAGATGCGTGCCTTATCCTTCATTATTTCTACTTTCATCCGCATTGTATACCACACATCAGTTTCCCATGCGAAATCAATTGTCTCTGCCATGCGTAAATCGGACGCCCAGGACCGGATCTGTAATCTCTGATGTCTTCCTTGCATATCCAAAGTGTAACGATTCGCGATCAACCCCATATCTGGCAACCGTCGTCTATCTTTGGTTCCCATCAGGTCAATCTGAATCTGATAGTCTTTCATATTAGAAGGACCGATATAGACATTTGAGCGGTTCAACCCACGAGTTACAGGTGTTTTTACTAATACGTTACTGCCACTCTTTGCTTTGTCGCTTTCTCTTACGAAAAACTTGTTTGTTGCACCGATCCAGTGTGTAGGGATCTTCTCAAGCGTAACATTCTCAAAATCCTCTGTCCAAGGCAGAGACGGTATAACACGTATCCGTGAAGTTGCGTTCAGTTCCCCAGACGTTGCGGTAACTATACCAGCATGTGCACCAGCTGCCGGATCAGGTTCAAACTTATGACTGTCCATTGTACCCGTTAGACCCGTAAGTGTAAATTCTGGTGTAGCGTATACATTTGTCTGTATACCATCCGCATCAAATCCGATAATTTGAAGTTCAACCGGTTCTCCTGATGTGGTCGTTTCTGCTGGTGTGAGTAGGATCTCCACAGCAGGTTCTGAACTCATATTTGATGTCTCAATTTCTTTGGTTGCACAGCCAATCAGAACCAGACTTAACAGAACTCCAGCGAAAAGTATACAGTGTATGGATTCAATGTGCAAGATTCTCTGAAAATTACATTGTTGTTTCATTTAATTCCTCCCGATGCAGTAAATACGTTCTTCTGTCGTAAAAAAGATTCTACCGTCAGCAATAGCGGGTGAACCGAATATCTCAACGTAGTGGTCATCTTCGTCGCGAGTAATTTCTTGAACATTTAGGGATTCGCATCTATCCTCACCGGGTTTAAGGATATGAAACTTTCCGTTGACTTCGGTTACGAATATCATGCCATCAGCCCATACAGGGGATCCCCTTCCGACGGTACCGATGCTATGTTGCCAAAATAACGCGCCGGTATCAGCATTGAAGCAGTGAAGGTTCGCCGAGTTATCCACCACGTAGAGTCGTCCATCCTTTAGTGTAGGTGATGAATATCCGATACCAACAGCATCTTTACGCCACAGTTCATGTGTATTAGTGACATCTCCGTTCCCGGTTGCATCTATACAGACGACCCGTCCCATTTTAGTCGTATCTATATTCTCTTCACTATGTGTTGCGTAGACCTTTGTCCCCTCAACGATCACAGATGTATTGATGCCGCGTTTACTGAGTTTGAAACCCCAGACCATCTCACCTGTTGTCTGTTTCATGGCGTAGATACTCCCATCAGCGTTGCCACCGATTATAAGTTTCTGTCCATTGATTGTTGCGACAACGGGTGTAGAATAGGTTGTATCAAGTGGTCTCCCACCAGGCGTTGAAACCCAGACAAGCTCTCCATTGTGTTTATCAAATGCATAATACCGATGTCTCGGTATTGCTTGCGCTCCCCAACTGACATTCAGGTAACTAATTACGACCAGATTACCTGCAATTATAGGTGTATGCACGCGTCCACCGTATCCCGATATGCGTCCGTATTCTTCTGTGAGTGAGCGGGACCAAAGAATATCACCATCTTTGTTGAAACAGAAGAAGAGACCTTGAACACCGTGCACATAGACATTACCTGTTTCTGGATCTCCGGTTGGATTTGTCCAACCCACGCGATTGAATGTAATCGTCGTATGAAAAACATTGAATTTATGATCCCACAACATATCACCGGTTTTTGTATCAAAGCATGCGATACGTTCCTGTTCCGTGATATCTTTACCGATTCGCCCGACCACGTAGACTCTGTCGTTGAGAACTACAGGTGTGGAACGACCTATAAAATCTTCCTGCCAAAGAATGTTTTCCCCTTCTAATGACCACGTCGAGACTAAACCTGTTTCAGCAGATGTTCCGTTCTGGTTCGGACCTCTCCAACTTGACCAATCATCTGCGTATGCAATCATCGGGGTAAAAACCAGCAGTAAAAAGATAAATATCCGATTAATAATCGGTTTAAAATAGTGCAAACTACTTCCTCCTATACGCTTAATTGTCTGTTTTTTTAAGACGATAAAAAATGACTAATGTTTAAATTCTATATAGACCAGCGGCACCAAGATATGTTTGAAAAAACCGAGGACATTACCATCCTATGTTATATTATACCAGATTTTACGTTATGAATGCAGATAAAGATTCTACATCTATAGTGCAGTTTCCAACCGCACCGCTATAGTCTGTTTCTACATTAGTGAGCTAGGACAAAGTTTGTGGGTATTGCGTTCGCGATTTGGATGGAAGTGTAAAGTTTTTGACGCGAGATTATAAAAAGGGACGGTGTACTTCTATTCAAAGAGTACTTCGGTGAAGGCATCAAGGGTTTTTGCGTTCACCGCAGTGAGATATAGATGCTCAAGCCGTTGCAAATCGTCTATATCTTGCAGTGCTGGGTCTATGGCTCGCACTGCCTCTACGTGGAATTTTGCATTGAGTACTGTCAAAAGGTTTTTGCGGGTAGCCTCTTTTGCCCCTTGTGTAATACCTTGCCCAATAAACTTTTCGCGTCGGCGTTGTTCAAAAGGAAATTCTTGCATAAGTGCCTCCGGTATTCGTTCAAATAAACGTTGGTCATGGACGAGACTCTAAAAGAGTGAGATCCCATAAAGTCTACTTCCCTTCGTTGAAGGCAGAAAAACGGATACACATCTCATGTGTCTCTATTCAAAGAGTACTTCGGTAAAGACATCAAGGGTTTTTGCGTTCACCGCAGTGAGAAGTAGATGCTCAAGCCGTTGCAAATCGTCTATATCTTGCAGTGCTGTGTCTATGGCTTGCACCGCCTCTACGTGGAATTTTGCATTGAGTACTGTCCTGAGACTCTTAAGGGTTGCCTCTTTGGTACCTTGCTCAATAAACTTTTCGCGTCTGCGCTGTTCAAAAGGAGATTCTTGCATAAGTGCCTCCGGTATTTGTTCAAATAAACTTGTGTCATGGACGAGACTCCCGAAGAGGGAGAGCCCATAAAGCAATGTGCCTTTCGTTGGTGGGTCAACAGGGGACGCTATTGTCGCATCAATACACTGCTGTATCCACTGATTAAGAGGCACATCCCCAGGGGGTTTCATGAGTGGTGTAAACGGCAACAGTCCTGGCATCTGTGCCTCTAAAATTGATTGTCCTTCAATCTCAATGAGCCGTATCACCTTATAGTTTAGCCGGTAATCGTAGCCATTCCAACTATACGCATAGTGCCCTGGATCGTTCTTACCGGCGTTTGGGTGAAAATAAATCACATTGGAATAGACAGGTATTTGATGTTCACCGACGAGATATCCGTGATAATGTGCATTTCGAGCCCACATCGGTTTTTCCGTGCTGTCGTGGAGTTGCAATTCAATGTGTAGGACAGCTTCGTGGGTGTCCAATCGGACGCGCTTTGTGATATCTGTACGAAATGCACGGACCAGTTGTTGCTCGGTGTCAAGGTCTGCCAGCACTTCAACATTCGGGACATTCAGAACATACCGTGCGATTTCGTTGATTTGCTCATTCAGGATATCTTTTCCGGTCGTATCGTATTCTTGTGGCATATTGGTATTATACAATAGGTTATTGCTAACTGTCAAGAAAGAAAATATCCGAATCCGTATTTCAAAGTTTCATCACAGGATCCATTACACAATGATTGAGCACCGATGCGGATTTTCTTTTGTTTGACAATAACTCAAGAACATGGTATTATCCATATTGAAAAGGTAATCTTTAGTAGCCGGGGTCTCTGCACTGCTTAAATGGGATACCCAAACTAACCAGAACGCTATACACCTCACCCGTATAGCCTCGACATAACAGACACCAGCATAAATGCAGTGTCTCTATCCTATAGGAAAATAAAGAAGAAACGGAAAAAATCTCATGCAAAAAACATTAGTTCTAATTTTAGCTACAGGATTAGCGATGTGTGTTATGGCACAAGACACGTTCCCACAAGACACAAATGAGGAGCAAATGACTCAAAAAACATTGACGATTCCAGATATTCTAAAAATCAAGTCGTTTTCATCCCGTTCACGATCGCAACTCTCTCCTGATGGTGAGTTTCTTGCCTATGTTGTGCAAGACCCTCATCACAAGTCATCGTTCCAAGATAAACCACCGAATACTTCCATGTTTCTACCAACCGGAGTATTCATTGAACATCATAGTAGTGCCATCTGGGTTACCAATATCAGAACAAAAGAAACTTATAAACTCGGCTCAGATAACGGAGTTGACTGGGCACCACGGTGGTCTCCAGATGGACGATACTTAGCATTCTATTCTGACCGAATGGGCGCACCACAACTTTGGGTTTGGGATAAGAAGAACAATAAAATGAGACGAATTAGTGATAAACCGATTACTGCCATATACGGTTTTGAAGCACCACAATGGACATCGGACGGAAAACATCTCATTGCGAAGTTACGTCCAGAAGATATAGATATTTCCACACTTATCTCACCCGATACCAATCCACAAACGATAAACGTGTGGGAAACTGAAACGTATGAACCGTCTTCTTTAGAGGGGCATGCAGATAGCCTTGCATTTCTCAAGGGAGATTTAGCGGTATTTGACTTTGACACAGATGACGTGTCAATTCTTACAAGTGGATTGTATACGACAAATATGTTTTTGTCTCCAGATAATGCTGCAGTTGCCGTGATCAACACAATAGGAACAGGAGAATTGACAGGCCAAGAAAACATTTTTGAGCTGCTATTGGTGCCATTAGATGGAACGCCAGTACAACGTTTAGCAACAGGTATCAGATCAAGATCAAAAGTCGTAAGTTGGTCACCAGATGGTAAGCAACTGGTCTATGGACATCCGGATGGACTGTTTTTGGTTTCAGTCCAAGATGGTATACAGAAAAACCTCACTGCAAATCTTGAAGAAAACCCTCGATTTTTGATGATTCGTCCACTTTGGAGTCCATCAGGCGACTCTATTTTCTGTGGTTTCAATGGACATGTGTGGAAACTGACAACAGACGGTAGTCATGCGCGGAAACTTACAGATGGTCTGGGACGAGGGATCTTCGGTATCGTAGCAGAACGGGATACACATATCGTTTGGCAATCAAACGATACACAATCTATCTGTATCCAAACTCTTGATCCTGCAACAAAGAAAAGTGGTTTTTATTTGATAAACTCAACAGAAGAAAGCACTACCTGTCTGTTTGAAGAACAAGTTTTTATATACCCCCGTGTAGCAGACGAATTCGACATAATATCTATAGGGTATGGTGAGAAGATCTTCTACAGAGTGCAAAATGCAAGGCAACCAGAGGAAATTTGGATGCTTGATACAGACACCGGTAAACGACAGCAGATGTCCGACCTTAATCCACATCTGCGCGATTTACAATTTGGTGAGGTGCGTCTCATCGAATCAAAAACGGAGGAGGGACAGTCTTTACAGGGTGTTTTGATGTTGCCTATCAACTATGAAGAAGGAAAACGTTATCCCTTAGTCACGTGGGTCTATGGAGGTCGTAACCTTTCTGGGTATGCTTATCATTTTGGATTAACGGGGCAGATTAACTTTCAGTTGTTAGCGACCCGCGGCTATGCTGTTCTTGGGGTTGATACGCCATTGAAATCCAACGACCCCATGACAGAACTCCCAGGACTCGTACTCACCGCAGTTGATAATGTTATTGAGATGGGAATCGCTGATGAGAATCGTTTGGGAATAATAGGATATAGTTACGGTGGATACTCTACAGTTGGACTGATTTCGCAAACCAACCGTTTCAAAGCCGCAGTTGCCGGTGGTGGTCTCTACAATTTAACAAGTTATTACGGGATACTTACAAAACAGGGGCACAGTTACGGTATTGGTTGGGCAGAAGGTGGACAAGGGAGTATGCGCGGTTCACTCTGGGAACAACGCCAGCGGTATATTGATAACTCTCCGATATTCCATCTGGATAAAATTGAGACTCCCGTCTTAATTTATTGTGGTGAAGGTTATAGTAATAGTTTTGACTACCCACAATCTGGTGAGCTTTTCTCCGGATTACGCAGACTTAAGAAGAAAGCCACTTTTGTCTGGTATCGTGGCGAAAGCCACGGCTTACCAACTTGGCGCCCTGAACACCGCGCTGATTGTTGGGAACGCATCATTGATTGGTTTGAAAAACATCTGAAGTGAAAAACAGGAATTGTTTGAATCTCGAATTTACTAAACACAACAGTTTTACCCAAAGAACAAATGCGAAAACTTTCTCCTGCACGATGTAGTGTTTTGATTTTCTTTTTCTTCTATCTCGCTGTTGCACACCCTCAAAATATTGTGCCAACTCACCCAGTCGATGGCACGTTCATTAAAGAGTGGTTGGTTTTGGGTCCTTTCTTTTCAGATGATTTGAAGACTGATTTACTTGCGTCAGTTAACGGTGAGACACTTGCTAATCCCAAACCCGGGGATACAGTGACCACTGCTGAAGGTGAAATGTTGACCTGGACGGTATACCGTACCGAACGAAACATCATTGATCTACAACGTGTCATTGGAAGACATCAAGAAGCTGTCTGCTATGCGTTCTGCCTGCTGGAAAGCGATCATGGTGGTGATGGGGAATTCCTTGTCGGTAGTGATGACGGCGTTGCTGTTTTTCTCAATGGTCAGAGGGTACACACACAGCAAGTTACGAGATCATTCGTTGTAGATGAAGACAAGCTTCCCGTTTCATTACGTCCGGGTAAAAACCGCTGTCTGGTGAAAGTCTCAAACGGATTCAGGAAGTGGGAGTTTGCAGCACGTGTTCTGCCGCCTACACGTGCGGTAGTAGCAGGTGTTATAACCGATGAGACGGAGAACACCTTATCTAATGTCCCTATGCACCTCTGGCAGGGCAGTACACTCATCGCAAAAACAGAGACCGATACCAAAGGCTCTTACCAGTTTTCAGTCTATCCAGCAAGTGGACAATACGATATTCAAGCCACCCACGGGGACAAAGGTAAATGGGAAACGGGTGTCCAACTTTCTGCAGGTGATCGTACCAAAATAAACTTAACATTACAGCAGGCGATTAGCATCTCTGGGTCCTTGTTGAAGTATGATAATACGCCACATGTCGGTGTTCTTGTGGAAGCAGTGTTACTCGGTAAAAAAAGTTCCCGCCAAAGGAGGGTAACGACCCTCTCGGATAATAGAGGTCAATATAAATTCATCAATCTTCGTGCTGGACGGTATCAAGTACGTTGTCACACCTTGAAGACGCAGGGAGAAGATCCGAACAAAATCGTCTCTGTTGACAGACCAGATGCGCTTAACAATGTTGACTTCCGTTTTCCACCTTTCAAACATGGGACGTGGAAGCATTATACTTACTTCGACGGGTTGGCAAATAATCCTGTCCGACCAATCTATCAAGACCGAGAAGGTTTCCTCTGGTTTGGTACCCACAACGGTGGGGTTTCTCGGTACGATGGCGAAAATTTCGTCAACCTTACAACTGATGATGGACTTGCACACAACTCCGTGTGGACGATTTTTCAAGACCGAGAAGGATTCCTCTACTTCGGAACAGAAAACGGCATTAGTCAATATGATGGGAAGACGTTTATCAACTTTACAGATGATCATGAATTCATTAATGACACTGTTTTGTCAATCTATCAAGACCGAGAGGATTTCCTCTGGTTTGGCACTCTGAATAATGGTGTTTTTCAATATGATGGGGAAGTTTTTGTCAACTTTACTACCGATGATGGATTCATAAATGACACTGTCCTGTCAATCTATGAAGACAAAGATGGTTTCTTATGGTTCGGCACGCTTGAGGGCATAACTCGCTACGATGGTGATCAGTTTGTAGACTTCAGAAACAGTGATGGACTCCCTCACAATTCTGTATGGACGATCCATCAAGGTCAAGATGGTCTTCTTTGGTTCGGGACAAGCGGCGGCGTTTCTCGCTACGATGGTAATCAGTTTGTTAACTTCACAACTAAGGACGGACTTGTTAGCAACTCTGTTGAGACGATTCATCAAGACAGAGAAGGATTCCTTTGGATCGGGACGCGAGACAATGGGATGTCTCGCTACGATGGCGAAAAGTTTGTCAACTTCACAACTGTCGATGGACTCGCAACTAACGCCGTAGGGAACATTCTTCAAGACAGAGATGGGTTTTTTTGGATTTCAAGTCCTAGTGAAGGACTCAACCGATACGATACCAACGGATTTATTAACTTCACAACTGCCGATGGACTCGCGAGCAACATTGTCACCGCCATTCTTCAAGACAGAGAAGGATTCTTATGGCTCGGAACAGACAACGGAATTAGCAGATATGATGGAAAGAAGTTTATCAACTTGACAACTGATGATGGACTCGCACATAACATCGTGCGTTCGATTTTTCAAGACCGAGAGGGTCTCCTCTGGTTTGCGACAGACGGTGGCGTGTCTCAGTACGATGGTGATCAATTTGCTAACTTCAACGATAGGTTTATAGACGCCATGACCAACAGTGGATTCTCGATTAACGAAGTATGGACATTCTATCAGGACCGAGATGGATTTTTCTGGTTCGGAACTGGTTATAGTGGCGTTTATAAATACGATGGTAATCGGTTCGTCAACTTTACGAGAAATGAAACATTGTTGCAATACGGTGTATTCTCAATTCATCAGGACCAGGACGGTTACCACTGGTTTGGAACCCATGGGGGCGGCGTTTTTCGGTATGACGGTAATGCGTTTGTCAACTTTACGACCACTGATGGACTCGCATCTAATTCTGTATGGGTGATTCATCAAGACCGAGATGGATTTTTCTGGTTCGGTACCGATGTAGGTGTATCTCATTATGACGGTGAAAAGTTTGTAAATTTCACAACCAAAGATGGACTCGCACAAAATGAAGTGTCCTCAATTTACCAAGACCGAGATGGTTCCATCTGGTTTGGCACACGGGGTGGCGTTTCTCAATATGATGGGACATCATGGACATCTTTAGATACGAGAGATGGGCTCATCAATAATGAAGTTAATGAAATTATTCAAGACTCGGATGGAACACTCTGGTTTGGAACACTTGAAGGAGTGACCCAATACAATCCAAATCGAGTTCCACCGCGTGCGCGTATTGTTTCAGTTCAGAATCACAAAATATCTACCCAAATGGGCTCACCCGAAACAATTATAGATATTGCCACCGATACGCTTGTAACTATCAAATACAGCAGCATTGACTTCAAAACAGCGAAAGGGAAACGACAGTATCAGGTCCGTATTAAAGAGATTGACGCCGATTGGCACAAACCGACCCGCTCAGATACGTTCAGTGTCAGTTTTGAAAAACCTGGGACATATACCTTTGAAGTCGTTGCCATTGACCGAGACCTAAACTATTCTGCTCCTACAAGTCTAACGTTGACAATTGTGTTACCATGGTTCCAAAATGGATGGATTCTTTATCCTTCAGGTGGTGCGATTGTGGTTTTAGTGCTATTTTGTGGCGTTTTAGCCTACCGATACTACCACCAACGTCAACAGGTTTTAGTCTATCAGCAAGAGGCAGTTGCTGAACTTGCCGATGCTCAAGAGATGCAGACGGGATTAATCCCGCAAAATGCCCCTGAAGTGCCTGGATTTGATATCTCTGGTGTCTGTATCTCTGCACGCACAGTTAGTGGGGATTTCTTCGACTATATCCCTCTCAACAACGGCGAGCTTGCCATTGTATTGGCAGATGTTACGGGTAAAGGTATGAAGGGAGCGATGAACGCAGCTTTATCTTCTGGGGCACTTCATTCTGTGGTTAAGTTGGAGATGTCACCATCTGAAATGTTGTGGGCATTGAACCAGAACCTTTATCCGCGTTTTCAACGATTTACTAATTGTGCAATGGCAATATTGACCATTGATCCAAAGAATAAGACGTTTAAATATGCAAACGCCGGAATCCCTTATCCTATCATCAAGCGCAGCGAAAGTGATGTTGAAGAGATCTCAATAGATGGACTCCCATTGGGTGCGTTTCAAGCCTCTGACTATGAAGAAACGCAACCAATTGAACTGAAATCTGGTAATACAATCATCCTTTTCAGTGATGGTATTACCGAAGCATCTCAAAAGGACAACCCCGATCAACTTTACATGGAAACTGATCGCTTGACAGGTCTTATCAAAGAACTGGATAAAACAACTAACGCAGAAACGATAATTGATGCTATTATTGATGATGTCCGTCATTTCTCAGGGGACGCTCAGCAGAACGATGATATGACAATTGTAGTTATAAAAGTGCTATAATAAGCGTATAATAGATACCGTGCTGTTATGGATACACACTATCACGCAAGGATGAATTGATATACTTTTGATGCGTACATCTTAACTCTGAACCAAAAAGAAAGGAATTACGACTATGTCTTCTTCATTGAGTGCAATATTCGGTCTGGTATTCTTAGGCTTAGCAAATGCATCTGTCTTTTTAATGTTTAAACTATGGGGATACCCGTTCGATAAGGAAACAAGAACAAGTGCAGCACCACGTTCCTTGATGCTGTTGCATCGTTGTCTTGGCTATGCTTTTGCGTTGCTCTATATCTTTATGATGTGGCACATGGTGCCACGATTGTGGAACTATCAGGTTGAGTTACCTCCGAGGACTGTGGCTCACTTAATGCTTGGGATTACCATAGGTGTGCTCATACTGGTAAAAATCTCAATTCTTCGGTTTTTTAGACACTTTGAAGAATCAATGCCGTATATTGGTGTTGCTTTGCTTATCTGCACTTATCTTCTCATTGGACTGTCAGTACCATTTACATTGAGGGAAACTGTTTTGCGAACACAAACTCGGGCATTTAGTGAGGAGGGGATTGCCAGAACACGGCAACTCATAGAGACTGCGGGATTACCACCCGAAGCACCACTTGACATGTTAGCATCAAAGCGGATGCTGCGAGCGGGACAGCACGTCTTGCAACGAAAATGTGTCGTCTGCCACGACTTGCGAACAATCCTTGCAAAACCGAGAACACCACCCGATTGGGTGAAACTGGTAAACCGTATGGCTATAAAACCCGTTATAGGTGAACCGATAACAACTGATGAGGAGTGGCGTGTATCAACATATCTCATCGCTATTACACCCGATATAAAGAATGCTGTCAAACAACAACGAGCAGAACAGATGAGAACTGATGAATCAAAAGCCGCCGCGGAAATCGCCGCGTCTGTAATGACAGACGAAACAGGTATTGTATCAGCAGATACATACAACGCAGCGAAGGCGAAAGAACTCTTTGAGGATAAATGTTCGCAATGTCATCCATATCAAGATGTAATAGAATATCCACCAACTTCAAAAGAGGAGACGACTGAGGTAATTAATCGTATGATTGATATTGGTCTTTACCTGGAAGAGAAAGAGTTTGAACTGATAGCGCGCTATATCAATGAAAACATTGTGGTAGAATGATTGCCTAAACCGTAAGGAAACTTCAGGGAGACAAATATGAAAACCTTTACACTTTCAACTGAACTGCTAATTGAGAAACCGATAGATAAAGTTTTTTCCTATTTTTCTGACGCACATAATCTCGTAGAAATCACACCACCCAGGATGAAATTAGTCGTGCTTACGCCACCCCCAATTGAGATGCAGATAGGGACTCTAATTGACTATCGTCTGAAACTCAAAGGTATTCCGTTAAGATGGCAGAGCGAAATTACAGAATGGAACCCTCCACATAAATTCGTAGATGAACAACGCAAGGGACCCTATCGTGCTTGGATTCATACGCACATTTTCGATGAAACTGATCAAGGTACAATTGTTAGAGATCGTGTAGAATATGCTGTGCTTGGAGGACAAATTGTTGACAAACTCTTGGTCAGACCAGATTTACAGAAGATTTTTGAGTACCGTTCTAAACGTTTGCAGGAAATATTGACATGAACATTTGGACACGGAAGTCTATATCAATCCTATAGTTCTTACTGTCAACATAAGCAGCATAGTTCGTAACCGCTTTTCTATTAAATCGTTATCTATATGTAGGCATAATACTATCATATAACTTTAGGATAAAAAAAAGATGCAAACTCATAGTCTTGAATATTATTCAAATATAAATCCACTCGTAGGACTTTCTGCTAAAACGATGCGCTTATACTTAGCATTGGAGGTTTTTAGAGGTAAATTGGAATCCTTAGACGAACCCCATTGGTTTTGCACGCCGGATTGTGATCAACTTCTTGCAAAAGTCGGTTTCTCTAAAGCAGATATAGACACTGGAATTTCAGAACTGATAAATGCTGAATTACTGCAAATGCAGATGAGAAACAGTGATCCATGGTATTGCCTAAAATAAAACAGTACCATGCCATTCGTAAATCACCCACGCCTTATCTTAGCTTCAGCATCGCCTCGTCGGTCAGCACTGCTATCTCAAATCGGTTTAACCTTTGAGATTTTTCCCAGTGAGATCGAAGAACCGTTACCCGATAAGAATTTATCCCCAGAGAAAGTAACACAGAAATTAGCGCAGCTAAAAGCCAGAGCTGTTGCGGAACATTACACCGAAGGTATTATTATTGGAGCTGATACGTTAGTATTGTTGAAGAAAGAACTGCTCGGTAAACCCAAAAACAGGGAAGATGCCAAATCCATGCTTTCTCGGTTAAGTGGTAAAACGCATAGAGTTATTACGGGAGTCGCGTTAATAGATGTGAAGAAAAAAACAGAGACGACTTGGTCTGAAGTGACTAAAGTCTGTTTTCGTGAACTTTGTGCGGATGAGATTGATAATTACATTGAGAGCGGTGAAGCCAAAGATAAAGCGGGTGCGTATGGTATACAAGGTCGCGGCGCAGCTTTTGTAAAACGTATTGATGGGTGTTATTTCAACGTCGTTGGATTACCATTGGCATCGTTTGTTGAGAAATTAGCAGACAATACGTCAAAATGCTATCAATAAAGCACTACACATCTACTGAAGGATATACCTACCTATTAGAACCTGACGAGTCAGCTCGTCAAAACCTACATTTCGGTATTCTCAAACTTCATGCAGAATCTACTTATTTCGATCATACTGAGGCGTGCGAACTTGTACTCATTCCATTGACGGGTCGTTGCACACTTCTTGTTGGTCATAGTGGCAATAAGGCTAACGGTATTTTAGGGGCACGCGAGACCGTTTTTGAAAGTGAAGGTTGTGTAGCCTTCATTCCACATCACACGACTTATGAAATACTACCACAATCCCAAAACGTTGAAATTGCTATCTGTAAGACACCATCTCATTATGATGCTGCAGCCGTGATCAATCCATCAGGACCTATAGAGACCCCTCCAAATTATCAACTACATATCGTTGAAAATGGTACTGCTTCTGAATGGATAGGCGAAGCGGTTGGTTTTCATAGATTCCGGGATGGGGTCGGTTCTGCAACAGTACTCGTTGATCAGAAAAGAGAAAAACAGATGCGGACATATCTCTATCATAACGATCTCCTTGTTATTCCAGAGAAGACGCGCGCACGTATGGTTGCATGTCAAGGTGAACTATATCAATTGATGATAAGTCGTATTATACCAGAGTGATACCACCCACTACCTGAAGGTAGGGGCTTCGGTTTCTTAGACAATAATTTCTCTTAATTTGGTATTATTCTCCCTCAATAAGTTCTCCACCTTTCTTTAGGAAGGCAATCGCACTCAGCGATATCTGAATCTTCACCTCATTATTATTAACTTCACCGACGGACAGCAAGACGATTTTTTTGTCATTGCTTATACCGAGTATTTTTCCGTGCAACCCTCCATTTGTGACTATTTCATCTCCCTTTGTCAGGTTTTCCAGCATATTCTGGTGCTGTTTTCTTTTTGCCTGTTCTGGACGGATAAGAAGAAAATAGAATATAGCACCTAACACTGCAAAGGGAATTAACATACTTAACATGTCCATATAAGCATCTCCTCGAATTTAACGTATTAACATAGCATCACCATAACTATAAAAACGGTAGTTGTGTTGTAATGCTTCTTGATATGCATTTTTTATCAACTGTGAATCAGCAAAAGCACTTACAAGCATCAATAGTGTAGATTTTGGCAGATGGAAGTTTGTAACCAAAGCATCTACTATTTTGAATTGAAAACCTGGATAGATAAACAACTCGCTCTGACCGTTATATTCTTCAACGGTACCCGATGCCCCTGCTGTTTCCAATGCTCTAACAACAGTTGTGCCAATTGCTACAACTTTTGTTTTAGTAACTTTTGCCTCATTTATTTTCTGTGCTACTGTATCTTTCAGATTAATATACTCTGCATGCATTTTATGTGTTTTGATATTATCTACTTTCACGGGTTGAAATGTACCGATTCCCACGTGAAGCGTTAGTTTTGTATGCTGTATGCCTTTGCTATTCAGTTTCTCCAATAGCTCCTGTGTAAAGTGTAATCCAGCTGTTGGTGCTGCGATTGCCCCTTCTTGTGAGGCATAGACAGACTGATAACGCAGCTTATCATCTTCATCTGGTGTCCGTCGGATGTATGGCGGCAAAGGCATCAATCCAATTTCTGATAGCAGGTTGTAAAACTCTCCTACATACCTAAACGCAATCAGACATTTACCGTTGTTCGTTTTTTTGATCACCTCACCCGATAGAACGTCTTCTTCAAAAACCAACTGTGTGCCAACTTTTAGACTTCGCATCGGTTTTGCAAGAACTTCCCACACATCTTTTTCTATTTTTTGTACAAGCAGTAGTTCAATTTTACCACCTGTCTCCCTTTTGTTTCCAATTAATCTTGCGGGTATAACCTTCGTATCGTTTAAGACTAATAAGGCTGATTCTGGCAAATAGTCCCCAATTTTTGCGAATTGCGTATGCTGTAACTCTCCCGAGTGCCTATCTACAACCATAAGTTTAGATTCATCTCGCTGTTTTAGTGGAATTTGTGCGATCCGATCAGGTGGGAGTTCATAGTCAAAGTCTGATAGTTTCATATATTGATAGTAGTAGGCACTCTCCGAGTGCCGTCTCTTATGGTGGTAGAGGCAAAATTATAGATCAGAATTGGAATACAAATAACTAAATGTCAAAAAGTGTTGGATGTGTGTGTATTTGATATCCGAAGTATTCGTATGCTGCTTCAGTCGCTACACGTCCACTCGGAGTCGGTGACAAAAAACCCAATTTAATATAATAAGGTTCATAGACATCTGAGATGGTTCTCTCATCTTCACTTAATGCTACAGCTAATGCTTTTAGTCCAGCACGTCCACTAAAATTTTCTATGAGTGCCCGAAAGTACGCATAATCTTGTTTGGTTAGACCTTTTTCATCAATACCGAAGAATTCCAATGCTTCCTCAACGACCTCAAGTGTAAGAATGCCACCACTTCTCACTTGTGCATAGTCTCTCACATTTTGTAGGAGTTTATTCGCAATTCGCATTGTACCACGCGCTCGTAAGGCTATAGCATATTCCGCGTCTTCATCAGTTTTTATATTCAATTTTGCACTATTTATCCGGATAGCTTGCTGCAAATCTTCTGGCGTATAGTAATCAAGGTGTATGTTGATACCGAGCCTTGAGCGAAAGGGTCCGGTAAGCAATCCTTCACGGGTTGTCGCTCCAACGAGTGTAAACGGGTCTATTGGAACTTGGACTACATCTGATCCTGGTCCTTGTCCGATGGGTAGGTCTAACACAAAATCTTCAAGAACAGGATAGAGTGACTCCTGTATAGGTGCTTTCATCCTATGAATTTCATCAATGAAGAGTATATCTCCTTCTTCAATGTTGGTCAATTTAGAAGCGACATCAAGTCTTTCCATTACAGTACCGATCATCTGTATGAAATTAGTACCAAATTCATTGGCAATGATTTTTGCAAGTGTCGTTTTCCCTAATCCGGGTGGGCCGACAAGCAGTACATGTTCCAAGACATTATCCTTAGTTTTAATTCCTCCCTTATTTTTCTGTTTTCTACGACTCTTTACAGCATCGATGTGGATTCGGAGTTGCTCTTTAGCTTTATCCTGTCCGATAAATTCGCTCAGGTATTTTGGACGTAGACTGTAGGAAAAATCATCATCAATGTCATTTATATCATAGTTATCCATCATGTTTTCCTAACACAAGGATGTTCAATGTGTGTTACTTGAAGACAAGGAAGGTTGCTATTGGATGTTCTCTTGATTAATTTCGTATATATCTGAGTGCTTCCTTTACCAGGGCATCCCTGTCGGCATCTTCACCGATAGATTCAATGGCTTTTTTTAAGGCTTCTTCTGCCTCAAGTTCTGATGCTTGAAGATTTAACAGAAGATTTATGACCGCTTGGTGCGTAGCAGCAGTTCCGACTAATTCTACGTTCTCATCCAATTTGATTTTTGCAATGTTCTTCTTCAGTTTTAGAATTATTAATTGTGCTAGTTCTTTTCCTAAACGAGGGACACGCATCAGGACTCGGATATCTTCTTTTAAGACAGCTTGCTGGAATTGTGATGGGGATAAAACTGTAAGGATATTTTGTGCGAGTGAGGGACCAACGCGAGTTACAGTAAGTGCCATCTCAAACATCTTGAGTGCATCTTTTGATGTAAATCCGTATAACTTTATTTCATGATCTCTGTTCTGTGTGTAGTGTGTATAGAACGTTACCTCTTCGCCAATAGCAGGCAAGCGGGTTACTGTTCTTTCAGCTACATCCACGGAATATCCTATACCATTCACATCAACTACGACTCGTTTAGTATCTTTATCTGATAAAGTGCCCTTTATATGTGCAATCATAACGTATTGTACCTCTCAACAGCCATCGTGATATTTATGCCATTGTGATATTTATGAATGGCTCTGCATGAGTTTTTCCTGAATATTGCGTAATTTGTGTGATTGTGCATGGCAGATTGTTAGAGCTAATGCATCTGCGGCATGATCAGGTTTTGGCAGTTCTTTTAGTTTGAGCCGCATTTGCACCATCTTCTGAACCTGTTTTTTCGTTGCTTTTCCATATCCGACAACAGCTTGTTTAACTTGTAACGGGGTGTAGGTTGTAACGGGTGCATCATTGTGTGCAGCTGCCAGTTTTACAATGCCTTTAACTTCACCCACTACATAAGCGTTGCTGACATTCTTGCTAAAGAAAATATCTTCCAGAACGACTGTGTCTACGTTATATTGATGTATCAACCCTATAAGTGTATCATATATATGTTTTAGTCGCGTCTCTGATGGCGTTTTAGCATTTGTTTGAATATGTCCAAGTTGTAGATGTCTAACGTGGGGTCCATTAGATTCTACAATTCCATAACCTGTATTTGCTATACCAGGGTCAATCCCAAGAATTATCATTAAGTCTATCCTAACGTGAGTTTGATAAATGTAGCGCAAACTTTCCAGTTTGCGAAAATGTGCCACAAACTGAAAGTTTGTGCTACAATTCATGCTTCCCAGATACGAAAATGGCGTAAGTGAACGCAATCGAAATGATTAATCAAACTGACGCTATCCTATCTGTTATGCCGCTGCTTCAAGTATGTCGTCGGGAATATCAAAGTTAGCGTATACCTTTTGGACGTCATCAAGGTCATCAAGTGTTGCCATAAGTCGTATCATGCGTTCAGCTTCTTTCCCTTCAAGTTTAACACTGGTCTTTGGTATCATGCTGATTTCCGCCAATTGGATATCTGCTTCTGTTGCTTGTATTGCCGTGACGACCTTGTCAAACTGTTCATAAGGGGTAATTACCTCAATGACGTTTTCAGACGTGTTTAGGTCTTCAGCCCCAGCATCTGCAGCAACGAGGAAAAGTTCTTCTTCATCAACACTCTCTGCGTCAACGACGATGAGTCCACACTTATCAAAACCCCACGCAACACATCCGCGTTCTCCTATTCTTCCATCGAATTTACCGAGTGCATGTCGTATTGCTGCGATAGCTCTATTTCGGTTATCGGTGATAACTTCAATCATCAGTGCCACGCCGCCAGGTCCATATCCTTCATAAACTACTTCTTCTAAAGTTGTCCCTTCAAGTTCACCTGTTCCTCGGAGGATGGCTTTCTCAATATTGTCGCTTGGAACGTTGCTTGATTTTGCTGTGGCGATAGCAGTTCGCAGACGAGGGTTCATATCGGCATCACCACCCCCTAATCTTGCAGCTGCAGTAATCTCTTTCACTAATTTAGAGAACAGTTTTCCACGTCTTGAGTCGTTAGCAGCCTTCTTATGTTTTATTGTAGACCATTTTGAGTGTCCTGACATAATGATTATCCTTTCAATGTTCTAAACTTCTACCGTACAGAAATGGCGTATCTAAGTATAATTTCTAAACAATGACTTTAATCAATTAGTATAGCATAACTACACTTAAGATACAAACTTAAATGTAGAAATGGGGTGTGTAAATTTTTTGTCACTAGTGGACTGTCTAAGTTAAACTTGTAGGTTGGGTTGAGCGAAGCGCCAATAAAATATTAACTGGCAACATGATAGATACAATCCTTACGTGTTGGGTTTCGTGCCTCAACCCAACCTACATAATTTAGTC
>JAJEJA010000068.1 GCA_022828145.1 Candidatus Poribacteria bacterium | reverse complement strand
AGGTCTACCACCAAGCCCGTCGAACATTCTTTGATAAGCGGTATCAATACGGATAATAACTTCGTCAAGAGTGTCTCTGGGTATCCACGCCCAATGTTTGTGTGTGGTATGCAACAACTTGGTAAGGTGGGGTTGAAGTTTATATCTGCCAGCATATTTGCCATAGATGCGATAATAGCGTTGTTCAAGACGCACAAAATGGTTGTGGACATCAGCAAGATCATCCATCATATTACCGAATCGCTTGTTCTTTGGATGGTTGCGTATTTTGTATTTGTATGTTCTGCGCGTATGTTTTTTATCGGTTTGCATAGTTTACTTCAGCATCGTTCGCGAATCGTATCGGGAATTATGCTGGATATATTATAGAACATTTGACATATATTGTCAAGGGAAATAAGGAACGGGCATTCCTCCCCAAGCTAAAGCATGGGGTCTCTTGCCCGAAGATTATGATGAAAGTGCAAGGATATCCGTGATTAAAAATGATCCTTGTATTTCACCAGAGATTTGTGTATAATATTCATAAACTTGAGTTATCCATACACTTTAAACCTACGGGTGATCTAAATGGACGTAGTTTCACAAACGATATTGGATGCATTCAATAAACTTCCTGAGATAGAAAAACATGCACTTGCTTCTGAAATCATCAAACAAGTAGTTATGCTGGATTCCGCTCCTTTAACAGATGACGCCCTCACGGAAATCGCGAATGATCTTTTCGTTATACATGATGAAGCGGAGGCGGAGGATGTCAAAACAGAATCGCATTGATTATGTCTATCATGTCGGGTTTCGTTCCTCTACCCGACCTACAAAATAGCACTTGACAAGGCAATAAGTCGTTTTAATTCCTTTCGGAGAGAAATCGCATGATCTCACCCATTGACTGGGCAATAATAATCGGTTATATCCTTTTCGCACTTGGTCTCGGAATCTATTTTTCCAAACGTGCTGGAAAAGATATGGACGAGTTTTTTATTTCAGGACGAAATTTGCCCTGGTGGTTAGCTGGTACCTCTATGGTAGCAACTACCTTCGCCGCCGACACACCACTCGCTGTGACAAAGCTTGTAGTTGAAGACGGAATTGCAGGGAACTGGTTATGGTGGAACTTAGTTCTCAGCGGCATGTTGGCAACCTTCCTGTTTGCCCGACTCTGGAGACGGTCAGAAATCATCACCGATGTAGAATTTACCGAACTGCGATATTCAGGTCCATCGGCAAGTTTTCTCCGCGGGTTCCGCGCACTCTATATCGGACTACTGAATAATTGCATTACGATGGGATGGGTTATCCTTGCAATGCAGAAAATCGTCGTGCTGGCACTGAACTTACCTGATACTACATCTACAAAAGTCTATGTAGTCTTGGTTTGCCTCCTAATCGCAGGAATCTACTGTGCATTATCAGGTTTCTGGGGTGTTGTGATGACAGACATTGTCCAATTCGGTATGGCGATGGTAGGTTCAATTGCACTTGCAATTATTGCTGTCAACAAAATCGGCGGAGTCGGTGTTCTAAAGGAAAAACTTGTTAGCATATATGGAGCAGAAAACCAGATACTAAACTTTACACCCGATTTTAGTGCTGGTAAAATGGCTATCATAACGTTTGGCGTGTATCTCGGCATGCTATGGTGGGCATCAAACGGCGTAGATGGCAGCGGTTACATCGCACAACGTATGTTCGCAGCAAAGAATGAGAGACATACGCTTCTGGCAACGTTATGGTTCAACATAGCACATTACACACTCCGTCCGTGGCCCTGGATACTCGTTGCATTAGTCGCAATGGTCGTCTACCCAAACTTAGAAGACCCAGAAGCTGGTTATCCAATGTTAATGTTGGATTATCTACCTGTCGGCCTTCTCGGATTGATGTTAACTGCCTTCTTAGCAGCCTTCATGTCAACAATTGACACACACCTTAATTGGGGTGCATCCTACCTCGTTAACGACTTCTATAAACGATTTTTTAGACCTGAAGCAGACCCGCAACACTACGTCGCAATTTCCAGATTAGCTGTCATCCTCATTATGATAGTTGCCGGTGTAACAAGTCTATTTATGGAATCCATCACAGGTGCATGGAAATTTCTTCTTGCATTAAATGCAGGTATCGGACTCGTCCAGATTCTGAGATGGTATTGGTGGCGAATAAACGCATGGTCAGAAATCTCAGCTATGTTAGCGGCCTTAGTCGCCTCTATTGTTGTGTTCCTGTTACCGCAAACCAAAGGTGAAGAGCAATTCGCACTACAGATGTTGATTATCGTACCATTCTCAACAGTGGTATGGGTGGTTGTTACATTTATCACTGCACCTGTTTCTACAGAAACTCTCACCAAATTTTATAGTAAGGTTAAACCCAGTAAAATAGGATGGATGTTAATTGCAGCAGAAATTAAAGAGGAATCAGACGGTACGAACAGCCAACAGACTTATATAGAAACCGGAACACCAGCATTGGTCAATTGGATAGTCGGCGTCATCTTCATCTATTCTTTCCTATTCAGTATTGGTAAACTGCTATTAGGTTTTACCACTATAGGATTAAGCTTTCTATTATTGGCAATTATATCAGGTTTTATCATGTATAAGAATCTACCACGTGAAAAGAGAAAACAGAATTGAAAAGTATAGCCATTATACCAGCACGATATGCCTCAACTCGGTTTGAGGGGAAACCTTTAGCAGATATTTTGGGAAAACCGATGGTGCAGCATGTATATGAACGTGCATCTCAGTCAAGACTACTCAATCAAGTTATTGTCGCTACAGATGACCGTCGGATTTATAATGCTGTGAAAAGTTTCGGTGGAAACGTAGAAATGACTTCGGATTGTCCCACAGGAACTGATCGTGTGACAATAGTCGCCAAGAAAATAGAATGTGATATTGTTGTCAATATACAAGGTGACGAACCTCTTCTTGAACCACAACAGATTGATCTCATGCTCCAACCTTTTATTACGAGACCAGATATACAGGTCACAACTTTGAAAGAGCGGATAGATACGGTTGAAGATTACCTCAATAGGAACATCGTAAAAGTTGTTACTGATCTTCAAGGCGATGCGTTATACTTTTCAAGAGGGTCAATACCGAGTTTACCCGCAAACAGAGAACTGATCATTAGCGAAAACACTTCAGTATTCAAACACATTGGATTATACGCGTTCCGAAAAGAACAATTACTCGCTTTCACAATGTGGGAACGTACACCTTATGAAATTTCCGAGAATTTAGAACAGTTGCGTCTGTTGGAAAATGGTGTGCCAATTCATGTGGTCGAAACCCATACACCGCTTATCGGCGTTGATGTACCCGCAGATTTAGAAAAAGTAAAAGCGATTTTAGAAAAGGGAGGCCCTCATCTTTGAAGGGAATAAAATGACAAAATACATATTCGTTACAGGCGGTGTTATATCGGGAATAGGAAAAGGTATAACAACTGCATCGTTAGGGAGGCTCCTCATCAACCGTGGCTTCAAAGTAAATGTCGTCAAAATTGACCCGTATTTGAATGTTGACGCAGGTGTAATGAACCCGTTCCAACACGGGGAAGTATTTGTAACACACGATGGTGCTGAAACTGATCTGGACGTAGGGAACTATGAACGTTTCCTGGGTGTTGACCTAAATCGGCAATCAAACTTTACAACTGGGTCTGTCTATCTTGAAGTGATAGAAAAAGAGCGCCGCGGTGATTATCTGGGACAGACGGTTCAATTGATTCCACATATTACCGATGAAATCAAACGCCGCATCTATCAGATCGGAAAAGACAACGCTGTTGACATCGTCATCACGGAAATAGGCGGCACAATCGGCGACTTTGAAATGCTACCGTTTGTTGAAGCTATCAGGCAAATGGCTGTTGAAGTTGGTAGAGAAAACACGTTATTCCTCCACGTTTCACTCATCTACACACTGCCAAATGGTGAAAGCAAGAGCAAACCGACTCAGCACAGTATCCGCAAACTGCAGGAATTGGGTGTACATCCTGATCTACTGTTATGCAGAACAAGTCAACACATTGATAATAGTGTTCGCAGGAAAATCGCGCTCCTGTGTGGTATCAGCGAAGATTTTATTTTAGAAGGATTAGACACAAAATGCGTTGATGAAATTCCACTCAATTTTGAAGAACAGGGTATGGGACACCTCGTCTCAAAAAAGTTAAGGCTTGAAAGACGCGCGACCCTGGACGCTGAATGGATCGCAATGGTGGATAAACTGAAAAACCCACAACACAAGATCAATATCGCTATCGTAGGAAAATACACGACAGGGTGTGATGCATATATTAGTGTGCAAGAAGCGATAAAACACGGTGGAATTGCGAATAACGCTGAAGTCCATATAGAATGGATTGAAGCTGAGGATGTAACTGAACAGACAGATTTAGATGCACTGTTCCAAAACATTGATGGTATCTTAGTACCCGGTGGGTTCGGTGACCGTGGCATTGAAGGGATGATTAAGGCGGTTAAATATGCTCGTGAAAACAGTATCCCTTACTTCGGTTTGTGTCTCGGTATGCAGTGTCTTGTCATAGAATTTGCACGAAATGTCGCAAACCTAAAGAATGCAAACAGCACTGAAGTAGACGAACAGACACCCTATCCTGTCATAGATCTGATGTTAGAGCAACGCGGTATTGCTGACAAAGGCGCGACAATGCGACTCGGACACTATCCGTGTGTGCTAAAAGAGAACACTATCAGTTACGACGCATATCAGCAACCGATTATCTTAGAACGACATCGACACCGTTATGAAGTGAACAACGATTACCGCTCACAATTAGCAGCTGCTGGACTAACACTCAGTGGCGTTTCGCCTGATGGGAGTCTGGTCGAAATCGCTGAGGTTGCTGGCCATCCATGGATGTTAGGTTCACAATTCCATCCAGAATTTCAATCTAAACCGCTCACACCTCATCCGTTGTTCAGAGATTTTATTGCAGCGGTATTGACACATCAACACCAGGTCAAGAACAGTGACTTGAACAGAGGATAATCTATGAAGAACACTGCTATAGTCCGATCCGGGGCATGGTACGGGGATAACGAACTCACCCTCAATTTTCCAACCGATTGGCATGTAGAGATGCTGACCCCTAAGGACGCACCCGCGCTCACCAATGCACAGATCGAAAAAGCCTTTGCTGAAACAATCGGCACACAACGTATCTCTGAATTGGCGAGAGACAAGAAGAGTGCGACTATCATCGTAGATGATATGAGTCGTCCTACGCCGGCATATCAGGTTATTCCGTTTTTACTCCGTGAACTTAACACAGCGGGTGTACCTAAGTCGGAAATCCGATTTGTTGTCGGCGTTGGCGGCCACCGTCCCATTTCCGATGAAGAGATGGTGAAGAAACTTGGCGCGGATATTGTAGCAGAATATGAGGTGACAAACCATGACTTCCTAAGCAGGGATTTACGCGCATTGGGAAACCTTGAAAACGGCACGCCGCTCTATATCAATCGCACTGTCGCGGATGCAGATTTCAAAATGTGTCTCGGTGGACTCTATCCACACAGTTCAGTCGGTTTTAGTGGTGGGGCAAAACTCATCGTTCCTGGCACCGCGGGATTCTCAACCATGTATTATTTCCATAAATTTCCACCCGGTCGTGGTCCCGCTGTAATTGAAGGCGAGAGCGACGAACCTGACAGACGGGATACGATTGAAATGGCAGCGGCTGTCCTCGGACTTGATGCTATCGCCAATGTCGTCCTCAATAGTCGCCGAGAAATATGTGGTCTCTTCGTGGGAGATTTCGTTAAGGCACATCGTAAAGGTTCACATTTTGCCTTGGATACCTACAGGACCAAAATACCCGAAACAACTCGCACCCAAAGCGACCTTGTTGTTATAAACTGTTATCCACTTGACGCAGACGCCATTCAACTTGATAAAGCATTAGCTGCTTTCTCCTATTTTGAGAACGCATACACCATTGCACTCTATCCAGCAACCGATGGATCATGTTTTCACGGTCTGTTTGACCGCCTCGATTATCCGAAGTATGTACGGCAGAAAATAGAAAGGTTACCTACACAACCGACCCCTGAACCAAAACTGGGTAGACAATCACAACTCCATGTTTGGTCTGAACATTTTGATAGAGATGACTTCTACAAAGAGTACCCGTCATCCCTCCTCTTCCGAGATTTAGAGCAGTTGATACGATTAATGACAGATAAACTTCCATCTAACGCGAAGGTCGCCATCCTTCCTGCAGCGGGTATTCAAGTATTGCAATAATGGTATTACAACGTATAAACACCCTCCTCAGCAAAATAGAAACAGCTCTGTTGTGCCTCATCATTGTCCTCATGATCGGACTCGCGTTGCTTGAAATCGTTTTACGTTACGGTTTTGGTATAAGCCTGCTCTGGAAAACCGTGATGCTTCAAAACCTCACACTCTGGTTATGTTTTCTGGGTGCTGCACTTGCAACTGCCGACAAACGACACATCAGCATAGATGTACTCAATCGCATCTTACCCGAAAAAATCAGCCACTATAGCCGTTATCTCATTGACATTTTAAGCATAATTGTCGTCAGTGTCTTAGTCTACTACGGGTTTGTATTCCTGATTGAGGAACAGAAGCTGCAAGCAACTCTCATCGGAACAGTGCCTTTATGGTTGGCAAAGACAATCATACCCCTCGGATTTGTTTTGATTGATATTCACTTACTGCTGCAGTTCGGCATCCGTTTGACAGGTGGTGATATTAGAGGAGACGTTGACTAATGGGAATACTCATCGGTATTGGATTATTGGCGTTCGCGCTCTTAGGAGGTGCACTCTTTGTCCTACTCGGTGGGGCAACCCTTATCGGATATGCAGCTGCCGGTGATTCACTTTCCGCAATTCTTATTGATATCAACAGACTCACAAAACACGATTCAATTATTATTATTCCGCTCTTTACGCTTACTGGCTATATAATTGCAGAGGGAAAAGCACCGCAAAGGTTAGTCGCCTTCGCCAGAGCAAGCGTTGGGTGGTTACCGGGCGGTATTGCTATCGTTGTCCTCGTTACATGTGCATTTTTTACCACTTTCACAGGTGCATCCGGCGTAACAATCATTGCGCTCGGCGGTTTGGTCTATCCTATCCTACGTCAGACTTATAATGAGAAATTTTCGCTCGGCTTGATCACCGCATCAGGCAGCATCGGTCTACTGTTCCCTCCCAGTATTCCACTCATCCTATATGCCATCATCGCGGAGGTGCCAATTGATGCGATGTTCTTTGCCGGTATTATTCCCGGCATGATTATCCTTGTCATTCTCAGCTCATATTGCGGTGGATGGAGTCTCATCAAACATACTGAAACGACCCCGTTTAACTGGAAGGAATTCTTCCGAACACTTTGGGACGCAAAATGGGAACTGTTCCTGCCATTACTTGTATTAGGCGGGATCTTGACAGGTATCGTATCACTTGTTGAAGTCGCAGCATTGACCGTCATCTATGTCTGTATTGTAGAGATGTGTATTCACAGATCCATTTCAGTCAAAGCGTTGCCCCATCTTGTTAAAGAGAGTATGGTACTTGTCGGTGCGATTCTTATCATCCTTGCGATGGCATTAGCATTAACAACCTATCTGATTCACTTCGGTGTGCCTGATATGGTGCTTGAGTGGATAAATTCTATCACGGACAATAAGATCATAATACTCATAGGACTCAATGTATTCCTGTTAATTGTCGGTTGTATGATGGATATCTTTTCAGCCATCGTCATCATTGTCCCACTGCTTCTTCCTATGGCGGATGAGTTGGGGATTGATAAGGTACACCTCGGTGTCATCGTCTTAACGAATCTTGAAATAGGGTATCTCACCCCACCCATCGGCATGAATCTATTCATCTCAAGCATGAAGTTCAAGAAATCGGTTGTTTTACTCTATAGATCCGTCCTACTGTTCATCGGTCTACTCCTAATAGCCTTAATTCTTGTAACCTATATTCCTGATTTAAGTCTTTGGTTACCGAAAGTACTTGGCAAAGTCTCCGAACCTTTATTCTGAGATTCCCTGAAACGGAGATAACAGATGCGTGTAAAAATCGTTGCTGATGTAGGCACCGGTATCACATTACCTATCAACTATAACCATCTACTCGTCGGCGTAATTTACCGATTCCTATCAGAATCTAATCCCGAATTCGCTGATTTTCTCCACGAAGAAGGTTATCATGTTGACGAAAAACGTTTCAAACTTTTTACCTTCTCTCAACTGATGGCTGAGCGTCGGCATATTACGGGTGAACAGATTCATTTTCGTTCTACTTTAACCTGGTATGTATCCTCCCCTATAGAACAGTTTCTATCCCATTTTGCGGACACCCTCCTCACTGAAGGCAGCCTATCCATTGGGGATTGTCACCTAAAGGTAAGAGACGTGACGATTCCGCGTGCTCCCCGTTTTCGGTCAGAGATGTATTTCCGTTGTTTATCCCCTGTTGTCATGTCCGCCGTGCGTGTAGACGATGGTAAACGTCGCATGCACTACTGCCTACCTGACGACCCCCATCTTTCCGATCTCATCCGTCGGAACCTATTACACAAACATCAAGCGATATACGGACGTACCCCACAAGATGACACCCTCACCTTTCAATATGATCAGGCGTATATTCGTAGAAAAGCGGGACGCGTCACCCGATTGGTAGACTTCAAAGGTATCAAGATCCGTGGCGTATTATGTCCGTTCCGTGTGACAGGCAGCGTCCCATTGATCCAGACCGGCTATGAATGCGGATTTGGTGACAAAAACAGCGCGGGATTTGGCATGGTGGGGGTGTAAGGTTGACCAGGATTTTCAGGATAAGAGGGAAGAATGGAAGGGTGGAAGAATGGAAGAGTGAAAGGGGGGAAGAATGGAAGGGTGGAAATGGCATACGCGATTTTCGGGTGTGTAAAGTTTTAGTTACTTGTCTGAACCAGGATTTACAGGATTTACAGATTTGACCAGGATAAGAGGGAAGAATGGAAGAGTGGAAGGGTGGAAATGGCATACGCGATTTTCAGGTGTGTAAAGTTTTAGTTACTTGTCTGAACCAGGATTTACAGGATTTACAGATTTGACCAGGATAAGACTCCCTCGATTAGACGAACCGCAAAATAATAGATGTCTCGTCTCCAGAAACAAGAGCCGTATGTTACTGACAAAATTTTACATACCCGTGACTTTTGGCAAAATTTAGCTTGAATTCTGTTCGTTGTTTTGTGTTATACTTGATTTTACATGCTTAGAAGGGAGGTTTTAATATGCCAATATACGAAAAATTGATGGGCAACCCGTTCGTTGATGCAGGTGTTTGTGGCATCTGTGAATGGTTGGGACGTACCGTGCAACCCGATCAGATTACTAAAGACGATCTTGAGCGGGTTGTTGATGAAATTGTCCCTATAATGAAACCATTTGATAAAAAAAGACCTGAAGCACACGGTTGGAAGAATTGGATTTCAATTTTCACAAACAATCACAAATTAAGCAACCCTTCGATAAAAAAAGATCAAAGAGTTCCGCAGTTTAAGTCTCTATTGTTTAAATATATTGATGAAGTTGAAAAACTCGGTCAAGCCGGTGATTGTATGGGATGCGGCAGACGTGATGCTAACACATGGCTTACGCGGACAGGTGTACCACTAACAGGTGCAGGTAATTGCAACTACTTTCCAATTTTTTCCGAAGGGGCTGGTTACTGTTCCGCCTGTGCTTATGCCATTCAAATGTCCCCACTCGTTTTTATGGCAACTGCGGGGAAGTTTCTCACGCTTCACTCTAATTCATGGAAAGCACTGAAAAGTTGGGCTCGAGTATGTGTTGAAGATGTTCGCGAACAACAACTAAAACAAGAAATTGCAGGATGCTATACCCCTGGTTACGCAAATCCACGCAATGGGATTTTCTACATGACTCGTGAAATGTTGAAATATGGGGAAATGCGTCCAGATGAAAATATTTCTATGCAAGTCTACTGCTGGACAAATTATATTCAAGGTCCTGAACTTGAAGTGTTCTACATGCCAGCACCAATATTCAAATTCTTACGTATTGTATATATGGGAAAGTTTAATAAGACATGGCAGGAAATTGTCAGATGTGGTTACTTAGTCAACTGGGATAAAGTAGAATCCGAAGATGACTACAAAAACCGCACGAACCGTGTGTATGAAAATCTATTGCAAGACATCTCAATTCTTGGGTTCTTTATAAATAGACAGCACAGAAAACCGCGCGGGAATTGGGAATTGCTATCTCTCTATTTTAAGGAGGTTAGATCTATGGAAATAACACGACTTGAAAAAATTAAGCAGGTTGGCAATCTTATAGCCGAATGTATTAAGGAATCTGGAAGTGATAAGCGACTCACTCGTTTAGAACGTGCTAAAAGCTATGAGGCATGTCGAACTGTATTGCTATACATTATCAAAGAAAGGATAAAACTGGGGGCTGAAAAGCCTCTCTTTTCCTTGGATGATTATATGGAACATCTTTTTCCTGAAAGCGAAGATTTCAGTGCTACACCGTGGAGAGAAACGCGCGATCTGCTACTTTTTCGAATATATGAGAAACTCCACAACTGGCTACAGGAAAAGGGTTTTGTTGATTTTGATGAAGATGAAGATGATACTTCAGATTTAGATAGTGAATCTGATACAGAATAGACAAAGGAGGACTAATCATGTCTAAACACCTTATTGGACTAGCTCTAATTGATGCCCCTCATTCCGCGTTAAACAACGCTGGTGAAGACACATCTGAAAGAACGGAAAACATCGTTAAAGTAAAAGCGTTGAGAAGAGGACGAAACATGTATCCCTATGTTTCGGGCCAAGCGTGGCGTAATTGGTGGCGTACCACACTTGAACACGAATTTGATGAGTGGCAGAATTCACCCATAGAACGTGAGAAAAAAATTGCATTTACCGCTGCAGACCCTGTGACTTATGACGATGACGATGTCTTTGGTTATATGCGCGCACAAAGCGTAATGGAAGGTAAGAAAAAGAAGAACTTGACAGTAACCCGTTTGTCACCGCTCAAAAACTCACCGCTTATCTCTATTGCGCCGCAAACCCCTACAAACGATTTCGGCGTGATGGCTCGTCAAGAAGGTGACCCAGTGCCTTATGAACATCAGTTTTATTCTTGTGTTCTCCAAGGAATTTTCTCTCTTGATCTTGCTGCTGTTGGCGCGTTTTCTCACGTCAATCGAACAGGTTATCTGAATATACACGAGAGTTATGTTCCAAAGATTCAAGATGCGGGTGGAACACAATCAGGTGAAAAATCGCCGTGGGTGCTCCCAAAAGAGATTCGTGTCCGGCGCTGCCAACAAACGCTTGAAGCACTGCCTATACTCAGTGGTGGGGCAAAATTAACATCACATCTTACCGATGTTACGCCTAAACTGATTATTCTCACAGTTCTTGATGGTGGAAACCACCCTTTTATGAATTTGATGGTAGAACGCAATGAAGTCGGGGAGTTATCTATTAGTGCACTGCTCCAAGTTATTGACGACTACGCGGACCGATTCTGCGATGCAATCTATATAGGCAGACGCATCGGGTTTATGGACGAGTTAGACGAAGAACTATTGAGTTTGGCAAACGAGACAGCCCTCCCATGTGAAATCGTATATGATTCGCCAAATCAGGTAATATCCATGTTATCACAAAAGTTAGAGACACACATCGGAGATGCCTCATGAAAGTGATTCGGGTTCACATTACAGGTTGGGTGTCATCGTTTCGGAATCCGTTATTTATTAGCGGATTCCAACCGACACTACCCTTACCGCCACTGTCGGCACTTTACGGACTTTTGACTGCTGCAAAAGGTGATTGGGTTACGCCGCACGATGCCACGATTGGGTTTGTCTTCAAGAGTAAAGGCAAAGCTGTTGACTTAGAAACCGTTTATGAATTTGGGGGCAAGTTAGATGCAAAATCTAATGTCAATAGACGCGAATTTCTTGTGCAACCAGAACTCTATCTTTATACGCCAGATGTGTGGTTAAAGGAAGCATTAGAACGTCCACATTACCCTTTGCTATTAGGCCGTTCTTCTGATCTTGCCACCGTGAAATCTATAGATGAAGTTGAGTTAGAACAAAAAACAGAAACGACCTATCAGAACACGATACTTCCGTTTCCTGATCCTCAACTTCACGGACAGATTCAAGCACTTCCTACCCACTTCACAGCAGATATTCCGCGTCGGCAGTGTGGTACGCGGGCTTTTTGTCTTATCACAGAGGAAATAAAATATAAGGGTGATGTGCTACACGATACCGATAAGAAATGGGGTGTCTATTTGCACCAACGCATTCCTGGAGAGTTTATAGTTCCTGTTGAAAGAAGTACAAAACCCGTTGACAAAGACTATCAAGTTCCCAAGATAAATGGTGAACAGCTGCAACTTTTTGACTCCTAATCCGATACAATTTGGAGAATTCGATATGTCCACACTATTAGCAAAAAGCGATCCACCAGAAACACTTCTCTGCCATACGAAGAATTGCCTTGAAGTATACAATAGTCTACGAGAACGGATGCCGTTCTTAGCAGATGTTGCCAAAGATCCAGATTTCTTTGAACATCTCTTTTACGCAATTGCCCTTCACGATTTCGGTAAAGCAGCAACCGGTTTTCAGAAGCAGCTTACCGAAGGTTCATTATGGGGCTATCGTCACGAAATTTTATCTACTGGATTTGTCGTTACGCTGCAATTCCCGGAAACAACAAAACAGGCAATTGCCCTCGCGATACTAACACATCACAAGGATATTGAAATATTAAGAGAAAAATATCCGTGTTGGCCCCAAAACCCCTACGGTTATCAAGAATGGCAAAAGCATATCGCAGAACTGACACCGAATTGGGATGCTTTGATGGAAATACAGGAACAGGTACCTCATTGGTTTCATAATTGGTTTCCTACAACAACGTGCTTATGGACACCCGTTACCTCAACAGATCTGCTTATTAGTGGTTACCAAGAATATCTTGCCCCATATTTAAACGACTTTGAAGACGGTGAATTAAACTCCTTACACAGCACCTACGGCATGCTGATGCGCGGATGTATGATCGCCTGTGATCATCTCGCTTCTAATGTCAATGCCAAAAACGAAATCCAAACCGCACTTGATAACCTTGAAGCAGAACTGACACAACAGATCAAGCAGTTTGAAAAATGGGAGCCTTTTCAAAAGGAATCAGGAGAAACAACTGGACAACTCATGCTTTCTGCACCAACAGGGTCTGGTAAAACGGAAGCTGCACTCCTCTGGTCAAACAGAAACCAATCTGAAACAAAAGGTAACCGCGTCTTCTACGTGTTACCCTATACAGCGAGTATCAACGCAATGTATAATAGGTTGAGGGGTCTCGTATCAGAAGACAAAATCGGTATGCTACACGGTAAAGCGAATTACTTTGTTTACAAGGCACTCGCTGATAATGAATATACTTACCAAGAGACGGCAGCACAGGTTCGCGAGCAGCAGGATTTGACAAAGAAAATCTGTCGTCCCTACAAAGTGCTAACACCGTTCCAACTGTTAAAAGCGTTTTTCGGGATACGCGGGTTTGAAATGCAAATGGCGGAGATGTCACAAGGACTATTCATCTTTGACGAAATTCACGCCTACGACCCGCACACAACCGCTCTTATTTTGACAATGATAAAAAAACTCCGTGAAGACTACGATGCAAAGTTTTGCATTATGACAGCAACAATGCCAAAGTTTCTTAAAGATATGATTCACGAGGCACTTGGAGGGTTCTCACCAGTTGACATGGCATCTGAAGATCGTGACAGGTTCACTCGGCACCGTGTCCAGTTACTTGATGGAAATATACACGATGCTATTCCGAAAATTGAGAATAGACTTAATCAAGGGGATCGCGTTATGGTTGTCTGTAATACCGTTAAGCAGGCACAAGATGTATTTCAGGAATTGCAGTTTGAAACCGACAACGCCAAACTCCTGCATAGCCGATTTATCCTTAAAGACCGAGAAAGGATTGAAAAGGAACTTGGTGATGCTGATCTTCTTGTCGGCACGCAGGCGGTTGAGGTATCACTTGATATTGATTTTGATTGTCTTTTTACAGAACCCGCACCGATTGATGCGCTCATCCAACGTTTTGGTCGTATCAACAGGAAAGGCAAGAAAGGTATCTGTGATGTTCATATCTGCAGGGTAGGTGGAGAAAACGATAAGTATATCTATTCTACCGACAAGATTGAACGTACGATAAACGCGTTTGCATCTGTTGCTGATAACGATCTCCAAGAATCAATAATCCAGAGTCTAATTGATGAAGTCTATGGTAATGGGTATGATGAAAAAGAACAGGAAAATTTTGATAAGGCAAAACGGATGTTTGAACAGCACTTACAAGACATTGTACCATTCATTGAAGATCCTAAAGGTCGTAAAGAGTTTCACGAACTCTTCAAGAGCGTTGAAGTTGTTCCTATGGACTATGAGCAAGAATTCATAACCGAATTTGAAGCACGAAAGTATTATGAAGCAAGAGCCTACATTGCACAAATTAGTTACAACCAATTTGCAAAACTAAATAAGGAAGATAAAATCAACGTAAATGAACGTATCAATCAGTGTTTCATAAACGTTCCTTATGATGATAATCTCGGTTTACTATTGGACGCATATAATCCAAATATCCTATAGGAGCGAACTTCTGGTCATGACATCAATTAAAACAACTAAGGAAGTGTTTAGTATGGCGGAACAATTAACATTAGATTTAGGCGATAAATCATCTCAATTAGTCTTAGAACTAACTGGCAATCCGTGGACAGATTTTGGCATTGTTAGTTTTTGTGCGGAATTGCGGTTAGGTGATCCGCAATTTTTAATTGAGAAACCTATCTTGGCAGAAGACAAGGCAATAATTACCATTGATGTTTCAGATACAGAAAAGGTGAAGGCTTGGTTTTATCAGACTTTACGTGATAAATGGAATTGTATTCATCATCCGAGTTTGGTTGCCAAGTTACTAAGATACACACCAAATCGAGAGAATGGCTTTATTAGTCCTGACGAAATGATTGACATAACAGATGTTGATCTTGAAGTGATTAAAAACGAACTTGTTGAAAGAGGAATCAAGCGTAAAAAAACAATAGATGATAAAGAACCAGTTTTTGAACGCCGTCCTAATTTTGTAGGTCGTCCAGGAGACATTAAGATACTAAAAGAAAAGCTTCAGTTGATTGTTGATGAGATGATGGATAGTTTGACAATTAAATCTGGTAAAAAGTATTGTAAAATCACTGGATTACCATTCAAGGAGGATAAGAATGTCACACAGTATATTAATCCATTTACAAATAAGCATCATTATCACCCACCTCGTGGGACCATAAGTGGAGCAGGATACAGTAAAGTTAGTCCTATTCACTACCTTGTGAACATGTTAACGACTCTATGTCCAAATATTCCGTTTGTGCGTGATGCAGAGATCAATCTCATTTTGCCTGTGATTCCTGATTTGCATTTGTTGTCAGAGATTTATAACAGGCTTTTAGGCGGCAATAATCTGAAAGATTTGAGTGATAACGAAGAAATTCATACCTTTACAAATCTCCGTGATCTCCGCGCTCCTTACGATGATTATTATCTTGCTATTTACCTCTTCCATAATATCTTCTATCGGTTTTCAAAAAAAGAAAATCGGTTGCTTTTTAATCCAATTGATGATCCAGAACGGAACATCCGACTTTTGACTCGGTGGGTGAAAATCCCTTTTACCCGCCCCCGTCGTCCAACAAAACCCATTCAGTTTGGCAATTTTCACCATATTGAAATTGACCAGAAACTATATAAGTACATTTGTCCGATTTCGCTTAATGATAGCTTCAA
The DNA here is from genome assembly GCA_022828145.1 of Candidatus Poribacteria bacterium. GTDB lineage: Bacteria > Poribacteria > WGA-4E > WGA-4E > WGA-3G > MSPOR6. The sequence goes on along the minus strand of JAJEJA010000068.1, from coordinate 8,476 downwards.
AATTCAATTGGTCCCAGATATTCTTTATCGGATTAGACCAATTTTAATTAAAGGTAAGCGAGACATCCGAGGTGAACATTCACTGGGTTACTTGAGTAAATCTATTGCTACCAGCAATCCTAAATTGATGAAAGTGGCAATTTTCAATCTTTGGAAACATTCAGATTGCATTGACATTCATTTCAATAAACAAACTGAAACACCACATCCATTGCAGATGTTTAGACATTTTATTCAATATTTCTTGAAGGAGAACGATGTGTTAAATGATGAAAAATTACGAAACGACTTAAGTGCATTAGGCACACAAATTGGTAAAGTATTTTCCCGTGATATTACGCTCATAAGCAAATTGTATAATGCTTCAAGTAAAAGTGCTTTTACAGCTGTCCTGAAGCAGATAATGTTTAGACTTTGCAAAATTGGTCTTCTTGATGGAGAAGTCGAAGATGATGGGAAATTTCGTCTCAAAGTAGTCAAAGTCAAGGGTGAGAAAAAGCCTCTTACTCGTGTTGATCCTAAAAAGGTATCAGATGTTTTAGATAGACTGACTCAGGAAAATTGGGCACAAATTGCCGAAACCTTATCCACTTTTGCAAGTTTATCGGCATTCAATGAGAATCTATCCCAGGATTTATCCAAATGGAAAACAAAAGGAGAGAAAAATGAATAATCACTCAGTTTCTTTAAAAGGTGTAACGTTGGTGTGGTTGAGCAAAACCGATCTCAGTAATCTCAATGCTGGTGAAGGTGGTGGAGGTAACGTTACCGAACTGAAGACTTATAACAGTGACAGTGGGAGCAAACCGTACGCTTCTGGTCAGTCAGTCCGACATGCTTTACGAGAGGCGATTGAACGCAATAATCCAGGTGTTTTTCTGTGCACACCAGAATCCCCTTGTTGTGATGTCATTAACTGTTGGCTTTGTGATTTGTTTGGTTTCTTAGATCCGAAACCAGGCCAAGGATCTAATAGGCGATGGTCTCCCATCAAAGCAACGCCCGCACTTGGTCAAATTGCAAGTGAAATCGTTACCGATCTGCTAATTCGCATGAGTGATAAACCTAAGCCTGGGGATGAAGCAGAATCACCAGCTGAAAGTGAAGTTGATGTAGAAGAGATGGAAGACGATAAAGCTGAAACGACAGCAAGCACAGATCAACGGATTGCTTATGTTCAGATAATGTCTAATGTTTACCGAACCGGATTATCGCTTGATGTGGCAAACATCGGTAAAGTTATAGAAATTAATCATGATAATGGCAAAGTCAACCGTAAAATTGTTGACAACATCCCAGTTGAAGAACGTAAAAACCGTGCTACTGCTGTGCTTGATGCAATTGGCGGTATCACTGACTTTGCAAAACAAGCACGAAATGCCACTTCTCTTTCACCTGATATCTTTATCGCTTCAACGCATTCAAGGTATTCCCACAGAACACTGCGGGCATTGGAGTGTGACGATGACGGAAAGGTTAAGACCGATACACTTAAGGTAATTCTACAGGATTTAAAAGATGATGGAGCAACCTTATTTTTTGGCTTTACGCCGGATGTTGTAAAGAATGACGATAAACTTCTCGAAACCGTTAAGAAGTTTGGACTTGAACCTATGAATCCGATCCGTGCATTGAGAGGTTTAACGGAAGCTGTTCAGAACGCTATGGTGGAATGAAATTGGTAGGGCGGGTGAATCCTCACCCTAATTCCAATTGGAGGTAATCATGGAGAAAATTCTCACATTTGAATTGATTTGCCCGTTCTGGACCTCGTTCCGCAACCCAAGTACAGTAAATGTGCATGTGACCTATCCGTTTCCACCACCGACGACACTCTACGGTATGTTGAACGCCGCACGTGGAATGCAATCGGATTGGCATGAAGACCGTGAAGCTTGGCAATTTACTCTGGTTGTTGAGTCACAGGGTACACTTGTTGAAACATTCAGCAAGATTATGCAGACTCCTCATTCTTCAAGAAAAGGTGATAGTCTCTACGATACCAATAGAAAAATAGTTATTCGTCAGAAACTTGTTGGGGCAAGTTACCTTGTTTATATTAAGTCAAGTGAAATTTTACTTGAAGAAGCAAAATCGGCATTAATGAATCCATACTGGTCCCTCTACCTCGGTGAATCAGATGATTTGGTTGATGTTGTTTCTCCAGAAATTGTTGAAGTTGATAAGGTTTCTGTTGAACGTATTCACTCAATTATTCCAAGATTCGCGGAAGGTTGTCGGCTGGTAAAAGTACCTTACCGGTTTAACAAACAAGGTAGTAGTTGGCACGTTGAACAACAACTCTACTCTATTCCGCCTAAAGATAAAGGTATAAAGTTAAGTGAACCAAAGTTAGCATATTCAATTGAAGGGAGGAACATATTATTCAATGGAAATTCTTGGTAAATCTAACCAAACGTTACTCGGACACACCAGCGACTGCTTAACTGTTTGTGATGAACTGCTGAACCGGAGAGAACCCTTTCTGCAACATTTCTGTGAAAGATATAATTGGGATTGGGAAGAAGTGCAACGTTGCATTCGTTTTGCGGTGTGGTTTCATGACATCGGCAAATCTTCAGGCAAATGGCAATCTTACATCCGAAAGCCGGAAGAGGAACGATGGAAACACCAAACTACACATGCGCTTCCCTCTTTTGTAATCGGGGCAATGATTCTTGGCATCCATGATTTTGAAAAAAATCCACAATTTGCAGCGTTATTTGCTATTCTGGCACATCACGTGCAAATGCTTCACGACAACTCATTTCCCGAAAACCGATACCGTGGTTCTGTTATAGAAATTCCTGAGAATTATGTTAATGAGCATATAGCGTATTTTCAAAAACATGAACCTGCAGTCAAAATGCAAAAATGGCAAGACGTATGTCTACGGTTAGGTGAGTTTTGTGAAGACCTTAATGAGATTAAAGATTCAGTACGTTCTGAAAACGATCTCCAATTTAAAGTACTTTATTCACTAATCCTCAACATACTTACAGCATCAGATACTTATGCAAGCAAGAATGTGCGTAAAGGTGGTTCTCCGGATAACCCACATGGAAGAAATCTTACGCGTGGCCAACTTTTACTGGTCAACGATGAATTCCCATTCTACGACAATACACCATTGAAATTGCTATCATTTTTGCCAGAAGGTGTACAACCTAACGAGATGCAACAAAATATCGTAGCATCCGAATCAGATAGGTTGATTCTGAATGCGGGTTGTGGTGAAGGAAAAACTGCTGCAGCATTGCTTTTTGCTCAGAAATTGCTAAAGGAAAATAAAATAGAGAGGATTATTCTGACTTTGCCAACAAAGTTCACATCAAATAATCTATACCGTGATTTGGTTAGCCCGGATGGTTACGATATACCCAAGCAATTAGTTGGTATTATACACGGTGATTCAGAACAATTTCTTCGGCAGATCTCAAATAATAAAGATACCCAAGACGATGATGAGCAACAAAGTGAAGCGGATGAGACAAATGAAAATGTAAAAGCACAGGAATTTGAGAATAATTTTTATGCTAAACCTATTACGATTTCAACAGTGGATCATTTGCTAATGAGTCTATATCACGGTTACAAATATGCAGATCGGGCATTTTTTAATGTTGCATCATCTCTGGTTGTGTTTGATGAAGTCCACTACTATCAAGGACGGACGATTGAGGCAATTGCCACTGCTATGCGTAGATTAACGCAGTTAAAAATCCCGCATCTTGTAATGACAGCCACGATTCCAGGGGTCGTGCGGGAACAATTCAACGATCCTGAAGAATACACATTTCAAAAAGCATTGGCAGTAAAAAATGGCACATCAGAACCGAAAACCCCTTTTGAGATTGTCAAGCTGAATCAAACACCCCTGGATGAGCAAAACACAATTTCACCAGAACTTGTGGACTTGGTTAAGCAGAATAAAGACAAACGACAGATAATTTTTGTCAACCAAGTCAACCGCGCTAAGCACGTATACCTTGAACTGAAAAAACAAAATATCTGTGAAAACCTAATCTGTTATCATTCAGGTTTCATTGGAAAACATCGCGTTGAAAAGGAAAAAATGATACGAGCACTTTTTAAGGGTTCAGATGCTTGTGTGCTCGTATCAACTCAAGTGAGTGAGCTTAGTTTGGACATTAGTGCAGATGTGATGTATTCTGAAATTGCACCGATTGACTCAATTGTTCAACGGGGCGGGAGGTTACACCGAAACGGATGGACAATTGATGCCCCGTGTGGATATGATCGTTGCAGAACTTGTGATCAAGATAGGGATGTCAACCATAGTAATTATCGTCTTTACCTTATGCCTCCTTACAATGATGAAAAAGCCTGTTTGCCTTATGAAACTGAAATCTTACAGAAGTCGTGGGATGTAATTGGGAATCTCTACACTTTTACAAATGCATGTGAGTGGGTGGATACTGTTTATCAAGAATGTCCAAAACTGGATCACACTGAACTATCAAAAGCAATTCACACCGATCTCATTTTTGGCAAAAAGCCAAAAGATAACTTTGCTAGGCAAAAAGCAGAAGAAGGTAGAGTCGTCATTCGAGAACAAAAATATCAAACTTACGATGTGGTGCCGATAGAGTTCCAGGATAAAGTTATAGCCAGCTATAATGAATTCAAAAACTACAATCTGAGTATACCGTCATGGGCGTATTGGAAGGCAGAAAAGGAGGGTATACTTCACTGGGGGGAAAGTAAACTTGAGACTAAAAAATGGAAAACAATAAAGGACAAAACGTATCCAATACCTTTTACAATAATTGACGCGGATTACTGTTTTGATATCGGACTTCAAGTTGACTAAGAAAAGCCAACAAACATGTTATGAAATAGTTATGATATAAAGGAGAACCTAACAATGCAAAACCCACAAAACCCCGACATCACAGGCACTGCCATAAACTACCTATACATCTGTCAACGCAAACTCTGGTTCTACAGACATGATCTTGAAATGGAGCACACATCCGAAACAGTTGACCTCGGCAAACATCTCCATGAAGAAAGTTATCAGCGCGAAAAACGTAGAGAATGGGATATTGACAGTCTTATCAAGATAGATTTTATTGACAAACACGGGATTCTCCACGACATCAAATCTGGCACATCTATGGAAACAGCACACATCATGCAGATATGCTATTACCTCTACCTACTCAAACAGAAAGGCGTACCGAATAGGAAAGGGGTCATCAACTATCCACGCCAACGGAAAACGACTGAAGTCGAACTCACACCCGAAAGGGAAAAAGAGGTGGAAGATGCTATCGCAAAAGTAAACGAAATTACTGCACTACCAACACCACCCCATGCAGAATATATGAAAATATGTAAATCGTGTAGTTATCAAGAACTCTGTTGGAGTTAATAGTAGTAGGCACACGCCGTGTGCCGTAATGATCAGAGTTAAAAGTAGTAGGCACACGCCGTGTGCCGTAACAATGGGAGGATCCTGAATATGTCACGCAACTACTACATCACACAACCCGGCAGACTCCGCCGGAAAGACAACACAATCTATCTTGAACCCGAAGATGCAAAACGCATACCAATACCCGTCGAAGACATTGACGCACTCTATTTTTTTGGTGAACTTGACCTCAACACCAAACTGCTCAACTTCCTTGCCCAAAAGAAAATAGCGTTCCATGTGTTTAACTATTACGGCTACTATTCAGGCAGCTACTATCCGAGAGAATATCTCAATTCCGGTTCACTACTCGTTAAACAGGTGCAGCACTATGAAAAACCAGCAAAACGGATGGAAATCGCACATGAATTCGTCGCCTCAGCAGTCTTCAATATGCTGCGTATCTTGCGGTATCACACCAATCGTGGCAAAGATTGCGGCACACAAATTCAGACGATAGAATCGCTACTTGACGAAAGCCGATCTGCAAAGAACACAAATGAGTTGATGGGATACGAAGGGACAATCCGAGATACTTATTACACTGCATTTAACACAATTCTGACGTTGAACACACCCTTTGAAAAACGTGTTCGTCGTCCGCCGGACAATCCTATCAATGCTGCCATCTCATTCGGGAACGCATTGATGTATTCCGCATGCCTTACAGAGATCTATCGGACACAGCTCAACCCGACAATCAGTTTTCTGCATGAACCGGGAGAACGGCGATTTTCACTCAGTCTTGACCTTGCAGAAATCTTCAAACCGTTGATTATTGACAGAATAATCTTTCGTCTATTCAACCTTGGGCAACTCAACGAAACCAAACATTTTGAAACAGACGTCGGGGCGTGCTATCTGAATGAGGAGGGACGCAAAACCTTTATTGCAGCATTTGACGAACACCTCAAGCAGACAGTTTCACACCGTAAATTGAAACGTCACGTCTCGTATCAACGGCTTATCCGTTTGGAATGTTACAAACTCATTAAACACCTTGTTGGGATGGAGACGTATCAAGCACTCCGTCCCTGGTGGTAGGAGGCCTCCTAATGTATATCATTCTCGTCTACGACATAGAAGTAAAACGAGTTGCGAAGGTATGTAAATATCTGCGTCAACATCTCAATTGGATACAAAACTCCGTATTTGAGGGGCAGCTTACCAAAGCACAGTTTGCGCGCGTCAAGTCTGGATTAGCGGAGATAACCGATCCAGAAAAAGACTCTGTTATTATCTATCAACTCCGCGATGCGAAATGGATGACAAAAGAGGTAATGGGAGTAGATAAGAATCCTGCTACGAATCTACTATAGACAAGGGTTGACAGCGATTATGGACGTTCCTACCTGCTGTCGACCTCCGAATTTTGCGGCTTTTTAGGAGGAGAGATTCTATCAAAATTGCCAAAAAACCGCTCTAAACCCTTATGGTATCTACTGCCGTCAACCTCCCAGAGAATTTGCACGATTGGAGGTCGACTGCAAACCCACCTTAAAACAGGAAAAACTGAAAATTAATTTGACAAGTACCGTAAGGATTTAGTATAATATATATATCAGTTTTGGAGAGCCTTTTAATCGCACCAGTTTGGAATAGAAACAGAAGATGGTTGCGTTGCACAATTCTGGTGTTCAGAAAGACTTTTAATCGCACCAGTTTGGAATAGAAACCACCAAGACGATTGACGCGCTCAGCATCCGTAAACTTTTAATCGCACCAGTTTGGAATAGAAACTGTTTTGCTTGTTTTTTGTCCGTTCTATCCGAATTCCTTTTAATCGCACCAGTTTGGAATAGAAACCTGGCAGTATCTATTGAACCGGCTGAGTTATCTGACCTTTTAATCGCACCAGTTTGGAATAGAAACTTGACAAATTTGATAAGATGAAGAGGAGTTATCTTAGCTTTTAATCGCACCAGTTTGGAATAGAAACACTTCTATTGCGTTGACAGATTCGGTAGGATTTGCCTTTTAATCGCACCAGTTTGGAATAGAAACTATCACTCGCGTAAGAACCGAATACCAATACTTCACTTTTAATCGCACCAGTTTGGAATAGAAACGACTGAAAGAATACGACCAATTTCACCTGACCTTTTAATCGCACCAGTTTGGAATAGAAACACTTTTTGCTGTGGTGGTTCTGTTATGGTTTCTTCCTCTTTTAATCGCACCAGTTTGGAATAGAAACAAAGCTGCAGTAACTTCAGCAAACGCCGCTTCACCAGTCCTTTTAATCGCACCAGTTTGGAATAGAAACTACAGAACTATGTCGAAATCTTGCAGATTCCGTTTTTCCTTTTAATCGCACCAGTTTGGAATAGAAACAAATGAATAAGTGGATACATTAGTTCAGCGTATTTTGTCTTTTAATCGCACCAGTTTGGAATAGAAACATAACCTTCCTGTCCTGCAAGGCATGCCTGACAATTCTTTTAATCGCACCAGTTTGGAATAGAAACTTTTATACTTCTTCGAAGTAACTATCTTGCCACGCTTTTAATCGCACCAGTTTGGAATAGAAACCTGTACTGCTATCAGTTACGTACGCGATGTGAAGCCGTACTTTTAATCGCACCAGTTTGGAATAGAAACTGCCTTTTCAATTTTGCCAGTCTGATGCAGGTCTTATAATCGCACCAGTTTGGAATAGAAACGATTTCTTACAACTGTCTTACCCGTTCCGGTATTGAACGCTTTTAATCGCACCAGTTTGGAATAGAAACATTGAAGATCGCATTCTCGGAAATCCTGACGAGCAGACTTTTAATCGCACCAGTTTGGAATAGAAACATCGTCTCAGTTGTGCTTTTAACCTCACGCGTGCCACTTTTAATCGCACCAGTTTGGAATAGAAACAGTAGTTATCAATAATGAAATCTTCTGCATACAAAAACTTTTAATCGCACCAGTTTGGAATAGAAACTGAAAGTATTATATCACACCATCTAACAAATTGTAACTTTTAATCGCACCAGTTTGGAATAGAAACACGTTGCAATCTGTTCATTCACGTATTCCATGTTCTTT
>JAJEJA010000020.1 GCA_022828145.1 Candidatus Poribacteria bacterium | reverse complement strand
AGGTCTACCACCAAGCCCGTCGAACATTCTTTGATAAGCGGTATCAATACGGATAATAACTTCGTCAAGAGTGTCTCTGGGTATCCACGCCCAATGTTTGTGTGTGGTATGCAACAACTTGGTAAGGTGGGGTTGAAGTTTGTATCTGCCAGCATATTTGCCATAGATGCGATAATAGCGTTGTTCAAGACGCACAAAATGGTTATGGACATCAGCAAGATCATCCATCATATTGCCGAATCGCTTGTTCTTTGGATGGTTGCGTATTTTGTATTTGTATGTTCTGCGCGTATGTTTTTTATCGGTTTGCATAGTTTACTTCAGCATCGTTACCGAATCGTATCGAGAATTATGTTGGATATATTCTAAAACATTTGACATATATTGTCAAGGGAAATAAGGAACGGGCATTCCTCCCCAAGCTAAAGCATGGGGTCTCTTGCCCGAAGATTATGATGATGTTATGACAAAGGTATAATTGTGTGTGCAGCATCGGAATTTAGGACGCGCTCCACTTTGTCTGTAAAACATAAGATTAAGAATACCACATCTCGCCAGCAGAATCAATTTAACTCGTTTTACTTTTTTATACCAGGTGTAGGCACAGACTGCAATTTTATGCTACGACAGAACGGGCTCATAACAATTTGAGTGCAGATCGCAATGCTTTACTTCTATGACTAATTCGGTTTTTTACTTCCTCACCCAATTCTGCATAAGTCTTGTCATAACCGACTGGGACAAAAATCGGATCATACCCGAAACCGCTATCTCCTACGGGTTCATTGATGATGTGTCCTTCACACGTCCCTATAACTACCTGCACCCTATCTGATTGAAGAGAAGGTGGTTTCTGAGGATTTATAGGTTCAGCAATTGCTATTGCAGCGACAAAACGTGCGCCTCTATCCGATACACCCTCTATCGCTTCAAGCAACTTTTGAATTCGGACAGCATCCGTAACATCATCACCTGCCCACCGCTTTGAGTGAATACCGGGTGCCCCATTCAGTGCATTAACTTCCAATCCAGCATCATCAGCAAGTGTGCGCAATCCCGTGAAATCGGCTATGACAGTTGCCTTTTTTGATGCGTTTGCTTGATAGGTATCACCATCTTCAACCACTTCTGGGGCATCAGGAAAATCCTGTAGTGAAAGGATCTGAACATCCTTGTGCCTTCGTTCGGTACTGATCATAGCAGTAAGTTCTTTAACTTTCCCGAGATTACGCGTTGCCAAAACAAGTTTCATCAAGATCCTCAAGCATCATCTTGTTCTGTAGCCGTACAAGTTGTTGTATGCCACTGACAGAGAGGTCCAGCATTTGATTATACTCTTCACGGGAGAATGGATTATGTTCTGCGGTTCCTTGAATTTCAATGAACTTCCCGCTGCCTGTCATAACAATATTCATATCAACATCGGCAGTAGAGTCCTCAGTATAACAGAGGTCGAGCATAGGTGTCCCATCAACGATCCCGACACTTGTTGCTGCGATATTGTCAGTGATAGGTATATCGTCAATCAGACCTTGGTGTTGCAAGGTTTTGCAGGCATCCCAAAGTGCCAAGAATGCCCCTGTAATTGCTGCTGTCCGTGTTCCGCCATCCGCTTGAATTACATCACAGTCAATCCAGATTGTTCTTTCTCCTAACGAATCAAGGTCAACAGCAGCGCGTAGTGCTCTCCCTATGAGTCGTTGTATCTCCTGCGTTCTCCCGCCAAGTCTACCTTGTGTTGCTTCCCGTTGCATGCGTTCCGCAGTGGAGCGTGGTAACATTGCGTATTCCGCTGTAACCCATCCTCTATTCTTGATACGCTGTTCCCGCATGAAACGCGGTTGCTGTTCCTGAACGGATGCAGTACATATTACTTTGGTATCTCCTGTCGTAATAAGCACTGCTCCCTCAGCATGTTTAATATAATTCCTACTAATTGTAATTGGTCGCATCTCATCAATCTTGCGTCCATCTTCTCTGACCATGTAATCCTCATCTTCCGCTCTTAGGCGCATTTCAACTATGTATTAATTTCAAAAAGCAATGCCAGAAATAATCGACACTGCTTGAATTGTGGATTGTATGAAAACTATAGCACAAATGCTTAAGACTTGTCAAGGTTATGCAATAGCAAATAGCAGCTATAGCTACCCCTCTTTCAGAAAATCCAACGCCTTCGTATAACTCTTCTTCTGAAGATAATGTTTCAGCATAGTAGGAGCAGTTGATTCTATAGCAATGGATATTTGCTGAATTTTGAGGAGTTGCTCTGTGATGTCGTCTCCCGTAGCGATACGGGTTAGCATCGTTTCCAATGTGTTTTGTAGTTCAGCAGATTGTTTTGTTGTCATTGATTTACTCACTTTCTGTGGTAATAGGTGGTAATTCATCAATCGCTTTACATGTTCTGAGGCCTATGCTTTTTGGTGGATCATCATAACCTTTCCACGCATAAGGGTCAACCCCCGAAACAGGAATTACACAGCGACGATCCGCACTTGCGGGCCGTTCCCCTTCCCGAATTGACCACGGCAGAAGAGACCACGAATTACAATAATGATTCACCAGTACACGTCTGAATGTGTCACCTCTGTTTTTCCGGGATCTATGCAGCAAATAACCGTTGAAAAAGACGAGTGTACCGGTTGTCACTTCAACGGGCACTTCATCTGAACCATCAAATCCATAACTCTCTTGTGCAAAATCAAATTCATCAGGATTTTCATGGTTGCGCTGCGGATATAGATACCCTTGCCGATGTGAACCCGGCAGCACCCACAAACATCCGTTCTCAATAGTAGCATCATCCATTGCAATCCACGCGCCAATGAGTGACCGGTCGCGTGTCGGAATATAGATCTCATCCTGATGCCATGCTTGTCCCTGAAAATTAGGGGGTTTAACGAACAGCATTGATTGCATACACTTTACACTACCGTCCCAAAACGGTAGATGCGCAGCAGTAATCTGGCTCAGAATACCACATATTTTCGGGTGTTTCACGTATTTTTCTATCGTCTCACTCACGAAATGGGGTTGATGTATACAAAGGATTCTACCGATTGCCTCATCATCGCTAACATTCTCTGGCAAAGGTTTCATGTTATCACATTCGTATTCTCCCCGTGCAAGTGTGACAGTGTCTTGTCTGAGTTCTTTGATCTCATCGTCTGACAGCAAGTTTGGCACGACAAGGAATCCGTTTTCAATAAAAGATTGACATTCCTCCTCAGAGACAATTTCTGGAACATCAATTCTATCATTCATATCAGGTGTCATTGTTTTTTCCAGTATTATATTAACTGGCCTCCTACTATTCGTAGCAATCAGTTTTCAGTTACACTCGATTTGCAAGGAACATTTCACCTACTGCTAAAGCAAAAACCGTTAAGAGAAGATACATTGAAATACCTTGGTTTTTCTCAACATCTTCGCGATATTCTTGTCTCACTTCTGGTGTAATTTCTGTGGGAGTTCTATCTGCTTCTGTTGACCCTACAAGCAAGCTGGTCAACTCTTCAGGGTCACGGGGTGTGATGTCAGACTCATCTGTCTCAACATTCACGACATAGTATTGTGTAGTTTCACCTGAACGGTGAACAGAATAGATACCTGGGTTTTGTGTTTCTGCGTAGTATAGATTCCCCTGTTCATTCAACGTCAATCGCGTCTCTTTTCCGTCTGGATTGAAAACTGCGACCTCTTTTCCAGCACCGTCTCGGGAACCGATGTATTCCAGATCATCCCCTACACGATAATCAGGAACTTTACCCGCTTGTTTCAAGGCAAGATACTTGACAGTTTCATGCAGGAAAGGCAGAAAAACACCGTGTATAGGCAGATCGTTCCATTCACGGTCGATTGACGATGTATAACAGAGAACGCGTCCGTTCCCGTATACCTTCTCAAGCAGTGCTGGATTCCCATCATCATAGGAAGCGATGGCAGTTGCATCTGCAGTTGGAGCGGATTGATAGAATCTATAGAACCTACCTTTACCAAAATCTCCGTGGTTTGGATTGCTAAACGGAACGAAAATAGGGTGTTTATAGTCAACACTTGCAATTACCTTAAATTCCGGTTTCCCGATAGGATCGCCCACTGCTTGCATCAATGTGCAAGGTAGAAGCGGGTTATCTGCGCCGCCAAAGTGCTGTTGATATACACTTGAATCGATCTGATCGCCAAGTGTGATTATCAGTCCACCCCCAGAATTTACAAAGGTTTTTATTCTCTCAGCTTCTGCTGTGCTGAATTGTTTGACATTTGCCATGATAAGGACATCGTATCTTTGTAAAGCCGCTTCGGATGGAAATGTCACCGATTCTGTGTAGTCAATGGGTGTCCCTTCGCCGCCAACATTTTTCAGTGCTCTTGTAAGAAAGAAAGTTTCATCATCAATATCAGAACTCTTTCTTTCACCGTTGACACAATGAACTTTGATAGACTGCATGCTTTGCACTGTAAAATAGTATCGGTTATCGATCTCTAAAGCATCATTTTCAATTTCTACCCATCCCGTATGTGCCGATTCAGATTGTAAATCTACTTGTAGGTTAAACGCAGCGTCCGTGCTATCATTAGGTTCAATATCTAATTGCATCGCTTCAGCTTTACGTTCATCAATATAGAGATTAACATTTAAGTTTTCTATGCGTTCTGTGCTAAAATTGTGAACCCGTGCTACCAGTTCAGTATCTTTCTGTTCAATGAGGACAACAGGTGGAACGTTGATGTCAGTAATTGCTCGGTTTTTGGGTTGTTCTTCTCCTACATTGACGAATTCTATATCAACATCAGGACTAAGACGATCGGTTTCAAGGAAGTTATCCCATCCACTTTTTTGCAAATCTCCAACGAGGTATATCTGTTTCTGTCCGATTGAAATCCCTTTAAGTATTTCATCAGCGGTTTGGATAGCATCAAGATAATCAGTCGTATAATTGGTTGTTTCTGCATTTTCTATAACTGACTTGATATGTGTATGCTCAGTTTCTAAAGGTAGAACTTGCCTTGCTTTGTCTGCCGATAGGATTAGTGCAGTGGCATCCGCAGTGTCCAAGCTGTTGAGTCGGTTGATCGCCTCATTTTTTGCCCGTTCAAAAACCCCTTCATACTGCATGCTGTAGGATGTATCCAGAATGATAACTGCATTCCGCACACCCCCTAATTCCGGTGCAGTGGCTGGGTCTTGTGCGAAGAATGGACGCGCAAAAGCAAAACCGAGGAGTAACAACATCAATATACGCATGAGCAGCAGTAGTAACCTTTTCAATCGATGCCGCTGCACATTCGTTTGATGTGACATCTGAATAAAACGGATAGTGCTAAATACCAGTCGACGTGCCCGTTCACGGTTTAGTAGGTGAATTATAAGCGGTATAGATGCGCCGACTGCGCCCGCAATAGCAAACGCTCCTGCTAAAAAACCCATCGCGTGAATCTCCTTCTTTAAGTTTCCTCGGGTATTGGTATAGGTTCAGTGAATTCCTTACCATCCTTTTCCGCTTGTATTCTGCGGCGATTCCATTCAAGAATTTCAAGAATTTTTTGGTGATATTCTGCTTTAGCTTCTGCTTTACCTTCCGCAAAGACTCTATCTCTGTATTTTTTGGCATAACCTAACATGATACCCTTCCATGCATGTTGTTCTATTGCGATTCATCGGACTCTAAGTTGTCTTCAAGGTCAGGTATAGGTTCAGTGAATTCCTTACCATCCTTTTCCGCTTGTATTCTGCGGCGATTCCATTCAAGAATTTCTTGACGATATTCTTCTTTACCTTCTGCTTTACCTTCTGCAAAGACTCTATCTTTGAAGATTTTGGCATAACCTAACATGATACCCTCCCAAATATGTGCGAAAATGAAAAACCAACCGACTATTAGCGTCATTAACACTGCCATTCGTGTTAATATTGTATCACCAAGTAGTTCCAGTTTCCAGTCAGTCAATAATTCAAGCAAAGTATTAGTGATGATTAGAGTTAAGAAGATTCCGACAAATAAATTGAACCATTTTCGTGGAATTCTGACTAACGACACAAAATCATCTTCATTTTTTGACATATCTTAAATTATACTACAAAATTTGTTATTCAGCAAGCGAGAAGAAATTACATACAAGGATTTGCATGAGTCCTCCTAAATAAATCCTTGTCGCTTCGCTAAATATGAGGAAAGCGATCTATCAATCGGCGTTGAGGTATTGATTATATTGTAATCTATATCCGATTGGTTCAAAGTCGTCCTATAATGGTGAATGAATTCGTTAAAATTACTGAGATAACTTTCCTGAATGACCTTTGGTGTGGTGATGATCTCTTGGTCGGTCTCAGAATCAACAAAACGGATCAACTTATCAAATTCAAATGCTACTTCCTGCTCAGATAACACATGAAATACGATAACTTCATGTCCATCGTACCGAAGATGTTCAAGTCCGTCAATCACCTCATCAGGATTATCATCGTAAAGGTCTGAAATGAGGATTACCAATCCACGTTTCGTTAGCCGTTCCGCAATCTGATGTAGCGGTTCACCGATACGCGTCTGCTTCTCTGTCTGAAGGTTTTCGAGTGTCAACAGTATGGAATGCATGTGTGATGCACTACTTCTGGCAGGTAAGTATTGATGTACTTTATCATCAAAATAAGCGAAACCGACCGCATCCCGTTGTTTTGCCATAAAATATGAGAGTGAAGCGATCAAAAAACTTGCGTAGCGAAGTTTAGACAAAGGTTCACCTGCTCCCGTCGATTCGTCTTGTGATAAAGCTTCGATTTCATCCAAATCCTCTGGGGAGGGATGCGCCATAGATTCACTCGTATCTAACAGGATATAGCAGTTGAGATTTGTCTCTTCTTCAAACTGTTTGATATAGTATCGGTCAGTCCTGCCGTAAACTTTCCAGTCAATATGTTTTGTATCATCCCCTGGCATATATTGTCTGTATTGTGAAAACTCGACACTAAACCCGTGGTATGGACTTTTGTGTAATCCAGAAATGAAACCTTCAACGACATATCTTGCGATGAGTTCAAGATTTCCAATTTGTGCAAGAATTGTAGGATTTAAGAACCGTCGTCCTTCTATTGTTTGTTGCATTGTTTGATCCTTGTGTTATTTTTTTCTGAGAACAAGCAGGGTTAGATCGTCAAATTGGTCTGCGTCACCTTGAAAGTCCATGACTGATTCATAGATTAAGTTGCAGATACTCGGTGCATCTCCACCGTGGCTGTTTTTAGCGATCTGTTCAAGCCGTTCCTCATCATAGAACTCATCATCAATATTGACAGTTTCCGTAACCCCATCAGTATAAAAGATGACAAGGTCTCCGCTTTCAAGTTTCGTTTGTTCAGCTTCGTATTTAGCGATGAGTGGGACCATATCATTCGGAAACATGCCTAATGGTAATCCGCCTACATCTTCTCCCAGCCATACTATGCTGCCGCCATTTTTCACAATAATTGGGGGATTATGTCCTCCATTGAGAGTTGTCAGCATATCGGTTTCGGGGTTGAGATGGCTATAGAAGAATGTAGCATATTTTTCTTCTGTTCCGCTGACATAGAGTAGTGAGTTCAGTGTCATCGCCATGTCTATCAGTTCATTTTTCATATCGAGGGTATGATCATGTTCACGTCCCCTTGCGCTTGACAATTCAGATAGCAGTCCTGCTCGTAGTGTCGCCATCAGCAGTGCAGCCTGCATCCCTTTTCCTGAGACATCGGCGATAGCGAGTCCCCATCCGCCAGCTACCAACTCTATACAATCAAAATAATCTCCACCAACCGGACCGCGTGGTTCATAATGCCCTGCCACCTCATATCCTGGTATATCGGGTAGTGTATCAGGGATAAGGTTTTCTTGAATTTTCCGTGCTTCCTCCATCTCTGTCTGTAATTGCCGTGCTTCAAGTGCTTCTTGATGTAGATGTGCATTTTCAATCGCAACACCTGCCTGTTTTGCAAATGAATCAATGAGGACTTCATCTTCATCGGTAAATTCAGCGGTTCTTCCACCGCGTTCTTCTTTATCACCGACAACGAGAACCCCTAAGATATCACCATCGCGTCCCTGAATTGGGCCTGCCATCAGATTTCTACCGCCGAATAGATTATCTGGTTTAGTGAAACAACGGTCTGTTTTCCCTTCTTTAACAACACCTGCTAACATATCTAACGAGGTTCTTTCGTCAGACTCTTTTGCTTCGGAGGTATCACTGTCCAGTGGAATTGATAACGCATCTTTATCGTCTTCACCTGGGTTTTCAGAAATGAGTGTCGGCGGGAATACATATCGGAGTTCAAGTTTCTGTTGTGCTTGTTGAATTAACATCAACCCGCCAACATTTGCATCCAATAGTGCGACAGCTTGATGAACGACCTGTTCAGCGGCATCCTCGGGTTGTAACAGTTGACATATCTGAGGTGCGCTCTCTGCTAACATAAACAGTCGGAACTTTTCGCTCTGTATACCTTCAACAATACGCGAATAGGCAATAGCGATTGATATCTGGTGTGCAAGAATGTTAAGTAATTCCTGCTCCCATTTTTCAAATTTTGCGCGACCAAATAATCCGCCTAAACTCAGAATACCGAGAAATTCGTCGTGTATCTTTAGAGGTACCCATAGTTGATGTTTTACATTTCCATCCATCAATTCAGCGTTTCGATCAATAAACTGCTGTAATGGTTCAGGGGGAGTATCTAAGGCAATTAGAGAACATTCAAGCAGAGTTTCCACTTCTGTCTGTTCTATCTCTATAGGAGCCATCTCAGATTCTGGTGTTGAGGCAGCAAGGGTTAGATGATTATCTGAAGGGTGGAAACAGTAAATCGCGCCACCACTTGCTTGAAGCGTGCCAAGCGTAATGCGCAGATAGGTTTTACTGGAGACGTTAAAATTGCTATGACCCGATATGAGCGTCTGACCTAACTGCTCCAGTTCTGATAGACTAAATATAAGACGTTGGATTGTTTCTTCTGCTGAACTTACGCGCATGTGAATTGTTCCTTTATCTCTACGGAACTTAATGTATGCCCTTTATGATGCTGAATCATGCTGACCCGTTTAGGTAGGATACGGTGGTTAGCAAATCATTCCCGATATAAAAACGGTAACCTGTTAAACTCAGAGACATTAGAAATTAGCGATAGCTGTTTTTTCGTCGGGGAAGATACCGGCATACTTTGCTATTGCCATCATGCGAAAAGTGCGTTCTTGGGTGGCGGACAGTCCACAAAAGTTTAACGTCCCTTCCCGTTCTTCCAGTGCCTCAATTATCTCTATCAGAATAGATATACCTATACTATTAATCAAGGCAGTTTTGTCCAAGTTAATGACTAATTGCGTATATCCCTTTTCTATGAGTTCTAAGGCTTTCTTGGAAAGTTTCTCTCCGAGTGCATCGTTTAAATAACCTGCTGTTTCTAACACAGCGTACTGACGTTCAGCACGAATCTGAATATCTAATTTGTTTGCCAAACTTTGCCTCCTTAACAGTGCAACTGCTGAATAAAAACACTACACAGTCTTACTTTTTACCATACTAATTGTTGTACCGTTTTCTCCACTCATAATATCAACGCTGTCCATGAGGGCATGGATGATCTCTAACCCCCATCCACGTTTCCGCATTTCCGGATGTAAATCTGGTTTGCTGGTTCTGCGTTGTGTGCGGTTTTCTGGGGAGAAACCGACTCCCTGGTCACTGATCTCGAATTCCAATCCATCGGTTCTCATGATATACTTGATGATGACCTGTCGATCTGGACTCTGACTATGCTCAAAAGCGTTTATACAAGATTCAATCAAGGCGACTTGGATTTCCTCAATTTGTTCTTCACTAAAACTCATTGATTCAGCGATGACTGACGCTAACTGAGCAGCAGCAAGTTCCATATCCGGACGCATCGGTATCGTCAGGAGCACTTGGTCATTGGAAATTGTAGTTGCCACGCTAAGTTGCCTCCTTGGTCAATAGTTTGAATTCTAATTTGTTCCTTCTCGTAGTATGTCTAATTGGGACTATTTGATCTGGTGTTAGACAACGTCAAAGCATGTGTTAAGAACAATTCAATTCTCATGTGTATTATAACAGGATACCAGATTCTGCAAAATATTTCAAGTGTTAAATTTATATCGTGGATGTGTACAGATTTAATTGATCGTGCAAATATTATTACATGTAAAACGCTTAAAAGTCAACATACATTTCAGTTAGGACAATTCCGATGCGATATGTATAAAGTTTTCAACCTAATCAGGGGGCTTTGGTTGTGAATCAAATCCATAGATTCTACGCATGACAGGTGTTGCGCGTTCCTCAACTTCAGGTTTTAGATTATGAACAAAGTCAAACATCGGTTTAATGAAAGACCGACAACAGAAACAGATGAGTGCAACTCGTTGCCTGTCTGTGCGATTCGCACCTGCTGAATGCCATACGGCTCCATTAAATAGGAAGACAGACCCCTTTGGTGCAGAAAGCCGTACTTCATCAGGATGGTGTGTAGTTCCTGGCGGCGGTTTTATCTGTTGCAGATGTATACCCGGGACATGTCTTGTTCCGCCGTTTTCGGGTGTAAAGTCATCAAGTAACCATAGACTGTTCGCAACCAAAGGAAAACTCGGTAGCGGTTCCGGCATGCCACCTAATACATTATCAACGTGATAACCGCCATCAGGTGCGCCAGGATCAATGATGTTGGATGTCAACGTGCTTAACGTGTAGTCAGTACCGAGTAGATGCTCAAAGAACGGCATTACCTTCGGATGCGCAACGAGATGTTCATAGATTTCACCTTTGTTCATCAGCCAACGTACGTGCTGTCCTGAATCGTTGGTATGCCGTAGTGCCGAACCGCTCTGTTTCTCTTGTTCCGCTAACCGAAGAATATCGGCTCTATACATTTCGATTTCTTCTTCAGAAAGCACATCTGGAATGACGATACATCCCTGTTCATCCAATTGCTTCTTCTGTTCTTTGGTTATATTCATTGCGATGCCATAAGTGTTATTGAACTTGTGGACGGCACACGGAGAGTGCCTACTACTATGAAGAACGGCACACGGAGAGTGCCTACTACTATGAAGAACGGCACACGGAGAGTGCCTACTACTATTAAGCTGCAAAGGTTTTGAGGCATTCCTCATAGACCTTGAATCGTTCCCCTTCATGTTCTTCAGCGTCAACGAGTTTTAGCCACAACGCGCTATCCTTCTTTTTACCACTCAATTGACGACGACTCCCAAGATTTGATGGGTCTGGTCCATTCCAGACGACTTCACCCCCTTGGAGATAGATGAATTCTCCACGGTATTTGTCTATCATATTTTTCTGATTATCAAGATAGACTAATCCTTGTTCACAAGTGGTGCGACGCCAGTTAGATACCATCTGAGGTGTATCGGTCTCAACAGAATCAAACTCCGCTAAGGGTGCCGTTACCTCACTCTCCCAATCAATCTCATTTAAGTCTACAGTACCGAATCCGCGCTGTGCAGCGATAAGTATATGGTTTCGATCACGTTTAAACGGAGGCGTGGGCCAATCGGATGCTGGATCATGTCCCATCAAGTGCATGCCGACGGTGTCAGTCGCAATCGGATGATCGCCTGCGATAAGCGCGTTACAAATCCTGCCTTCACCACCCCACTCGCGTCCCCATTGACCTGTTAGAGCATCAATGATATTGAGACACGGCTTAGTTATCAACGCAAGGTCAGGTAATACATAAGAGAGACGGATAAGGTGATGATAATAACTCCTCGTGCGACCTTCAGGCAGTAGCATCGGTGGCAATCCAAAAAGGTTCTTCGTGCATAACGTAATCCCCATAAAAGCATGGTTCTTCATTTTTGCGACGGAAATAACAGCATCAGCGTCCTCAAAACAGGCACTCAACGTATACCGATCAAACATTGAACCGCCGCCTGGTACATCGTAGACCTTAAATGGTGGGAGGTTTGAATCGACAAATTGTACCTCGAATTCCTTGAGATGATGTTCGTAATTGAAACCTGGTGGCATACGATTTCCGTGTGTATACGGGTTCGTATCGGTAGCAATCAGTTGTGCTGTTGTGTGTTCCTTGAGCAGGCGTAGAAACGCGCGACACACTGCGTCATCAACCAATTCTCGACGTCTGCCTTCAAAATAGATGATCCGTTCATGGGGTTTCATCATATTAAACTTGATGACAACCTTTTTAGCGTTCTCAATCGGTTTCCATGATTTCGTGAGTGGGTCGGTAATGCGTCTGAGTGTTTGGTATATCTCCTCTTCTGTTGCCCGATAATCACAATGTGCTGCCCGTACTTTGAACTGTTTTTCTGTCATTGATTGTTCCTCATAGAAATGCAAAATTAGCTGTTACATTATGTAAGTTTCTTCAAAGATATATGAATAATAGCAGCTTTGTTGGATATTTGCAATATGTTTAATTTGTTTGGGTGTGTAAGTATTTTGTCACCTCTTTCATAAGAGACGGCACTCGGAGAGTGCCTACTACTATTAAGATGAGACGAAACATATCACAAAATTACGGATTGTCTACCTGTGTTTTTAGATCCCACAGAAGTATTGTACCGTCACGGCAAGCACTTGCGATTGTCTTTCCATCAGGTGAGAAGGATAATCCGGTGATCAGATTCGTATGTCCAATAAATGAATTGATATTCTGTCCGGTGGCTATGTCCCAGATATAGACGATATCATCATTTCCAACTGCAATGACTGCGCCATCTGGTGAATAAGTTAAAGTTTGAACCCAACTGTGATGGCCTCGGAAAGTCTCCAAGAGTTCCTGTTTTTTTGTATCCCATATACAGACTGAACCGTCATAACCGCCACTTGCAAAAGTTTTACCGTCAGGCGAGAACGCAATAGCGTAGACTCCGCGATTATGTGCTTCAAGTGTGTTTAGGAGTTGACCGGTTTTGACATCCCATACACGCACGGTGTTGTCATTGTAGCCACCTACAAGGATACTGCCATCAGGCGAAAAGTCCACGCCATGTGCATAATCGTCATGTTCAGAAAGTTTATTGAGTCGCACTCCAATTATGTTCTGTTGAATTTTACGCGTTTCCCATATACCCACGGAATGGTCCAGACTTGCTGTCGCATACATACTACCATCAGTTGAGATGGCTATATCAAATATTTGACCGGAATGTTTAGCAAATGAAACTAAGAATTTTCCAGATTCTACATCCCAGAGTCGCCCATATTGTGCATCGCCACTGGCGAGTGTTTTTCCATCTGGCGTAAACTTGACAGATTCAACTCGTCCAATGAGACCAGATATTTTTTTCTGTTGTTCACCTGTGATTGGATCCCAGAAATTGATACTATTGAAGTTGCCACTTACCAGCGTTTTACCATCGTGAGAGTATACAACAGAATATACATTAGATGTAAAATCATCTATGGTCTTCGTTGTTTTACCAGAAGCGACATCCCAAATTTGTATTATGCCATCTTCTCTCACACTGATTAATGTGTTTCCGTCCGGTGAATATACCACAGAGATTATTGTCCTCTCCGTTTTGAGTTTCTTAATTAACTTTGTCGTTGAAACATCCCATATACAGATTGAATTGTTATCTAATCCGCTTGCGAGTGTTTTTCCATCTGGTGCAAAAGCGAGTGAGTAGACACTGTCTAACCTACTTTCAATTTTGTAGTTCTGAATGAGTTCCCCCGTACGTCCATCCCAAATACAGATTTTTCCACGGCTACCTGTTGCAAAGATACTTCCTGTGGGGAGACATGCAACTGTTTCAACATTTACCACACCGTGTTCTTCATGATTGATGGATTTTATTAATTTTGCTGCGTTTGCATCCCAGAAACAGACAGTATTACCATAACGGTATGAACCGCTAACAATCACTTCTCCATCAGGTGAAAACATCAACGCATGTATATTATCGGAGTGTCCTCCACCGAGCACTGTAATAAATTCACCAGTGTCCAGTTCCCATAGTCTTACAGTATCATCATCGCTTGCGGTTGCCAGGATATTACCATCTGAACTGATGGAAACATCATTGACATCGTCACGATGACCGATGAAACTTGCTTTGTGTTGTCCTGTGTCTGTATCCCATGACATTGCTATGTTATCATCACTTGCTGTGACCAATGTTTTACCGTCAGGACTAAAATCTATTGAATTGATGGGACCTGTATGACCGATGAATAGGTCTACAATTTCATCTGTTTGCAGGTCATATATCCAGACACCGATTGAACATGCAATTGCAATTCGGTTTCCATCTGGAAAATACTTGACCTCCGTTGCTCTGCCTTTTCCTATTCTACCTTTCGCTCCCATCGGTAGGGTCCACTGGTCCATCATTTCTGCGTCTGATTTAATTGGACTGAATATTAGGATAACTGTTAAAACGACTAACACCCGTTTTATAATTTTCATATTTTGGACTCCTTTTTCGTATCCGAGAGGCGTGAAATGTAGCATGAATTTTCAGTTTGTGGCATATCTGTCGCAAACTGGAAAGTTTGCGCTACATTTATCAAACTCACGTTATTGATTTAAACACGATTGAAGATCCCATAGATGTACTACTCCATCAGCACCTCCACTTGCGAAGGTTTTCCCATCCGGACTAAATGAGAGAGAATCTATATCTGCCATGTGTCCACCTAAGACTGCACGTAATTTTCTTGTGTAAGCATCCCATAACCTTATTTTTTTATCTTCTCCTGCAGCGGCAAGGATACTCCCGTCTGGAGAAAATGCGACTGCATAAACGTGACTCTGAACTTCCAGAGTTTGCATAAATTTACATGCATGCATATCCCAAAACCGTATCGTTTCATCAGAACTACCACTCACAAGAATGCTTCCATCTGGTGAGAAAGCAATCGCTTCAACATTTGAGGTATGTCCATTGAGTGTCGTGAGAGGGTGTCCCGTATTTGCATTCCATAAGCGTACGGTGTTATCCATACTGCTACTTGCCAGTGTCTGTCCATCGGGTGAAATTGCGATATCATCAACCCGTTCAGTATGTCCAGTTAATTGCGCCAATTCTTCTCCTGTATCAATATCCCATAGACGAATGGTTTTATCATCACCGCCACTTGCAATTGTTCTGCCGTTTGGCGCGAACGTCAATGCTTGTGTCATATCCTGATGTCCGGACAAGGTTCTGCGTTGTGTCCCCGTATTTACATCCCAAACAAAAATCTTTTCATCCCTGCCTGCAGTTACAAGTGTAGTACTGTCGGATGAAAACGCGACTTGATCAACGCAGCTATCATGTGCATCTAAAGGTGTGCGTTCTGTTAAGGTACCCAAATCCCATAAGAAGAGAGATTTGGTGTTACTGCCGTGTGCAAAGATACTCCCATCAGGCGAGAATGCTGATGCTGCGATCCATTGGACATGTCCTGTTATTTTTCCCTTTTCAGTGCGACTGTTAATATCCCAGAAACGAATAGTGCCATCTTGGCTGGAGCTGGCAAAAGTCTTACCGTCAGGCGAGAAAGCAGTTCCCCAGACCGAACCCTCATGTCCTGTCAGGAGTGTATGTTCGGTTCCTGAATCAGCATTCCAGATGCGTATGTTATGGTTGTCAACACCACTGGCGATTAGCCTACCTTGATATGAGAATGCAATGTGCCCAATATGTTTTGGACCAAGGTCAATAGTCTGCAGCAGTTCACCATTTTGGACATCCCACAGAATGAGTTTGTTATCATGACTTCTACTCGCTAAAACAACACCGTTTGGAGAAAAAGCGACTTGCCAGATATTACTTTCATGTCCCGTTAGGTCCGAAAGATGTGTACGCGTCTGAATATCCCAAAGTCGTACCGTCTTATCCTCACCTCCAGATGCAAGGATTTTACCATCAGGTGAAACTGCTATGCCATCAATATCGCCAGTATGTCCAGTTAGCGTAAATAGTAAACGCGCTGATTGTCTGTCCCAACAGCGGATGATACTATCCCATGCAGCAGTGAAAAGCATTGTACCGTCAGGTGTTAGAACGACATCTGACACCTCTTGTAGTTTCTGTTTGATATGAACTTGCCGTTGTCCAGTATGTGTATCCCAGAGAGATATGGTCTCATCCCAATTATGTGATACAAGCGTTGTACCGTTCCACGCTGAGGGGAGTGGTGTTGTTCTATCATCTGCGGCTCTGAGTAGCATAATTTCTTTGCAGGAATTCACATCGTATAACCAGAGTCCTAAAGACCCCGTGACTGCCAACTGGGATCCATCTGGAGAGAACATGATGCGTCCAACAGCCCCTTTTGTCAGTCGTGCGATTGCACCTGGGGGTAGTCCCCACTGTGTGTAGGGTTGTGTTTGTTGTCTATGCATATATGTTGCCTTCTATTTTGTTGAGTTTGTGTTTGGTTGTTTCGTATTGCTATCAGTAAGATTTATTTTTGGGGAGGGAGCACATTCACCCAATGTCCATCGTCTCTACCGTCTTCAATAAATCGCACTTTTGACCACCATGTATTCGCGCCGGTTCTAAGATGTCCACGGTCGAAATTAATGCCGATGTCAATAGGCTCATCCGTTTGTGGATAGTTTAATAACTCCCACGGTATCTCCATCTCAACTATCCATCCATCATCTACTATGGTTGCTTCGACATTCCACTGATTTGGAAGCTCATTCAAAGGGATATGTAAAGGTGGGTGACTGATAAACTTTATACCATTAGGGTTTGACTGAAAGAAGACCCTATCCATGAATTGATGTGTATGAGAGGGGTCAATCGTGAATGAAATCCAGTCTTCAGCAAATGGTCGCATCTGATGCTCGGTTACATTGGCAACGATCTGATCCGGTTGTGCATCATAGCAATACCATGCCAAATATATGGCTTTATCGGAATACACTAACTGAATGACAGATTGATCGTCTGCAGGTTCATTGTTCATGTTTCTATCAACAAAACCTGTATAGCGCGGTGCTTTTTTCCATATTGCATCATCTAATTTCCCATCTATTACAGGAGCAGTTGTAATTTTTTGTCCTTTGATCTCCTTAGGGTGTTTTTCTGGTAATACTATACAACCTATGAAGACTATTATGATTAAGTTGAAACATAAGAACAATGTCTTTCTCATTTTCATGCTCCTTTTGAAAAGTGTACGAATTCGTACAAAATAGTGTACACGCGTACATTCTTGTACATCGCTTGTACGGTTAGTGGCTGCAAGGCTTTGTAGCGGTTTTTCTAACTGATTCAATTTTTTAATTTCGCTGAAATGTACAGAATTCTCTCTATGTTGAAATATGCATGAAAAAAGTTGGTTTTTTCTGATTTTATTTCATTTCTGAACATTCTGAAAAATAGCATTTTCAACACCTTACACATAAACTTATTGTAATTTATCCCATAACATAAACTTATTGTAACATATAGAAAAACATTTATCAAGTTAAAATTGAAAACGAATGAATTTTTTCATATTTTGGTCAGTTGCACTTATCAATATTGCCAATTTTCGTGTGCTAACGGTGCTTTGTTGAGTTCATCTCTATAGACACGCCACTGCGGTAAGAAGGTGTTCATCAACTCGCGAAATCGGCTTAAGCTGCGGCTTATACTGCATTACCTGATTTTAGATGGATTATCCTCGCCACTGTCTTAAAATCCCTCGCAAATCATTCACGAGGGGTTGAATATCGCTATCTCCCTGATCTGCCTCCATACGGGCTACGATCCGACAGATATCCGATGTATCCCTGCGAATTTCATCGGATAAGCTCCGAAATTTACTTTTCATAATTTCTGAAGGTGGTTCGGATGCTAAATCATACGTTGAATCTAACTGGCTCATTATGTTTGTTAGAACTGAACGTTCAATTCCCAACCGTTCAATTACTACGTCAGAACGGATGTTTTTTAACATGTCCCATACCCAGCTTTCTGGTGTCTCATTACCTGGAAGGAACAGTATTGAGATGTTGACAGCGGGTCCCGCTGCTGCCTGTATTTTACCTTCAATTTCACCACGTCGTTGGTCCCCATCAAGAATAAAGATAGTATCTTGAAGCTGACCGAATTTTGCCAAAGAACGAGCGTGCATCGGGAACTCGTCCGCTCCCGTGTCCCGACCGATTTGAACCGATTCCCATTTGATTCTCTCCTGTGGTAGCAGGTAATCAAGGACTCCTTCCAAAATACCCTCTGCGATTTCATCTTCGCAGAGTAGTTTGAGTGCCTCATTGGAGCGGCCATAGAGCGCGTTCTGAATTAAGTCTCGGTATGCAGGACGGACCACAACCTCACCGGATATGTCATCCCGGTCCAAAAATATCTTACCGTTGAGAGGAACTGAGTCGAGAACGACTGGACTGTGAGATGTTACAATAATCTGCAGATCGTTGCGGAGTGCAAGCTGCTGTAGATGTAACATGAGCAGCTGCTGCACCCAAGGATGTAGTCCCGCTTCTACTTCGTCAATTAAGACGAGTGCGCCGTTGAGTTGGGTGATTTCTTGCGACAATCGAAGGATAGCACGTTCTCCAGCAGCCATGTGTAATTCAGAGTAAGCCGCGCCGCTTTCTTGTGATGCAAAGAGAAGATTCTTTTTACCGTCAGATAGATCAACCACCTCCGAATATCGAAAGGGTAGCATCTGATGTGCAAACTCAATCTGTGCGGCTGTCAGCGGTGTTTCTTCGGGTTGAGATTTCAGGCGCGACATATTGAGAACACTACGTACCTCAGATGGGTTACTCAGATTGCTTAGTGTTCTAAGGTAGAGTTGTCGCTCCGGCTGACTGGCGTTTTTGCGTCCAAAAAAACTGCGGTTCCAACCTTTGCCGCGCCGCCAGCGCATAGGTAGAGGACCATCAGGTGTTAAGTAATTGAAATCAATCGTAACAACTTCCCGATTATCTATACGCTCACCAAACTTAGGACGGTAATCAGGAAACAGTGTGGCTGGCTTATAATCCCTAACACCTGCTCCTGGTACCTTATAGGCACACGCTGCAGCAAACAATACTGTGGATTTGCCGGTAGTGTTTCCACCTGCGATGACGCTCACCGGATAGTCAAATACTACACGCAGATTATTAAATCCGCGGATACCGTCTAAGCGGATTTCTGATAGGAAATTCGGTAGATGCGGTTTTTTGCCTTGTAAATCTCTCCAGAGACCTTCCAAGCGTCTTTCAAGCATGTATTATATCTCCTCTTATGTGCACACCATCAAACCTGAAGGGGTAAAGACACGAAAACAATCTATACCATCAGGTATAACCCTTATCTTAGTTGAAACTTCATCAATTAGGTCTTGTTGTATAGATTTAATTGAAATTATAACAAAATATCATTTATTGATTATTTGGAGGCAATCTCGTGCAATAATATGTTATCAAATCTCTTATGTTTTTTCAAACTCTTATTGATTCAAATGATACACCTTTCGCACCTCTGGTGCTTGTTTATTGGTGGTACCGACACGTTCTATATACCTTTCGCATCTCCGATGCTTGTTTTGTAGCCTCAGAGAAGCGGAATGTGTCACGAAAGAAAAAAATAAAGACTTGCAATAGCACGGTTGCATGTTGTAAACTATGTTAAAACAACATGACTCAATCGTTCATCAACTAAATGACAAAATGAAATCAGTACTCAAAAAACTTTTCGTATTTGTATTTGTCCTCCTAATTATCGGTTTCTTTTTCTGCGTCTATGTGATGCAAGCACCACCTGTCGCGGAACCGGAACAACCAAAATTGCTGGTGCATGTGCAGACATCCGTTCGCAAAAGACCCACCGTCAATTCAGTACCGGTTGCAACTACGAAGAACGAGCATCTCTTCAGTTTAGACCGTACATATCTAAGCAATTTAAACAGCAGTATCTTATCAGGAGAACTGTTGTTCAATGTTGTTTTAGGTGTTCGCGCGAAATACAACGCGCCACTATTAGATAAAGAAGTTTCTACCGGGTTTGATTGGCAGAAGATGTTCGCTGAATCAGCAGTCGGTACCCGACTGAATTCCAAAACACCGAAGATAAAAGTTACGCTGAGTGGACAAGATTGGCTCCTAACAGATAGTACAGGGGCAGGATATCTTATTCAGAAAACTGGGGATCAACTTGAAATTTTTCTGCCCGATTTACTGGAAGCGTTTGAGCTCAACAACATGATACTCTCAAACGATTATGAATTCACTGTTGTAAAACCCGGAAAACAGTGGTTAATTACGAACAATGTGCACCAACAGCGTTATGAAATTCGGAGTGACGCTAAAAAGATTAATGTCTATCAGCACCCCAAATATCCTATTCAAACGCTCCTGTTTGAGGTCGATTCGGACCCTCAGATTCCCTTACCTGAAGAAAAACTCCCCGATGAAATTTACAATGGTTTTAAAAGTCTGGATATACAGTTATCTCCAAAAGCGAAAGTCATGCAGGAAGAAGATGGTGTTAGTTGGAAGATCACCCAGGGAACGCAAAAATATACTATTCACCATGAAGGTAGTCGTTTGAAGGTTTATCTTGACCTTGACAGCGGCTGGCTTCTCTTGAAACTCAGTGACAGAATAAATGCATGGGTACAGAGTGAACGCGGAACGATTCTGATGCCACCCGAACCGACACTCACTTCTCGTCAACAACTCAAGAAAGATATGCTTGCCTTTTTTGCGAAATTAAAGAATAGTGTCGGAATATCCGATCAAAATGATCTCTAAAACATGAGAATTCTCTTTCTATCTCCTACCTTGCCGTTTCCTCTCACTGATGGTGGTCGAATCCGTGTTTTTAATCTCCTGAAACAGATTGCTCTGAAGAACGATGTAACACTACTTGCATTAGAGACTCAATCGACTGATAAGAACAGCATTGCACATGTTGAGCAGCTTGGTGTTAAAGTTCATCTTGTGGAATATGCTTCAACACTACCCCCCTTTTCCGTAAAAACGTTCTTTTCTGCCTTGTTCAAGAGACAACCTATCACTGTTGCACGCTACGATGTTCCGGTATACCGAAGAAAGTTCAAAGAATTGCTGACGACAGAAACCTTTGATATCGTTCACTATGAGATGTTCCATACGGCACAATTTCATACAGAAACTGACCTACCCGGTGTGCTTTCACTGCAGAACGTTGACTCAGCGATTTGGCAGCGTTTACAGGGTGAAACAAGGAATCTTTTCTATAAATGTGCATATTGGAGTCAAACGCGCGCATTTCAAAGGTATGAACGGGTGTTAAGTCCTAAGTTTGATGTTGTTACGTGCACTTCTGAAGTTGACGCTGCTGTTTTTGAACGTTATTGTGCAGAAGACACCGTGAACGTAATTCCCAACGGTGTTGATGTTACGCATTTCTCTCCAGATCACGCCTCTGAAGATGCCGCACATCTTATCTACATCGGTAGTATGGATTGGTATCCGAACGAAGATGCTGCGAGATTTTTCGCTGAAGAGATATTACCTCAGATACAGAAAGACATCCCAGATGCTAAATTTACCATTGTGGGAGGAAATCCATCAGAACGGGTGCAAAGGTTGACAGATATGGAAGGGGTTGTCGTGACAGGACGTGTTCCTGAAATCAAACCTTACTTTTCAGAAGCTACGGTCTTTGTCGTGCCGCTGCGTATTGGGAGTGGCACACGTCTGAAAATCCTTGAAGCGTTGGCGATGGGTAAAGCGGTTGTTTCAACCACCGTTGGCGCGGAGGGATTAGCACTGCGGGATGGTGAAGAGATTCTCATCGCGGATGAACCTGATACCTTTGCTGATGCAGTAACCCGCTTGCTGACAGATCGAGAGCTGCGTCAAAAAATTGGAACGAACGGACGCGTCCGTGTTGAACAGGATTACGATTGGCGTAGTATAGCAGAGAGACTTCACTCGGTTTATGAATCTCTGCTATCGTAATTATAGTAAATTATGTAAATAAGTTTACATATATTCTGTAGGAGCGATCTCCGAATCGCGACGCAACCCCTAATAGTCGGGAATCGGCCAGTTTTATATAGTTGGCTCCTACAACTCAGATGTAAAGTTAATTGTAGAATCCACTATAAATGCCCATAAATCCTGGTTCATACAACCTCTGATTCCGCTGCAGCTTGCCGTTCCAATTCACCACGCCATCCGAGCATCATACCCGATTTGATATGTTTGATGTCGAATCCGGTGTATCTGTCCTCAAGTGTATCCCCTAATTTTTGGGTTTCTGACCAGCGTTCCCAGGCGGTTTTCATCCATTCGTGTGGTAAAGCTTCACGCACAGCGGGGTCAAGTTGCCATGCATGCCGAACATCTGTTACGGATGGTTCTCCGGTGAATTCACCACCCCACTTTGACCACCCGATTGACAATGTGTTTCGCTCGCGTTCAGGCACGGTGTGTCCTGTATGTATGGCGGCACCGTTACGTATCAGTGCTTCCCCTGCTCGTAATCGAATTGCGACTTGTCCGGGTAAAGGATCAGTACCGTTCCAACTCGGTGTATGTGGAATACCTTGATCTTTCATAGATTTAGGCAGCAGTACGTCATGTTCATACGGCGTTCTCCATCTGTCGTGACTGCCGGGAACGAGTTCATGGCATTCATCGTCAACGAGTGCTAAGAACATACTCACACCGTTCCGTTGTTCGATATTTTTCGCGTTTTTTTCACGAATTTCTTTCCAACGGATTCTCTCTACCTCTTCGGAATATGCTTCGGGACCATCGCCGCGCACCTCACGTTGTGCAAAGTAGCTTTTTCCTGTCCCCCACCATGTTACGTCTCTATGCCAACCGAGTTTATTTTCATGCGTGCGTGGATTTGCCCAGAGCAACATTCCGCTGAATGTCAAATCTTCCGGTTGAAGTCCATGACACCAAGAGGCAACGAAGTCTAAGAACGGTGTTGAACCGTGAAATTCTGCAAAACAGGATTCCCCGAATGCTGGATGTATGAGTCCGCGAATTGCCCACGGTTGTTCCTGTCCTGTTCTGTGTACATACCCTTTTGAACAGTCTATGACATCATATTTATTCTCAGGTGCACATGCTTCAGTGACACGTCTGCCGGCATCGCGCAGCTTCGGAATCCAGGGATTATCAACAAAGTCGTTGATAATGACAAAGCCGTGT
Organism: Candidatus Poribacteria bacterium; assembly: GCA_022828145.1. Classification (GTDB taxonomy): domain Bacteria; phylum Poribacteria; class WGA-4E; order WGA-4E; family WGA-3G; genus MSPOR6. The sequence goes on along the minus strand of JAJEJA010000020.1, from coordinate 8,887 downwards.
TCTTTCAAATGATCTAAACGTTCTTGTGTAGCACCAGGTGCTGAGTGTTCGGGATTGAAATCAGCAAAAGCGTTAGCACGATACGTTTCTGTTGCTTGTGATTCATTAACGTCCATTACTATACCATCCTTTCGGTGTAGTGCTTTATCAAGCGTTATTATGTAGGTCGGGTAGAGCGAAGCGCCAATAAAATATTAACTGGCGACATGTAATGATTGTGTCTATCATGTCCAAATCAACGCCAAATGCACATTTGGTATTTGTCGGGTTTCGCTTCGCTCTACCCGACCTACAAGTTTACCTTTCCGTGTAGTCTTGATTTTTGTATAACACAGAAATAAGTTTTTAAACATCTAAGTGAAGTTCGTTAACGCATTAATTATCACAGTGTCGGAATTATGCCACAAAAATGTTAATTTGTCAAAAATATAATGGATTGTGGGGGGTGCGTAAAGTTATTGTCACTTTATTTATCTGAATCGCGGATTACGCGGAGGACACGGAAGACACGGAAGGGTTTCTTGTGCATTTCAAGTTTACTTTCACAAGTTAGCGTTGATTTTAGTAAAACCCCATAGGTGTCAATTTAGTTCAGAGAAGGGTAATGAAGGATGAATGGGTTGGAGGAAGAAGCACAATCTAACAGAATGTGCTACGGCAATATAAAAATGGTTGGTGTACAGAGAAGGGTAATGAAGAACGAATGTGGTTGAAGAAAGAAGCACAATCAAGGATGAATGTGGCAGAATACGCGTTTGGTATTCTGCATTGGAAGTATCAAGATGGATGGGGTAGGGAGAAGGGTAATGAAGGATGAAGGGGGTTAGAGGAAGAAGCACAATCAAGGATGAATGTGCTACAGGCATGATCGCGGAAAGCGCGGAGGAGGTGGATATGCTCCTCAATCTTCTGTGCAAAAACTTTACACACCCGTTGTTGGTTTTTGCTTGTATTTTTCCCTCATTTCTGATAAAATTGCCTCTAAAAGATTTAACAAAATAACTCAATACCTATATATGAAGGATTAGACAATGGCACTTCCAAAAATGGCACGGGTCAGACAACATTTTGATGCACCTACGCTTCCAGACCTTAGATTTACAATTCATGAGGAGTTAGATCGGATTGACGTTGCGTCAATTATCCGTTCTGGTGAGACGGTAGCGATTACCGCCGGCAGTCGTGGTGTTGCAAATATCGCAACCGCTGTTAAAGCAACTGTGGATTATCTCAAAGCAATTGGTGCGAAGCCTTTTGTCGTACCAGCTATGGGAAGCCATGGCGGTGCAACAGCGGAAGGACAACGGAACGTATTAGAACATTACGGTATCACAGAAACCACCGTCGGTGCACCTGTGAAAGCAACAATGGAGGTGGTGGAACTCGGTAAAATTTCGCACGGACGTAACGGTACTTTGCCCGTTTTCATGGATCGTTATGCTGCAGAGGCTGACCATGTCGTTCCACTCAATCGTATAAAAGCACATACAGATTTCAACGGTTCAATAGAAAGCGGTCTTGTAAAGATGATGGTAATTGGACTAGGGAAACAGCAAGGCGCGAACTACTATCACCGAGCGTTCTTCCAATACGGTTTTGAAAATGTTATCCTGGCGGTTGGACGTTTTGTCCTTGATACAGACAAAATTGCTTTCGGATTAGGCCTCATTGAAAACGCACATGAACAGACGGTTAAAGCAGTGGCAATGCCTGCTTCACGTCTCATTCAAACCGAACGCCAACTCTTAGTGGAAGCAAAATCGCTCATGGGACGATTGCCGTTTGAAGAATTAGATCTATTGATTGTTGATTTTACTGGGAAAAACATCAGTGGAACAGGTATGGACTCAAATGTTATCGGTAGGATGATGCAGAATTTTGAACCAGAACCCGTGAAACCGCAAATCCTCCGTATTTTTGTCCGTGACCTTACAGAAGAGAGTGACGGGAATGCAACCGGTATCGGTCTCGCTGATTTCACAACGACACGACTCGTTGACAGGATTGACCGACATGCAACCTATATGAACGGTATCACTGCACTCGGTCCGCAGAAATCAAAAATCCCGTTCTACTACGATACTGATAGAGAGGCAATAGAAGTTGCACTTGAAACCATCGGTCTGACAAAGCCAGAAAACGCACGCGTGATACGCATAGAAAGCACGTTGAGATTAACAGAGCTTGATATCTCAGAAGTATTGTTGAAAGATGCGCAACTGCAGTCAAACCTTGAGGTAGTCGGTGATGTCCAACCTTTTGATTTTGATGAAACAGACAACTTACTACCGTTTGTTTTGGAGGCATACACTAAGTGAAACGATTGATCGTCGGTATCACAGGTGCAAGTGCAGTCGTTTACGGTGTGCGACTCCTTGAAGTTCTCGCGAAACGAGAGGATATGGAGATTCATTTAACCATCTCCTCATCCGGTGCACGCGCTTTGTGGGAGGAACTGAAGATTGAGATAGACATCAATGATTTCAAATTGCAATCCCTTATCGGTATGGATACAGAGCAGATCATTTACCACCATGAATCTGACATAGGGGCATCAATTGCAAGCGGGTCATTCCGCACTGAAGGGATGATCGTTGTGCCGTGTAGTATGGGGACTGTTGCGTCAATCGCAGCAGGTATTTCACGCAATCTGATCCAACGTGCATCGGATGTCTGTATCAAAGAACGACGTAAATTGGTCATTGTCCCGCGTGAAACCCCGCTCAGTTCAATACACCTGGAAAACATGCTGAAACTGTCGCGCGTGGGTGTATGTGTGTTACCTGCAATGCCAGGGTTTTACCATTTCCCGAAATCGGTGGACGATCAGATCAACTTCGTTGTGACAAAAATTCTGGATCAGTTCGGCATAGATTCTGGATTGACACAGCGGTGGAAAGAGTAGTTATACCATTTCTATTATGTTTTTCATAATTGCCGACTTTTAGAAATGAAACGGAGAACGGCACAATCTAACAGAATGTGCTACAAATAAGCGACATTTCCAATTTGAAATGGTATTACGGATGCGAAAACTCAAAATTATCCTTGAGATGATAAAGTTTGAACACACAGTGTTCGCGCTGCCGTTCGCTATTATGAGTGCGTTTATTGCTTCGAATGGACTGCCTCAACTGGCGAAGTTGGGTTGGATTCTCGTGGCGATGGTTGGTGCGCGAAGTTGTGCAATGGCGTTCAATCGACTTGCTGATGCGGATATTGATAGCAAGAACCCAAGAACTTCAACACGTGCTATTCCAGCAGGTCTCATCACGAAAGGGGCAGTTTGGATTTTTACGGTCGTTTCTGCTGGCTTGTTGGTATGTGCAGCGTGGCGTTTAAATCCGCTTGCATTTGCGTTATCACCTGTTGCACTTGTCGTCATAATGGGATATTCGTTCACAAAACGGTTCACAGCACTTTCACATCTGTGGTTAGGACTTGCGCTCTCTATATCACCTGTCGGTGCGTGGATCGCTATCACTGGTAGATTTGATTGGACTCCGATAGTTCTCTGCTGTGTTGTGCTGCTATGGACAGCGGGGTTTGACATTATATATGCATGCCAAGATGTGAACTTTGACAGAAAACATGGACTTCATTCCATCCCTGCGCGGATAGGTATACGTTGGGCTCTGTGGATATCTTCTGCGTTGCATGTCGTTGCAGTTGTGCTTCTATTTGTCATTCCTCTTCTGGCAGAATTAGGACTATTTTATTATATCGGAGTAGGTATAGTTGTTCTGATATTTATCTATGAGCATGCCATTGTGAAACCGAATGACCTATCACGCGTCAATCTTGCATTTTTCACGTTGAACGGTATGATTAGTCTGGTCTTAATGGCACTTTCTATCGCTGATATTTTATTGTAATGAATGTCTATATAGTAGACATTGAGAATAATGATACAAATGCCCTGTAGGAGGGAACTCCGATTCCCGACTATCAAAGCGTTCAGTCGGGAATCGGAGTTCCCTCCTACAGGCAAGATTGATACATTAAAAATTCAGAAGTTTACTAAATTGAGCTATGGAGTAAAGCACTACATGAAACTATCACTATCAGTCAGGGTTGCAGAAAACGCCTCAAAAAGAGATGCTACGCACACCTTTGCGCAGCTAACAGAACTCGCAGCACACCTCGGCTATGAAGCGATGTGTATGCGTGCGTCACAAGTCGGTATACACTCACCATTGGAACAGATTACCACGGCACGTAAACAGGCAGATTCGCTGGACCTCAAGATTTCTATGGTCACGGGTGATTTTCCTGTACCACTCAATAATGATGCAGGACCTGATGGATTGCGGAATATTACACCATACCTTGACCTGACGCAGCTTCTTGGGGCAGACCTTATTCGTATTGCGATGAAGGTTGATGAGGATATTGTCTGGGCACAACGCGCAGCTGATGAAGCAGCAGAACGTGGCATACGTCTGGCACATCAATCGCACACACAAAGTCTGTTTGAAACAGTTGATGGTTCTGTTGATGTGTTGGAACGGGTCGGTAGGAAGAACTTCGGGATAATTTATGAACCCGCTAATCTCGACCTATGCGGACAGGATTACGGCGTTGAAACACTCAAAAGGTTTTCCCCTTTTCTCTTCAACGTCTATCTACAGAACCACATCCGCAGACCAGAAGGAAAGACGCGACTTTTGACATGGATACATGGCGAAGTACCACACGATCCGATCCGACTGCAAGATGAAGGTGGGATTGATTTTTCGTTAGTGTTTCAAGGTTTGGAAACAATTGGCTATGACGGTTATGTGACGGTTCATCAGGCTTTTAGAGAGATTATGGAGCCTGAAGACGCTGCTTCACAGAGTTACGCGTATTTAAAACCGCTGTGCGGATGACTTTAAATTTTTCAATAATGGAAGAATGATATATCTATGAACACACAACGTCCGAATATAATCATTATCACAACGGACCAACAGCGGACAGATAGTCTTAGCTGTTACGGTTCAACATTTACAGATACACCGCATCTGGACAGACTTGCGTCGGAAGGTGTCTGTCTGGAACGTGCATATTGTACCAATCCTGTATGTACACCTGCCCGCGCTTCAATCTTTACGGGTAAGTATGTGAGTCGTCACGGTGCGTGGAATGTCGGTATGAATGTCCCCGAAGACGAACCGATGCTCTCACATCGTCTTGCAGTTGTCGGATATCGCACACACTACATCGGCAAAGCCCATTTTCAACCTTTCGGTGCATCGCCGGAACAATCAATGGAGACACGTAGCAACACAGATAGATACCCCGAATTCCGCGGTCCTTACTACGGATTTGAGACAGTAGAGCTTGCCCTCGGACATGCTACCTACGGTGTTGCAGGTCATTATGGAGAATGGGTAAAATCACAGGTTTCTGAAGAGGAATATGCCAGTTATAGCAAGGCGAGACGTTTATCACAGACAGGATTCGGGGGTGGTGCACACGATTGGGATATTCCGCTAAAGTACCATAACAGCGTCTGGACTGCTGATCGCACGATAGATTTTTTGACGAACCACGATACGCATCAACCGTTTCTACTGTCAGTCGGTTTTCAGGACCCACACCATCCGCATTGTGTGCCGACCGAATTTGAAGCGCGAGTCAATCCTGCTGATGTGCCTTTACCAGATTTTGTTGAAGGGGAGTTACAAGACAAACCCCCGCATTTTATGGCGGCGCGGTGTGGTGAACTCAGTAAATTAGAAACGCGTGGTAAGTTTGCAATGGCGGGACAAGGTGGCGGTGCAGATTTTCGCAAAGTGTCAGATGAAGACGCAAAACTCGGTAGAGCATACTATTACAATATGGTGAAGATTATTGATCAGCAGATGGGTCGTATTATGGCATGTCTTGATGAGAGAGGTTTAGGTGAGAACACACTCGTGCTTTTCACAACAGACCACGGTGAACTTTTAGGGGATCACGGACTATGGATGAAGGGTCCCTTCCATTATGAGCAACTTGTCTGTGTGCCTACACTCATACGGTATCCTGCAGTCATCCCTCCCGGGGGACGTTCACAAGCCTTATTTAGTCACGTTGATATAGTGCCGACTGCCCTCGCAGCTGCTGGATTGCCAATTGCCGATGATATAGATGGTGTTGATGCAATGCCGATGCTATCCGGAGAAGAGTCGTCTGTACGAGATTCTCTGTTAATAGAGTGTATAGACGACCCACAAGGTTTACGTCTCAAGACCATTGTGACCGACACGAGGAAGTTGACGTGGTATAGCGGACACCCGTATGGAGAACTCTACGACTTAGAACGTGATCCTGCTGAACGCGTAAATCTGTGGAACAATCCTGCTTATGCTGCTGACAAGGCGAGTTTAATCAGTGCTATCCTTGAGGATATGGAGGTGCTGGAGAGACGGGTTGATCGGTTTGCGTATGCATGATAAAGTAGCTATACCTACGGAGCGCGCGGATTGGATTAAAGGACCAATATCCTGCTGCCAATTGGCTTTCGCATTATTGGTATGATAGAAATCTCAAAATCTTTGTGAATCTGACACGTATCACTGAATCTCCCGATGATAGAATCTTCTTGTTAATCGGTGGTGGACATGTTTATTTGGTGCAGCAGTTTCTTGAAGATTCAGGAGATTACATCGTTGAAAGTCCCTAAAATATCTAAAACCTGGGGAAACAATTTAAGTGGTTCACTCGCTAAGTTTTTGTATTTTGAAATTTCTAAATACACCCCCTTCATCCATCATTCGTGTTGTCCTTACCCCATCCATATTGAAATATCCGTAGCACATTCATCCTTGATTGTGCTTCTTTCTCCAACATGCGGTAAATACCTTACAAAGGACTTCATCTTACCAAACCCCCTTCCACGTTCTCCGCGATTCTGACAAAAAAGATAACAGAAACTTTATACACCCAGAAGCAAAGTTAATGTAAATGCCCCGCCCGTTGCGTCTAAACGTTTCAATCTCGTAATCGAGTTTCTTATGATTTCTGCTATGCAGAATTAGTGACTTCATTCTCCACCAGTGGACGTTTCAATCTCGTAATCGAGTTTCTTTTGATTGCTACGTGAAGCACAAGATCAGAGGCATCACGGTACACGTTTCAATCTCACAATTGAGATTCTTATCTTTTCAAGCCAAGGGTGCGTTCTGCGCGGGGTGTGTACATATTTTGTCACTCTATTTGTCTGAACCAGGATTTTCAGGATTTTGAGATTTGATCAGGATAAGACTCCCTCGATTAGATGAAACGGGTGTGTAAAGTTTTTGTCCCTAAGTTTGTCACTATAGAAAATGGATCGCTGCCTTCTTGCTCCAGCGGAGCAATATGTCTATAGAAATAGGATTGTCAACAGGATGCACTCCAGCGGAGTGCTATGTAACTAAACAACTTCTATACACCTGCTGACCCGCTGGACTAATTGTGGTCACATCAATGTTTTCTATACACATTCCGCCTCTCTGAGGCTACATAACAAGCATCGGAGATGCGAAAGGTATATAGCTTCACCCCACAAAAGACAAGCACCAGAGGGGCGAAAGGTATATAGAACGTGTCGGTTACCCTAAACCCAAACCCCAGAGGGGTGAAAGGTGTATAGTCCGCGCATTGATCCAACCAATAGCAAGTCCCAGAGGGGCGAAAGGTGTATTAAACACACTAACGTTATTCACTAAATTGACACCTATAGTGACAAAAACTTTACGCACCCTTACCGAACTTGACAAGAAAACCGTTCAAGTTTCAATCTCACAATTGAGATTCTTATCTTTTCAAGCAGTGCGATTGCCACTTCATAAACGACAAGGTTGATGTTTCAATCTCACAATTGAGATTCTTATCTTTTCAAGTTTTGGTCGGGGGTTTGGGTCGTATGCTTTGCAGTGTTTCAATCTCACAATTGAGATTCTTATCTTTTCAAGTCGGGATTTAGGGGGTATGCTGAGTCTGGCAATCATGTTTCAATCTCACAATTGAGATTCTTATCTTTTCAAGTATCGCTGAAATGCTTGGACATGCAAGTGTGGATACGTTTCAATCTCACAATTGAGATTCTTATCTTTTCAAGAAGCCGTTGCATTAAAATCCGCTTGGATATATCAAGTTTCAATCTCACAATTGAGATTCTTATCTTTTCAAGCGACATTTTTGAAATGGATGGTAAGGACTATCGCTTGTTTCAATCTCACAATTGAGATTCTTATCTTTTCAAGTTCTCAACCTATAAGGAGACTAGTATGAACAACGAAAGTACGTTTCAATCTCACAATTGAGATTCTTATCTTTTCAAGTGGATGCGAATGACACCACTCTTACGTCTATCACTATGTTTCAATCTCACAATTGAGATTCTTATCTTTTCAAGCAGGTTCGAGTCCTGTCGCTGCTATCCGGGTATAATGTTTCAATCTCACAATTGAGATTCTTATCTTTTCAAGAGAATGGTGCAATGCCACCTGGTGTATTGATAGTGCGTTTCAATCTCACAATTGAGATTCTTATCTTTTCAAGCCATACACACGAGGTGCATAAATGGGAACTAACAAACGTTTCAATCTCACAATTGAGATTCTTATCTTTTCAAGCAAAAATAGATGTTTATGAAATCCTACAAAGCGAGGGCAGTTTCAATCTCACAATTGAGATTCTTATCTTTTCAAGTTCACGGGGTGAGTATATTCCTTTGTCGTGTTGTTGGTTTCAATCTCACAATTGAGATTCTTATCTTTTCAAGTCCATGCACGTAAGTGTTTCGGTGACATAGTAACCGTGTCAGTTTCAATCTCACAATTGAGATTCTTATCTTTTCAAGATCAACGGTCTTAGTTGACCCGCCTGCTACATTGAGTTTCAATCTCACAATTGAGATTCTTATCTTTTCAAG
>JAJEJA010000117.1 GCA_022828145.1 Candidatus Poribacteria bacterium | reverse complement strand
ATAACCATTTCATGATATAATTGGAGGCACAAGATGAGACGAGGTTACAAGTTTAAACACCGTAAATACATCCAATATTTTATTTTTGCCAATATTATTTTTGGCTTCATCCTTGCAGCATTGGCGTTTGGAAGTATCGGCATAAGATTAGCACGTCCCGACATTCCGATACCTGTGCAAGGTGAACGATCAAAAATTAATCCAGAATGCAATCCTGACAGGATGTCTAAAGATTATATACGGGAATGCTGGAAAGGCAGTCCACCTTGCCCGTTGGACGCAGAGGTAGAGACTTCCGAATATGAACGATCAAAAATCAATCCAGCATGTAATCCTGACAGGATGTCCAAAGATTATATACGGGAGACCTGGAAAGGTGGACCACCTTGTCCGCTGGACGCAGCAAATAGCAAGTATAACGACACGATAAGGAGTAAAACTCATGAGGAATAAATTTTACTGGGGACTCGGTATCCTCATTGGCTTATTGATAGGTGCTTTTGTGTTTCTTATGGTCAATGAGTATGCTGAAAATGATCAGATTGAAGCTGAATCGAAGGAAGCAGAGAATTTAGCGGACAGTATCAATCGCAGAAAGGCTGAGAATAGACCACCTCCCCCTGGCAAATCTTTTGAAGGAGGAGGACATTGGCACGGGGACGAGTGGCACGATGCACCACATGAACCGACTGAACAGGCTGTTCAACCTATTGTCAAAACAAAAAAGTATGATAAGCCATTGACTTATGACGCGGAATTGCTAAAAAATAATCCAGTTGAAGCGTTGATACGTGAAGCGAAAGCGAGGGGACATTGGGCAGCTGAGCTTATACCGCCATTTCCACCTGATGATCTGGAAGCACAAGAGTTAGCAAGATATGAGTATATGATTACATTTATGAATATTCAAGATGCAGAAGCATTGTGGGACATCGTACTTAAGAAAGGTGAGATGCTGACGCGTCTGAATGAGAAATATGGTTTGTATGATTGCCTGAAAAAGGGAATTCATCCTCCTCCAAGGCTTACGGATTTGAAAAGATTGCTCTGGATTGATTGGAACAGTCCTTATGATATCGCACCAGATTTTTATAGCTTACAGTGGCGATCAGAGTATTTTCCTGACGATCAAATCCGTAACAGTTTGAAACCTAAATTTTAGATTGAGAAGGAGAAACGATGTTTAGAATATTTTTAGCAGTTATTAGTTGTGTTTTTATGTTTTTTATATTTCAACTATTTCACGTTATTGAGTTGGCAAATTCGCATCCAAATGATCCTGCGGGAACACAACGAGCCAACAAATATAATAATATTAATAAGATAAAAGATAGTAAGTTGGGTACAATGACACGGAGAAAGCCAAACCTTTTGATCGCACAATCAGTCATAGTTGATCTCAATACCAGTTGGTCAAATAATGAGGCAGCAATTAAAGAAGGGAATGCAGTTACAATAACTGGAGCTTTAAAAACCCTTTTTAGTACGATTGGAGCGATCGCTACAAGTGGAACGAGCACGGTAGTGACTGTTTCTGTGACGGGGTCTAATTTCTTAGACGCTGCGACAACGTATAAGGCAGCATCAAAAACAGATAGTGCAATACTAATGAGATCTGTATTTGTGAAAGCGTATTCTAAGGCATTGGAAGGTTATGATGCTACGATTGCGCTACAAAAATCTGATCATGACGAGTATACTGACAAATATTTTGAGTATTTAGGGATGGAAGTAGATCACGATGGTGGGTTATATACTGATGTAAATGGCAGTGCCTTATCCGTTGAACAACTTTATGAATCCATTAATAGCATATCAGTCACGCTGAATTCTGATGGTAGTAGAGTGTTTGGTGAGTGGCGAGATGGTCTTCAGAAAAAACAGACAGGATATCATCATTTGATAACAGATAGATATGGAAGTCGCCTTGGAAGTACTGACCATGGAATGGACCCACACGCTCATTGGGACGAAGTGACTATCCCTGAGCTTCCATCAGATAAGGCTTGCAATGGTAGCGACACTTGTACGCAGACATTCCGAAGTTATTATGATGCATTGCATTCACACTTGGAGAAATGTGGCACTGCTGAGCGTGTGGAAGATGCTGCTTGGAGAATAGCAAGAAAAATAAAGAATCAAATTGATGAAAATTATGATTCTGATCATCCGAATTATGATTCGTCTTTAGAAATTGCTTATCCTACAGCGTATAAACGTCTTAAGAAAGGAGCAGAGCTTCGTGACGTGGATAACTATATTATGATTGAAATTCTAAAAGTACGGACACAGGCAGAAGGGTGTGGTCGTTCTTATTACAACTGCATAAGTAGTTTGAAAGAATTGCATACTAACAGGAGATGTCTTGCTAATTCACTTCAAGATGATGGTGCTGACGCTGGTGATGACAGTAGCACGAGCACGATAGTCTGTAATATACAAGGCTGCACATTGACCGAAGCTTATGATCCATCTGATACCTCAGCAGCAGCGTTGCATGCTTATTGTGATAGTTGCTATCTATATAAATGTAATGGTAGCGATCACAGTGCTGCGAGTTGCGGCATAACGGGTCACTATGCGTGCGATAATAACAGTCATGTGGCTGCGAATTGTGGTCATTCGAGCCACTATGTTTGTGATAGTTTGACGCATGTGGAGGAGCAGTGTTCGAATACTTCTAATGGTGTTCGGTGTACGTATCAATTTTGGCGTTGTTTGCATCCGAGTGTTCCGTCTTATGGACCTTCGCATACGTGTGTTTATGGAGTGTCGTGTGGTCGTTCTGGGTGTTCACAAACGGTGAGTTCGTCAACGCAACATAGTGCTACGTGTGCAAGCGGACATTCGTACTGGACGTGTAATCCTTCTGATGTTTCCCTGCATATCACTCGAACGTGTCGACTTAGTACTTGTGGTAAGTCGTGGGAAAGGTGTTCAACAGTAGGGGGGACACCTCTTTGTGATGATCCCTGGCGAAGAAGTAATGGTTTGCCGTGTTGGAAGAAATAACACATTGAATCACTCACATTTTACAGGCAGATATCTGAACGGGTATCTGCCTTTTTTATTTTATACAGGTTCTCTTTGAGAAGTTCATAGCATAATGAATGTGCTACAGCAATATCAAGTTGGATGGGTACACAGAAGCACAATCAAAGATGAATGGGGTTGGAGGAAGAAGCACAATCAAGGATGAATGTGCTACAGCAAGATCAACATGGATGGTGGGCAGAAAAACGTAATGATGGTTAGAGGTTGTTCGAACAGAGGCATTAAACCGCGATTCAGACTGTTAAGTGCCAAAAACTTTACACACCCCTCCCACCAAAACAGTTTGACACATAACCGATGGTGTGGTAATCTTAACATACTTAGCAGATGAAATCATCTATTGGGACATAATGCGCAATATAAAACTCATACTTGAATATGATGGAACACATTACAACGGTTGGCAGATTCAACCAGATCTTCCAACCGTTCAAGGCAGAATAGAAAAGGCATTGACTCAGTTAACGAACAGAAGCATAAAAATAATAGGCGCGGGCAGAACAGACTCGGGTGTGCATGCTGAAGGGCAAGTCGCAAATTTTCATACAGATTCTCCTATACCGACAGCAGCATTTCAGCATGGACTTAACTCTATTTTACCGCACGATATAGTCGTCTGTGACGTTACAGAAGTAGCTACTGACTTTCATGCCCGTTTCAGTGCAACAAGCCGAAGGTATCGGTACACAATTTTGAATCGGTCATATCCATCTGCTATTTTACGTAAGACAGCGTATCACTATTCTTCACCGATAGATTTAGACTTAATTCGGTCAATTAGCAAGTCAATTTTAGGAAAACATGACTTTACATCCTTTCAGAAAACTGGAAGCGATAGACAGAACCCAAACTGTAAAATCTTTGACGCATCTTGTGATAAAAATGGTGATCTGATATGCTTTGAGATTGAAGCAGATGCATTCTTGCGAGGGATGGTCCGAGCAATTGTCGGGACACTCCTCAAGTGTACAAAACATAAGTCGGATAGCAATACCAATGCATGTGAACAGTTCCTTGAAATTATGCAAGCTAAAGATAGAGCATTAGCAGGTACTTCTGTTCCTGCACATGGGTTGTCGCTTATCCAAGTCAAATATAACGATCATTAAAATGAGGTGTTTATGAATTACGGTCAAGTCTTGAATGAGTTGGAATCGTTGGTCAATGAAACGTTTGGTCTATGGGAACACAACCGAGTCGGTTTTCAATGGAGACATTATACGTGGAACCATACCATGCGTGTACGTGCGATGAGTATGGAACTCGGTAGACGAGAAGGGGGTGATGTCAAACTCTTGGAGGTGGCTGGCACGCTACACGACATAACGAAACGGTATGATGGTGTCATCTTGACGGATGACAACGGGAAACGGATACTTGACAATAACGGATTCTGGCTTAATGAAACGCTAAGTCCTGCAGGTCAAAACATCGTCACCGAACTATACGACAAACACAATCTTCGGGGTAAGGTACATCACGAGTCTGGGGCGGTCATCACTGAGAATATCTTGGCTATGTATGATTTTGACCCAGCGTTTGTGGATGCCGCGACTTCTGTGGTATTAGCACATTTGAAACCAACAAATCTCACCGCTGAAGATTTTAAACTCTTGTATGGGAGTATTGAAAACCAAATCCTCTACGATGCAGACACGATGGACCCGAACATAGGCTATACAGGCTTTTTCAGGAATATTCACATACATGCCTATTTTGCGCTGCAACGTGGGAGTTTCAATTTAGAGGAATATGTCAGGAATCTACCGCGTTGGATAAATTCCAAACAGGAATTTGTAGACAAACTCCTCACCGAATCGTCGCGGGAAGTCGCTCAAGCAAGACAAGATCGGAATCAGCAACTCTTTGCCCAAATGGTGGGTGAATTAGATGATATGGAGATAAATCGCAAATACGGATTATTAGGTATTATTGAGTATTTTGTGAGTGAAACCGAAGATCCACATTTCTTAAATCAGCTTGAGCATCTCCAAACAGACTGGCTGCCAGAACGGCAGAAGTGGGTAAATGAAGAAACAACTGCCTCTGCCCGTGAACGCGCCCAAGATGCAATAGAACGTGTTTCCAACTTCCTGAATCTACTTGAACAGGAAGGACGAGGTGAAATATAAGGAGCAAATCATGAACCAGCAAGAAAACGTTGGCACTGAAGATGTCGTCAATACACCAACACCAATTCCGTACCCTGATGAACTTTACCGATTTGATACAGTTGCGAATAGTATTACAGGCGGGTTTTCATCTGTTAGCAAAACTGACATTGATTATTTTCATCAGAACGGTTATTTAGTCATTGAAGATGCTTTTACAGATAAGGAGATAGAGGAGGCACTGGCAGGTATGGTGTATCTGATGGACGGAAAAAAACCAGATTTTCGCGCCATACAGTTCGAATCGAAACTCGCTAAACGCAAGGATGAGATGAAGCCGAAGGAGCGACGTGATGCTATTCGCAAGATATTTAACTTCGTACATCACGAAGCACGACTGAAAGCACTTTCAGAACATGCAGGACTCATACGGGTTCTTGAGCAAATTATGGGAGATACACCCATATTGTTTCAAGATATGGCGTTGGTAAAACCGCCACTGCACGGCACAGAAAAACCGTGGCATCAGGATTGTGCATATTTTAATTTGGCACAAGGCACAACTGTTGTTGGTGTGTGGATCGCATTAGATGAAGCCACTGCCGAGAACGGTTGTATGCACATCATTCCAGGTTCACATAACGAGGGACCGATGATACACTTCAACCGTAGAGATTGGCAGATATGCGATACCGATGTTCCAATCGATCGCGACACAATGGTGCCACTGTCACCCGGGGGATGTCTATTTTGGCACGGATTACTCCACCACGGAAGTCCTGTTAATCATTCGTCCGAACGCCGCCGTGCTTTACAGTTTCACTATAAACCTGCAAGTTCTGATGATATTTCTACCCAGGACCGCATGGATATATTTGGTAGTGAAGGCAAAGATGTAGATTGCTAATTCAATAGCAAATCAACTGCTATTTGTTCTGCTCAGGGAACGGAGCACGAATGTCGTAACGTCCCTCAACAAAGACAGGTAACTTCCCACCTTCAACCAATAGATCAAGCGGATTAGGTCGTGTTGTTAAGGGGAAGGTAACAACGTCTTGGAGTCGCACAGATTCGTAAAATGCCATGAGTATTTCAATGGTGCAAAGTCCATGCCTACCGGCGTTCCGGTGTTCATCAACATTACCTTCAATCCATGCCAACATCTCAGAGAACTGATTCGGTTCACTTTGACGCGGTTTGATTGTCTGCCATCCTGCTGCTTTACTGTTCAATACCTCAATTGTGCCATCGGCACCTCGTCTGAGTTGACCATCATCACCGTATACAGCATCACCTCTTAGACCTGGACCGGGTAAATCGCTTTCATAAATACCTCGGATACCGCCTTCAAAGCAGATTTCAGCCATACATTTATCTTCGGTTCTCACTCTTCTTTCCCAACGATCTGTTTTGCGGGATACTTGACCGATGAGCCATTGCGGATCAGGATCGCCAAGGATAAAACGCATTTCGTCGATTTCATGTGTCCCACGGTTCAATAGCCCGTGTCCATCTCGCCGTAACATTGTTTGGGGTTGTCCTATTGCCCCCTCTTGAATCAGTCTACGTGCTTCACAATTCTGTGGACTAAATCTTCGTTGATGTCCAACGACTAACTTTGTGCCATTTTTTTCACAAGCGTCCATCATGTCTTGTGCATCGCCAACGGAAGCTGCCATCGGTTTTTCGGTAATAACGCCAATTACACCATTTTCAGCAGCTGCAATTGTAGGTTCAGCACGGACGCTTTGCCAAGTTGTGATGCTAACGATATCCAGTTCCTCTTTCTCACACATTTCAGCAAAATCTGTATAGTGAGAAGGAAGCGATAATTCATCAGCGAATTTCGCAGCGGATTCAGCACTGATATCTGAAGCGGAAACAACTTTAGCCCGTCCACTCCCATTCCAACTACGAGCATGGGCGCGCCCCATACCACCACAACCGATTACACCAACACGATATGTTTTTTCTGACATCATAATACCTCATTCTTCTAAATGTTCAAGTTTGAAACAGAGTTTATCAGAAAAATAATCAGAATGCAAGGAATATATGCATTGACCCTGAAATCAATAACTCATAATATGTTTTTATGTTTTCATTGATTTGACAAGAATGATACTATCTGATAGAATACATACTGAACATTTTATCGTTCTAAATATTGCATTCAATACAGATGAGGAGAATTGATGAGACAGAATACCTTTCGTGATTTGCTGAATAATGACAAACCCACCGTCGGTACTCATATACATACGACTTGGCCTTCTATTGTAGAAGCAATTGGACATACAGGTATGTACGATTATGTTGAGTTTGTTGGGGAATATGGACCTTTTGACTTACACGATTTAGATAATCTGTGTAGGGCTGCTGAACTTCATAACATCTCAACAATGATCAAAGTTGATCAGGAACCGCGAGGGTTTATTGCACAACGTGCGATTGGATCGGGATTTCAGAGCGTTCTTTATGCGGATTGCCAAAATGTAGAAGATGTGAAAGAATGTGTTCGTATAACACGCGCAGATACCCCAGAAGATGGTGGCAGCTATGGTGTCGCTACACGAAGATTCGCTTATATGGGATATGGCGGTGGACCTGCTTATGTTCAAGCATTGCGTGATGTTGTGGTTGTCATTATGATAGAGAAAAAAGGTACAGTTGATAATCTTGAAGAGGTGCTCTCGGTTGATGGTGTTGACATGATTCAATGGGGTGGTTCAGATTATTCAATGAGTATTGGTAAAGTAGGTCAAAGGGGTTCTAAGGAGATTCAAGAAACTGAACGTTGGGTTTTTGAGACTGCTATTAAGATGGGAGTTCCACCGCGTGCAGAAATTGGGAGTGCTGATGGCGCAAAACGTTTTCTTGATATGGGTGTACGTCATTTTTGCATAGGTACTGATATTTCCATACTTTACGGTTGGTGGCGTGAACATGGTGATGGCTTAAGAAAAGCACTTGAGGGACATTAGAAAAAAGTTAACTAAAACGTCTGCTTACACAGACGTTCCAGTGTTGTCCGTTATGTGCCGCTGTCTCTTATGCGATCATCTGTCGTATTTTTTCAGCGACCCACTCAACTGCGACATCAATCATGACTTGTCCTTTTTCTGTAGTAGCGAGTTTTGCTTGGTGATGGTATTCTCTGTCAGACTTCGCTTGTCCTTCATCTGAAATAGTGAGTTTTGCGGTGTCGTAATCTACGCCGTTCCAATCTACGTTATCTGGAAATGCCGCAAGTGCAAATGCAGTCTCAAATTCTGCTGCGTGTCCTGGGCAGACCCCTGATTCCATCTGTTCTTTTACTAACTCACCGGAATATGCTTCCCAATATGAATGATATTCTATATTGATACCGAGTTTTTCTTTGTAACCATCCAAACGTTGCATTACAGGTCCTGAGTTACCCGCGTGTCCATTTACAATGAGTATATTCTTTATACCGTGTCGCCGCATACTATCGGCGACGTCGTATAGCACCTCTCCAAACACCTCTGGACGCAGCGTTAGTGTGCCTTTATGGTCCATCCAGTGTTCTGACACACCGATTGCTAAGGGTGTGGTTACAACGACATTTGGATACAATTTTTCTGCTGCCAGTTTAGATACGTAGACAGCACTTTGTGTGTCGTGGTACATTGCCAAGTGTTCGTTATGTTGTTCTGTGCTTCCTGTTGGGATGATTGCACCTTTGAGAGTGCCTTCATCTATTGCTTCTCTAATATACCTGCGTTGGTTTTCCCATAGTAATACCGATTTGATTTGTGCCATGTTTTATCCTCCATGTTCTTTTATATGAAAAATCGTTTCGCAATATGCTAATTCTCTATTCTTTTCTGTCCGATTTAGTACTGGTCTTTTGTGTTGATTGACGATCTGCATACCAGCCAATTCAGCGATTGTTGGATAAAGATTGAAATTATCGTTTGCTACGATAAAGACATTATAGTCATCTGCTAAAAAACGTTTACAGTTTCTGAATACTTCTGCTACGCCAAGAACATAAGACTCTCTTGCCTCTTTTCCCTTCAATAGAAATGAGTATACCATTTAAGAACGAAATAGTCAAGATAGGCACACTAATTCATCAATATACCTCAATGTAATTCTCCCGTTCCCACTCACTTACACTCAAATGGTAGTTCCGCCACTCTTGTCTTTTCACTTGAATGTAATAATCAGCATATTCATCGCCTAATGCATTTTTGATGACATCGTCTTCTGCAAGTGCATCTACGGCTTCACTGAGTGTTGATGGGAGTGCATAAACACCCCGAAGTTCTAATTCATCTTCTGATACTTCATATAGATTATCTCGATTTTGTTTACCTGGATCAATCTGATTTTCGATTCCATCTAAACCTGCAGCGAGTAAGACAGTTGTTGCAAGGTATGGATTTGCTGCACCATCACTTAACCTATTCTCAATCCTACCGTTTGCAGGAGTCCGGATCATCTGTGTCCGATTATTGCCACCATAGGTGACGTAGACTGGTGCCCACGAAGACCCTGATCGCGGCGGGATTCGTACCAAGCGTTTGTAACTATTTACAAGTGGATTGGTGATTGCTGTGATCGCATTGGCGTGTCTTAGTATTCCACCAGTAAACCAATATGCGAGTTTAGATAAGCCGTTCTCATCTTGTGCATCAAGGAATAGATTCGTCTGGTCCTTGTCATCCCAAAGACTCATGTGATAATGTGCACCGTTACCTGTCAGATCTGAAAACGGTTTAGGCATAAAGGTTGCTAATAGTCCTTGTTCCTCAGCAAGTGTTTTTACCATCCACTTGAAAAAGGTGTGTCTGTCTGCGGTCATAAGCGCATCGGAGTAAGTCCAGTTAACCTCAAATTGACAAGTTCCATCTTCATGGTCATTTGCATAAGGTTCCCACTCCAATTCTTGCATATATTTAATCAGAGTTGTCATCAAATCTATATTTCGATATAAGGCTCTTAGGTCATAGCACGGTTTGTCTAATGTATCGAGTGTATCCCAAGGTGTATATTGACCTTCCTCACCTTGTTTCAACAACATGAATTCAGCTTCTATTCCGACGTTAAAGATGTAACCCATCTGGTTTGCTCTTTCTAACTGTTGTCGTAATATGGTTCTTGGACAATAGTGCCAAGATTGCCCTTCAACATACATATCACTTGCTATCCATGCCAGGTTTTTCTGCCAAGGAACGATCATAAAAGAGTTAAAGTCAGGGATGCTTGCCATTTCTGGATCATGTGGACTTTGTCCGATCTCACCTGCAGCAAACCCGCCGAATCCTGCGCCGTCTTTTGCCATTTCATCAAGGTGCGTGACTGGAATTACTTTTGCTTTAGGTGCACCGCTCATCTCAACAAATGAACATAGAAAGAACTCAATTTCATGTTCTTTCACGATTTTCTTGACCTGCTCTAATGTCATGAAATTTCTCCTTGATGTTACGGATTAACTATGTATCAATGTTCTAATCCTAACTAACGTGAGTTTGATAATTAAATGCAATATGCGTTGTAGGTCGGGTAGAGGCACGAAACCCGACATGTATTGTTCTATAATGGGTCAAGATGTTGGGTTTCGTTCCTCAACCCAACCTACGTATTTATTTGTTCTGATTTATCAAACTCACGTTAACTATGCTTTTGCACTTGCGCCACCATCTACAAGAAGTGATGTTCCGGTAATCCATTCGGCGTCATCTGAAGCGAGGAATACTGCTGCACGTCCTATATCTTTTGGGAGACCCAATCGCTGCATCGGGGTTTTCTCCAATGAGGACTCAATCTGTTCAGGGGTTAGGTAGTCTTGTATAGCAGTTTCAATATATCCTGGACATATTGCATTGACTGTGATACCATATTTACCTACTTCTAATGCTGTATCTTTGACCATATTAACGACTGCTGCTTTTGCAGATGCATAAGCAGGTCCTGCACCGCCACCGAATGCATGAACGGAAGCGATCTGTATTATTCTGCCATAAGTAGAATTCTTGATATGAGGTATGGCAATTTTTGTCGTTAAGAAAACGCCTCGTAAATTGACTGAAACGACTTTTTCCCAATCTGAGACTGTTATATCTTGTGATCCACCGGGTATATGAATACCGGCATTGTTGACGAGTATATCTATACCTCCGAAATGTTCTATTGTATTATGTATCATTTTATTAACTTGTTTCACATCTGAAACATCCGTTTCAATAAATAGACTCTCAACACCTAATTTCTCTACTTCCTGAGTGGTTGTAGTTGTAACATCCCTTTCGTGGTATTTTCCTTGGAGTGGTGTTTCTTGAATGTCGGCAATGACAACCCGTGCCCCTTCACGAGCGAATTCAAGTGCGATCCCCCGTCCGATACCGGAACTACCACCTGTAACGATGCAAATTCGGTCTTTTAGTAGCATTAAATGTTTTCCTGTCTTTAACTGTTTTTGAAATTCCAGATTTGCAAAGCTGTTTTACCCAACACCCATTCCCTGTCTTCTGGTGTAAAGAAATCCATTTCGTCGCGAACAACGGATAGTGTCTGCGCATAAGTTGCACGACTTAAACAGACGGGCCAATCTGTACCCCACATAATTCGTTGACCGCCAAAGGTATGATAGACTTTTTTTACCTGTTCATGTGTGTCTTTCCATGGATAACTCTCTTTGGATATTGACCATGTATGGCTAATCTTCACATAAATATGTGGAAACCTTGCAAGATCAAGCAGTAACTGAAGTTTATCAGGTTCATCTGGTGGACAATCTGCCATGTGATCAATGACGATATCAAGATTAGGATGTTGTTCAATAAGTGGTATTAGGTCTGGTAATCTTTCAGCTTTCGTTAGAATTAGCATGGGAACTCCGAGCTGTTCTGCACAACGAAAGATGGGTGGCATTAGCGGACCGGTAAACCAATCTCCATCTGGACCGGTAGATGGACTCAATCGGACACCGTGGAATCCGTGATCTTCTGTCCATTTAGTGAGATGCTCAGGTGCTGCTGGGTCTTCAGGATTGATACGACATACTCCCATGAATTTGTTAGGGTATCTTTTTATTGCGTCTGCAGCATAACTGTTATCCCACATATAGTGTATTACTTGGACAATGACTGTTTTTTCAACACCGTTTTCTTCCATAAGATCAAGTAACATTTCTGGTGTCGCATCCTCACGGGGATGATTTCTTTCGCGTGCCCAAGGAAATTGGGGGTCGTTTTTCCAAACGTGAACATGCGGGTCTATAATTCTCATATTATCGTTCCTCTGATTTAATTAAGAATCCGTAGATGCCTAAGGGAATGCAGTAGAGTAAAATCAATAGATGGAGACTAAATCCGGTGATCGTTGCTATGTTCAGTGGTGTTCCAAAATAATTCAGTAACCAGACATAAGGAAATTCAGTTGTTCCGAAGTTTCCGACGGTTTGAATAGGTAGCAGGTTAAAAACATTCGTGAACACAAGCGCGAACAGTACCTCAATTAGGGGGATTTTCACTCCCATTTCTGATACGAGATAACATTGAAACCCGAAACGAATTAACAGACAGAGTAGTGAATAAATCCAGATTTTGACGAAACGGAAGTTGAAACGAAACGAAGTAATCTCATTTACGATTGTGCTGCACTTTTCTACGCACCATGTTATATGACGACTCTCCAGTTTCGACAGGGGTTGAAAGCATTTTTCAGCAATTAACTGACAAACATTTGGGGCGGTACATGCAAGAATGATCAACGTTACCAATCCTACACCGAAGATCGATGGAATTAAGAATAGGATCGTGAGTGAGAGTTTACCACTCAGTTTTGGCAGTAGAAGTAATGCGGTAATAGACATGAGTAAGATCAGCAGGACCAAGTCTATGATGCTTGCGATGAGTAAGGAAGCGATTCCTTGGGTTGCTTCTACTCTCTGTCTTTTTTGCATTAGATATAGATATGATATATCTCCAGTTCTAAAGGGTAAAAAATTGCCCCAAAATGTGTGCAAAGTTAGGATAGGAAAAACCTGAAATATATTTGATTCTAACCCCAGTATTGTTTTGAACCTTAAGGTTTTTGCAAATATAAGCAGACAGTAACTGACGAAACCGAGTATCAACGCGTGAATAGGGATACGATTGATTGTTTCAGGTATCTCCTTCAGATCAATTTCTCTTAAGAGTATAACTGAAACAACAACTGCTAAGACAGTTGGTATAGCAAATCTAAATATCCATTTGAGTTGCTGCTTCTTCAAAACACTGCCTTGGTGTGTGTAGCAATTGTACAATCTGAATAAAGATTGTGCTACAATAAAGAGGCATTATCAGTAAGTAATGGTATCAGGTAATGTTAGGAGATACCGTCCCAATACTCCCACATATTGTCTGGTGTATCAAATTTAATTTCATCAAGGTCTTTTCTGCGATACCTCCCGATGAGTGCGATTCTGACTCTGTGACCACAGTTTGGTCCGGCTGTGTGGCTCATCTGGTGATGCCAGAAACAGACATCTCCTGCTTCTCCTGTGAATTCATAGCAGGGACCTAAGTCAAATGGAGCAACACCTCCGGGTAAACTGTCAAGGTCGTGGTGTCTGAAGTATTCTGCCCATATATTGTGACTTCCGGGCCAAATTGTGAATCCGCCGCCATGATTCTCAACAGTATCAAGATATACTGTTGCACCGAGTGTAAATGAACCGACTACGCCTTTAGGCACACCGTTTGTAGGGGTATGATATCCATCAAGATGTCCTCGGGGTTCGCGATATTCACGGTCTGGATCGGGGAAGTTTAGATGTGGACTTGCCCCACCTCCAGTGTTAAGTTTACCAGTCCCTACCATTTCTTCTGCCATAGCGAATACGTTATTGCCGTATAATGTGCCTTTTATAACGTCTTCACCGCCGATGGGAGCGGTTCTATAACCTTTGCGTATCCACGATTCAGGGTCGTTCCTGTCTTCATCAATAGTATCCCAGACTTTATCTAAAGCAGCGTCAATTTCTTCTTGAGTCAGTGCGCTGCGTACGACCAGGTACCCGTTCTCTTTGAAGAATTCTTTGTCATTATCTGTCAAAAGTGGCATACTTAGTCCTTCCTACTATTATTAAATAACGTGAGTTTGATAATTAAATGCAATATGCGTTGTAGGTTGGGTTGAGGAACGCCAATCAAATATTAACTGGCAACATGTATTGCTCTATAATGGGTCAAGATGTTGGGTTTCGTTCCTCAACCCAACCTACGTAAGTTATTTGTTCTGATTTATCAAACTCACGTTAAATACGTCTTTGAACTTGTGAACGGCACACGGCGTGTGCCTACTACTATTAAGAACTTATAGACAGCACACGGCGTGTGCCTACTACTATTAAGCGTTGACTATAAAACCATTCTCTTTCAGTGCTTTTTGATACGGTTCCTCTTCTATGGTCAAACCGAAACCGGGGAGATTAGGAATGTTCACATAACCATTTGAGATAGAATAATTAGAGTCGTCTATGCCGGGGGTAGTTGCGTGATCCCATTCTACGAACTCAAAATTCTTGATTTTTGCTGCAAGATGTCCTGTTACAAAGTTGCCGTAGTACCCTCCGTAATGATGAGGTGCAGTGCCAACATTGACTTCATCCAATTCTGGTCCTAATTCAAGCCATCTTGAGAATCCTGGGTGGAATATATCATATTGCACGATGTCTATAAGTCCGTTCTTTGCCCATTGGATTAGGTTTGGTGATGCGCCGCCTTCACCATCAGCGATTTTGGTTTTTATACCTTCCTTGTTCAACCATTCTTTTAATATTCCGTATACTCGTGCATCTTCGTGAAATGCTTCTTCCATCCAATATACTTTTGCGTCTGCAGTCCCAGCCAGTACCTGTTTTGTGATGTTGAGATTGTATCCGTTATTTGCGTCGATGAGTATCGTTGCGTCTTCTCCTACTGCTTCGCGTACTGCATTGATGACATCAATATCACGTTGCGTACCTTTTTCAAGTGGCATGTGCATTGCGCCGCGTCCAACCTTTATTTTATATGCTTTGTGTCCGCGCGCCTTTCCTTCAAGTGCTTCGGATGCTATGAGGGATGCAGCTTCTGCATTGTCATCAATGTGTAAATCATCAATGTATAAAGAAGTATCGTAGCAAGGAGCTTTAAAGTCTCCATTCTTACCAGATAGGATTGCATAAACTGGTTTCTGTTGTATCTGTCCGACTAAATCCCAGAGAGGATATTCCATGAAACGATATTCTTCTGATACACTACTCTCTGTGTCATAAGCTTGGTTGATTTGTAATCCAATTAGCGTTTCTGCTTTTTCACGTGATAAGGACGCGAATCCGATTCCAGATGCTCCATCTGATGTTGTAATGCGTGCAATTGGTGGTCGGACGTGTAATCCGTGTTCACCGAGGCGTGAGTTGCATCCCGCCTTCCGGGGACGTTCACCTGTTAACCGTGCCCATTCAATTCGTTCTATTTTGACATTCTCCAAATTTATTCTCCTTTTTTCATGCTTTCTTACAATTGAGTTTGTAGCAGTGCTATGCTTTTTGGATCTAATTTATTGTAATTTTCTATCTCGTACCGTGTGCCATCTGCATCTTTAATGAGTACACGGTCATTCTCAAGAGTGACGATGTCATACCGGGTACGCATGCCAAATTCTACATTTCCTTGACTTGTATCAACATTCCACCGTGTTACCCCGTATTGTCCATCAACCGAGTTGATTTTCGTAATTTTTGGCATGAAGTATCGTCTCTGAAGTTCCTCTGTTAGAACATTGCGAGCGTTTGGTGTAAGTTTGTTGACGTCCTCAACAATTCCAATTTCGTTACCCTCTTCATCCAATAGAGATATGTATCGTAATGTTTCAGTTACAGGGAAACTACGCACTGGCTCTACCTTTGTAAAAACTGAACCGTCTAGCAGTTCAACAATTAATTCACCAAATGCGTTTTTTCCAATCATCAATGTTTTAGGATCCAGGAACACCAGTTCATCAGTGACTTTTATGGCTTCATTCATTTCTCATCCTTTCCACTATTACCATGCGCGAATTCTGGATAGTTCAGTTTGCTTCTGGCAAAGACTTGCATACGTGCCATCTTGTTCAATTAGTTCTTCATGCGTTCCGATTTCGTCTACTTCACCCTCTTTCAACACGACAAGTCGGTCTGCGTATTTTAGTGTAGAAAGTCTATGTGCAATAGCGAAGACCGTTCTTCCTCTCACGAGTCGTTCTAATGCTTCTTGAATTTTGGATTCTGTTTCTGTATCTATAGACGATGTAGCTTCGTCTAAGATTAGGATGCGTGGGTTTTTCAATATAGCCCGTGCGATGGAAATACGTTGTCTTTCTCCGCCAGACACCCGTGCGCCGCGTTCACCGACCATTGTATCATATCCATCAGGGAATTTGATAATAAAATCGTGTGCGTTTGCTGCCTTTGCTGCTGCGATAATTTCATGACGTGATGCTCCGGGTTTTGAGTATCCAATATTCTGTGCAATTGTACCTTCAAAGAGGAACGGGTCCTGTAGCACAACTCCGATCTGTTGTCGTAATGCTTTTACTCTAATATCTCGGCTATCGTGTCCATCAATTATAATGGCGCCGAAATTCGGATCATAGAATCGTGTGATAAGATTGATTAGCGTACTTTTCCCGGCACCGCTGTGTCCTACCAATCCTATCATTTCACCGGGTTGGACTTGAAAACTGATTCCATTGAGTGCGTTCTTTTCGTTATCGTAGGAGAATACAACATCGTTAAATTCTATTGCGCCTCTAATATTCGCGAGTGCAACAGCATCTTTTTTATCTGCAATACTCGGTGGTGTATCTAATATATCAAAGACACGTTCAGCAGAAGTTCCCGCTCGTATAAACCTTTCATTCATCTGACATAAGGTTCTAACTGGCCCGAAGAATTGCATCATATAAGATTGAAACATAAAAAGTGTGCCGAGAGTTAAGTCACCTTGAAAAATCTGCCATCCCCCAACTAACCAAATGAGGATAGAACCTGAAAACGTGATGAATTCCATGATCGGTCGGTAGAGTGAACCGAGTTTTGCTGCGTTCATTTCACCGGAGAAAACTTGGTGTGTCATCTCGTTAAAACGACTTATCTCATATCTCTCGCGTGCAAAAGCTTTGACGACACGGATCCCAGGAATAGTACTGGCAAGGATTGTACTGATATTTGCGTATCTTTTCCATAAGACTTGATAGACTTTGCTCATTTTTTTACCAAAAATGAATGTAAAGAATATCAGACATGGAATGGGTATAAGCGTCCACAATGCCAGTTTCCAGTTGAAGAAGAACATGATGAGACACATATAGATGAGCGTGAGAGAATCACCAACTATATCTTGTAGACCGTTCGCTATGAAGTCTCGGAGTCTGGAAACATCGTGTGTGATTCTGGACATTAGATTTCCAGTATCGCGTTCGTGGAAGAAGTCAATGGAGAGAGTGTTCAGATGCTGATATGTTTCATTTTGTAAACGTCTTGTAATGTTCTGACCTACCCAAGCCATCATAAATCCTCGGATAGATGAGGTCGCCATGATGAAGATTCGCACACCCGCCATGAGGATTACGATACCGATTAAGTGTCCAAAACTCCCACCAAGTGGCATACTACCGAACCATCCTCCAAGTGTATCTACAGTGGCTTGAAGGTGTCCCCAAGATGTTACTGGAAGTTGTTCTCCACTTGCGACTGCATTTCCAACTGGAGTGAGTATATTGTCAATTAATTGTTTACTTAGGATAGCGGGATACAGACCGATAAGTCTTATCAACATCATTATGAGAAATGCGGGTATCATGACGTGTAAGTATGGAAGTGCGTACTTGAATAGTCGAAAAATAAGTTTAGAATTCTGTGTGCAATTGACACAGACTCCTGACCATGTGGGGATGGGATGACCACATTTTTCGCATCGCGATCTATTTCCTGACGCCTGTGCTTGTGGATTACCGCCAGGACCTCCTCCTCTTCCTCCACGCATTCTGCGCTGTCTACCACCTCGACCGAGACCTCGTCTACCACCACTTCTCTCATCTGATGTTTCAGAGGATGAAAGTCTCTCTAATTCTGATACTGTAAGATTGAATTTGGGTTCTAATCGTTTTGAATAACGTGCTAATTCAACAGCACTATCTGATGTAGTGACCTTGAGGATGTTGTTGCCGTACATCTCAAGGACTTCTATGTTCTCTACTGCTGTCAGGGATACTTCTTGAATATCGTGTCCGATTACACCTTTTTGGTTAAAGCAAATCAATCGTTTCTCAGTTGCTAATACCCAGTCTTTTCCATAAGTTCCGTCAAATTTTAAATCTGTTGAGACGGATACTTTTACCTCTTCACCGTTATCAAGTAGTTCTTGTGCACGTTTCTTCAGTATTTCGGGTACTTCTTCTGTGGTTGTCAATTCACCATCTTTTAGGTTTCTGAAACGTGGTTTTCCACCGAAAGACTCCATTCCCATACGACGCGAACTGCCACGACCTGAACCTGACATTGATCCTTGCATAGGTTATACTCCCGGTATTTCTTTTATTTCTGTTTTATAGTATTACTCATTTTAACGAGTTTTTGTTGAAAAGGTTGAGGAGAAATTGCACATATCTCCCAAGTTGTTTTTTCGCATAACCTCTAACTACAATTGAAAAAATTAAAGTTGACTTTTAGATTAAAAATTAAAT
Organism: Candidatus Poribacteria bacterium; assembly: GCA_022828145.1. GTDB lineage: Bacteria > Poribacteria > WGA-4E > WGA-4E > WGA-3G > MSPOR6. Next base: position 16,068 of record JAJEJA010000117.1, on the reverse strand, counting down.
ATAATGGTCAGACGAAAAATAGGTATAGTATGCCTAAAAACCAGGGAATCGTGTATAAAATGATGTGAAATCGTTGCGGTTTGCGATGCACATCAGGATTCAGCAGAAGCAGGAACAGCAAGAATTGGTGTTAAAGCATATACAGATATTCAGAAAATGGTTGATGAATTTCAGTTGCAAAATACCAACATTTGAATGTAAAATTGATTTCGCAGCTTTGATTATGTTTCAGATTTCAATCAACAGAAAGGTAGAATATGAAAGAAATAAAAATTGGTTTTATCGGTTCAGGTGGAAATGCAAATGGTCACATGAATCGACTTTCGGATATGGAAGGGGCAAATATCGTGGCAATCTGCGATATTATTGCAGAGAAGGCACAGCGCGCAGCGGAGAAACACAACGCGGACCCGTATACAGATCATCGTGAAATGTTGGCACGCGACGATCTTGATGCGATCTATCTGAGTTTACCCGTTTTCGTTCACGGACAACCCGAATTGGATGTGATTGAACGCGGTCTGCCGTTTTTCGTGGAAAAACCGGTAGCAATCAACATGGATATTGCTCGGGAAGTAGAAGCGGCAGTAACAAAAGCAGGTCTGATAACGTGTGTTGGTTATCAACTCCGTTATCTCGGTTCCACAAAGATTACACAAGAAATCCTTGTCGATAAGACGATCAACATGGCTGTTGGTAAATACTGGTGTGGCACTGGACGTGGCAATCCTGATGGTTGGTTGCGACAGATGAGCAAATCTGGCGGACAATTGGTTGAACAAGCAACACACACCTTTGACATGATGCGTAACCTCCTTGGCGATGTGGATTCTGTATATGCCATGCAGGCAAATCGCGTCTTGAAACAGATTGATTGTCCTGATAGTAATAGTGTATCAATCCAATTTAGCAGCGGTGCCGTGGGTTCAATGACAGCTGCCTGGGCGTATGGCGGCGGCTGGGATAATGCAAATGTTTTAGACATATTATATGAAGGGGACATGCTGAATTGGAATCCTGCAAGAGTCTACTATAAGGAAGATGGTGAATGGGTAGAAAAAACTGAACCCGGTCCGACCATAGATGAAGTTTTTGTGAATGCAGTACGCAGCGGTGATGCATCTCAAATTCAGAGTCCATATACCGATGCTGTTAAGACGCTTGAAATATCACTTGCAGCGAATCTCTCAGCACAAGAGAATAGACCGGTAGAGGTTTCATCACTGTAGGGTAACAGATATGGCGACAAAATATCGTTTGGCAATCGTCGGATGTGGTGGCATTTCACATGCACACGGAAACGCATGGCGCGATATACCAGAAATTGAGATAGTCGGTGCATGTGATGAAAAAATAGAATCTCTCTCACGTTTTGCGACAACGTATAGTGTTGAAAATACTTACAAAGACCTGCGACACCTGCTTGAAAAACAGCAACCAGACATCCTTGTAATTGCGACTTGGCCCTCAAGTCATCTCAAGAATGTATTGGAAGCAGTGCGCTGCGGTGTTAAGGGAATCCTCGTAGAGAAACCCATCGCTGTCAATACATCACAACTTGAGCAGATGATTCAGGTAACGGAAGGTGCTGGTATCCTTATGATGGAAGCCTTTATGTACCGGCACCATCCATTGACGCTTGCTGTGAAGGAGAAAATTGCGGAAGGGGCAATTGGTGATGTCCGCTATGCACGATCTACGTTCTCAACAGGACTGACAGATAGGACAAATTGGCGGTTAAGAGGAGAACTTGGTGGGGGTGCAGTCATGGATTTAGGGTGTTACTGTATCAACATTATCCGTTATCTGATTGGCAGAGAACCACAGTCTGTTTGGGCAACAGGTAAGTATGAAGCGATAAATTGTGTGTGGGAAACACTTATTGGAACTTTAGATTTCGGTGATGGAGTCACAGGACAGTTCGATTGCAGTTTCGGTTGGACTTGGCGGGAATGCTATGAAATTGCTGGTACAGAAGGCACCATCTTTGTTCAGAGTGCTTGGGGAAATAGTGAAGGAGAATCACAGTTCACCGTCAACGGTGAAACTATCAGTGTTAAGGGTGTTAATCCGTATGCTGCCGAAATTCTCAACCTCTGTGAAGCCGTAGTAAACGGTACGCCTATCCTGTTGCCGATTACAGATGCGCTTGGTAATATGCGTGTTATTGATGCATTGCATGAATCCGCACATACTGGACAACGAATTCGTATATCAGACTAACCATTTTTTTAAATTATAGTAGACTTTAGAATTAATTGGACGTTATTTTCGGCAGAATACGCGTTTGGTATTCTGCATTGGTTAGGAAACCGAACCTACCGGGGTGTGCTATAAAAGTGTCTCATTAATTGTATGTTTTACTATACACTGTAATGTATCTGTGTGTTATCTTGTCTGTTATCCTATTTTTCTTGTTATATGACAGCAACATGTTATATAATAGTTTAAAAGGTGTATAATCTAAAGAAATTGAAACTTGGCTAATTGTATGCGTTCTAATACAGGTTAGGGATCTACGATACAAAGAGTGTTGATAATAGAGGTATAATACCGTTATGTTTGAAAAACTAATGAAGTACCCGATTAATGTCTTTCGTGAAGGTGATTTCTCGTTTGGCATTCCGATACCGGGTCTTCTTATCATCGCCTTAATCGCTGCACTGATTGCCGCAACTATTTGGGCATATAAGAGTGCAAGGGCACGAACCAATCGCTTCTTTCGTGGATTTCTTATTACACTCCGTGCTTTAGTGCTCTGTTTCCTCGCCTTCTGTCTTCTCAAACCTTTCCTAACTATCTATCAAAACAACCCAGATGATTCTTACCTGTTAGTAATGGTTGACCAATCAAAAAGTATGCAGATCACCGATACGACGGATGGTGCATCGCGGTTGAATCTGACGAACCGATTACTTTTTGGCGAGAGTCTTGAAAATGGTGATTTAGAGGGGCTAATAGGGGAAATGCATGCGAATCAGTTTAAGACTCGTTTGTTTGGGTTTGATAGCGATGCGAAAAGGATTCCTCTTGAGATATTACCAGCAGCTGAAGGTGAAAACACAAATATACCGAAAGCAATAAATGATGCACTTGATGATCTACAAGGTATTCCACTCTCTGGTATCGTGTTGTTTACCGATGGTGTTGATCGGAGTGGGACAGACATAACAAAATTGGCGATGCAAGTACGTGAAAGGAAAGCGCCCATTCATACCGTTGGTATCGGATCGGAAACGGGTATTTCCGATATTGAATTGGTGAAGGTTGATGTACCACGGTCTGCTGAGGAAGACTATCCAGTTGACATATCAGCCACTGTAAGACGTACGGGAAATGCAAAGAAGGAAGCAACGATCCAGCTCATGGAAAATGGTAGAATACTTCAGACAGTGTCAGTGAATATGCCGCAGGAGACGACAAGAGTTCCGTTAAAATTCACACCACGCCAACCGGGAACACTGAAGTATGAAGTCCAGGTTCTAACCGCAACAGATGAGGCAATACCCCAAAACGACAAAAAAACATTCATACTAAAAGTAAATCCGACAAAGAGAGTAAAAATACTCTTCGTTGATACACAAAGATATGAGTTCAAGTTCATCCGCCGTGCCTTAGAAGACGATCCAAATATACTTCTGACTGTACGTTATGTTACCAGCGAACAGAGTTTCGGTGGAACACAAGACAGTTTAGCACAGAAGTTCACTTTCTATCCAGATTCTAAAGAAGTTCTATTTGATTACGATGCAATTATCATCGGCAATTTACCAGCATCCGAATTCACACAGACACAGCTTGAAAACACAGTAGAGTTTGTAAGAACACGCGGTGGCGGCTTTCTGATGTTAGGAGGGGCAGATTCATTAGGCAACTCCGATGTTAGTGATTCCTATCTCAATACGCCAATCGCTGAATTACTCCCAGTTGAATTGGAATTGGGTGATCCGCCTAAAGCACCTTCAGTATACCTACCTCCTTCACAGATCCCAATGGTAAAGGGATTCAGGATGCAACTAACAACTGAAGGTAAGAGTGATCCATTGATGCGATTGGTGGATAATGTAAATGAGAACACAAAACGTTGGGATGAACTAACAGAACTTAAGGGATATAGTAAGGTAAAACGTGCAAAAGCTGGAGCGACAGTCCTTGCTGAACATCCAGATGATAGGAATGAATTTGGTAACCGCATCCTTATCGCTACACACAATTATAATGCTGGACGTGCTATGATTTTTACACCGAACAACTCATGGGTGTGGCAAATGGGTGAAGATAGTAATGACGAAAGCCACGCCCGGTTCTGGAGACAAACTGCTAAATGGTTGACGACTGCACCGAAGGCTTCCCTTAAGCTTGATATAGCCAAAACTGAATACACGTTGAAGGAACCGGTTGTGATAAATGTGACTGCAATGGATAATGACTTTGCGTTAACAAATGATGCCAAGTTGCGTGCAATCGTTGTAGGCGAAGATGGTTTCCGCAAAGAGCTTGTTCTTGAACAGGAATTGGGAAAAGATGGTCAATATAACGCCAGATTCATTCCGAGTCGATATGGAGAATATACGATAACAGCGACTGGCACGCTCAATGGTGAAGCACTCGGTAAACAACAAGCACTTTTTGAAGTCAAACCGTCTTACGCCGAGTTCAGTGATGCAGCATTGAATGTGAACCTTCTTACAAACCTTGCTGAGATGAGCGGCGGTAAGTACTACCCAGTTGAAGAAGCTGGACAATTGGTGAACCAGATATCGCTCGTTGAGAGTGCGACCTCTGAAATAACGGATGTAGATATATGGGATCTTCCTCTGATTTTCGGTCTGATCATTCTGTTCCTCGGTCTGGAATGGTTTTTGAGAAAACGAGGCGGTTTAGTTTGACGTTATTCCTTCAGTTGCAACTGAGAACTATAATATGGACACAACATCTTCTGGTACCCTATATATCGTCAGCACGCCAATAGGAAATTTAGAGGACATAACGTTACGAGCCCTCCGTATTCTTAAAGAGGTGGACTTAATTGCCGCGGAAGATACCCGCAAAACACGTAGATTATTATCACACTATGAAATCAATACGCCTCTCACAAGTTTTTTTGAAGGCAACCAACAGACCAAAACCGAAAAGCTGATTGAACGTCTAAAGACTGGAGAATCGATTGCTCTTGTCTCGGATGCAGGAACCCCAACGATATCAGACCCGGGATATCCTCTGCTGCGCCAATGTATATCAGATGAAGTTCGGATAGTACCAGTGCCAGGGGTATCCGCTATTCTTGCAGCGGCAGCAGTCTCCGGTTTACCACTCCACAACTTCATTTTTGAAGGTTTCCTATCACCAAAATCAGGAAAACGGAAACGACAGTTGACACAACTTGCGAATGAGGAACGTACATTAATCCTGTTTGAGTCTCCGCACAGAATCTGTCGTTTTCTGGAGGATGCCTTGGAAATCATGGGAGAACGAGAAATTGTCATCACACGTGAGCTCACAAAACGTTATGAAGATATATTCCGGGGTAACTTCAAACAAGCCCTGGAGAAATTCAATGCCACCGCGCCGCGCGGAGAATTCACTATAGTGATTGGAGTGTGACATTGTCTGACGAAAGACCCAATAGCATCAATACTATCGCTGTCATCGGTGCGGGGTTAATGGGACACGGTATTGCACAAGAATTTGCTGCTGCTGGATTCAGTGTATATCTCCACGACATCACAGAGAAACAACTCGCTGTAGCATACATGCAGATAGAACAAAACCTGGCATTGCTCGCTGAACATGGTGTTGTTGATAAATCAGACATTCCTGACATCACGCAGCGTGTAAATACTACTCATGAACTCGTAGTCGCTACTGAGAATGCGGATTTTGTGATTGAGGCAGTCCCTGAAAATCTCCCCTTAAAACAACAGATTTTTGAGAAATTAGATAACTTGTGTCAACCGCACACGATTCTTGCCAGCAACACAACGGCATTAATGCCGAGTCAGATTGGTGTTAATACCGACCGTCAAGATAGGGTGCTCAATGCCCACTATTTTAATCCCCCCTATTTAATTCCACTTGTTGAGCTTATCCGGGGTCCAGCTACATCAGATGAAACTGTATCAATCACCTATAATCTTCTGAAGTGTATTGGTAAAACCCCCGCAATAATTGAAAAGGAAGCCCCCGGTTTTGTTGGCCCCCGTTTGCAAGCCGCTTTGATTCGTGAGGCATTTGCCATCGTGGAACAAGGCATTGCAAGTGCTGAAACCGTAGACCTTGTGGTTCGCAACAGTTTCGGTCGCAGACTCGGCATTGCAGGTCCGTTTGAAGTATTTGAGCTTGCAGGATGGGATTTAGTACTTGCTGCTTTTGAAGAACTTTACAAAGACCTGTACAGTTCTTCAGAAATCAATCCGCTTTTAAGAGAGATGGTTGATTCAGGCAAACTTGGTGTGAAATCTGGAGAAGGTTTTTATCAGTGGACAGCGGAAAAACAGGAAGCACTCCGCACGCGAATGTCGCAAGCCTTAATTCGTGCTTTTCAAGAGGATGAATGATCTGTAACTATCCGATTTTATAGTGGATTCTACAATTAACTTTACATCTGAGTTGTAGGAGGGAACTCCGATTCCCGACTATCAAAACGTTTAGTCGCGCTTCGGAGATCGCTCCTACAGAAGATATGTAAACTTATCTCTATTCATCTATTCAAATGTCAAAAAAAATCCTCCGTAACACCGGACTACTCCTCATTATTTTTATTGCGGTCATCATTATAATCCTGTATTTTAATCAGATTCAGGTTCAATTGTCAAATTTTCTTGGTGAGTTTGTATCGGCATTTAGTAGTATTGAAACAGCCCGTGAATACATTGCCGGTTTCGGTATCTTTGCGCCACTCATCTCAGTTTTACTGATGATTTTTCAAAGTGTCGTTGCCCCATTACCTGCCTTTTTGATTACAATCGCCAATGGTGCTTTATTCGGTTTCTGGTTGGGTATGTTACTATCTTGGGGTAGTGCAATGTTGGGTGCTGCTTTATGTTTCTATATCGCAAGATTTTTTGGAGGTAAACATGTGGCAAAAATCGTCACGCAACCTGTTGTTGACAAGACAGACGATTTCTTAAGCAAATACGGGAGCTATGCTATCCTAATTGCGCGTCTCTTACCTTTTGTCTCATTTGATGTTGTAAGCTATGTAGCGGGTCTAACCCGTATGCAATTCATCGGTTTCTGGATTGCAACCGGTATTGGTCAACTTCCAGCAACTGCGGTCTACACGTATGTCGGTAAGAGCATATCAACTAATACAAGATTGATGCTTTACGGTTTCGGTATCGCTATTTCTGGGTCACTTGTAATATGGTTGCTAAAGAATCGGAAATCTAAGAATTAGTGACCGATTACATGCAAAAACTAATTGACATCAGTCTATCTATATTGTAAATTAATGACAAACCAAAATTAACATGACTTACGCATTTTTTCTTAAAATCCTCTTGGTAAGGGGATTTAGGGGGTTAAAAAGACTAAAAACACTGAATATCGCCCCATTTAACCCCCCTAACCCCCCTTATCAAGGTGGGAATGCGTAAGTCCTGATTAACCTATTCAAGAAGGAAGCAGAAACATGATTCGGATTGGTGTAATCGGAGTAGGCGGCATGGGTAATTCCCATTGCAACTCACTCCCTAATGTAGAAAACTGTGAATTTGTAGGTGTCGCAGATTTGCGATTGGATGCGGCACAAGCTGTTGCGGAAAAACATAACATCCGTGCATTCCAAGACTATCAGGAACTTCTCCCACTCGTTGATGGGGTTGTCGTTGCTACACCTCCCATAGCACACACCCAAGTCGTCGTTGACGCAGCTGAAGCAGGTGTTCACGCTTTCTGTGAAAAACCACTCTCTCTAACGCTTGCGGAAGCCGACGAGATGATTAATGCAGCCGATAAAGCGGGAACACATATCATGGTTGGACAGGTGCTAAGGTTTTATCCTGTTCACAAACTCGGCAGAAAAATGGTAGATGCTGGCGACATCGGGGATATTGTTTATATAGAAACAGACTATACAGGTCCCTATAATGCCCCGAGAAATCGTCCAGAGAGCTGGTACGGAACTGTCGGTGGACTATTGGAGAACGGCATTCACAAATCTGATCTAATTAACTGGTTCGGTGGGACAGCACTCACTGTCGCAGCGGAGGCTGGTAGTTTCTCTGGACATGATGACTGGGAAGATTACACTGTTTCACTCATACGATACGATTCAGGAGTAGTCGGCATCCTACGATGGGGCGGTTTTCTCGGTGCACGCGGTACAAATGAAACAATCATTGACGGCACTGAAGGGTCACTCAGACTGGACATGGCTGCTGATTTAGCATATCTCAAAAAGCGAGGAGAGAGAGAATGGCAGGAAATTGTCCCTGATCGCTCAGGACCAACGCATGTTGTTGGAGAACTCTCTCACTTTGTGGAATGCATCCGAGACAATAGAACACCAATGATTGATGGTAGAGGCGGAAAACACGCTGTCGCAATTGTCTTAGCCACATATCAATCGGCAAGAGAGAAAACTAAGGTAGTGATTTCATAGTCGATGTATGTAAACGAATAAGTGTCTACATCCTAAACTTTACTATCTATGAGGATATGATTTGAGGAGAAATATGATGCAAAATAGAAAGCGAAACAAACAGGGTTATAGTGTTTCTCTCGGTATAGCGTTTATGCTGATTTTTGGTGTAATGTTCGCTGCTTGTGTAGAGGAACAACAGATAACAGAACAGATTCAAGAAACAACAGGTGAAACGGATCAAGAATCTGAGCAACCTGCTGTTGCACTACCTGGACTACCAGAATATGTTGCTGGATATGAGTCATGGTTGAAATTAAACAGTGAACCTATTCCACCAGTTCCTGGTGGTGATCCACACAATGGAACAAAGAACGTCTTTGTCAACAAAGATCGGGAGACAATTGCACCAGATGGTGAACAACAGTTCCCATATCCAGATGGAAGCATAGTGGTAAAAGAGGCAACTCGACCTGGTAAGGATTATATCGGCCTCATCGCGATTATGCGGAAAATTGAAGGAGGTAATCCGGATCACAACGATTGGGAATTCGTTGAGTATACACGATCTGAACAGGCATCTGATTTTACACTCCTGGCATCAGGTAGAATTTGTTGGACTTGCCATTCACGAGTTGAGGATATTGATTATGTTTTTACCGAGCTTGATTGATTAAGGATTTCGCATCTTTTACGGATACTTATGCTGGAAAAAGAATTTAGAAACGAAGATCCTACTGGTAAGATAATCGCACTTGTCCTCGTCATTGTGTCCCTTATCGGTGGTGGAGCGTTCGCCGTTAAACTCGGTTTGAAAGGTTTTCCACCACTAAAAATGGCACTCTACCGCTGTATATTAGGACTTATCGCTGTTGGTGGCATAGGTTTCTATTACGGTATATCGATGCGGATGCGTTTTAAGGAACTGCCTCGGTTGCTGTTAATTGCCTTACTTTACATTTTGCATACAATTACTCTGAATTTCGGCACGCAACTGACAACGGCATCCCGTTCCACCATTTTTTTCACGTTATATCCACTGTTTACCGTGCTGTTTGGACATTTCTGGTTACCCAACGATCGACTTTCACAAAAAAAGGTATTAGGTATTCTTACCTCCTTCGTTGGGGTTTTAATAACTCTCGCCCCGAGTCTGAGAGGTAGCATGTCTGCGCCTAACCTGTTTGGCGATCTGATTGTTCTGCTTGCAGCTGGCTTCTTAGGACTCCATATTACACTCACGAAGGTATTTGTTCAAGACATATACTCACACAGACTTCTCGTCTGGCTTTTAGGTTTAAGTATTCCCTGTTTTCTAATTCTAAGCTTCCTCTTCGAACGTGGACAGTCGATTGAATGGACCCTCGAAAGTTGTTCAGGATTGTTTTATCAAGGATTGATAATTACGGGTTTCTGTTTTTTAGTCCTTACATCAGTGCTAAGGAAATACAAAGCAAGCAAATTGGTAGTCTTCTCTTTTCTGATGCCGGTATCTGGTGTCCTGTTTAGTAGCTTACTTTTAGGTGATAAACTGACAATAGATGTCCTGGGAGGTACTGTGCTGGTGGCAGCAGGGATTTATTTTGTCAACAGACAGCGTTAAGTCGTTCATCAACCAATAAAAAAGGAAACTATTATGAATTCAATTGACTTAAGTTTAAAGAGTATTATAACGTTCATATATTTTTTAGGGATTGTTTCTTTGTCTGTCGTATTTTTCAGTTGTAGCAAGTTTCCGTTGAATATGCCTGATGCTACAGAAAATCAGATGTTGAAAGAAGAAGTTTCTATTGGTGTAGTTGTGGCAATGACAGGACGTCATGCAGAGGCGTACGGGTTTGCTATGCAACGTGGTTTTGAATTGGCACGAGAAGAGATTAACAGCCGGGGTGAGGTAAAGATCAAGTTTATTACTGTGGACGATCAGAGCACGCCAGAGGGAGCGAGGGCAGCAGTACAGTATTTGGTAGATCAAGAAGTATCTGCCATAGTCGGTCTTGCTATCTCAACGCACCTAAAAGCGGTCGCACCGATTGCCCAAGAACACGGCGTTATTGCTTTTAGTTCGGTCTCCTCCGCTGCAGGTTTGAGTGGAATTGGGGATTTTATCTTCCGCACAAGTCTGGCAACAAATATAAGTATTCCCAGTGGTTTGATGGTAACTCAGAAGAGACTTGGCTATAGAAGAGTAGCAACGATATATGATGAGATCGATGTTTACGCACGAAACAGTAATGAAGTCCTACGGCAAGCCCTTGAGACAAACGGTGTTGAGGTGCTAACGATGGAAACCTTTCAAACTGGGGACATCGATTTTTCTCAGCAACTAACTAATATAATAGCGTTGAGACCCGATGCACTCTTTATCTCTGCACTATCACAAGAAATAGCGCAGATTATCAAGCAAACATCCGTGATAGGTGTTCCCGAAAGTATTAGGATTATTGCTCCTGATCTAACCATGAATGAAGTTCAAAAGGCTGGTGATGCCGCCGAAGGCGTGATAGGTTTTATCGGATGGTCTAATCTATCTGATGCTCCTGGAAACCGGTCCTTCGTTCGGAACTATCGTACGAAATATGGTATTCAACCTGAACCTTGGGCGGCTCAGTCTTATGCCACTCTTTATGTACTCACTAACGCTATTAAGATTGCACAATCGCCAGATGCGACCCTAATTCGAAACGCTCTTGCAGAAACAACAGATTATCCCACAATTTTAGGTATGTTAGGTAAGTTTTCTTTTAATCCTGATGGAGACGCACTATATGACCAGATTATAATGATCGTGAAGGATGGAAAACTCCAACCCTTTGAATAATCCCATTCTGTAGCAAAGAGTATAATTCTTAAGAGAGGTTTATCAATATGACTCAAAAAGGCCCCTTGTGGTCTATGAAGTGCGGATTCCGCTGTGTGAAGTCAGTCACACAGCGGAAATAAGGAGTTTATAAATTTCCAAATGAAATATTGTTAGTTTGAATACCACAAATAGTTAATATTGAATCGCACATTACCTTCTTCATCAACTATACCATCCATCTGTACCTTTAAATCTAAAAGTTCTGCGGATTCTGTTGGATAGAAAAACTGAATTCCTCTTTGCCCGTCGTTTCCGATGAATTGTGCGAAACCTGTTATGTCGTCGTCCGTTAATACTATACTATTTATTGTAACTACCACATTACTCTTACTAAGGGTGGGAGGATTAATTGGAGCTTTTCCTTCTGGATAGTATATCCAGATAAGCCATCCATGTCCATCATCACCGCTATCAGTCGGGTCATCGTTAGTCGGGTCACCATTAGTCGGGTCACCATTAGTCGGGTCATCGTTAGTCGGGTCATCATCGCCTTCATCATCATCATTCTGATCATTGTCGTCATCATCTCGGGGAGTTGATGGTCCTCCTTTAGGAGGGTTCGGATCTGGGTCTGTGATTGTCTCAATAATGTCAGTGGTATCCCCTGGTCTTTCGATTCTGATAATAGGTTTACCTTCATAGTAGAAGAGATACTGCGTTCTTTCCGGATAAATGTGAATGATAGGTCCATTGGAATCTATCCTGTCATTAACATGTGAAATTAGATCAATACAGGCGGAATCCGTGTCATTGTGAATGCAGTATCTCCCACCCCTATTGGAGGTGATATAATCGTCCCCCCCCGAAGGATTAAGCGTTGAACCTATATTTGCAGCAATCGAGCTCGTAGAAGCAGGATCGGAACATCCTGTGATACTAAAAAGGATAATTAGGGTACTACATAAGGTTCCGAAAAACAGTAGTTGAATTCTCGTCATGGCACGTTGTAAGTTTTCCACGTATTCCTCCTACCCTTAACGGTTATTGTATGGGCTGTAACTTCAAGATGTTTGTATTATCATTTGAGTTGATGTCATTTGCGCTGATATGGAATGTTGCTGTATTTCCTGGGATCAACCCTCTGACCTGAACTGTTAACTCTGGGTTCGTGGTTTCAACGGCAAATTGTACGCCATCATCCATTTTTGTCTGTTCGGAAATTCTAAGGTCTTTTTGTGTGTTAGTACCTATGGTTAAACCTTCTACGACTCTGACATTCATTGGAGCAGTGGAATATATTTCGATAATCCATCCTTCAGGAATTGGTGTAACATTCAGATTATTTCCACTTGAGGGTAAATTGACTTTACCTTCATCCTCTAATCTCTGCACGAGTGCTGAGGTGTCCATGGTTCTTTTTGCTCTTAAAATAGGATTTCCTTGATACTCGAACACGTAAGCAATGTTCTCAGGATGAACATGAACAGTAGGTGTATAACCTATATCTGAACTGTCAATCTCTATTTTATCCAGATCAAGTTTGACGCAAACAGAATCAAATCCGTCTTTAAGGCAGAGGGTATCGTCCCCTATTGCATTAAGGTATGTATCTACGCGATCAACAGTGATTATTGGTCCTGTATAAGGCACATCGGAACACCCTGTTATGCTAAAGAGTATTATCAGGATGCTACCAAATAAAGTTAATGATAGTTGTTTTGTGGTTTTCATCGTTTTAAAATTTCCTTTTTGATTTGAATGTCCTAATATTGGAACATAATGTCATAAAATCCGTAATTAATTAAACGAATTTAGATTGATGTTTGTTACATAATACGGTATTATTGATGGAAAAATTGAGACTTTGGATTGAGAGTACAAGTCGTAACACTCTCGGAAAGGCTGCAGGACATTCTGAAGATAAAGGAGCATAAATTAATGGCTAAACTCTTGATATATCTGTTTAATTACAGAGGTAGAGTAGGACGTTTAGAATGGTGGTTAGTAAGACTTGCTGCTATGTTTGGGGTTGCTCTCGTTGGTGTTATATTGTCTGCTTTCGTAGGTGAAAACTCCATTTACATTGCAGGCTGTGTTTGTTTATGGTTGCAAATATCTTTTACTATTAGAAGATTTCATGATAGAAATATGTCTGGATGGTGGATCCTGTTGTTTTGGATTCCTCTGTTCATATTCATTGTTTGTGGTTGTTTGAGTGGGACACAAGGTAAGAACAGATACGGATAAATCTATATTGAAATTTGACATCTAGAGGAAAAATTTAGAAGTACAAGTCTAAAGGTATTATAGGACAGAAACTTTACTTCTAACAGACGGTATTGAGAGAAAACTGGAAACCAAATGTACCACTTAACTTAGGCTTGCATAATTCTTGCTATTATAGCATTCGTCTGTAATCCTAATTCACCAGTACATCGGATCGGTTCACCAGTTCTAATGTGATTAATAAAATCCTTTACAAGTCCTGTATGTGTATGCGGTAAAGGTTTTTGTGGCAACGTCTTCACACCTTCAGATTTTGTTTTAAGTGTCAGATTCTCTGAATTCAGAGGTGAACATCTTAGACCTCCTTTTGTACCGTATACCTCAATATCGTCGACCCCGATTCCCACATTCCAGTTGATATTCGCGACTGCATGTGCCCCACTTTCAAAACGGAGTGTAAACACAGCAGAATCGTCAACGGTGCCATCTAAATGCACGGTCTCTGCAAAACCTTTTACTGATGCCACATCACCCATCAGGTACTGTAATAGACTGATACGATGGCTTCCGATATCCATCAACACCCCACCGCCGCTTATTTCAGGATTGATACGCCAATTCCTCAAATCTTTACGATTCGGATTGTAATATGCTGTACAGTTGATACGTGCAAGCACTACATCACCGATTGCATCTTCATCCATCAGTGCTTTCATTTTCTCTACATTCGGGTAGTGATTTCGGTAGTAAGCGATCATCAAGGTAACACCTGCTTCACTGCATGCATCAATCATCTGTTGACACTCACTAACAGACATTGCCATCGGTTTTTCACAGAGGATGTGTTTACCTGCCTGGGCAGCACGGATAGTCTGTTCACAGTGGAGATGTGGTGGTGTTGCGATATAAATCGCATTGATTTCATCATCTGACAGGAGTTTATCTACATCCGTATAGGCGCGTTTTGCACCATGTCTATGAGCGAAATCTTCTGCTTTTGCTTGATCCCGTCGCATCACTGCAATGAGTTCTGAATTATCAACAGAATATAAAGGTGGACCGCCTTTATGTTCAGCGACATTACCGCATCCGAGTATACCCCATCTAAGAACAGCCATGATTTGTAATCCTTTCGTTTATGCAAGGTTCAACCGCCAATTGGCCTTTAAATAATACATCGCGAACTCTATCAAAATCTTGCCGACAGGACACCGCAGCTTTAGCTCGGTGGTGTAGTCGGCACTAAGTGCTATATTGAAAGTTTAATTTTTTTAATATGCGAAACGTGTTTGGTTTCGCCCCTCTCACACTTTGTTTGCTACTTGAAATTTGACTAAGATTGATGCCACCTCTTGTGTTGTATCCTGTCACACGCAGGAGGTTTCCGTGTTTGGCGTGTTTCACAAGTGTATTCTTGACAATACCTAAACACATTGTGCCACCATATCTGGGTCTTTTGCCACCACGCTGCGGGTTCTGCCGGTGCAACTCACGCCTTCTAATCGGTATCGGTGAGATGCAGAATATGTCCCTGTTGTCAGGACTCGCATCACCACCAACAATATGATAGGCTAAACACCAACTATCCACACAATGTGCCTCAAAGGTTGCTGATAGTTTCTGCTTTGATTTCTTGAGACCGAGACTGTCTCTGATCGCTTTTGTTTCCCAACCTGGCAGTGTTAGCAGAGACCATCGCTTTTTGACCTCCGTATAGAACCACTGCTTACCCACCTCTAACGGACTAAAGGATTGATTCCACTTTTTAGCACGTTCAATAGTCCGTGCTTTGATGTCTTCTACACAAACATGAGTAATAGGATACAACTTAGATAGCCAATCAAGTATCCGAAGTTTCCACTCCCATCTTGCGCGCGTGCCAGCAGGGATGCGTTCCTTGTTAGCAAGTCGGTTTGTCCTATTTTTCCGATTGGGACATTTGCGTGAACGTCTACCTCTACGGAGTTCGCGTCTTTTCTCAACCTTCTTGCCAACATCTTTGTGTGCATCTGCTTGCACATTCAGATAGGTGTGAGCCTCGGATTTCACTGTGAACCCTTCCTTTTTAGAACCAGGGTCAACACCGACTGCGATCGCTTGTGTTTTACGATCACTCGGTTCTTTGTTGAGTCTAATACAATATATGCCATTATGCCAATAGGGTGTTGCCTCGCCACGTTTCACAAGTTTCCTTGCGCGTGCAGCATGCATCGGCATCAATTGTTCTCCGTCTTTCGTCTTAACTGGAATAAACATAAGTTTGTTTCTCCTTTTCAGGGTATATGTTGCCCCATCCAGATCAGGTATTCGTAGAGGAGTCGGACTTGGGGAGCATCCGAAACATACGATGAGCTGCCACGCCCAGAACACCCGATATATTACTGTAGTGAAGATCTCAATCCTTGACAGGGAACGTTTGGCTACGCTATGTCAAAGCACCCACGCTTTAGCGGGG
>JAJEJA010000098.1 GCA_022828145.1 Candidatus Poribacteria bacterium | reverse complement strand
CGTGAGTTTGATAAATGTAGCGCAAACTTTCCAGTTTGCGAAGATGTGCCACAAACTGAAAGTTTGTGCTACAATTCACGTCTCTCGGATACGAAATGGTGTGAGTGAACGCAACCGAAATGATTAATCAAACTCACGTTATTTTACGAAATTTTGCTTGAAGTATCAAGTTAATTGATGCCAAAGGGTATGTAAAGTTTTTGTCCCTAAAGTTTGTTACTATAGAAAAAGGATTGCTGACCCCTTGCTCCAATCGCAACATGCAACACCACGAATGAGCCTCGCGCTACTTAGATTGACTTTGCATTATTTCTACTATTTCATCAAGTTTGCATTCTTCCGTGATATGCAGTGGGGTTATTCCTTTAGCATTCTGAATATTGGAGGCCGCCCCATGATTTAGCAACAGCAAAATCATATCAACAATTGAACAGGATTCATCAAAAATTGCCCGTAGTGTAGGTTCTGCTACTTCATACGTAGATAGTGCTTTGTGGAGAGGTGTCTCGCCTTCATTGTCCTGTGCGTTGACATTTGCACCTCGAGAGAGTAACACCTTTGTTGCCTCTTGATATTCCCTTTCTACAGCAATGTGAAGCGGGGTCCATCCATAATTGCCCGGTGTGTTGATATCTGCACCATGATCCAATAATATATTTGAAACCAATAACGCCTTACGCCTAACTGCGTCGTGCAATGGGGTATCACAATTGTTATTCTCACACTGGATGTCTGCCCCGTGTTCTATCAATACCTCAAGTGCATCCGGGTTTCCGTACCTTGCAGCGATCTGCAAAGGTGTGTTACCTTCCCTGTCCATAGCATGAACGTTAGCGTTCTGTTTGATCAACAATTCAATTGTCTCAAAGGTGGCATTACGTGCTGCTTTGTGTAATGGAGATTGTCCATCAACATCCTTTACGTTGACTTGTGCACCGAGTTTTATAAGTGTATCTGTTGTTATAAAAGCATTATTAAAGGCATTGGCTGCGTTATGCAGCGGAAATGTTTCATAGATATTCTGTGCGTGGATATCTGCCCCGTTTCTGATGAGGATATCCATTATTTCAGGGTCACCGTGCCATACTGCAAAATGTAGTGGAGTATCCGACTCGTCATCTTTACTTTTGACTTGTGCACCGCATAGTATCAAGTGGTGGACCATCGGATAGGCATCATGGTGTCTTACGGCAAAATGCAGTGGCGTCCTGCCAAAATAATCCTTAGCATTTATCGCCGCACCATTGTCCATAAGTATTTTTGCTGTTCTCTGGACATTCTTCTTAGCTGCGATGTGTAGTGGTGTTTCATCAAGTAAACGTGTCATGTTGACTTGTGCACCATTTTTTATTAGCAGTTCTGCAAGTCTGTATGCCCTTGGGTGTTCTACTACATAATGCAGAGGTGTTGCACGTTCAGAAGCCTGAGCGTTTATCTCCGCACCATTCTCTATAAATATCTTTGCTGTTTCTTGTGCATTGTTCTCTACGGCGATGTGTAAAGGTGTATTGCTTTTGTAGTTTCCTTCGTTGGGATCTGCGCCGTGCTGTATCAGCATTTCTACTACCTTATAAGCACTTGCGTATTTTGCCAGAAGAGTCAATGGGGTTTCATTCCTACCGTCCTTAACGTTTACCTCAGCACCATTTTCTATAAGTATCTTTATTATCTCATGTGCGTTGTTTTCTGCTGCGATGTGTAGCGGTGTTCTGTCTTCATTGCCTACTTCGTTGACATCTGCGCCGCTTGCAATGTGTTTCTGAATTGACTCAACGTTATTGTCTATTACGGCTTGATGCAAGGGTGGTGTAGTTCTTTCTTTGCTGACTGTTCCTCTTCTTCTCGGGTTTCTTTGCCTTTCAATTTCACGAATGACGGCATTTAGATCGTCCATGTTTCCTCCTTATTCCAATATGATCGTTCTACCAACATCTTCTATATTTGGAGCGTATCCACGTTTGGATGCCCACCACTTTTGAGAAATGAGACATATCTTTGTTCCGTTGTCGTGGTCGTAACTGCCGCCACCTACCATAAGGGCGATAAAATTCATTGACCAGGCAATGATAGGACCGCCTTCCGGCGGATCGTATTCATTACCACTGTGACAAAGATAGCAATTCAAACAGGATATACTTGAGAACCTTCTGAGGAGCCTGAGTGGTACACTGTAACCGATTATTTTTTTACTGAATCTTTCCGTTTCTGGTGTGATGTGTTCATCAAAGAGTTGTTGAAATCTGTCTGCAAGTGATGGCGTTTTATCTGTTTGGCAACTGGTTTGTTCTGGCGTACGTTGACTGATGTCACGCGTGCTCATATTTCTCCTCCTATGACGTAAGGTTGTAGTTGGGGGACAGGGTATAGTGTGTGATTCAGGTGTTAATTATAGCAGGTGTTTGGGTAGTTGTCAAGTTTTTTGTCTGAATGGGTGTGTAAAATTGACTTGGCGCCTTTCTGAAAACATTGTATTATTTTAGTTATGTGCAAGAATTATTATATTTTTAAGTTGATTAAACAACAAAATTACCTTATTATAACTCAATGCCTTCGTCAATTATCTGGGGTTGCCTTGAATGGATATGTCCTGAATACAACTAACGTTTCTGTAATAGATAACGTTATAGAACTGCAGTACAGGTGATCATATACAATGCCACAAGTAAAATACGCACACAACCTGCTATATACCGCACGATGCTTGTCTGGTGCTCTGGAGGACCTCAGATGAGATCACGAAAAGTGTTAACAAAAAGTAATTTCGTGTTATAGTGATAGCATGGAAAACGTTGGGATATGTGGGTTAAACAGTTTAATAACATTACATTTGTAGTCAGTTGCAAGAAGTATAAATTTATGGAAAAGAAGTTGCTAATTTCGTTTGATACCGATCGAATCAAAGAGTATGTTTTTGCCACGGGCAGACTCAAAGAGATACGAGGTGCCAGTGCGATTCTTGATGAATTGAACCGAAAGGACATGATTGACAAGAGTCATCAATTCGGTGCAGAAACGATTTTTGCAAACGGTGGATCTGGCATTTTTACTGTCCCTGAGACATCCGCAGAGGCTTTCATCCAAGCCGTAGAGAAGGAATATCGTTTACAGACTCGGACAGGTTCTATTACAAGTGCGGTTGCTCAACTGCCCGCTGGATTTACAAATCAAAACGATATTCAACCTTATCTTCAAACGCTAATGTACCGGCTCCGAGTAAAGAAAGACGAAAACGCCGCGCATCAAAACCTTTTGACTCATCCATTTTTGAGGACTTGTGATTCTTGTGGCGATGCGTATGCAAGCCAAAACGTCAGGGACCCGGAGTCAGAATTGATTTGTGTCAGTTGCGAAAATAAAAGAAAGAAGAATAGGGAAATTCAAGCCGACATAGAAGCCGTTGTCAGTGGGGAAGCTGAGGAGGATCTGGACTATAAACTTTGGTATCGCTTACTCGGTGACCTTGCAAGAGAAGGTTATAGCATGACAGGAAAAGACAGACCCCAAGATTTCAATGATTTGGGAGAAATGTCTGAACCGGCAAATTACATGGGACTTATCTATGCTGATGGTGACAGTATGGGTAAAGTATTGGAAACATTGCAAAACTTAGATGAGGTCAAAAAGTTTTCCAAGGTCGTTGATCATGCCATTTACCAATCCGTAAAGGAGGCGATTTTTACATATCTACCGCCCTGCGAGAAGTACTTTCCATTTGATATTCTGATGCTTGGTGGCGATGATTTAGTGATGGTTACCACAGCAGACAAAGCTGTTGAGGTTTCTATCAAAATCACCGAAACGTTCAGTGAACTAACTCAGAAAAGTTTGGGTGAACGTTTTACGTTATCGGCTGGTGTGGCAATAGCCCATGTGAGTTTTCCCTTTTCGAGTTTACTGAATTTAGCAGAACAAGCCCTAAAATTTTCTAAGAAGCAGGCAGTGAAACGTAGACGTCGTGGACAGAAGATCAACGAAGGTCTAATCAACTTCATCGTGGTGAATAATGCCAATAGTCTTGATTTTGATAATTATTATGAGCAAGTACTCAGTGTCAAAGAGGAAATGAGTTCACCTCCTATTTATCTTTATCGAACACTTCGTCCCTACACTTTAACAGATCTACGATATATCATTGATACAATTCAGTTCTTGAAGAAAGAGCGTTTCCCCCGAGGAAAACTTAAAGGACTTCGGGATGCCATTTTTCAAAGACGAAACCAGTCAATTTTAGAGGGTTTGATGTTTTTCAGTAGGACAAAGGACAAAAAGCACAAATGGATCTTCAAGGACTTTCTTGGACATTTTTCTACAGACACGCCCCTTTCCTGTTTTCCTTGGTTTCGGGAAGGTGAGGATTACTATTCCCCGTTTCTTGATTTGATTGACCTTTATGATTTTATTGAAATGGATAGTGAAGTGAGATAAATTTTCATGCAACGAGACTTTATTAACATTGATTACCAAATTCAATTTGACACCCCTTTCCACTTAGGGACAGGATTTCGTCGGGGTTTGTTAGATCGCAGCGTGTGTCGGGATACCGACGATTATCTCTATGTTCCCGGTTCAACGTTGAAAGGCGTATTGCGTGAAAAGTGTGAGCAACTAGCCCATCTGTTTGATCTTCGCGCTGTGAGTCCACACAACGATCAAGCTGCAATGATGGCTTATTTCTCTGATGATACAGACATCGTTGATAGGATTTTCGGATCTCGTTACAAGCCGGGTGAACTCTATTTTGATAATGCGACGCTTACTGCCGAAGATCAGGAATTATTTAATAGTAGGGGAATTTCAAAGCGATACATCCATCTCCAGACAGAGACACGGATACAAACAAGCATCTCACGCGTTCTCGGCACAGTCCGTGAACAGGCACTCTTCCAAAGCGAATTTGGCATCAAAACGCTCTGTTTTAAAGGAGAGATTTATGGGCATCTGGAAGGCTTCCATATTGACGAAAATCTATGCAGTTATTCACTCCTTTTACTCGTTGCTGGTATTTGTGCAAATGACCAGATTGGCGCAAACAAGTCAACGGGGATGGGTAGATATAGTTGCGAAATTCTGGAATTAAAGATCAACGATGCTTCAATTGCAATTGCGAGTTTATTGGAAAATTTGTCTGATTTGGTATTGTATCAAACAGCACAGGAAGATGCTAAATGAAAGCTAAATTTGTCGTTTCGTCCGATTCTCCGCTGAATATCCGTGTATCTCGTTCGACAGCAAGATTTGAAACCTACAGATACATTCCGGGCACTACATTGTTAGGGGCATTTGCAGCTGCACATCGGAAAATTCGTAATGATACAGATGAATTCACAAGGTTTTTCCTCTCTGGTGAGGTATCCTTTAGCAATCTTTATCCCGCAAACTTTCGAGATGATGATTTTTCAAACACAGATCTTCAAGATGATGAACAACCTATTAAACCTATTCCTAATACTGCCCGCTCTTGCAAACGTTTTAGCGGTTTCCGTTTTAAGGCAGATAGCGATAAGAAAGAACGGCACGGTGTTATGGATAGTCTTATCTATTGGGGTTTATTCGCGGTGAGTCATCAGACGAAGGTCGAAGTCCTCAACGCAAATATGAAGTGTACCTACCCAGTTGAGCAAGCTGAGTGCTGTGAATTATTAGATACATTCTCAGGGTTTTATCGTCGCGGGGAAAGCATTACAGAGATCGGTAAATCCGAGGCAAAAACTCGCCTATTGACTCGAACGGGAATAAGTCGAGAAACGGGGACTGTCCAAGAAGGTATCCTTTACAATCGTGAAGTTCTTAATGAAGGACAACAGTTTTGGGGCACAATGTCCTTCGCTGATGAAGTATTGTTCAATGATTTCCATGATTTCGCAGTGGAGACTGGAGACAAGGGCCTCCTGAGAATCGGAAATAACTTAACACGGGGATTAGGTAAATTGAGTATTCTGGAAGATGAGTTTGAGGAGTTAGTGCCTGATGATGTTATGTCGTTGAGGCAACGTGTCTTAGCGTTCAATGAGAAGTTTCATGCCCAAGCAAAAGCGTATTGTGTTGATTTGCCCCATCAGCTTTATTTTCCGATCACACTTGAGTCGGATACCATTATCTGCGACACACAACTGCGTTATCAGACGGTTCTTAACGGTGAGTATCTGCATCAGTCTTTTAATTTAGCGGATGCGACTTTGATTTATCAAAGTGCAAACAAAAGGCGTGTGATTGGATGGAATGCCCTCTTTGGATTACCCAAAGCTGCGGAGTGGGCAATATCAATGGCATCTGTTTTCTTGTTTGGGTATGATGGGGATGCCAATGATAATTTCTATGAAAGCCTCTACAACATTGAACAAAACGGGATCGGTAGACGTAAATTAGAAGGTTTCGGACGAGTAATAGTTTCCGATGCCTTTCATTGGGAGGTCAACGAGTATGAATCAAAGGATGAAAATTCTTAAGAGAATTGCCGAAGAAGCCGACAGTCGTGACTTTTACGCAAAGGCGAAAGAACTTGGAGAAATCGCTTCAAGAGCTTTCGGTGAAAGACATCGAAGCCAGATGACCAGTCTTGAAAACATTGCCAATTCCACACTCAAAGTGACAGATGTTCTTGACTTTATCAAGAAACAGTTTGCTAAATCGAAACCTAACGAAAGCTGGAGAACAGAGGATTTTGGCATTGAATTAAAAAAGTATATTGAGCAAAGTCTGCGCTTCCGGCGTAGAGAAATCTGCATTCCTCTTGAAAACGTTGAGGTAGAATCCATTGAGGGACAACGCATCTATCTAGATCTCATTCGTGAATTCGTGCGTCAACTCGTTATCCACTACGAGTATCTAACCAGTGGCGGTGAACCTGATGACAATGACAACGGAACAACTCCAGAAAATTTGCCTACTCAGTGACAGTGAACTCTATGAAGATGCTGTTGAGTTTGTCAAATCCCATCGTGAGACCAAAGTCTCCGAAACCCAACTCAGTGGGCTTCAAAATGCTATCGGTGTCGGTGATTATAATGAAATTTTTCGCTATATTAACAACCGACTGGAGCGAAGTACAACCAGTACACAATTGAAAAACTTCTATGGTAAACTCAGGGATTACCTTCAACTTCTTCCCAGCAAGGTTGAGGACGCAAGGCTTGTTGTAACACCTGAAGATATGACCCGTGTGCAAAGCAGGCAGGTAAGGGAAGAAATCAACTTGTATGCTTATTTGCTAGCTACGGAATACATTCAGCATTTAGTCGCTGAATATAACTACCAAAGGAATCTGTAAAATGCGTGAGATGCATCGAAAATACGTTTTTACCGGAACATTGGAACTGACATCTGGTATGCACATCGGCGGCGGCGAAAGCAATTTGCGCGGTACTGATAGTCCCGTTATTCTTACGCCAGAAGGAGATCCTTTTATCCCTGGTTCAAGTTTCAAAGGGGTGTTTCGTAGCATGATCGAAAGAATAGTGGCTGTCATTCCAAACCGAAATACCTGTTCTCTAATTCTTGGATACGATTGTCCAACTACCAAACAAGAGGACTTTAATGATCGACGCAGAGTGAGCAATTGGAACGAAACAGAACTCGCGAGGCATCTAAAAAGAGAGTTGTGTGATACTTGTCAACTCTTTGGTTCCCCTTTTTCGGCATCCAAAATATTCTTTAGCGATCTGTACGTTGAAGAATGGGCTGAAGCCATACAACGTCGTGATGGTGTTGCAATTGATAGGGATAGCGAAAAGGCTGTTGAAGGGTTTAAGTATGACTTTGAAGTTATCTCTGTTGGTTCAACATTCAAGATGCAAATCGTCTTGGAGAATCCTAGTGATACCGACTTGGGGTTAGTTTGCGTTGGCTTAAATGAGTTTGTAAGTGGTATGGGGGGAATTGGTGGAATGCGATCCCGCGGTCTTGGTAACTTTAAGATTACTGAGATGATAGGCTATGAATTAGATTTAACGACTCCCCAGACTTTGACAGATCCCCAAACGGACACCAACCCCTTGCATAGATACCTCGTTGGTAAAACACTTGAGGAAAAGATGACGAAAGTTAGTGATATGGATCGCTTTCTCAAAGAACATATTGGTGTTCTACTAACGCTTGTCTCAGGAGAAGAAAATGCTCAAACAACTTCGTAATGAATGTCGATTTACGCTTACCATTCACACGGAAGGGCCTGTACTTATCAAGTCAGGACATTCTACGGTTTCGGGGCCTGATATGACCCCTGTGCGAACTTACCGCAATGGCAATGCGGAAGTTTATTTGCCAGGGAGTTCACTGAAAGGTGTTTTTCGGAGTCATATTGAAAAGGTGATTCGGACGCTGAACGACGACGTGGTTTGCAATCCATTTGTCAAAGCAGATTTGGATAACCAAAACAACCAACTCATCTGTCCCAAATACTCGGAAGTTTCATGCGGTGATAAGTTTGAACTCCGCCAAAAGGATAAACTATTGGTTAACAGAGTTCCATGGCGGCGGCATCCTGAGAAAGAGGTCTTGTCGAATGAAGTAGTCTATCTTGAATCTTGTCCCGCATGTCGCTTATTCGGTTCAACTTCGTTCATTGGACGGGTAGCCATCTCGGATGCTTATCTTGCTGAAGACAGCCAGCAAAGAACTGAACAGCGTGATGGGGTTGGTATTGATCGTTTTACCGGCGGTGCAGCGAGTGGGGCTAAATTCGATTTGCAAGTCGTTTCATCAGGAGTTGATTTTCAGACAAACATCTACATGCGAAACTTTGAAGTCTGGCAACTTGGGATACTTATGCTCATTCTGACAGATTTAGAGAACGGTCTAATCCGCATCGGATCTGGGAGGTCGCGTGGACTTGGTAACATAAAAGCTACGGTTTCCGAGGTATCTGTTAATTATCTTGGGATTGTGAGCGGACGATCCGCTAATGAGGTTTGGGGATTAGGAAAGTTGATGAATAATGGAACTTATGGGACAGATACGACGGATCAAGTAACCATTCAACAGGAACCTATTGAGGAAACACAGGGATTTCGCGAGGAAACACGGGGGGTGCGCAACATCACGACTTTCCGAGACAAAAGTCTTCAGAATCTCAAACAAGCTACAATAGACACATTCGTTGCGAAAATTCAATCTTGGGAAATGCCGGAAACAATGCAGTTCGACCATCTGGAATTCCAACAAGACGGGGGTAGAAATGACTGAACAAATGTGTTGGGGGAGTAGTGAAAGACTGATTCCGATACTTCACACACTTGATTGTCCACCCGAATCGTTAATGATGCTTGAACGGATACCGAATACTTTCTTGTCTGATGATGAACAGAAAAACGGGATTTGCTTGAAGGCGTACGATCCAAGCAAAAATATTGAGATATGGGAACGCGGTCGTATTTTTCATAAAAAATTTGAGTTGCGATGGGAAAAACAGGACAATGTTTTTGTTATCGTCTATATCGGTGAACCGACAGCATTGCCGATGCTTCATACGAAGTCGCTCTCAGAATATAACATCCAGGACGAGGCTTACTATCTCTGGGGTAAAAGAATGTCTGCAGATGACCTTGAATCAATGAAGCAGCCAAAGACAATAAAGGTATTCCTTGAACTCCAAATCCCACGGTTGTTGTCTTATCCCGTTTCAAATCAAGATGGAAAAAATCGCGTGAAAATATCTGTCCGACACTACCTGAACTCAGAAACAGACGTTTTGGAATTTTACCGTTTTCGCCATCTGGAGGAAGTGCCATGAATCCGTATGACTTTGTACCGATTGATTGGAATGTATCACCTATACGAACACCGGCCTCGCCGCATGATAGGTTCAGCGGAATGTCCGGTAAAATTGAAGGGATGATTACAGCAAAAACACCTCTCTTTATCTTTAACTCACCGAGAAGTATGAGCGGGGCAGAGCCGTTTATGAAGAATCAACGGGGACAGCACATTATCCCTGGCAGTTCACTCAAAGGGTTTTTCCGTAGTCTCGTGGAAACGGTTGGAAACGGTTGCTTAATGTTTCATGAAGTCACCTACAAGTACAAACATAAAAGGAGAACGATAACTGTTAACTATCAGAATAAGTTGCCGCAAGATTTTAAAAAATGTGATTCCTCCGATTTGTGCATCGCTTGCCGAATGTTCGGAAGGATTCCAGGGCGAAATGACGATTCAAACCTGCACCTTGGTAATGTTTCATTCAACGATGCTGTGGAAGTAAAAATCCGCAAACATGAAGCTGTCTACACGATCGCGCTCATGGGCCCCAAACCTCACCATCAAGCGTTTTACCTAAATCCATCTCTGACGTACATTGCAGGGCGGAAGTTCTATTTTCACCAACCCGATGGAATAAAGAAAGCACATGAGAAGACTGACTACAACGAACATATTACACCTATAGATACAGGGAGTCAATTCACATTTTCCCTACAGTTCACGAATCTTGAAACACTTGAATTAAAAACACTGCTTTACGTTCTTGCTCTTGAACCGGAGATGCGCCACAAGATCGGCTACGGTAAACCCGCAGGACTCGGAAGTGTTCACTTTGAAATTACAAAACTCACCTTGATTGACTATGAGAGTCGTTATACAACCTATCCAGGTACAACCGAATATAAAGACAACAATCTGCAAAACTATCTATCAGGACAGACGCAAATGTTTACAGATGATACAACCTCATCAACATTGAACGCACTCCGCCGTATTTGGCGATGGGATCCGACCGACACAACTTCCTATCGTTACCCAACCCAAAACTGGTTTGACGACAATCCGGACGTACCTATTAGTCAGACATAATAAATTCTAGGAGTTTTCATTATGGCAAAGAATGTTCTGATTGCAACACTGGGTGAATCACCAATCGTCGTGACTTCAATGGTTCACGCGCTACAAACCCAAAAGGATCTGCCAATTGATGAGTTACATGTCATCCATCCAAAAGAAGAAATTATTGACGAGGGATATAAATTGGTTAAGGAACATCTTGATGGGAAATGCTGCGTTACCCGATCAATCCTACAATTTCCCGATGTAAGTAGTTATGCAACATCCATAACATTCCTCAGAGTTTTGTCAGAGGCAATCCAAATGCACGAAGAATTGGGAAATCACGTTTATCTTTCTCTCGCGGGTGGGCGAAAGAACATGTCCGCACTCATGGCGGCGACATGCCAGTTTTATAAATGTGTCCGTGGGTTGTATCATATTTTAGATAAATACGAAAACGATTCTGACAAGCAAAACTTCTATTCAATTGAAGCATTGTGGCTCAAATTTGAAAAGAGCGAACGAAGCGAAAAGTTAAATCCGCCCTCCGATGAACTAATTCTGGTAGAAATCCCTTATCAACAATCACCAAGCGGTGTTGCCCTTCGACAGTACCTTTCTGCCCCTAATGCCTCACTTTCTGATAAAATTGATGAAATTAATGATGATCTTTATGTATATGGTCGTAGAATCTTCCAAAAAGAAAAAAGTGATGAACAAGAGCAAAGCAATATCCTTGATGTTTATCTATCAAAGGAGGCATACGATTTTTACCAACACAACCACGGTCAAGCAAAACGTCTGATGGGTTATTTCCGTTCAATGCGAAATTCGCAAGTACTCACTATACGCAAGCACCATTTTCAAACTGACAATGCAAAAACAGATTGCACCTGTTTCAAAAAAAGGCGCACGGATGAACGTCTATTCTACTACCAAACCGGCAATAAAATTGTCATTGCTACAATTGTCAAACATGGTCCAGATTACGATAACATCATAAACGGAAGGCGAACTTTATGCAGTCAGGATCATCCCCAATCTATCCATTTCAGCGATCTAAAAGAAAAAAGTGTATTGATCGCTCCACTTGGGAAAACGCCTATGGTTGTCACACAAACCTTTACATTATTGTCCACTCTTGAAGGAGCAGACATAGAAAAAGTTATTGTCATTCATCCAAAAGATTATGAGATTCGTAAGGGTGTAAAGAGGCTAAAAAATGTGTTTGGGAAAAAGGGAAAAGATCGTCCCATTGAGTCCATTGAGGTCAAAGGAATTACGGATGTCGCGTCCGTTTCAGACTGCAATGTTTACCTTAAAGAACTTACTAAAGTCATTACAAAAGAACGGGCAGATAACCCTGATAAAAGCATCCACTTATCCTTATCTGGCGGGCGAAAAGGAATGGCTGCTCTGACAATCTTCGCAGCACAGCAGGCGAAGATTGATGCAGTTTATCACACCGTAATTACGGATGTAGAACTTGAAAAGCAAATTGAAAGAGAAACAACATCTACTGCATTAGAAAAACTAAGTTTAAAAGAACGAGTTGATCGTCTATTTTTGGAGGCTTATGATCCATCCAAATTTGAGTTGTTTCGTGTCCCTATCATCCCAATATAGAATCTATTCGTCAGTGGCAAAAAAGAGGTAAAGTTACAAAGTCTACACAATGCTCAAAAACTTCCAAGTCACCTACTCTCACATTACCTACACCGTCCAAGAACCCCTCAAGATGCCATCGGACAAAGTCAATATCTTAAGAATATAAGGAGATTAAACCTATGCGTAAAATTGATAATGAACTTGTTGAACAATGGAAAAACATGCCCCGGAATAAGGAGGCAAGCGACTTTTATGACGATAACATTTTTCCATCTGTCAAAGATGTATTCATCAGTAGACATAAACCGGAAAAGGATTATGATGGACTGATTTTGACTGTCGGTTTCTCGCCTGAGCCGCTGATCCTCTCTATTCACGCTATACAGTCAACCCGGATCGGTTTGCTCTACACCCCTGAGACAGAAAGACTCCTTGAGAGAATCCAAGGAGAAACCGAAACAATTTGTAGTGATGTTGATTTACGCGAGATTGATGGAACTAATCCTAATGGTATTTACGAAACGATCTGGGAACTTCGCTTTTCCGATGATTGGAAGGAGTTTGAGAACATTGCAGTGGATATCACTGGAGGCAAAAATTCAATGGCTGCAGGTGCTGCACTTGCGGCAGCTGTCATTCCAGCAGACATCTATTATGTTGACACAACAAATTACCTTCCAGAATTGCATGTACCAGAACCGGGTAGTGAAATTCTGAAACATTTAGAAAGTCCTTTTGAAAGTAATGCATATAAATCTTGGAGTGCCTCTTTGCTCAAACCAACTCTGTAGCATAGTCTCAACTTCTACCATGCTCAAAAACTTCCAATTCACCCACTACCGCCTCACCTACACCGTCCAAGAACATCTCAAGATGCCATCGGACAAAGGCAACATCTTCCGAGGCAGATTCGGATACCTACTCCACCACATCGCCTGCATCGGCGACACAGAAGAATCGTGTGAGGAAAAATGTCAATACCCCGATAGATGTATCTACTCCAAATGCTTCGAAACTCCCGTTCCAGACGATAGTCCGATGCTCCGAGGACAACCGTTTGCACCACATCCGTTCATCCTACGACCGCCACGCACAGGGAAATTGGACTATGCGCCAGGGGACACTTTCACATGCAACCTGATTCTCATCGGTGAGGCAATCAACTTATTACCCTGGATAGTGTTTACGTTCGACCAGATGGGCAAAAAACGCATCGGGTTACAAGGCATGCGTGGACAGTGTCGACTGGAAAAAGTGGTAAGTCTCTCCGCCTGTGACAGCCAGCAACCGAAAACGATTTACACAGCTGATACCGAGATGCTGACAGGTGACGGACTGATCCTCCGACTCGACGATGTGATGGACAACGCGCCTAATGTAGCCGATGCAATTGAACTTGAGTTTATCACACCTACCAGTATTAAGGTAAACGGAAAGTGGATGAGGTATCTAACTTACGAACATCTCATCCGCAACCTACTCAGACGAATCCGTTTTTTAAGTTATTTCCATTGCGGAGAAGATTTAGACATTGATGCACACACATTAATCAGAGCAGCAGATAGCATCACACACCAATCGCGCCTGCGTTGGTTCAGGAAGGATCGGTATTCTTATCGTGCCGAGAAATCTGTTCCGATGGGTGGGTTCATCGGTCCGGTCCGTTTTGAAGGAGATTTGCAACCGTTTCTACCATTCATCTTTCTCGGTGAGTATTTGCACATCGGACATCACACAGCATTTGGGTTTGGACAATATCGTATCACTTCACCGTCTTAAAAAGATTCTCAAACCAATCAAACAGCGCAGATTGCGTCACTATACCGAGACAGACAAGAATCACAAATATGATGGATACCCAAATCAGCAGCTTAACTGCACGCTTGGCAATACCGATGACAAGGATTATCGCAAATATAGCAGCGATTATCAAAAAAGGTGGAGAACTGAGGAATTCTGGCATATCAAGAGTATACTAACGTCAGTTTGATAATTAAATGCAATGTTCGTTGTAGGTTGGGTTGAGGAACGAAACCCAACAAGTATTTCTCTATAATGGGTCGCGAGATGTTGGGTTTCGTTCCTCAACCCAACCTACGTAAGTATATTCGCATTTCTATACACCTGTCGCCCCGCTGGGGCTGTTCTGTTCTAATAGTGAAGTTATATGTGGTTTAGAAACTCAGCCAAAACAGAAACGACATCGATGCTACAGTCCCAGAGGGACGAAAGGTCTATAGTAACATATTCGTATCTCAAACCTAAGTCCCAGAGGGACGACAGGTGTATTTCATTCGTGATATAATGAAATGCATATTCTAATGAAGGATAACAACAGAAAAAGATATGAAAATTGTCCAAACTATATCAAAAGTATACCATATATACGGTAAAATTGAAAAAACTAAATTAGAGGTAATACAATGCTCTATGTTATTGTTTACGACATTCCAGATGATGGAAGGCGTAACCAACTCTTCAAAGCACTGAAAGGGTTTGGTACTCGCGTTCAGTACAGTGTGTTTGAAGCACATCTGAATAAGACACAGTACGAGGAAATGAAGCAGGCTGTCACACGTGTCATTGATACATCAGAAGATTCGGTGCGGTACTATGCACTGTGTGGTGCCTGTGCTGGACGCATGGAAGTACCCGCTGTGGGAGATATAACCTCCAAACCCGAGACAATTGTTGTTTGATATGCAACTACCATTAATCACACAAGATCAGATTCTGGAACGTTGTACGGAACAGAGCTTTGATCGAGGTTTAGCATACTATAACGATGGCATGATCGGTAATCCGGTGCTTCAGGGTTACACACTGTCCGCAAACTGCCAGGGAACAGAAGATATCCCTTATGCTGTTTCTGTGGAATTGATGCCGACAGGGATTGCTACGACTCACTGTTCGTGTCCTTATGACTGGGATGGAGATTGTAAACATATCGTAGCACTTTTGCTAACATATCGTCATGATCCTGACCTGATCTGTTCAGTAGATGCTTTACTTGCCGAGCTTGAGGCAAAACCGAAATCAAATCTGCTCCATGTCATTTCAGAATTACTTAAACGAGCTCCAGAATTAGCACCCATTGCACAGATATTGACAGATATACATGAGGCACCGCCTTGTCCCGATCAGCTTCTCTTTGTGGAAGTATACAAGGAGCGAATTGACTATATTTTTGGGAACAGTTTTCTTGAACAGCACAAACTCCGCAATGTGTTAATTCAACTCGAGAGGTTGGTGCAGCATGCCGAATCACTTGTCAAGTTGGGGGAAACGGACTTTGCCTTGGTAATCCTACATGCCTTAATACATCAATCCATCGTCCGTTATCCCGACACACTTCAGAAGGATGAATTACCTCGCTTTGTCAAAGAATGCACAAAGACGTTCGCGCAAATCACCAGCGACACTCAGCAATTCTCCGAAATTCCCACACATTGCAGCATGTTGTTGCAGCTGAGTTTTGAAGTGGAAAAGGTTTTTGTCCCAATCCTGACACACCTCCTTGAACAACTCTGTTTGACACAGGACACAGTAGACTTACAAGCAACGATTGAACGCCGTCTGGATGAAAGCCTTGATCGCCAGGCGCACGTTCAACTGCTGCTTGCTGAATATCATCGGGCTGGACAAACAGAGGATTACCTTAACCTCGCCAGGTGTGAAGGCGAAGGCTATCGGTTGATACATGCACTCTTTACACACCAACACGACACCGCAGCGTGGAAAGCAATTGAAGAATTCTCACTCTCCGCTAACGAATACGTGGGTCTTTTACGTAGTCCATTTGCCGAACGTACGCCAGAATTCACCAATAAATTGCTTGTCCTCCTCAGATACCACAACCCCGATATTGCCGTTATGCTATATCAAGATATAATTGAACAAAAAACACTTAAACGAAGAAGAGAGAACTATGAGAACGTTTCAGACTACTTGAGTGAGTTAAAGACACTCTATTGTAGCCTTGACCAGGAAAATGAGTGGACTGTTTATCTTGCAGGTTTTCGAGAACGTCATTCTTCCAAACGAGTGTTATTACAGCTCATCTCTGATATTTAATACCATTTCTATTAATTTCTCTATCATTACCGACTGCTTAGAAATTAAGCGGTGAACGGCACAATCTAACAGAATGTGCTACAAAAAGAGACATTATCAAATCGAAATGGTATAATATATGCAATTCCTGTTCCTTTCTGAAAAATATTACTATCCTTTTCCCGGTCGCTGACTCTATATAATCGTTTGACCCATACTTATCGTTTTCACATTAACTTTGTGCAATTTCCCAACTTTTATAGTGGATTCTACAATTAACTTTACATCTGTGTTGTAGGAGGGAACTCCGATTCCCGACTATTAGTGGTTGTGTCGTGATTCGGAGATCACTCCTACAGAATATGCGTAAACTTATTTAAATAATTTACTATAATATAACGCAGCATTAGCGTGCGTATAGATAAAAAGGAGATTTCTATGTTTGATTATTCACCAGACATGTCTCTCACGACACAACTTTACCAACCAGAAACATTACATGCCGCGTGGCGAATGGTCCGTGCAAATAAAGGGGGTCCTGGCAGCGATGGCATTACCATTCAACAATTTGAGGCGCAGCTTAATAAACATCTCCGTCAACTTTCACGTGAACTTAGCGAGGAACGCTACTATCCGTTGCCTGTTCAAAAGTTCGCACTGAAAAAGAGGAACGGCAGCACACGAGAAATCTCTGTGCTGACACTCAAAGATCGCATCGTCCAACGCGCTGTTTGTGATCTGATTACACCAATTTACGAATCCAAATTCCTTGATTGTAGTTTCGGGTATCGTCCAAATCGGGGGGTACCACACGCGGTCACACAAGTAT
Source organism: Candidatus Poribacteria bacterium (assembly GCA_022828145.1). Lineage (GTDB taxonomy): Bacteria > Poribacteria > WGA-4E > WGA-4E > WGA-3G > MSPOR6. Next base: position 24,362 of record JAJEJA010000098.1, on the reverse strand, counting down.
CAGCTATCCGGGCAGAAGGATACGAGTGGATCGTTGATGCCGATATTGAGAATTTCTTTGGAACAATGGACAACCAAATTCTGATGCGCTTTCTCCGCGCTACAATCAAAGAACCCCCTATCCTTAGACTGATTCAGATGTGGCTTGATATAGGCGGGATTGTGGGACCACCCAGAAGCGCGAGGTGGGTAGATCACATTGAAAACGCTGCACATTCACTCGGTCAAGGCATCGAACAAGTGATTAACCAACTCCTACACGGTTCCTCATATCATAGCACGTACACTCAGATTGCAAGTGATCCGATGATGGATGACTGGATGGATTATGACACTGAATTTGACGTTCAACGGAGTCAACACCAGGAGGAACAATCTCGTGAACATACTGTGAACAAGTTACTCGTCAACTTAGGACGCGATGGATTGCTTCTGCTCCTTGCGAATTCAAAACGGATTGGGACACTGCTGGCAACAAAAAAATTAGTCGTGGTTGCTCCGCTTGTTTTAGCGGCACTTGCAACGCCTGCTGTTGCAGGTATTGTGAAAGAACGACTGAACCAGCCGCGGAAAATCGGTATTATCCAAGGTTCACCACTCTCGCCTTTGTTAGCCAACCTCTATCTACATGCTTTTGACAAAGCAATGACGCGAGCTGGCATACGGATGGTAAGATACGCGGATGATTTTCTGCTGCTGTGCCGAAGTGAAGGCAGAGCGCAACAAGCACTGCATCATGCACAAAAACGGCTTGCAACACTTAAACTACAACTAAACCCTAAAAAAACGGAAATCTCAAACTTTGACAACGGCATAGAATTCCTCGGACACATCTTTGACAAAGATGGATGTTACCAACCGCTCCCCGACTCTCAGGCAAAAAACCTTCAAAAACAGGTAAAACATGCCTTAAGACAAGGGACAGCTCATGTCAAACGTTCAGGACAACAGGTAACCCAACAAGGGAAAAATTTTGCTACACAGCTCGGTAAACGTTTAAAAAAACGAGGCACGCAGGAATTATAGTGGACTGTCCAATTTAAACTTGTAGGTCGGGTAGAGCGAAGCGAAACCCGACAAATGCCAAAAGTGCATTTGGCGTTGATTTGGACATGATAGACATAATCCTTACATGTCGGGTTTCGTTCCTCTACCCGACCTACTTATTTAGTCTGGACTATCCACCAAAATACAAATCTTCAAATACAAATTGATTAGGAGGTAACAGATGGCAATTCTCTACATCACCCGACAAGGAGCAGTACTCCATAAATCTGGCAATCGGATTATTGTGAAAAAAGGCAGCGATGTCCTTCAAGAAATCCCCATTGTACAACTTGACGAAGTCGTCATCTTCGGTAATGGACACATCACAACACAGACGATAGGTTACTTGCTTAACAAGAACATTCCGGTATCTTTCCTCTCTTCACGTGGAAAATACAAAGGCAAGTTACAACCACCTTACGCGAAGGATACCCTCATTCGCCAGCAGCAGTTCGCTGTTGCTGCGAATCCGCCACGGTGTCTTGAATTAGCGAAATGTTTTGTTCGCGGTAAACTCACGAACGCTATTCGGTTTGCCCAACGGCAACGCACGCAAAATGCCGAGGTGAAATCAGCAATCCGTTCTACTCATCAGACCTTGGAAAAACTTGAACGTGCCGATAATTTGGACTCGCTTCTGGGGTACGAAGGTAGTGGAACAGCGTCATATTACAAGGCGTATCGGCAATTTTTAGGGCACAATTGGGGTTTTACAAAACGGCAATTCCGCCCACCGCCGGACCCAATTAACGCGATGCTCTCACTCGGTTATACACTCTTACACAACCATGTGTATACATTTATTAATGTCGTTGGATTTGATCCGTACTGCGGTTATTTTCACCAACCCCGGCACGGACATGCCACATTAGCCTCGGATCTGATGGAAGAATTCCGCCAAATTATTGTGGATGGATATGTCCTTTCACTTGTTAACAACAACCGAGTGCAGCCAGAAGACTTTGAGCAAACGAGCAAAGGCATCCGTTTTACTAAGGAGGCATTAGACCGATTCCTCGTTGGATACTATGGTCGGATGCAACAGACGTTCCAGCATCCTACACTTAATGAGAAAACGACCTATCTTCGGTCCATAGAACTTCAGGTTAGACATTTAGCTCGTGTGATAACGGGGGAAGACGCGGCATATAAACCTTTTCTGATTCGCGTTTAGGAAAATTTATTCCTTACTGTAAAGTTTTTGCCCAGAAGATTCAGGAGCATATCCACCTCCTCCGCACTTTCCGCGATTCAGACAGATTACGCGTCAGAATCGCGGAAGGCACGGAGAACACGGAGAACACAGAATAAGAGGGTTTTGCGATTCAGACAGATTGTAAAACATTCTTCCATCCCCTCTTTCATTCATCCCCCCTTCCACTCTTCCATCCTCCCACCCACCCCTCTTCCCTTCTTCCATTCTTCTATCCCTCTTCCGTGGCCTCCGCGATTCAGACAGATTGTAAAACATTCTTCCATCCTTCACCCATCCCTCTTCCACCCTTCCACCCATCCCCTCTTCCCTTCTTCCCTTCTTCCATTCTTCCACCCATCCCTCTTCCACCCTTCCATCCTCTTTCCCTTTCCGCGTCCTCCGCGATTCTGACAAATAGAGTGCCAAAACTTTACACACCCCTTAAAAAATTTGACATTTCTGCAGATTTAGCGTATACTTATATCAAGCGCATGCATTGTAAACTTACGCGATGTGTTGATTAATTGCCAATGCAGTCAAAATTGCCCCTGAACATAGATGGGGCCTGGTTTTAGCGTCATTTTTGCTGTTAAATCGTGTTTGGTGTAGTGTTCATAAGGGTTTTTACCGTTTTTAACAATAATTTTCACAAAAAAAACCCCCCGCGCAGTTCGTGTTTGGTTTTGGCAATTTTAGCCCTTACTGTGACTGGGTTCGCAGAGGGGTAAGTTCGGAAAGACCTTCCCGTTTGAAGGGAATTGAAACTGTTACTATAAAATTATATGTTGTAAGTTATTACGTTCGGAAAGACCTTCCCGTTTGAAGGGAATTGAAACTTGTCTTTATAGTAACTGGTCTGTTTCATGACTGCTACTTGTTCGGAAAGACCTTCCCGTTTGAAGGGAATTGAAACAGGTTATACTTCCTATTGCTTGAAGGATCTCGGCGTAAAGTTCGGAAAGACCTTCCCGTTTGAAGGGAATTGAAACGCAGTATTCTTGTTCCCTGCAACGGCCCGACGAACGCGTTCGGAAAGACCTTCCCGTTTGAAGGGAATTGAAACTGTAGCAATAAACTCGCTACCTGCCATAACATAACTGTTCGGAAAGACCTTCCCGTTTGAAGGGAATTGAAACTCGCGTGAATCCCGGCAAAGATAGAGGTTTGAACAGCGAGTTCGGAAAGACCTTCCCGTTTGAAGGGAATTGAAACGAATAGATCCTCTTTCTTCACCACACCCTATCATGATGGTTCGGAAAGACCTTCCCGTTTGAAGGGAATTGAAACGTTCTCCAAGTCAAGCATGTTGTAATAGTTCATGTATCTGTTCGGAAAGACCTTCCCGTTTGAAGGGAATTGAAACGCACAATCCCGTCATGCCACGTTGCATTTCGTTGGAGTTCGGAAAGACCTTCCCGTTTGAAGGGAATTGAAACTTAATTATTTTTACCCGCCTGAGCAGAGCGGGAAGTTTGTTCGGAAAGACCTTCCCGTTTGAAGGGAATTGAAACATTAATCCTTCCTTTCCCGTCTGCTGACGGGTGATTGAAGGTTCGGAAAGACCTTCCCGTTTGAAGGGAATTGAAACTCCTACTTAGGCAAACACCGCGATCACATCGTCAACGGTTCGGAAAGACCTTCCCGTTTGAAGGGAATTGAAACAATGTTTCGGTTTTGTTGTCTGATAACTTAATCTTTAGAGTTCGGAAAGACCTTCCCGTTTGAAGGGAATTGAAACAACAATCGCATAATCGCATATGTGTGTCTAATGTTTTGTTCGGAAAGACCTTCCCGTTTGAAGGGAATTGAAACAGTCAATGTCACAGTACTTCGGAATCTCAAAGTATTTTGTTCGGAAAGACCTTCCCGTTTGAAGGGAATTGAAACGAGAATAGTGGTCTTGATGTAAACCCCATATCACGTGTTCGGAAAGACCTTCCCGTTTGAAGGGAATTGAAACACCGTTGCCGTTGTCAAGTTTTCCTTTGGAGCTAATGCGAGCGTTCGGAAAGACCTTCCCGTTTGAAGGGAATTGAAACAAAAAGAGCAAGCACTGAGGAGGAAAAACATGAAGCGTTCGGAAAGACCTTCCCGTTTGAAGGGAATTGAAACTCTCTTCATCATCGTTGTCTTCTTCAGGATCCTCTTCGGAGTTCGGAAAGACCTTCCCGTTTGAAGGGAATTGAAACTCGTTACCAGTGGCGGTGGGAGCGTTGCTGTTTCTTAGTTCGGAAAGACCTTCCCGTTTGAAGGGAATTGAAACACAAACTCTGCGGGGGTTCTAAAAGTCTAACACCTCTTGTTCGGAAAGACCTTCCCGTTTGAAGGGAATTGAAACACCATTCCGGGGTTTCCCTCTTGGGCTTCCCCCTGCCCCGTTCGGAAAGACCTTCCCGTTTGAAGGGAATTGAAACCTCAGATGATAAACTCTCAATATTCCTATCTTTAGTTCGGAAAGACCTTCCCGTTTGAAGGGAATTGAAACGAGGGAGATACTACTAATAGAAGCAAGTTGATACTACGTTCGGAAAGACCTTCCCGTTTGAAGGGAATTGAAACATTAAAGCGGATGGAAGAATGGAAGGAGGGAAGGGTGGAAGAATGGAAGTTCGGAAACGCTTTCATGTTTGAAGGGAATTGAAACAAGACCTATCAATACGAGAAGATGCCTCTTATCCTGAAAAAATCCTATAATCCTGAAAATCAAGGTTCAGACAAGCATTCTGAATGACCTTTCCGTTTGGGATATAAACATATCGTCCCTACCAAATCAATGCCAAATGCGCGTTTGGCATTTGTCGGGACTAAAGAGGGTGCGGGACACGTCTTCTATAAACATATCGTCCCTACGGGACTAAAGACAATCAATAATAAATTCATTTCCTTAAATTGACGCTTATGGCAGAATACGCGTTTGGTATTCTGCCCTGGTTAGGAAACCGCACCTACTGTTAAGTTCGGAAAAACCTTTCCGTTTGAAGGAAATTGAAACACAATCTATCAATACGAGAAGATGCCTCTTATCCTGAAAAAATCCTATAATCCTGAAAATCAAGGTTCAGACAAGCATTCAGAAAAACCTTCACGTTTGAAAGATATCAAAACACCACGGACGCGGTTTCATCTTACTCGTCCCGTTGAAAAAAGGAGGAAACATGGGCGATCAAAATGACGGCAATCGTAGATATAGAAGGCAAGGAGGAAGAAGAGGAACATTTAGACAAGAAAAATCCCCCTTGCACCGAGCCGTAATAGACAATGACGTTGCGTTAATTCAAAAACTCATTGTGAGCGGCGCAGATGTCAACGAAGTGGATTATGAAAACAGTACACCCCTACACATTGCTGCAAGCGAAAACAAACATGAGATCATTAGGATACTTATAGAAAATGGTGCGGAGATAAATGCTAAGGATAATCATAATATAACACCATTGCATCTTCTGGCAAAACACCCAAAGGCATATCAACTCGTAGAACTGTTCATACAGCACGGTGCACAGATAAACATACAAGGTCATTTTAGCGTAGCATTACACCGCGCAGTTGATGGGCAAACGCCATTACACGTCGCAGCAGGAAGCAATGCACACGAGATCATTAGGATACTTATAGAAAATGATGCGGAGATAAATGCTAAGAATGCTTTGGATAGAACACCATTGCATTATCTGGCAGCATACCCAAAGGCATATCAACTCGTAGAACTGTTCATACAACACGGCGCACAGATAAACATACAAGCTGATTGGTACAGAACACCACTACACATCGCCATAGAGAACAACGCAGAGGAAACGGCACAGAAACTTATAGAAAATGGTGCTGAGATAAATGCTCAGGATATTCTTGGCAGTACACCACTGCATCTGGCAGTGAGACACCCCGATGCATATCCGATAGTCCGCCACCTGATACAATACGGTGCACAAGTCAACAGCAAAGATAAAGACTTGAAAACCCCACTACACGTAGCAGCATTGCATAGTGAACCTGATATGCTGGACATTCTCATCAAAAATGGGGCAGATATCCACGCACTGGATATCTATAAAAAAGTACCGCTGCATAACGCAGTCAATGCTCCTAATAATGCTTTTTTTGCAATAGATACACTCATAAAACTCGGCGCGCAGGTAGACGTAAAGGATGTTGCCGGGCAAACACCATTACACAAAGCAGCACGTAAAGCTATTTCTGAGACAATTGAATTATTGCTTAAATATAACGCGAACGTTCACGCAATGGACAAGGATGGAAACACGCCTCTGCAACTCGCAGCAAGACACGGCAACGTCGATGCGCTTAAAGTGTTGATAGAAAACGGGGCGGACTTCCACATTGAGAACAACAATTGTGATACACCATTGCACGACGCAGTTAGAAGCGGGACGATATTGGTCTTATATATCTTACTGGATCATGTCACGGATATCAATATCCCGGGTAATAATGGATGTACACCCCTACACATCGCTGCAGAAAAAAGAAATCAAAGGAAAACAGAGATCCTACTCTCTCGGGGGGCGGATATCAACGCACAAGACACCGACGGCAATACGCCCCTCCACAAAATAGTAGATCGGTGTGGGGAAGAAGACCCTTTCTTGCGCCTTATTCGGGATAACTCCTATTTAGATGTCGATTACATATTGCTATTGCTAAATCATGGGGCGGACCCCAATATTCAGAATGCTGAAGGAAAAACTCCACTGAATGCCGCGGAAGAATACATACTTAATGAAATAGTAGAAACATTGCAAAGTCAATCCAAGTAGCGCGGGATCTCATTTTTACCTTGTTTGTTCCCGCGAGATCGGAAAAACCTTTCCGTTTGAAGGGAATTGAAACACAATATATCCATACGAGAAGATGCCTCTTATCCTGAAAAAATCCTATAATCCTGAAAATCCAGGTTCAGAAGTGTGCACCATACACGTCACCGCGGTATTTTCTTCGTCATAATGTTCAAAGTACCGCAGAATATGGCTCTTCATCAGCAAGCTCTGTATCTTTGAAAGATTTATCACACCAATATTGCCCTCTTTCTGCTTGACAGTAGTGAGTGTACTGAGCAGTACACCAAGACCCCCACTATCTATCCTTCGCGTGCGATGAAAATCAAAAAGAATGCGTGGCGTCTTCCAATGACCTATTTCCGTATATATTGTATCGCGTAATTCAACTATAGACGTGCCTATCAGACGACTTACAGGTTCAATGATAATCACGTCATGTTTTAAACGAACTTTTGTTTGCATGTGAATAATCCTCACTATTAAGGTTTAATATATATATCACATGAGATTCAAATTCTTTAGTACTTTTTTCATTTTTTAGACGAATTATGCAATTTTTCGGCAAGAAATCGCGTCTTTATTAATCAAAAGATTATTATGCTATTGAGGCATTAGTTGTTATATGATGATGATATATGATGATGCTGACCTAATTCAACAAACATTAGAAGGGGATCAGCAAGCATTCACATCTCTTGTAGAAAAATACCAAAAGCAGATACATGCGTTAGCATGGCAGAGAATTGGTGATTTTCACTGCGCGCAAGAGATTACACAGGATGTGTTCCTCACAGCATATCACAAACTCAAGACGCTAAAAAACCCTAAACGCCTACCGGGATGGCTCTATGTGATTACCAACCGCAAATGTATTGCATGGAACCGAAAGAAAAAACAACAACCACAATCGTTAGAAGCGATGGACCCTGTTGTTTTAGAGGATGTGTATTGTTCATTGCATATCGCCAAACAACGCGAAACAGCTATAAATCAAGAACGACGAGAATTAGTTCAGAAACTGCTAAGTAAACTCGAAGAAAGTGAACGGACAGTTGTACATCTCTATTATATCGCTGAAATGTCATGTGAAGATATTAGTAAATTTCTGGGGGTATCCACAAATACTGTGCGCAGCCGACTTCACCGCGCACGCAACAGATTAAGGAAAGAAAAATTGATGATCAAAGAAAACATAGCAAGTTTCCAATTACCGACACAACTCAAAGAGAACATCATGAGAAAGATTTCGCGTATTAAACCTGCTACGCCATCCAGTAGCAAACCTTTACTGCCATGGACAATTGCAGCATCAAGTGCGATCTTGCTTGTGTTAATACTCGGATTAGGAAGCCAGCACTTTACTCGTTTCCAACATCCTTACAGTTTAGACTCACAATCTGAAGTGACAGTAGAACTAATTGATGCACCTATCGGTCCGAATCTTAAGGCACAACCTGATGCTCGAAATCAGTTAGGTGTCGCCTCTGATGATAACGGTAAAGGTGATGGCACTGGACAGGAATCAGATCAGGTTTTAGGTAATAAAAACGACTTCACGCAGTGGAGTCTACCTGAAGATGCAAAAAGACGTTTCGGTAAAGGAGGCGCAGCGGGAGCAGCGTTTTCTCCAAATAGCACACATATCGCGGTTGCAAGTAGTATCGGCATCTGGATATATGACGTACAAACCGGTGAACCACGCGAACTACTCATAGGACATACCGATGGTGTTAACACTGTTACTTTTAGTCCCAATGGACAGCTGATAGCAAGTGGGAGTAATGATAACACAGTCCGTTTATGGAATGCCAACACCGGTATACACCTGCATACATTAAGTGGACATGTGGCTGATGTCAACAGTATCTCTTTTAGTCCCAATGGACAACTGATAGCAAGTGGGAGCGACGATCACACAGTTCGTTTATGGAATACCAACACCGGCATACTCTTGCATACATTAAGCAAACATGTGGCTAATGTTAACAGTGTAGCTTTTCATCCTGAAGGACAACTGATAGCAAGCGGAAGTGACGATCACACAGTCCGTATATGGGATGTTAGCACGGGTGAATCACAGCAGACCCTGAGTGGACAATCTGTTGATGTCAACACTGTATCTTTTAGTCCCGATGGACGACTCCTTGCAGGTGGATGTGACGATAACAGAGTCCGTTTATGGGATGTTAGTACGGGTAAGATACACAGCACGTTTGATGGACATACCGCTTATGTCGGTAGCGTATCGTTTAGTCCTGATGGTCAGATGCTTGCCAGTGCCAGCGACGATGACACGATCCGTCTATGGAATGTTGACACAGGTGAAACACACCGCACCCTCAACGTCCATATATATAAATTCTGTAACGTGTCTTTTAGTCCCGATGGACAACTGCTTGCCAGCGGCAGTGGGGATACAACAGTGCGAATATGGGATGTCAACTCGGGTGAGCTGCACAGCACGATGGATGGACATACGCAATGGGTGCGTAGTGTCGCACTGCATCCCGACGGGAATTTACTTGCCAGCGGGAGTGACGATAACAAGATCCATCTATGGGACGTTAGCACGGGGAGACACTTGCACGCGCTCTCGGCAGGTTGGGCAGATGTTCTGAGCGTGTCCTTTAGTCCTGATGGCAGTGTGATAGCCGGTGGGTGCCTGGACGGAATGGTTCGTTTATGGGATGTTGACACCCGTGAACTTCAACACACGTTTGAAGGACATACAAATTGGGTTAGGGGGGTATCCTATAGTCCTGATGGAAAACTTCTGGCAAGTGGCAGTAGTGATAGGACAATCCGTCTATGGGATGTTAACACGGGAACGCTGAAACATACGCTTGAAGGACATACAGAGCGGCTTCGCAGCATAGCATTTAGTCCTGATGGTCAGCTTCTCGCAAGTAGCAGTATGGACGCGACACTCCGTCTATGGGATGTTAGCACAGGCGAGTTGCTTCACACACTTGAAGAGCATGCAGGTCCGGTCCGGAGCGTGTCTTTTAGTCCTGATGGACAGCTTCTCGCAAGTGGCAGCGATGATAACATAATCCTTCTATGGGATGTTAGCACAAAAGAGATACTTCACACTTTTGATGAACATACAGGTCCGCTTCGTAGCGTATGTTTCAGTCCTGATGGACAACTTCTGGCAAGTGGCAGTATGGATGGCACAATCCGTCTGTGGGATGTCCAATCGGGTGAGTATTTATTCCCTTTGTATGGACATGCGAAAGGGGTCATTAGTGTAGCGTTTAGTCCTAAGAATGAGTTTATTATAAGCGGTGGCAGCGATGGTACTGTGTTGTTGTGGGATATCACAGTAACAGAATAATACCAGATTATCGCGATCCATAGCGGTAGGTGTAATTGTAGGAGTTATCCCTTCCCTTCTTCCATCCTTCCCTTCTTCCATCCTTCCACCCTCCCCCTCTTCCATCCTCTCCCTCTTCCATTCTTCCATCCTTCCATCCTTCCACCCTCCCCATAACAGATTTGAAAATTAAGTGACTTTAAGTTATACTTAAATCACGAATTAAACAGCCAGATAGGATGTGGAACAATGCGCGTTATACTATATACAGGCAAAGGAGGGGTTGGTAAAACAACCATCTCTGCTGCGACAGGTCTAAAATTAGCATCACTTGGCTATAAGACAATTGTGATCTCACTTGATGTGGCACATTCGCTGCGAGATTCTTATGATAGTGATGAACTCCTTATAGCACAGAATAAAGAAAAACAGATACAAATTAATGATAATCTCTGGATGCAGGAAATTAACGTACAAGAGGCAATTGTAGAATACTGGGATGAAGTCTATAACTACATCCGCTCCATCCTTAACCGTTCAGGTCTTGATAGCCTTGTTGCTGAGGAAATTGCGATATTCCCAGGAATGGAAGAGATATGTGCACTCCTTTACATTAATCAATATGTCCGTGAAAATGCTTATGATGTTATTATCCTTGACTGTGCCCCAACGGGTGAATCATTACGGTTCGTTAGCATCCCGACAACACTTGAATGGTATATGAACCGTATCTTTAAATTAGAACGAAATCTTGCAAGAATCGCTGGACCTGTTATTGAAACTGTTAGTTCTGTCCCAATGCCTAAAGACTCCTACTTCCAAAATATACAAAATCTTTTTGACAGACTTGAGGGTATAGATAAAGTCTTAACCGACCCGAAAATCACAACAGTGCGTCTTGTAACCAACCCGGAGAAAATTGTCATCAAAGAAACACAACGAGCGTTTATGTATTTTTGCCTATACGGTATGTGCATTGATGCTGTTATAATCAACCGTATATTCCCAGAGGGTGTAGATGATCGATTCTTTGATTTTTGGAAACAAACACAACAGCAGTACATAGAAGATGCAGAAAACTACTTCTCAGATGTACCGAATCTAAAAGTTAATCTCTTTGATGACCAAATTGTTGGCGTGTCAGGTTTACAGAAATTAGGGGATATTCTCTATCCAGATATGGATCCTGCCGATAAATTCTCACAACGGAACCCTTATCAATTCAATAAAACTGATGATGGGTACCAACTTATCATGCAACTCCCATTCCTGACAAAACAGGAAGTCAATCTTAACAAACAGGCAGATGAATTGATTATTACCATCGGTGGTTTCAAAAGACATGTTGCTTTGCCACGCAGTTTATCCAGCACTAAAGCGACTGGTGCAAAACTTACAGGACAACAACTTATTATCACGTTCACGTAAACTTTCTGAATATTAATGACGTCTTTAATTCAGGTTTTATCAAATCAAATGGTGATAAAAACAGATAAAGCAATTCTCGCTGTAGTCTTTACTACTTTTTTAACGTTCTTATTACTGTTCTTAATACCGATTAGGTCAATTGGAATCGGAGCAATCTGGTGGCTTTACCCTAATTTGCTATTGGCAATCTGTTGGTTTGGGTACCTCATCAGATTTCAGAAAGAACTAACTGATGTCGATTCCTCTCAACTACTCTTCAACAGTGTGTTATTTGGACTGGCTACCACTGCAACCTTTCTCCCTATGGATAGGTTATTCTCAAGACATGGAAAATTACAGTTCATTATTTATCGTAGTACAGACTTTTTCGGAAATATAATGACACCTGTGGGTATAATATTGACATGGGTACTTTTCGCTACTTTACTTATATATTGTTTCCACCGCCTTGACATGATTGGAGTACATCGTTTGCTGGCATCCACAATTATTGGCGTGATAGCAGCGATCGGTAGTATAGTAGTCTATAGAATGGGAGAAGATCTTTGGATCTGGAATTCACTACGAATTGATAATATGTTTAATATCTTGACAGTACCCATTTTTGTCCCCATAACATTCTTACTAACTTTTCTTTTGTGTCCATACTATTTTCATAGGCAGCAACATCCGTTAGTAGCTGGGATGAGGTGTGGTCTATTTATGGGTGTAGCGATGTTTTTGAGCTATATAATCCTGTGGAGAAGCATGTCAGTTTGAGAAATACCTGATGGTATACCAGAATACACAACTATTTATTATTCATTTTATAGACACTATTTAGATTGGTAAACACATGACATATTTATCTGAAAACAATTTATCTGAAAAGAAAAAAATCCGTTCAACGACAATTTTAGCAGTTCGTCGTAACGATCAAATTGCAATCGGGGGAGATGGACAGGTCACTTTGGGTGATACTGCTATCAAACACGGGGCAAAAAAGATTCGTAAGATCTATAATGAACAAGTACTTATCGGCTTTGCCGGCTCCGGTTCAGACGCACTAACGCTCTTTGAGAACTTAGAAAAAAAACTTGAACAATATCGCGGCAATTTACAAAAATCTGCAGTTGAACTCGCAAGAGATTGGCGTAGCGATCGTATCCTAAGACGTGCAGACGCTCTGATGATAGCGATAGACAATAAGGATAGTTATCTCATTTCGGGAAACGGTGACCTGATAATCCCTGATGATGATGTCCTCGCCATAGGATCCGGGGGTTCAATCGCACTTGCTGCTACAAGAGCACTTCTAAAATTTTCACAACTCACTGCCTCTGAAGTCGTCGCCGAAGCGTTGAAAATAACAAGTGAAATATGTATCTACACCAATTCAAGCATTGAAATTGAATCTATTGTGACAGAGGAATAAGATATAATTCCGTTTGGATATGAGATATAATACAAACCTGTATACTAACTTTTCAGGAGGTTACCTTGCAGAAATCAAAAGTTGAAACAAAGGTATTAGCAGAAGCATTAACCCCGCGCCAAATTGTTGAGGAACTGGATAAGTACATTATTGGGCAATTTGAAGCAAAAAGAAGTGTTGCTATCGCGCTACGAAATCGCGCACGCCGACAAATGCTCGACGAGGATATGCAAGACGAAGTTGCACCAAAAAATATCATCATGATTGGTTCAACAGGTGTCGGTAAAACTGAAATCGCACGCCGACTTGCGCGTCTGGTTGACGCTCCATTCATTAAGGTTGAAGCTTCAAAGTATACTGAAATCGGTTATGTAGGTAGAGATGTAGAATCTATGATACGCGACCTTACAGAACTATCTGTAAGTCGTGTAAAAACTGAACAGACAGACGCAGTTGAAAAAGAAGCATTAGAAAGAGCTGAAGAACGCCTATTGGATTGTCTGTTTCCAATGCCAAGAAACTTAAAAGTTAAAACGCCCCCAAGACCATCAGAGGAATTAGATGTTGAGGAACAAATTGAAGAAATTGAATTGGATGAACTGGATTTTGAGGAAGAATTTGGTTTTCCATTTGAGTTAGAGCCTGACGAAGAAGACAATAAGGTAATAGAAGAGCAACGAAAACGCCACGAGAAAACACGCGAGAAGATAAGAAAACGATTGAGAGACGGTGAAATTGAAGATAAACCTGTAGAAATCAACATGAAAAGCCGAAGCACACCGTTTGTTGAGATATTCTCTCCTGGCGGAATAGAAGAGATGGATATCAACTTCAAAGATATGTTCAGCAACATCTTGCCAAATCAGACAAAGAAAAGACGTGTCCCGGTCTCTGAAGCCAGACAAATACTCATGCAAGAAGAAGCAGAAAAACTTATTGACATGGATGCTGTCATTAATGAGGCAATCGAACGGGTTGAAAACTCAGGGATTGTATTCCTTGACGAAATAGATAAAATCGCAGGACGCGAATCACGACACGGACCTGATGTTTCACGCGAAGGTGTACAACGCGATATTCTACCTATTATTGAGGGAAGCACAATCGCTACGAAATACGGGGCTGTTTCTACTCACCATATACTCTTCGTCGCAGCAGGCGCATTCCATGTTTCTAATCCATCTGACCTAATTCCCGAACTACAAGGTAGATTTCCTATACGAGTTGAACTCAAAAGTCTAAATCAGAGCGACTTCAAATCTATACTTACGGAACCTAAGAACGCATTGGTAAAACAGTATACTGCATTGCTACAGACAGAAGGAATTGAGGCAACCATTACAGATGACGCGATTGACGAAATCGCCGCACTCGCTTTTCAGGTAAATGAATCTGTTGAAGATATTGGGGCAAGAAGATTACATACCATCATGGAAAAACTCTTCGAAAATCTCTTCTTTGATGCACCTGACCTTGAAAAAGACAACGTTACTATTGATGCTGAATACGTTAAAGGTGAATTAGCAGAAATCGTTAAAGATCAAGACCTAAGCCGTTATATTCTCTAATGCACTCGTGATGAAATCATACATACTTACGTAAATAAGTCAATGTTCGGTCGACAGCCCCAAGATTATCCTCAATCATCTGCCTACCGTTCATACCAACAGTCACCCGTTCTTCATCACAGGACAACCATTCGGTGATCACGCTCACCATGTCTTGTGATGTGTTTACAAGTCTTGCTGCACCCCTTTCTAATAATAGGTTCGCTTCATAAGCATTCTGAATAGTTGGACCAAAGATCACAGGTTTCGCCATCGCTGCCGGTTCCATAACATTATGCACGCTGCCGTGAAAACTACCCCCGACGAAAGCAATATCTGCTAACCAATACAGTTTCGCAAGCATACCTACCGTATCTATGATAATGACATCTGTATGTTCTAAATTCACATCACTTTTTACCCGAGAATAGCAGGCGTAAGATAGGTCTCGTCTCTTTAAATCTGCAATTATATCTCTAATTCGTTCAGGAGTTGGTTCATGTGGAACTAAAATCAGATGCACCAATAACCTATATGCATCTTGACGTAAAATCTGAAATGCATCCCATACTATCTTTTCATCCTCAGCATAAGTACTACCTGCAATAAGGATTGGACGTTTTAATGTCGATTGTCCCGGGAAAAACACACTATCGGTTTCAACCGACATCGCCTTTCTGTTCACCTGTTCATAACGGGTATCACCTATCACAACAACCTGATTTGGAACACTGCTAAGTCTTTGAAATCGCTTTGAATCCGCTTCAGAAATCGCACAGATAAGCGAAATGTGTTGATATATACTCTTAAAAAATGACCTGCCAATTGCACCAAGACGTCTTGACTCCGCATGTATTGTCCCAGCAATAACAATAGTCGGTATTTCTGATTTTGATATATGCCATACAAGATTTGGCCAAATGTCGTATCTTGAAAAAACCAGACAATTCGGTTTTATAAGGTTGACAAGACGTACTGCGTTACGGCTTGTATCAAAGGGTAGATAAACTGCTGCATCAACACATGTATAGGATTCTACATTGGGTGCAACAGAAGGTGAGAAGTAAGTAAGAACGATCCGTGTATCAGCGTGTAGCACTTCAATCAGCGGTTTCGCTTGTTCAAACTCGCCAACGGATGTAAAATGAAACCACACTGTTTTGTCTAAATCACGAGAAGTTTCAAGCTGCTTTTCTAATGTACTGAAGACTTCTCGCCGACCGACAATTCCCTCGCGAATCTTGCGATTCCAGCAGCCCATGATGTGAAATGCAATGAACATAAAAGGAATTGCGAAAACGTTATATACAAATCGCCAAAACATTAAACTTTTTATTCTATTGCATCTAAGATTTTCTTCTTGAGTGCATCTTTCGGCATAGCTCCGACAATCTGTTCTGCGATTTCTCCATCTTTGAACACCAGCAGTGTTGGAATACTACGGACACTATATTTCATTGCGCTCTGTCGGTTTTCATCAACGTTGACTTTTCCAACTTTGAAAGTATCAGTGTTTTCTTCTGCGAGTTCCTCCAGAATTGGTGCAATCATCTTACATGGACCGCACCACTCAGCCCAAAAGTCAACAACAACAGGTGTGTCTGATGCGATGACCATCCCATCAAATGTATCATCGGTAATTTCGAAAGTACTTTCTGACATTTTAACTCCTTATAAGTTAATCTAAATCTAAGTTAAGCTTGTAATGATTAGGTAAAATGCAATTGTTGCATCTAATCTAAAAAAATGCATCACTGCACCTAATATGTTACTCTATAATGTGTTTAATTTCCACATTATTTTATATTACAATAGGAATGTAGGCTAACTTATTAACGAAATTACATTGACACAGCTAAGAATATATGTTATAATATACCTTGTATGAGTACGCAAACACAAAGATTCGTAATCAACATCGGGTAAAATCTGTTCCAAAAAACTCGTGAATATCACAATCTTTCTTAATGTAGCACAACTGCATGAAGATTAACATTATAAATTCGTAGGGATTGGAATTCCCCATCCGTATATTACCCAATTAAAACCTTGATCTGCATCCGTATGTTTCCCACCATTTCAAAATGTAATTAAAACGTGAGTTTGATAAATCAGAACAAATAACTTACGTAGGTTGGGTTGAGGCACGAAACCCAACATTTTGACCCATTATAGAGCAATACCTGTCGGGTTTCGTGCCTCAACCCGACCTACAACGCATATTGCATTTTATTATCAAACTCACGTTAATTAAAGGTAATAAAATTAAAGGTAGTAGGCATACTCCGTGTATTTCCACCATTTAAAAAAAGTCTCTTAAAAGTAGTAGGCACACTCCGTGTGCCGTTAATTACGCACACCGTTAGTCTCAATTCTAGCGGAATTATACTTCTGTTTTCAATCCGGTGGGTGTTTGTGATCCTTATCAATGTAGAGTACCCAACGCTTATTCTGCCAAAACATATTCTAAGGAGAGCACTTTGATATACAGGGAACAAACAGATGGATCAAATTTATCAACTTGGAATCTTCCTGAAGGGGCGACTGTCCGATTAGGTAATGGTTGGATAAGCGGTGGTATGACATTCTCGCCTGATGGAAAATTCCTTGTCGTTGCGTCAACTATCGGCTGCTGGTGGTATGATATAAATACCATGAAACTCAGCAATACGTGGGATACTGAACAAAGCATTCTCAGCGACATCACCTTTTCACAAGATGGCAAGTGGTTTGCTACCGGAAGCTGGAATGGAACAGTTAAAATGTGGGATACACAAAACCTTGAATGTGCTGACAGCATAGATTTACTTAAAAGTACTAATGCAATGCAGGCACATCCCCGAAATCTCCTGTTTTCACAAGAGGGGAAATACATAACGTGTTCACAATTAATTTCACGCGATAGTGGAGGTGGTTTGCATTTTACGATTTACGATTGGCAGACAAATACTGGTACACCAATTAAAAGCCTTTCTCTTCAACCGGAACAAGGAAAGGGACATATCCTTCCTGTAGTTCTTTCGCCAGATGGAAGTCTCATCGCATATACCCCTGAAGCAAATACTACATCAGTAGTGCATATAGAGACAGGAGAACTGATTGCTAAACTACGAGATGACTATACTGACACATCAACAATTGGCTGTTATCAGTTGGCATTCTCTCCATGCGGAAAATATCTTGCAGCTACAAATCGAGGTAATAAAATCCTTATATGGAATGTTAACAACGGTACTCTAAAGATGTCACCAACAGTCCATAGCGACAATCGAAGTTTAGAGATAAGTGTTCCGTCCTATACAGCCGATGGAAACTTACAGGTTGCTGGGTTCTCTCGCAAGGAGGTGGTCATCTGGGATGCAAAGCAACAAAAAACAGTAGATACCTTTGAATCTCCAAACCCTATATTTGGGTCTTTTTCATCAGATGGAACACGATTCGCTGCAACTAATAGATGTGGAGAACTGCAGGTGTGGACACAAGGCAATCCCTCTACAGTTCAATCACTTCCCACACATATATCAAGAGGTGTAATTTCTGTAAAGTTTCTCAAAGACAGCCGCAAGCTACTCAGTGCTAATGATGTTTCCGGATATAGGATATGGGACGTTATGAACGGACAAGTGCAACAGAAAATCCATCTGGCACATCCAGAATCACCCGATAAAATATCTTTATCGAGAAGTAAGAGACTCCTCGCTGTCGTAGAAGAAAGTCGTGTTGTTAGAGTCTGGGATTTAGATGCAGATAAACTGTTTACAGAACTCAATGAAGAATATCAAGGAGTGAAAAGGATGTCGTTCTCTCCGTGTGAAGAATATCTTGTCACTACCAATATTCGAAAAATCATCTATATCTGGCATCTTGAATCCAGCAAACGAATCGCTGAATTAACGCAAAATCCATCAAGAATCGTTAGAATGGGTTTTTCACCAGACGGTGAACACTTTGTGAGTTTCTATGGTGATAGCTTCACAATATGGGATGCAAAGCAGTGGAAAAAACAACACCACATTCAAAATCCAATTGTACAAAGCGAGATGCAAGTCTCTAAACGTTGGCAACTATTGTTACCTTCAGACAAGAAACAAGGGATCATAGTGCCACGTGTCGGTCCAATTCTCGTATGGGATTTAGGAAGCGGTGAACAGGTCGGTTCACTTGATATATCAATATGCTCAGATACATCATTGTATAAAGGTACATCACAAGATATTCAACGTTTTCACGAACAACCAGATTCTGAAACGCAACGGATCTGGGGTAAGCTCAAGTTATCTCCTTGCCGCACACGCATTGCTGGTGTGATTAGAAGGGAGTGGAGAAATGAAATCCGAATATGGGATTCAACTACCTTAGAAACCTGTATGGTAATAATTCCGCCGACAGAATGTCAGAGACCACAGACCTTTAGGTTTTCACCTTGCGGCAAATACCTTGCTGTAGGTGCACAATGGCAAGAGGGACAAGAATTTATGCCAATCTGTCTGTTAAAAGTTAATACTGGAGAATGCATCCACACCTTCAAAGGACATCAAACAGATGTATGGGCACTCGCATTTTCACCGAATGGTAAACTCTTGGCAAGTGGCAGCTACGATGGTACAATCCTCCTTTGGGATATGAAACCGTTTATAGGCATGTAAGACATTTCACGCTACAATAAAATCGGAGGCATTTTATGGAAAATCTACGGTCACAGACAACTATACAATCAACGCAAACAAACAGCGACGTGACAACCTGGAAACTCCCCGAAGGAGCAATTGCACGATTGGGACGGGGGCGTCTGTGGGATCTGTCATTTTCACCCGATGGGGAGCATCTCGCTGTCGCAACGGCACTCGGATGTTGGTTGTATGACTTACCTACACTTAATCCCCTTGCACTGTTTGAGACAGAACGGGGGATGCTTCAACCGATCGCCTTTTCGCGCGATGCACAGTGGATCGCTACCGGCAATGCGGATGGCATCGTTAAAGTATGGGACACACAAACCCTGCAGTGCATCACTAATATAGACTACCGCGGGAATATGGGTAATGCCAGTGTTAGTATGCTCCAATTTTCGGGGGATGGACAATATCTTGCTGTAACCAGCCACGGACGAAATGCCGTCTACACTTGGCGCACGGATGCTAATGAACCCCTCCTACGGTTTCCGATTGATGCGGAAGATACGAAAGGTCACAACTTTCCAATCTGCTTCTCACCTAACGGGAATCTACTCGCGTATGTGTCCTCTGTATCACCCCGGACCACAGTAACGATTTCAGATATAGACACCGGTGAACTTATTACAGACTTAAATTATCCCGTCCCTTTGGGATTTCAAGGTCTTGTATTTTCCTCGTGTGGTCAATACCTTGCATCGGCGCACAGGAATGGCGATGTGCAGGTGTGTAATATTCACAACGCCACCTCAGAAATAGTACACGCCGCAGGCAGCACTACTTCTATGAAACTTGCTTATACGCCTGATGGAACATTACATGTGGCTGAAGTCCAGGAGGGAAAGGTTGTGATGTGGGATACGGTGCAGCGCGAGAAGACAGGCACTTTGGAATTTCGGACACGCAGGGCAATATGTCGCTATTCAGACGATGGGAAACAGTTCGCAATCGCAAACTTTCGTGAAATCCGAGTATGGACAGCAGAAGAACCGATTAGGGTCGTGCCAATACCTGATGCACATACACAAGTCGTCGATTGGTTGCGTTTTTCTCAACAAGGAGAGACTCTGATGAGTTGTTACAGATCTGAAACCATGTTCTGGTCTGTTCAAAAACGTCAGGCACAACGAATTTTCTGCCCCGATACAGAGGGGTTCTCTTTTGGTCTTAAGAGTATCTTGTCCCCTTGTGAAAAAATCCTTGCTTTTGGTGGTCGCTATAACAATGATATCACTATCACAGTCTGGGAGATTACATCTGGCAACCTAATTGCCGAACTGACTGGACATGACAAACGTATTCTACAGTTGGCTTACTCACCGACAGGAGATTGTTTTGCCAGCGCATCTGTGCCCAATGAGCTCTATGTATGGGACACGCAGCGTTGGGAAAAGCGGCACGAACTCATAGGGCACACTGATGAGATTACAAATGTGGTATTCCACCCTGATGGTAGGCAGCTCGTCACCACATCCCATGACAGAACCGCACGGGTATGGAATGTTGAGAATGGTGAACAGGTAGGCTCACTCCCTTTAGAACCGATATTAGAAGATTTTTCCCTATATAAAGGTAGCATCCAAGAAATTCAACAATTCATTAAATGGAAACAGAAGTTGAGGATCCACCAGCCAGGTTTTTGCCCTGGTACTATAAAGATTTCTCCGTGTGGTAATCTCATCGCCTGCAAATTGTCACGGAGAGGGAGAGGAATACCTAATGAGATTAGACTGTGGGATGCAGTAACCTTAGAAGCACGAATGGCGATACTACTACCTACAGATGCTTCTAAGACCTACCGACTTGCTTTTTCCCCTTGTGGAAGGTATCTTGCTTCCGGGACGTGGTGGAAAAGTGGTTTAGAGCAGATGTCCATCCATCTATGGGAGGTAGCCACTGGGGAAAACGTCCATACCTTCTATGGACACCCTACAGACATTCAAGATCTTGCTTTTTCACCAGATGGCGAACTTCTTGCAAGCGGTAGTTATGATGGCACCATCCTCTTGTGGGATATGAAACCTTTTATCAACTGTTAAACATTTCTCATCAATTCTCTTGGTCAATTCTGTATAATACCTTGACGCGCGGTTATTGCATATCGAACGTCTATAAGCAATAAAAGGAGACATCTTTATGGAAAACAGAAACCCTTCAGCTCTTGCACTTAGACCACTTGACGACACAGATATAACAACCTGGGAACTCCCCGAAGGCGCAATTGCACGATTCGGACAAGGCATACGTCTTGATGTAGAATTCTCACCTGATGCCAGATATCTTTCCGTTGCAACAAAAATCGGATTCTGGTTATATGATATGGAAACACTTAAACCCCGCGCATTGATGGGCACAGAACGCGGCATGATGAATGTCGCAACCTTCTCACACGATTCTCGTTGGATCGCCACGGGAGACCAAGACGGGATTCTTAAGGTGTGGGATACACAAAACGGACAGTGTGTTACAAGAGCAGACTGGGGAGGTACAGAGGATCGCAATGTCATTTTGCATGCCCACTTCTCACCGGACGATCAATATCTCGCTGCTTCCGGTTTTGGACATAGTGCTGTCTATGCATGGCACACAGAGCCTAACACACCTATCAGGGATTATAAACTTGAAGAACCAAAGTTAAATGATTATAGAAAAGAAGGTGCTGCTTATGACAAATATTTTCCCATCGCTTTTTCACCCAACAGCAATTTATTTGCGTATGTATCTGCACCAGAAACAGTGACGATCGCAAATATAAACACAGGTGAAGACATCGCGTGCCTTACGGGACACACCAATCCATTGCATACGCTCCTGTTTGCTCCGTGTGGACAATACCTTGCCAGTGCAAGTCTTGGGACTACCGTTCAAGTGTGGGATATTCAGAGTGAATCTCTTATTATGACACCTAAAAGTTGTGAAGGAAACCGAGTAAGACTTGCGTATGCTCCTGATGAAACACTACGCGTGGCAGACATCTATGAGGATAAAGTAGAAATTTGGGATGCTTCAAGCGACAAAAAACTGGATACCTTCAACACTGTTGGTGCCCCAACAAGTAATGTAAGATTTTCAATCGATGGAACGAAACTCGTTATTGCGAGCTCGAACCGAAAAATACAGATATGGGAGGAAGATACTTTAGCTACAAAGTCATTCTTCTCTGGTAATCGAAGTGCTCCTTTTTCGGTGGCATTTATGCAAGATAACAAAACATTGATCAGTGGTCATTATGGCGGCAGTGGAAAGGTTTTTTGGAATATCAAAAGTCGGCAAGTCCAGCAAATACTTCCACCTGAAGATAAACGCAGAACTGCAAGAAAGTGCATGACGTTGTCTCCAGATGATCAACTCTTAGCAATTGATGTGGGAGACAGTGGGATACAAGTCTGGCACATAGAATCTGAAGAATTAGTCGCTGAACTGATAGCACATGAACACGGGAGCTATGCGTTATCGTTTTCTCCTACAGGGGAATATATTGTTAGCGGGGCACGGGGAGAGGAATTATATATTTGGAATGTCGCACGCTGGCAAAAACAGCATACACTGATCGGACATACCAGTTCAATTGAATCAATAGCATTTCATCCAGATGGAAAACGCTTCGTTACCGCTTCCAGAGATGGAACAGCATTGCTCTGGAATATTGAAACCGGAGAACAAATCTCACCACTTCCATTACCTGACACCTTAGAAGATGTCTCCTTATATAGAGGTGAACCAGAGGAAATTGAGCGAGTTAGCAAGGGTGGGAATCTTCAATGGAAAGAATATCAACACATACAGTCAATTGTTTTTTCTCCGTGTGGAAACTGGATAGCAGGCGGACTCGGCACTTGGATCGCAGACGGGTTAAACAACGAAATCCGATTGTGGGACACAGAAACCTTAGAAACACGGATGATATTCCTTCAACCTAAGGGATGTATTCGTCCTTGGGCATTGACATTTTCGCCTTGTGGAAAGTACCTCGTTTCAGGTGCATGGTGGACGTGGGGATTGGACAAAGCACCGATTCATTTGTGGGAAATGGCGACTGGCGAATTGCGCCATACTTTCTGGGGGCACGCATCGGATGTCCAAGATTTAGCCTTTACACCGGATGGCGAACTTCTTGCAAGCGGGAGTTATGATGGCACCGTCCTTCTCTGGGATATGAAAACTTTTATGGATCCATCTGCTTTGTAGTTAGGTGCGATTTCCTAATCAATGCAGAATACCATACGCGTATTCTGCCTTATGCGTCAATTTAGCGATTCCCAAGACCATGGCTGTAGCACATTCTGTTAGATTGTGCGTTTCTTTGTAGCACAAACTTTCCAGTTTGTGTCCCTTGTAGCACATTCATCCTTGAATGCGTAAGTCCTATCTGTTTCATGCAATTTTAACTTGATATCTGTATTTATATATGTTACAATAAAAATATAAGTTATTAACTGCATTACTATAAGTTTATGTAAAAAGGTGTTGACAATGCTATTCTACAAAATGTTCAGAAATAATCATAATATCAGAAAAAATACAATATTTTCTTGCATATTTCAACATAGAGAGAATACTGTACATTTCAGCGAAATTAAAAAATTGAATCAGTCAGAAAACACGCTACAAAGCCTTGCAGTCACTAACTGAACAAGGGATGTACAAGAATGTACGCATGTACACTATTTTGTACGAATTCGTACACTTTTCAAAAGGAAAATATTATAAACTTATCTTAAACCCGTCAAGACCCCTGCCTTTAGGTAGGGGATGTAGACGGAGACCAAAGGGTTTATATGTAAATTAAATTTGACATTTACCTGAAAATGTGGTATTATATATCAGCATCTTTGGATAGGATTTTCACCTCAATACTAACCAGTATTGAGTCCTATCCCCAATCGTGAAAAGTTGTGTGATGCTGGTGCGAAATCACATAAAACATTAGAATGTAGTAGTGAT